>CATJWN010000056.1 GCA_949745595.1 uncultured Clostridia bacterium
TCTTCAACTGGCATTAAGAATGGTTGGTCTATTGGTCTTTCTGGTGTTGGGATATAGCTATCAACTGCATCCATTAATTCTTTAATACATGCATATTCTGGTGCATTAGGGTCTGTTGAAGTTGACTCTAATACTTTTAGTGAAGATCCTTTTATTATTGGAATCTCATCTCCAGGGAAATCATAGCTTGATAATAAGTCTCTAACTTCCATTTCAACTAATTCAAGTAATTCTGGATCATCTACCATATCGCATTTGTTTAAGTAAACAACGATAAATTTAACACCAACTTGTCTAGCAAGTAAGATGTGCTCTCTTGTTTGAGGCATTGGACCATCTGCAGCAGAAACTACTAAGATAGCTCCGTCCATTTGAGCAGCACCAGTAATCATGTTTTTAACGTAGTCAGCATGTCCTGGGCAGTCAACGTGTGCATAATGTCTGTTTTCTGTTTCATATTCAACGTGAGCAGTATTAATTGTGATTCCTCTAGCTTTTTCTTCAGGAGCTCCGTCGATTTGATCGTAAGCTGTGAATTGAGCTTTACCTAATAATCCTAGGTATTTTGTAATAGCTGCTGTTGTTGTTGTTTTACCATGGTCAACGTGTCCGATTGTACCAATGTTAACGTGTGGTTTTGTTCTTTCGAATTTAGCTTTAGCCATTTTTAATTTTCCTCCTTTTAATTTAGCTATCGAGGCAGAAGCGCTTTCTGCCCTAGCTACATTTATATTTAAATTTAAAAATTTAAAGACATTTTAATCACTGCTATTTTACACTATTTTCCATAAAAAAGCAAGTATTTATTTTAAAATTAATCCTCTTTTTTAGCTCTTGAAGCAACTATTGTCTCAAGAACTGATTTTGGAACTTCTTCATAGTGAGAAGGTTCCATAGAGTATGTTCCTCTACCTTGTGTTTTAGAACGTAAGTCTGTTGCATATCCAAACATTTCTGAAAGTGGAATAAATGCATGAATTTCTTGCATTCCATCATTGCTATCCATACCTTCCATTTTTCCACGTCTAGAGTTTACATCTCCAATAACATCTCCCATATATTCTTCTGGAACTGTTATTTCAACTTTCATAATTGGCTCTAAGATAACTGCGTGACCTTTTCTACAACCTTCTTTGAAAGCCA
>CATJWN010000057.1 GCA_949745595.1 uncultured Clostridia bacterium
CATTTACTATCATTTTCTGTCATTGTTTCACTACTATTATTTGTAAAATAATATCCTGCTATTCCTGCTTTATTATCTGCTATTGTTCCTTTTATTGTCGCAGCCAACGCATAATTACCATATTTTGATCCTGTTGTCGCTTCCCATGTTATATTTCCTGTTGGATTATTGGTGTCTATATTATTTATTGTATATCCTGTTTTGCTTCTAGCTGTATTTCCTGCATAGTCTTTTATCCATAAATAATATGTTCCATTGTAGGCTATGTCTTCTTTTGGAAACTCTATCAAGTTTGTTGTTCTTGTTACTTTCTTCCATCCACTTGTTGGCGCTGTTGTACTACTACTTGTTGTGTAAAGATATGCTACTATCCCTGATTTTGTATCTTGGGCTCTTCCTGTTAGACTCATCATTTTCGCATAACCATTTACGTTTTTATAGCCTTCTTTTGGCTCATGTTTGACAATTGTTATTTCTCCATCTATTTCTCGGTCTATATTCGTTACTTGGTATCCTTTTGAACATCCTACATTTCCTACTTCATCTTTTACACAGTAATACCAGCGTTCATTAGCCGTGTTATTTTCAGTCACTACATTTGTCTTACTTACTACAGCATTTTTGTCTACTCCTATGTCTGTTTTCCAGTCACTATC
The DNA here is from genome assembly GCA_949745595.1 of uncultured Clostridia bacterium. Lineage (GTDB taxonomy): Bacteria > Bacillota > Clostridia > TANB77 > CAG-508 > Scatovivens. Next base: position 657 of record CATJWN010000057.1, read on the forward strand.
TGTTGCACTTATATTTGGTGGGGTTGTACTTTTTACAAATTTGTAAGCTACTAGTCCTGATTTATAATCTTGGGCTGATCCAGTTAATGTGACATTGTTTCTTGTCCATTCTGTTGGTGCTCCTGTTAAATCATACATATCTGCTGCTTCTTTATCTTTGTTTGAGACTATTATTTCATATGCTTCACTGCTGATATTTCCTACTTTATCTATTGTACATATATATCTTTTTTCTTCTGAATCGACTGTTTGTAGTTCGACCTTGAATTCATACTTGCCTTCTTTTACTTCTTCATATCCACTTGTTGGACAAGTACTTTCAGTCCCTACATATATTCCTTCTATTCCCGATCCATTTCCATCACTTAGGGTTACTGATATATTTTTTTCTAGTGATTTCCAGTTTTTGTCTGTTTTTACATCTACTATTTTTGGCGCTTCTTTATCTATATTTATATTCTTCGTCGCTTCGCCAACCTTCTTGTTGTCTTCATAGTATACTCTTACTTTATAGATACTTTGACTTACTAATGATACGTTAGTTTCTATCGTACTTTCACTACTTCTATTTCCTGTTGAACTAGTCCATTCATATCTATTTGGCGTTCCTTCGATTAGGTCTTCAGCTTCGGCGGTCTTTTTTACTCCTAGGGTTAAATTACCATTGCACCACGTTTTTTGTGCAACAACTTTACATGTTGTGTTGTCTTTTGCA
>CATJWN010000058.1 GCA_949745595.1 uncultured Clostridia bacterium
ACACTTAATTGATAAACAAAAACTAACAGATATTTATGAAATAGCAGCAGATGTTGATAAAGATGGAGAAGTTACAATAAATGATTTAGCAGCAATGAAACTTGCATTATTAGGTTTAAGAATATTTGAGTAAAATATTAAAAATTAGAGAGTAGATAAAAAATCTACTCTCTTTTCTTTACAAAAGACGCAGTGCGTGGTATAATATGAGATGTATTTATTTTGAGAAAGGAAGACGAAAAGGTTTATGAAAAACAGGAAAATTTTATTTACAGTAGTAAGTTTACTAATGATTTTTGTATGTTTAATTAGTTCTAATGTTTATGCTGTTAAAAGTAGTAGCAGTAGGGAAGTAACTAGAAGTTTCAGTCTAACTTTAAAATCAGGAAAAACGGTAGTAAATCCAGGAGATCAAGTTAGAATTCAAATGGAAGTTTCCAATTTAAGTAATGTAGAAAAAGGCATAATGGCAATGATTGGACAATTTGAGTATAGTAATTCATTAGATTTAATTAAAATTGAGGGTGAGCAAGGCTGGAGATTTGACCAAGATTCTTTTAATGCAGATAATTTGAAATTTGTAACAGATGCTTCAAATTATGTAACAGCTGGAGATGTTGTTACTCTTACTATAAAAGTTAAAGAAAATGCAATGATTGGTACTACAGCAGCTTTTAAAGTAAAAAATGTTAAAGCAAGTAATGGTTCTTATGTAATTACAGCAAATGATGCAGAAGTAAGTTTTAGTATCGAACAAAAAACAGTAGATCCAGATGCTTTTACAATTTCTTCTGACAAATATGAAATTGAAGATGGTAAAATTTCTTATGTTTTACCAAGAACGACAGTTAGTGAGTTTAATAGACATATAACAACAAACAGAACAACACATGTTATAGATGCTTCTGGTGTAGAACAATCAGCAGAAAGTATTTTAAAAACAGGAATGAAATTAACTGTTGATAATGAAAATGCACAATATACAATAATTGTTATAGGTGATATTAATGGTGATGGTATAGCAGATATTACAGATCTTGCTAAGATAAAGTTACATTTAATTGATAGAACAATTTTATCAGGTATAAGTTATAATGCAGCAGATGTAGATAGAGATAAAAGAATATCAATAAATGATTTAGCTTTCCTAAAATTAGTATTACTTGGTATGAAAAATTTTGAATAAAATATAATAAAGCGAAGCGACACACTTCTCACTTTCGTGAGAAATGTGCCGCTTCTTTTTTTTTGCTCAGTTTGCGATTCTATGGGTAACTTGCTTGGACTGGGAGGTCAACTTGACGAATTCGTAGTCATTATCAAAACAAAACTTGATAATGTCTTCGAGTGCGCTAAGTGTGTGTGCTTTGCTCGCGGAGTCGTGCATGAGTACGACGTTCAAACGTCCTGCTCTAATGCCAGAGATTACATTCTCGTAAACTTCTTCAGCAGTAGTTGCCCGACCTGCATCGCCGCTATCGACATTCCAGTCGAAGTAGGTGTATCCTGCCGTGGATACTGCCAAAACGGCATCACTCATTATCCCTTCGCAGTAGTTTATACTGACAGTATTGGAGCTTCCGCCAGGAAAACGAACAAGCTTGGAACTGTAACCAGTAAGCTGAACTACATCTTCTTCGAGACTGGTGAAATTGTTCATTAATGCCTCCAGTGAAGAATAGATATCGCTGTACTTATGGCTCATTCCATGATAGCCGATGGTGTGTCCTTCTGCAAACTCTTGACTTACGAGTTTGGCTTGCTTTGAATCGTATCCAAGGATGAAGAATGTTGCTGGAATGTTGTTTCGGGCAAGAATATCAAGGATTTCCGGTGTGATGTTAAGCGATGGACCATCATCAAAGGTCAGTGCCACTTGACCGCGAATAACATTGATTTCACGATATCGCTCGGCGGTGTTGTTGGAGCTGTCAGTGGCAGTATACCTGATGGTGTACCAGCACGGCCGTGTTTGATAGCATTCTGTTTCAACTTCCACGTTACTATCGTAGTTGTCGAAGGCTGAGTAGCCTGGATCTACAAATTCGTCGGTGCTTTGGTATACAGTTTGCATCAACGGCTCAAGGTAAATTTCCGGTGGTGTGGTGTCCACGACTTCGACTGTATGCTTGTAATCAGTCATAAAGGGAAGTCGAGAATCGTAAGTAATGCTGTAAGAGCCGAGGCAGTTGATGTTCACGTCGTCTGAGACTTTGTAGAACAGTGGGATGCAGAGCTTGCTGGTAAAGGGAAGATTAGCGTTTTTGTAATCATATTCACAGTCATCACCTGATGCTCCCACTTCAACTGTGAACTGATTGTTATCACGCAGATACCGGGAATTGCTTGTTGCAATGACAATGAATGCCAGAACAATAGCAATAACAGCTATTACTATTGCTAAGGCTGCCCAGTTGATTTCACGTTGTTTTACGCGCCGTCCCTTTGAGCGTTTGCGGAGATTGCGGTAGTAGTTGTTTTTGTTGTTCATGCTCTTTATCACCCTCCTAGGTTTCTGTGGTCTGCAAACTTAAGCATTTCATAGCGTGATAGTGCTATTACTCCTTTCATTAAAAAATTATTTTTTTATGAAATACTTAAAGTCTGTGAGTATACATTATATCATATTTTTACATAAAAGTAAAGTTTATGTAAACAACTAGAACCAATTAAAATAATAAGAAATTTATTTACAAGAATTTTAATTGGTGATAAAATAGGAAGCAGAAAGTCTTTGATAAAGGAGCTTATAACAATGAAAAAAAAGGCTATTTCTATTTTATTTGGTATATTATTTACAATAGCATTAATATATAATCCAACTATTTTAGAATTAAAAGTTGACAGTTTTGTCACAGCAATAAATGGATATGGAATATTTTTTTCTATATTGGCTTTAGCTATGGCATATGTTTTTTATAAACTAATTTTTGATGGTAAGTATAAGTTAAAGTTTAATATTCATATTGCTTTAACTAGTGCATTTTTTGCAGTTGCATTACTGCTTGGTAAGTATTATATACATGAATTTTCAATTCAAGCTATATATTATAGCTTGACAAATATACTAATGAATTTTATTCTTTTAGCGATATTCTTTGTGGCTATATATATTGGAATTTTCAATTTATTTGAATATTTAAAGGAGTTAGACATAAAAGAGACTAAAAGAAAATCAAAAGTATTGGAGTTCATTTTTGAGAAACATTCGATAATAATTCCTTTTTTGATTATTGTACTTTGTGGTTTGCCATATATTATATGTTTTTATCCAGGAAGCGTTCAACAAGATGGAAATGTACAATTACAACAATTTCTTGGAAATTATGGAAAAACCTCACATCACCCATATATATCAACAATAGTGTTAGGTGCGTGTTTTCAAATTGGAACTAGCATAGGAAATGATAATTTAGGTATATTTGTTTATACTTTCTTACAATTTATGTTATCAGCTTTTGTATTTGCATATTCTATAAATTTTATGAAAGAAATAAAAGCACCAATGACGCTTAGAGTTATAACATTGGTATATTTTAGTGTTTTTACAATTTGGCCAATAAATGCATATACTTTTGTAAAAGATACTACTTACTATTTGATTTTCTTGCTTATTGTAATAAAGATTTTTAAATATGTGACTTGTGAAGGAAAGCAAACTAAAGTACTTTTCAATGTAGGACTTGCTCTACTTTGTATTGCTTTATGTTGTTTCAGAAATAATGGTATTGAAGTAGTTTTACTTTCTTTAATTTCATTATATTTCATAAATAAGAATAAAAAAAGGATTATTATTCTGTCCTGTGTTATTGTAAGTGTGTTATGTCATAATTTTTTAGTACAACCTTTTATATATAATGAAGTAGAATTAGAAGAGGGAAGTATTAGAGAGGCTCTTTCAGTACCTATTCAACAAATGGCATTAAATATTATAAAGCATGAAGATACTATAAGTAAAGAAGATAAAGAGTTTTTAGAAGATATACATAATCTTACTTTTGAAGAAATTAAGGAAGAATATATAGCAGAATTATCTGATCCAATTAAAAACAAGTTTGAATATGAGCCAAGTAATGAAGAACTTTCTAAGTATTTTAGCATTTGGTTTAAATATTTAATAAAACATCCAATTACTTACATTGATGCTTATTGTAATAATTTTTATGGATATTTTTATCCAGATAGAATGGAATACAAAGATGGTTTAGGTTGGTATGAATGTAGTAGTACAGAAGAGGTAGATGTGCATTTTAATCCAAGTTTTGAAACGCAAAGAAAAGAAATAGAAGATTTTGCTTATTTCTTAAGACATATTCCTGTTATTGGTTTATTTTATAGTACAGGTATATATTCTTGGATATTGATTATATTGCTTGCATATTTATTGTACACTAAGAAATACAAGTACACATTGATTTTGGTGCCTTCAATTTTATCACTGTTAATATGTTGTTTATCACCAGTAGGTGCGTATATAAGATATTCTCAGCCAATAATGGCAAATATGCCACTACTAATATGTTTGTTCTTTGATGAGAGGGCAAAGAGAAAAGAAATAACGAAGGTAAAATAGTGGAAGTTAAAGAATTAGAGCAAGAAATTGAAAGTATAAAAGAAAGAAATAAAAGAGTTGAATTAGATAAGAACTGGGAGATTTGCTGGACTAGAAAAATTTGCATTTGTGTTTTGACATATATTGTTGTTGTTATATATTCATATTTAATTAGAAATAATAATAATATTTTTCTAAGTTCTCTAGTACCAGTAATTGGTTTTACATTATCAACTTTATCTTTGAAATATGTGAGAAAGTTTTGGGAAAATAGGAATAAATAATAGAAGTAAAAGTAGAAGCTTTAAGAGCTTCTACTTTTTACATTCCGTTTCTGCTGTATAATTTTCTATTATGATACCATTATAAGTTATTTTAATTTTTTCTTTATAGGTATCCATATTTCACAGTAGTATTTTTCGTCATTGGTGCCTTTTTTATAATCTTTTGGATTTGAATACATTTCAATATTATATCCTGCGGCTATTTCATAGTCATTTGAATTAGGTAACCATTCTGTAAATATTTTTTCGTTAATTTTTGGCATTTTGACATTTGCTGGACCCACACAGGTAAATATTGCCCAAGTAAACTTTGGAATTTCCATGATTTCAAATCCTTTAGGAACAGTAAAACTTTCTTTATAGTCATCACATATCATGTAATCAAAGTTATTACTATTCATAGTGTCATCAAAGTTGACTGCATATCTAGGTTTTATTTTACCAAATGGATTTTTAAAAAAAATGTTGTCCAAATTTTTGGTATGTCTGTATTGGCTGTCTCATATTTTATGTTGTTTTTTAAGCCGATTACTTTAAATGATTCTTTCTCTTCGATTCTATATTCCATAGTATAACCTCCTTTCATTGTTAGATTTAGTTTAAGCGGGGCAAAGTATGATATTTTTCCACTTTTACGAGCTTGAGTAGGAGTTGAACCATGGAATCTAGTAAATGCTTTTGTGAAACTATCAGGTGAATCATACCCGTATTTTAAGGCTATGTCAATTATTTTGTTATCTGTATTTAACAATTCTTCTCCAGCAAGTGATAGCCTTCTGTTTCTTATGTATTCACTTAAAGTATATCCGCACATTATAGAAAATCCTTTTTGAAAATAAAATGGCGAGATGTATGAGTGTTTAGCAATATTCTCAATTGTCAGGTCATCTGTTATATTGTTTTCTATAAAGTCTAGTGATTTAATAATCGTTTCTATCCAGTTCATATTTTTTCTCCCCCTTCAGTTTGTAAATATATTTTATCTTTATATGAATAATTATACCCGTTTTTTCATGCTCTTATTTGTCTAAGTGATAGAACTTCTATCTAAAAGTATTATATCATCTAGTAGGAAAACTATAATAACAAATAATTATATATAACATGGTAAATTTTATTAAATAGACAATAATTTGCTTCAAATAGAATATTATTGTCTATTTTGGAAATAATATGCAATATGAATAAATTATTATTAATAAAAAATGCTGAGTTATTTCAGGGAAAAAACTATTTAAACAAAAAGAAGAATTACTTTGAAGATTGGTATTTTAAAAATACAAATATTCAAAAAGGTATTTCATTTATTCCAGGAATTAATATTGATGATACAGAGGCAAAAGCTTTTATACAAATAATTACTAATAATATGTCTTATTTTGTAAATTATAATATTAATGAATTTAAATTTAATGATATACCTTTTTGTATTAGAATAGGTAATAATATTTTCTCAAAAGAAGATATTAATATAAATATAGAAGAAAAATCTCAAAAACTTAAAATATATGGTAATATAAGATTTTCTAATAACAAAAACATTAATACTAATATTTTCATTCCAAATTCATAATAAATAATATATTATAATAGTATGGAGGGATGAAAATGTATCCAGATTATTATAATATGTATAATCAATATTATGGAAATTATGAGATTAATTATAGAAGTAGTGAACCACCTAAATTTAATAGTGGAGAGATTATTACATTAAATCAGGCGATTACTCTAATTAGGCAATCTGTTGGAGATGAAAAAGAAGATGAAATGTTTTATGATACTTTAATTGAACAAGCACCTACACAAAAGGAGAAAGACATAATAAGAAGTATTAGAGACGACGAAAGAAAGCATAACAAAATATTAAGAGAATTATATTATGAATTTACAGGGCAGATTTTACCACAAGACACTTTATCAGATAATTCAAAAAATAATATGGATTATAAATCAAATTTAGAAAAGGCATTATTTGGCGAGTTAGATGCAGTTAGTAAATATAGAAAAATCTTAGGAACGATGCCAAGTGGAAGTAGTTATACACTACTTATGTCTATTATGACAGATGAATTAAGACATGCGAGTAAATATAATTTTTTAATTCAAAATACAAAATAGTATAATTTATTTTTATATTGATAGTACAGTAAATAAAAGATAGATTACAGGTATACTGTTAGATGTAAACTCATTTATTTACATTTTACAGTATACCTGTAATTTAATGGAATTATATTGATTAAAATCTTGATTTTTCATAATTGTAAGGAATACTTGTACCTACAACAACATCTTCTATTTTTTCTATAATTAGCCAATCGTCCATATTTCCTTGACGATCAAAGTCTAATGGTGTAATTTTTTCTACATTTTTAAATTCGACTAAACATAAACATTTTTTATGCCATCTTTCTTTTTGCTTATCAGTTAGCTGTAATTTACTATTATTATCTTCAATAGTTTTTGTTATCTCTTCATCACTTAATTTTACATAGTTTTGAACATCTGTTACAACTGCTTTTGCTGTAATTTTTTTTGTTCCTTTTTCCATAAAATAAAGTGTTTCATCTTTAAATACTCTGCTATGTGGTATTTTTCTTCCTGCTGCACCTCTTATAATCATTGTTTTACTACCATCTAAAATCTTATTTAATTCTTTTGAT
>CATJWN010000059.1 GCA_949745595.1 uncultured Clostridia bacterium
CTTTCATGTGAAATGTTCTATATTGACCAAAGATGGTTAGGTGGAATGCTTACAAACTTTAAAACAATTCAAGCTAGAATTGACAGATTAAGAGAATTAGAAAAAATGGCTGAAGATGGAACATTTGAGATGTTACCTAAAAAAGAAGTTATTGGTTTAAAAGCTGAAATGGAAAAACTAGAAAAAAATCTTGGTGGTATTAAAGATATGAAAGAAATGCCAGGAGTTATGTTTGTAGTTGATCCTAAAAAAGAAAGAATAGCTGTATTAGAAGCTAAAAAATTAGGAATTCCAGTTGTAGGTTTAGTAGATACAAACTGTAATCCAGAAGATGTTGATTATCCAATACCAGGTAATGACGATGCTATAAGAGCTGTAAAATTAATTGCAGATGTTATGGCAAATGCTGTTATCGAAGGAAATCAAGGTGAAGATGCTGAAGTAGTTTCAGAAGAACAAGAGGTTGAAGAAGAAGCTACTGATATGGAGCAAGTTGCTTCAGAAGAACCAGCAGAAGACGCTGAATAATAAATGAAATATAGGCAGGCAAAACAGTCTGCCTTTTAAAAAATAAGGAGGTTATGAAAATGATAACTGCTGAATTAGTTAAACAATTAAGAGAAAAAACAGGTGCAGGAATGATGGACTGCAAAAAAGTTTTAACAGAAACTGATGGAGATATGGAAAAAGCTGCTGAACTATTAAGAGAAAGAGGAATAGCAAAAGCTGCTAAAAAGTCAGGAAGAGTAGCTGCTGAAGGTATAGTATGTAGCTATGTATCTAGTGATAAAAAAATAGGAGCGATTGTTGAAGTAAATGCTGAAACAGATTTTGTTGCTAAAAATGAAGAATTTAAAGCATTTGTTAATGACGTTGCTGAAATAATCACAAATACAAATCCAGCTGATGTACAAGCATTACTTGGAACAGCTTATAAAGGAATAGGAAAGACTGTTCAAGAAGTTTTAACAGACAAAATTGCTACAATTGGTGAGAATATGACAATTAGAAGATTTGCAAGATTTGAGTCTGAAGGTTTAGTTGAAAGCTATATTCATGGTGATGGAAAAATTGCTGTATTAGTAGATTTCAAAAAAGGTGATAGCACTCTTGCAAAAGATGTTTGTATGCAAATTGCAGCTGCTAGACCAGAATACTTAAAAAGAGAAGATGTTCCAGCAGAAGCTGTAAACAAAGAAATGGAAATCTTAAAAGCACAAGCTATGAATGAAGGAAAACCAGCTGAAATAGCTGAAAAAATGGTTCAAGGTAGAATTGGTAAATTCTATGGAGAAGTTTGCTTATTAGAGCAAGAATTCGTAAAAGATTCTAGTGTAAAAGTTGGAGCTTTAATTGAAAGCAAAGGTGCTGAAATGGCTAGATTTGCAAGATTTGAAAAAGGCGAAGGAATTGAAAAAGCAGAAGAAAATTTTGCAGAAGAAGTTATGAAACAATTACAATAAAAGTTAGATATTTGAATGAAGTGAAGTTTTTGCGATTAGCGGAAATGTGTTCAGATAAAAAAGCTACTATGAAGAAAGAGAATTCTCTCTTTCTTTTTTTTAATTAAAAGGTCTTGAATAAAAAAAATGCTTATGATATACTTTTGGCATAAACAAAAGAAAGATGGTGCGAAAATTTGGAATTTCTTGCTATAATAGTAATTTTATTGACAGTAATACTATTTTTGACATTACTTGCAGTTTACCAGATTAAAATGGCTGGTATGAATGTTAAAGATTTTTGGTCATTTATACAAGCAAATGAGACTTTAGACAAGCTATATGCCTTTAGTATAAAATACGAAAAATTATCTCCACAACAGCAAATTTTATTTTTGGCAGAAGCAGAAAAGATATTTGATGCTTTCGATAAGGTGCCAGACGCATTATGGGAAGAAGAATATGCAAAATATATGGAGATTTTAAATAAATATAAAGATATAAAACTTGTGAGATGGGAATCACAATAGGAAAATAAAGTGTAAAAACACACTTTATTTTTTTGCTTTTAAGCTGAATATTAAAAACGAAAAATAACATACTAAAAAGAAAAGGAGGAAATTGTTTATGAAAGAAAAACTTAGAATTTTTTCCATAACTTTATTTTTAGTGATGTTTATATTTATTCAAGATACTTATGCTGCGAGTTTAAATACTTTTGATGTACAAATTAGTAAAAGTTTGGTAAGACCCGGAGAAGAAGTAACAGTACAAGTTAATTTCGGAGAAGCTTTAAGAGCATATACTGTAAAGATTGCTTATGATGATAATATTTTTGATTATGTTTCATCAGAAGGAGGGACTGCTGTAAATACTTTTGACAAAATTATAATGTCTTACGGTGATACTAATATTCCGGTAGATGCAAGGTCAAGTGTTTCAGTAACATTTAGGGCAAAATCAAGCCTTACAACAACTAATCCAACTAATTTTGTAGTAACTTCAGATAATATGAAAAACGCTGATGGTAGTGTAACTTATGACCCTATAACCACAGGTTTTACCAAAGATTTAATTGTTGAGCCAGAATATGAGGACTATGAAATAAAACTTACACATATTGATCCGATTGAAAAAGGAAAGCCAATTGATATGGTGCTTTCATATTCTTCTGCAATGGGACGCCCTTATGCACATGCAAGACTAGTTGCAGAAGTTGCCACAGCTGGAGGAACGGTACAGCTACTTGGTACAGATGAAAGTGATAGCGAGCATGATATTATACAAGATGGCTGGGGAGCAGAAGACGGCTATGAGATAGGTGGAAAAGGCGTAACACAAGAATTATACGTAAGGGCAATTTTTAGTGAGCTAGGCGATTATACAATTACTTTAAAATTAATTGATAAAGAAAATGGCAATACAGTAATTGCACAAAGATCTTTTCCATTTACTGCAGTAGATGAGCAAATTCAACCAAATTATGATATAGTGCCAATGTCGATAGAAGAGGCTGAAAATGGTACCCAAGAAGAGTCCGCAGTAAGAAGTATTCCTGAATTTAATCATACAGAAGAACAGGTGCAGGCTAGAACTCAAACGCAGGAAAGCGAAGCTTCTAATAATATGACAAATGAGACTACGCAAAGTACCCCAAGTAAATTACCAAAGACTGGTATAAATGTGTATATTTATGGCGTTTTATCACTTATTGCGCTAACAGCTGGTTATATTTACTATAACAAAAAATGAGACATAGAATAGTAAATATAATTATTGTATTTTTAGTTGTTTCGATTGTTCTATGGCTTATTTTAGATGAATATGCAAACTTTGTGATATTTGAAACGACTATGGAATATGACACAGAAAAATTAGGTATAACTGACATAGGCGAGAAAATCGAAGATGTTAAGGAATATCCTAAAGAAAGCATAGTAACAGAATATAAGGGCTACGATGTGACAGCAAAACTTGTGATACCCAAGATTGAGTTAGAAACATATATATTAAAGAATTTTTCTGAAAATGCATTGAATGTATCTGTTACAAAATTTTGGGGAGCAGAGCCTAATACTGTTCGGAAATATGTGTGTAGCAGGGCATAACTTCAAAAACAAGAATATGTTTAGAAATTTGAGAAAATTAGAAAAAGGAGATACGTTTACTATTTCTGATAACAATGTGGGTAAAGTTGAATATGAGATTTTTGACATTTATACTGTACCACCAGAAGATATTAGTTGTTTAGCACAAAATACAAATAACGAAAAGCAAGTGACTTTAATAACTTGTACAAGAGATTCGAAACATAGAATTATTGTAAAGGCAAGAGAAGTATAAAAAATTACTAGCAGTTAGCTAGTAATTTTTTTATCTTAAGTTTGTATACGTTTATCGCAAATGGACTTAAAATTATTGAAAACGTAGTAGGTTAATAATATAATAAGTTTAAGAAGGGGGAGAATATGAAGATAAAAATAAATACTAATATATCTAGCCAATATAAAGAAATAGCACTAACAATAAATGCTCCTGAAATGACAGAAGAAATAAAGAAGCTTGTAGATTATGTATCGAAGATAGGCACAGTTCCAAGCCAAATTGTAGCAAATAAAGATAATGAAATATACTTTATAGATTTAGAAAAAATAGTATGTTTTTTTAGTGAAGATAAGTACAATTATATACGAACACAAGATGATGTTTATAGATTAAAGTACAAGCTATATGAGATAGAAGAAATTTTTTTCGGAAGTGATTTTATTAGAATTTCAAGGTCTTGTATTATAAATATAAATCAAGTAAAATGCTTTGATACAAGTATTTTAGGTGCAATAATTGTAAAATTAAATGACAATACTCAAGAAAAAGTATCTAAACGAAACGTTCCTCAAATAATGAAAATGCTTAAAGAAAGGGGGAATATACAATGATAGAATTTTTTAAAAGTACATTGAAAGTTTGTGTAGTGCTTGCTATATCGATAATACTAACTTACATATTACTTACATTATGGTCTAGTAGGTTGCAAATTAGTTTTTCTGACATGGCAAATAAACAAGTTATAAATAGTTTAGATGAGCAAACAATAAACGGACTGGAAACAACTGTAGCAAGTGGAAATTTGTCTACATCAATATTATTTGGGATATTAATTACATTAAGCTATATTATAATAGCTAATAAAAAATTGAGTACTGCCTTGAAGCTTGTGATAGGTTATTTTAGTATTATAATAATTTTTCCACTATTATATATGTTTAGTTTTACAGGACAATTAGGTGATATACGTTCAATATATGAAAGCATTATACCAAGAACTTTTTATACAAGTTGTACAATAATATTTGTACTAATGTATTTTATAAATTATAAAATTAATTCAAAACTTACAGATGAGCTAAATGAAATGCTACAAAATAAAGAGAGCACACCAAGAAAAGTTGGTAAAAGCATAGTAATAATGCTTGCACTTACTGTTATAATACTTCTTTTGGTATCATTACTATGGTTTGCTATTGATAATTATAACAAATATACAATATTTAAAGAAAGCATTGGTAAAGTAAAGTCTATTCAAGAAAATGGTAATTATTATTATGAAACATCAGCTTCAGATTATTTTGGAAATCTTGAATGTAAAATGTGGGTAAAAGGTAAAAAAGTGAAACTTATCCTTAGCTTGACAGATATTAATCAAACTAAATATTATAATCAAGCAAAAAATAGAGTGCAAATAGGTGAGGATAATTCAAGAGATCATACCGAAACATATTATATTGATTTTGATGAAAAGAAGACATATTGTGTTGACGAAGAACAAAAAAATTATCAAATGAAAAATGAACTTGCACTGAGTGAATTAAAGCTTTTAAAATATCCAAAAACATATAGAATTTTAGCAAATCAGGACAACATTACATTTTTGGAATTTATATCTCATATCGAGTTTTGGGAATCAAGTAGAATGTGGACATATAACCCAGATACGAAAGAAGAGGAAAATACATATTTTTATAGGATTGGATATAGAGATGTAAAGTATCAAATAGATGAAAAAATTAATATAAATAAAGAAGATTTATTGCCGACACAGAATTATTCTTTAGATAATGACAGTGCAATATATGACTTGGTTCCAAATTGTGTAAAAGATGAAGATGTTACTTTTAATAATATAAATGAATATAAATTATTAGAAGGTGAAGAATTATTATTTAAGTTCTTAAAATAATAACGTTCGTCTGTAAATATATATAAATACTTGAATAGTTAAATTTGAAGATTTATAATATTCATACATTGCGAATTAGCAATGCCGAGTACGTTTATGCATAGCAAATTTTCTCGCACGAACGTGTAGGACACAGCAGAACCCGCTCGTATGAATGTGAGGTATATTTATATGAAACGGTTTTTAGCAGTATTTACGGTGTTTTGCCTTTGCCTGACGATGACCGCGACGGCGTTTGCGGTTGAGTCTGAGGTGACGGCAGAGACCGAGGCAACAACGGTGGACTATCTGAACTATGAGTTCCCCGATGGAGCTGAAGTTCTGTACCAGAGTGAGGAGGGCGTCATCTATTACACAGAAGATGTCAGCTACAGCGCGAGGACATCATATCCTTTGGAAGTTGAATTTTCCTCAGGTGACACAACACTGCGGCGAATGGAAATTAGCAATCCTCATTTGCTCGGTGGAACATGTGAAGGATCTTTCCGACTTGTTTGCTCAAATGCAAATGCAAGTGGACAGATGCTTTTGTACAATGACAGAGGTACACAGTTATTGGCGACAAGAATTCTTAGTCCTTCGGATGGCGAATATCGTTTTAGCTTTAATTCAGTTGGAACAAAGCTGATACTGTCGTGCATTCCGTACAGAACTCCTGCCAAGACGACATACATCTGTAATCTGTGGTAATGTGACAAATGTCCAATAGTTCCTATTAACAATTAGATTGGGTTCTGCTGTGTCCTAATCGGAGAGAAGATGCTACTTGGTATCTTTTTTTCTTTTTGTAAAAATAAACCATACTAGATTAAATACTAGTATGGTTTTATTTGTTATTCTTCATAAATTCCTAATTGTTCTTCTAATTCACGTATTCGTATGTTTAAGTTATAAATTTCTTCTGCTGATTCTAAAGTAGCATCTAAACCTCTTTTTGAACTTTCTATTGCAATGAAATATAAACGTGACATAATTGCTAATGCAATAACTAATATAATGATAATTGCTACAAGTATTTTATTTGTTCTTGTCATATGTATTACCTCCTTTAAACATTTGCTTATATATCTTATTATACCATATTTTACGCTATTTTGCTAATTTTATAGTAGTTTTGTGATAAACGGTATTATTATAACGATAAGTGTAAAATAAAAATGCTAGTTTTTACTAGCATTTTTTTATAATTGAATTTTAGGTTGATATCTTTCAAGCCAGATGTTTACTTGGATAATGTATGCCATAAGTTGTGGACCTGTCATAAGCTGACCGAACCAAGGTCTTGAAAAAGCTTTTCCGTCTGTTTCTAAGATGTTCATTATATAATCTCTGTTAAGCAATGTAGTTATTGGAGCATCATTACTTTGCATAATTTTAGAAAGTTTTTCTTTGACAATCTTTAAGTAACTTGGGTTATGAGTTTTTGGATATGGGCTTTTCTTTCTATATACAATTTCTTGTGGTAAGAAATCTTCCATACAATAACGAAGTAATCCTTTTTCACGACCTTTATATGCTTTCATTTCCCAAGGAATATTCCATAAATATTCTACAATTCTGTAGTCACAGAAAGGAACTCTAACTTCAAATCCATTAAACATAGACATTCTATCAGTTCTATCTAACAGTGTTTGCATAAACCAATTTGATGTCAAGTAAATCAATTTTCTTGACAAGATGTTTTCTTCACTATCAGTGTCTAGGAATTCAATTTTTCCTATACTTTCTAGGTATCTGCTATCAATGTAATTTTTTAAGTTTACTTGTTTAGAAATATGAGGTGCTAGTAAATTTTGTCTTTCTGAAATTGCTAAAGACCAAGGGAAGGTATTGCTTTCTAAGCTGTCTTTTCTAAAGTACCAAGGGTATCCACCAAAAATTTCGTCTGAACATTCTCCAGAAAGAGCAACTTTAGCATATTTCTTGACATTTTTGAAAAATAGTAGATATGAAGAGTCTACATCCGCCATACCCGGAAAATCTCTTGCAATAACGCTTTCTTGCAAGTAATTAAATAGCTCAGGAGTATCTAACACTATTTTTGTATGGTCTGTGTCAAAAGTTTTTACCATTAAGTCGATATATTTATCATCTGTGTCAGGTTGAAAGTCATTTTTTACAAAGTTTTCTTGCTGACCTACATAATCCACAGAGAAAGTTTTTAGACGTTTTCCATATTTCTTTTTATAGTAATTACTTGCAATAGCAGTAATTATACTAGAGTCTAAACCGCCTGAAAGAAGTGTGCAAAGTGGTACATCAGAAACCAGTTGTCTTTCGACAGAGTCCTTGATTAGGAATTTTATTTTACTACAAGTATCTTCAAAATTATCTGTATGTGGTTTTGTTTGTAAGCTCCAATATTCTTTTTTGTAAAGTCCATCTTTGTTATATACCATATAATGTGCAGGTTCTAATTCTAAAATGTCCTTAAATGGAGTAAGACCGAGGGGTATGACTTGGTCCAATGCCAAAAAGCTCGCAAATACCTTGACTATCTAAAATGGCCTCACAGTCTGGATATTCCAATATTGCTTTTATTTCAGAAGCAAAGATAAAGTTTCCATTTTTTATGGTATAATAGAACGGTTTGATACCAAACATATCACGAGCTACAAAAAGTTCTTCTTTTCCTACGTTCCAAACTGCAAATCCAAATATACCATTTAAGTGTTTACAAACATTATAACCATAATGAATATATGCTTTTAATAAAACTTCTGTGTCTGAATGACCTTTGAAAGTGAAGCCTGCTTTTAATAGATCACCTCTAATTTCATTTGTGTTATACAATTGCCCATTATATACAATAACATACGTGTTTCCTTGATAAGTAAAGTTCATAGGCTGTTTTCCATTTTCAATATCTATAATTGAAAGACGTCTATGTCCTAAAACACCATGTCTTGAAAAATAAAATCCTTCTTCATCAGGTCCACGTTTACTAAGTGTTTTACACATATTACGAATTATGTAATAGCTATTTTGGATATCCTTATCCAAATTAATAAATCCAGTAATTCCACACATAAAAATCTCCTTAAAATTAATTTAATAATACAATATATGCAAAAATAATAAAAATATTTCAAAAAACATTTGATAAATACTATATTATAAAGTATAATATAGATTAATTAATACTATGCAGGAGGACGTATGCAAGATAAGCAAAAAAACATTAGAAATTTTAGTATAATTGCACATATAGACCATGGAAAGTCTACATTAGCTGATAGAATAATTGAAATGACTGGAGTACTTTCTTCAAGAGAGATGGAGTCACAGGTTTTAGATAATATGGATATCGAAAAAGAAAGAGGTATCACAATAAAATCTCAAGCGGTTAAAATGAACTACACAGCTAAAAATGGAGAAAATTATGAGTTTAATCTTATTGATACTCCAGGTCACGTAGACTTTAATTATGAAGTTTCAAGAAGTTTGGCAGCTTGTGAGGGAGCAATTTTAGTAGTTGACAGTACACAAGGGGTTGAAGCTCAAACTTTAGCAAATGTGTATTTAGCGTTAGAAGGTAATTTAGAAATTTTACCAGTTATAAATAAAGTTGATTTACCAATGGCAAGACCAGATGAGGTAAAACATGAAATTGAAGATATAATTGGAATTCCAGCAATGGATGCTCCTTGTATATCAGCAAAGACTGGATTAAATGTTGAAGAGGTTTTAGAGCGTATTGTAACTGATATACCAGCACCAAGTGGAAGTCAAGATGAGAAGCTTCAATGCTTGATTTTTGATTCCTATTATGACAATTATCGTGGTGCACTTAGTTATGTAAGAGTAAAAAATGGTACTGTAAAAGCAAATGATGAGATTTTATTTATGGCAACAGGTAAAGTATTTACAGTTACAGAGGTTGGATATTTTGGAGCAGGAGAATATATACCTACTGATAAGCTAGTAGCAGGAGAAGTAGGATATATTTCAGCTAGTGTAAAAACGGTATCTGATTTGCATGTAGGAGATACAATTACTCATAAACAAAACCCAGCAGATACAGCACTTCCTGGATACAAAGAGGCAAATTCAATGGTTTACTGCGGAATGTATCCACTTGATGGAAGCCAATATGAAGCTTTGAAAGAAGCTTTAGAAAAATTAAAATTAAATGATGCAGCGTTAAATTATGAGCCAGAAACATCAGCGGCTTTAGGTTTTGGATTTAGATGTGGTTTCTTAGGTTTATTACATTTAGAAATTATTATTGAAAGATTAGAGCGTGAGTTCGATTTAGGACTTATTACTACAGCGCCATCAGTTATATATAAAGTAACAAGGACGAGTGGAGAAGTAGTAGAACTATATAATCCAATTGATTTACCACCAACAACTGAAATTAAATTTATAGAAGAGCCTATTATGAAAGCTGAAATAATGATACCTAAAGAGTTTGTTGGAAATGTTATGGAAGTTTGTCAAAACAGACGTGGGACATATATTGATATGCGTTACCTAGATGAGAATAGGGTTACACTTGAGTATGATATGCCACTTAATGAAATTATATATGATTTTTTTGATACAATTAAGTCAAAGACAAAGGGATATGCGTCAGTAGATTATGAGTTTAAAGAGTATAGAAAATCTGATTTGATAAAATTAGATTTGCATATAAATAATGAGCCAGTAGATGCTTTGTCATTTATAGTTCATAAAGACTCTGCTTATGATAGAGGAAGAAAAATGGCTGAGAAGCTTAAGAAAGTTATTCCAAGGCAATTATTTGAGATACCAGTGCAAGCTGTTGTAGGTGGAAAAATAATTGCAAGAGAGACAATTTCTGCTATGAGAAAAGACGTTTTAGCAAAATGTTATGGTGGAGATATAACCAGAAAGAAAAAACTTTTAGAAAAGCAGAAAAAAGGTAAAAAGAAGATGAGACAAATAGGAAATGTAGAAGTGCCACAAGAGGCGTTTTTGTCAGTGCTTAAATTAAATGAAGAAGAGTAAAATGGGGAGAATTAAAAATGAGAGAAAGTTACAGAGACAAACAAAATCGTAAAGCTAGAATTTCTAGGGAAAAACAAGCTGAATTTGAGGAGAGAAGAAGTACAGAGCGTAGAAAAAATGACAGAAGAGGTGATGATAGAAGAAAAGACGAAAGAAGAAATAGTGAAAGGAGAAAAGAGAAACTTAAAGTTGATGTAGATAGAAGAAACTTTCAAAGACGTGCAGATGATAGACGAATGGAAGATAGAAGAATAGAGGAGAGAAGAACAGAGGATAGAAGGGAAGAAGATAAAGTTTATGAAGATGTTGTTGCAGGAAGAAATGCAGTAATGGAACTTTTAAAATCTTCTAAGGATATTAATAAGATTTTTATTGAAAAAGGTGAAAAACATGGTTCAATAAATGAGATTATTGCAAGAGCTAAAGAAGCTAGGGTTGTTACTGTTGAAGTAGAAAAAGCTAAATTAAATATGATGGCAGAAAACCATCAAGGAGTAGTAGCAATAGTTCCACCTTTTAATTATTGTGAAATTGAGGATATACTAGATTATGCAAAAGAAAAAGGAGAAGATCCATTTATACTTATATTAGATGGTATTGAAGATCCACACAATTTAGGTTCGATTATAAGGACTGCAGAAACAGCCGGTGTTCATGGAATTATTATTCCAAAAAGAAGGACTGTTTCTGTAAATGCTACAGTTGCTAAAACTTCAGCTGGTGCGACTGCTTATGTTAAAGTAGCAAGAGTTAATAATATAAATGACAGTATAAGAAGATTAAAAGATGCAGGACTTTGGGTAATTGGAACTGATGGTGAGGCAAATACAGAATACTATAATCAAGATTTAAAAGGTCCAATTGCAATTATCATTGGAAGTGAAGGCTTTGGTATGAGTAAACTTGTAAAAGAAAATGCTGATATTTTAATTAAAATTCCTATGAAAGGTCAAATAAATTCTTTGAACGCTTCAGTTTCTGCTGGAATTGTTATGTATGAGGTAGTAAAACAAAGAATATAGACGAATAAGCCACGAAAGAGGAAAAATATGGATGAGGATATAGTTTTAAAAATTAAAGAAAAAGAAGTACTAGATATTTTGAAATATATTTGTATAATTTATGGACTATTTCTACTTGTTTTAGGTCTTATTTTGCAAAATGGAGAAACAATTATTCAAGTTACTTTTATAATTGTATTTGCAATTATTGTGGATATGATTAATTTGGGTGAGATTAACATTTCTAATAAAGGGATTAAAGGAAAAGAAATTAAATTTATAAGATATAAAGATATATATCGAACAGAGTTTAAAGCTAGAACACTTGTAATGTATACTAGAGCTTCTAAAAAGCCATATAGAATTAATTTTGCTAAGAATGAGGATTATGCTGAAATTGAAAAAGCATATAAATACATAGATGCGAAAGTTGAGAAAATTGAAGAAGATAGAAAAGAGCATGAGGCCTTTATAGAAAAAATTTCAAAATAATTTTATAAAAAACTTGATTTTTAAAATGTAAGATGATACAATGATTATGTTGAAAATCAAATCGATTTCGAACAGATAAAAAAAAACCCATTTTTTATCTGTTTTTTGTTTTTAATGGGTTTGAGAGGAGAAAAAATGAGTACAAAATATGTTTTTATAACAGGTGGAGTAGTATCAGGATTAGGAAAAGGAATAACGGCGTCATCGCTAGGTAGATTACTTAAGAATAGAGGATATAAAGTAGTAAACCAAAAATTTGATCCTTATATAAATGTAGACCCAGGAACAATGAGCCCATATGAGCATGGCGAAGTTTTCGTTACAGATGATGGTGCAGAAACAGATTTAGATTTAGGGCATTATGAAAGATTTACAGATGTTAATTTATCAAGAAATTGTAGTATAACTTCTGGTAAAATTTATCAAAATGTTATAAACAAAGAAAGAAGAGGAGATTATTTAGGAAAAACAGTTCAAGTAATTCCTCATGTAACTAATGAAATAAAGGAGAAAATCTATAGTTTTGAAAACAGTGATGTAGATGTTGTAATTACTGAGCTTGGCGGAACTGTCGGAGATATAGAAAGTTTAGCTTTTATTGAAGCTATTAGACAATTTGGTTTAGAGAAAAATAGAGAAGATGTGGTTTATATACATGTTACTTTACTTCCATATATTTCAGGTTCTAATGAATTAAAATCAAAACCAACACAGCATTCAGTAAAAGAATTACAATCTTTTGGAATTAAACCAGATATTTTAGTTTGTAGAAGTGAGAGTGAAATTCCAAACGAGATTAAAGATAAAATAGCATTATTCTGTAATGTTCGACCAGAAAATGTTATACCGAACTTGACAGCTAGAACTTTGTATGAAGTACCTATGTTACTAGAAAAAGAAGGACTAGCTAGAGTTGTTTGTAAACACTTAGGACTAGATAAAGTAGAGCCAAATAACAGTGCTTGGGAAGAAATGATTGAAAATATTACTCATTTACAAGGCACAGTAAAGATAGCTTTAGTAGGAAAATATATGCAGCTTCAAGATGCTTATTTATCAGTATCAGAGAGTTTGCGCCATGGCGGATTTGCAAATGGTGTAAATGTTGATATTGGATATATTGATTCAGAAACTATCAAAGAAGATAATGCTGAACAAGTACTTTCTGGATATGATGGAATTCTTGTGCCGGGCGGTTTTGGAAATAGAGGAATAGAAGGGAAGATACTTGCTGTTAAATATGCAAGAGAACATAATGTACCATTTTTAGGAATTTGTTTAGGTATGCAAATGGCAGTTGTAGAATTTTCAAGGAATGTTTTAGGACTTAAAGATGCTTCATCAGCAGAGTTTAGCTTAACAACTGAAAATCCAGTTATACATATAATGGAAACACAAAAAACAGTTACAGATAAAGGTGGAACAATGCGTCTTGGAGCATATCCTTGTCATATCAAAAAAGATACTTTAGCTTATGAAATTTATGGACAAGAAGATATCAGTGAAAGACATCGCCATAGATATGAGTATAATAACTCATACAAAGAGAGACTAGAAGCAGAAGGCTTAAAATGTTCAGGAACATCACCAGATGGAAGCTTAGTGGAGATCGTTGAAAATGTAAATCACCCATTCTTTATTGGTGTACAATTCCATCCAGAGTTTAAGTCTAGACCAGATAGACCTGCGCCACTTTTTGCATCATTAGTTGGTGCGGCTAAGAAATTCAAAGAAGGAAAATAATAAAAAGAACACTGAAGAAAAAGAGGAGAATACTAATGAAATTTGGAAAACTAAGTGAAGGTGCAAATTTGTCAAAAGTTATCCAATGTGATGACATAGACAATGATACTCTTGTTGTACGTTTACCAGATAAAATAGAAGATAAAAAGCCTGTTATGCTTAAAGAAGGACAATATGCTATTTTATACAAAAAAGGAAAAGTACACGATGCAATCCATAAAAAAGGTATGTATGAGATAGAAGCTTCTAAGCAAGCTAAAACTCGTAAAGAAATGGAAAAATGGAGACAATTTGTACCACCTAAGAAAGATGATAGTGACATTTGCATGATTGTTTTCAATATGAAAGAAATTGTTAATAATAATTTTAGTATTGAGAAACCTATTGAATATACAGACTGGTCAAAAGATAAACCAATAAAAGCAAAGATCACTTGTAGAGGTGTTTTCAATTTTAGAATTGAGGATCCCTATTTGTTTTTCTCAAGAGTATATGGAGTAAGAGACCATTATTCAAAATTAGAACTTATTGAGCAGATTAGAAAACAGGCAATTAGTTCTATACAAGAGGGAATAAATGAACTATCTAATGAATATAAATTATCTATAGAACTTGTAAGAACTAAAACTAGTGAGCTAGAAATTAAAGTGAGAGAGAATGAATATGACTTAAAGCTAAAAATGCGTGGCATAAAAATTACATATTTTGAGCTTACTGATTTAGAAATTGAGGCAGATAAAAAAGAGAGTAGCAAAGAAAATAGAACCATTTTAAAGAGATTGGATTCTATATTATCAAAAATTAAAGATACTCCAAAAATGATTGATAAAGATACTGCAAAAATTTATTTGAATGAGGATGGAGAAATAACATACAAAAGTAATATTGGAATTTGTATGAAATGTGGTAATTTATTAGAAAAGGATAGTAAGTATTGCAAAATTTGTGGAGCAAAAATTTAATTTTTTAGAAAAAAGTATTGACTTTTTAAGAAAAAGGGTATAAATTATTAGCAGTCGATAAGAACGACTGCTAATTTTTATTAAGGAGGTAATTAGATATGATAAAACCATTAGCAGATAGAGTTTTAATTAAAATGGTAGCAGCTGAAGAAACTACAAAAAGCGGAATTATATTATCAGCTAGTTCACAAGAAAAACCACAAATAGCTGAAGTTATTGAGGTTGGACCAGGTACAACAATTGACGGTGAGAAGATAGAGATGCAAGTAAAAAAAGGGGACAAAGTTATTACTAGCAAATATTCTGGTACAGAAGTTAAGTACCAAGGAGAAGAATATATTATTGTTAAGCAAGCAGATATACTTGCAATAGTAGAATAGAAGAAAGGAAGTGCTGTTTTATGGCAAAAGAAATTAGATTTGGCGAAGAAGCTAGAAAAAGTTTATTAGGTGGTGTCAATAAATTAGCTGACACTGTAAAAGTTACATTAGGACCAAAGGGAAGAAATGTAGTATTAGATAAGACTTTTGGAGCACCACTTATTACAAATGATGGTGTTACAATAGCAAAAGAAATAGAGTTAGAGGATCCATTTGAGAATATGGGTGCATCACTTGTAAAAGAAGTTTCCACAAAAACAAATGATGTAGCTGGAGATGGAACTACAACAGCAACAGTTTTAGCACAAACAATGTTAAAAGAAGGAGTTAAAAATGTTGCAGCAGGTGGAGATGTTCTAGCAATAAAAAGAGGTATGGATAAAGCAACAGAAGTTGCAGTAGAAGCTTTAAAAGAAATATCAGCTCCAATTAAAGGAAAAGAAGATATTGCAAGAGTTGCAAGTATTTCAGCAAACAATTCTGAAATAGGTGCTTTAATTGCAGATGCAATGGAAAAAGTTTCAAATGATGGAGTAATAACAATTGAAGAATCAAAGACTTCATCAACAGAAGTTAATGTTGTAGAAGGTATGCAATTTGATAAAGGATATATTTCTCCATATATGGTAACAGATACAGACAAGATGGAAGCTATTATGGATAATCCATATATTTTAATTACAGATAAAAAAATTTCAAATATACAAGAAATTTTACCATTACTTGAAGAACTATCTCAAAGTGCTGGAAAGATGGTTATAATTGCAGATGATATTGAATCAGAAGCATTATCTACATTAATATTAAACAAATTAAGAGGTGTTTTAAATGTAGTTGCAGTTAAAGCTCCAGGATTTGGTGATAGAAGAAAAGATATGTTGCAAGATATCGCAGTTCTAACAGGTGGTGAAGTTATTACATCTGATTTAGGTTTAGAGCTAAAAGATACTACACTTGCTCAACTTGGAAAAGCAAAACAAGTTAAGATTAGTAAAGAAAATACAATTATAGTAGATGGAGCAGGGGATAAGGCTGCAATTGAAGACAGAGTAAAACATTTAAGAAGAGCTTTAGCTGAAGAAGAAGGAAGTTATGATAAAGAAAAATTACAAGAGCGTTTAGCTAAACTTGCTGGCGGCGTTGCAGTTATTGAAGTTGGCGCTGCTACTGAAATTGAAATGAAGGAAAAGAAATTAAGAATTGAAGATGCTTTATCTGCTACAAAAGCAGCAGTTGAAGAAGGAATTTTACCAGGTGGTGGAACAGCATATGTAAATGTTATTCCTAAAGTTGAAGCTTTACTTTCAGAAGTTTCAGAAGATGAAAGACTTGGTGTTAAAATAATTCTTAAAGCATTAGAAGAGCCAGTTAAACAAATTGCAACAAACGCAGGACTTGAAGGAGCAGTTATTTTAGATAAAGTAAAAGCTTCTAAACCAGGTGTTGGATTTGATGCAGCAAATGAAGAATATGTTGATATGAAAAAAGCAGGAATTGTTGATCCTACTAAAGTTACTCGTTCAGCATTACAAAATGCAGAAAGTGTTTCTTCAATGATATTAACAACAGAAAGCATAATGACAGAAAAGAAAGAAAAAGAATGTAGTTGTGGAAATCACGGATCAGAGATGCCTGATATGGGTGGAATGTACTAAAATAAATAAAAGAAAGAGCTTCTTTATAAAAGAAGCTCTTTTTTTGTACTATGGAATTAGCAGCATCCACCTCTACCACCGTTGTTTCCACAACAGCAGAAAAGTATGATTAAAAGGATTATTAACCATAAGCACTCATTGTCTCCACCGAATAATCCGCATCCGCATCCGCAACCTCTGTTTTCTGGCATTTCAAATTCCCCCCTTTGAAGTTATTATGGTATATAATATTCGATTTCTGAAAAAGTGTTACAAAGGTACTTGTATATATTTTGGGTTTGTAATAAAATAATCTTGAGATGTAATACAAAGGAATTAAAGTTATGGATTTAGAGGAAACAAAAAAACAGATTAGAGAGCAAAGAACTACTGAAATAAAGGAAGGTATTTCAAGACTTTCTGATATTGACGAAGCACCTAGTAATTATGTGAGCACATATGAGAGTTTAAAGGTCGATGAAAAAGCGTATGCTGATATGGCAAAGGCACTTGGTATTCCGTTTAATTTAAAATTACCAACCCAAGATTTTGATTCATTATTAAAAGACATAGCTAGTAATATCAAAGACATAAAAGCTAGAGTGAAAGCTATTCAAGGTCAAACCTTTGAAGATGATGAAGCGCTTGGAGAAGCGGCAAGTAAAATATCAAGTTATGATATAAAAGCACAGTGTGTTAGAAAAAGCGGAAGTAAGGCTTATGAAATAACACAAGAATACAGAGAAGAGGCTTTATTTGATACTAAAAAAGGTATTGATGGGAGAGTACAAGATATCATTAAAAGTACGAGATTACAAGTAATAGCAATGAAGAGAAGCGAGATTGAAAGTAGAAGAATATCTTTTTGGGGTAGACTTAGAGGACTTGATAGATTACAAGAAGCAGAACTTAGAAATTTGAATTTAGAAGAGGAAATCGTAAAAAAGACTCCAGTAGTTGAGAAAGCTGATTATAGTGTGCCAGATTCTTTGGCTGAACTTCGAGCTTTTTCAAGAAAAGAATTAGATGGGCTGGCTACAGAAGAGATGGTACAATTTAATAATATGGTTAGAAAATATTTTGGAGTAGATGATAGCGAAATAGAAAGAAGAGCAGATACAAAGCTTAGAACTGCAATGCCAGCTGTAATAGAGCCAAAAAAGAGAAGAATGAGTACAGCTAAGAAAATAGAAAGAGCAAATGCAAGAACGCAAAGTTTGCAAGCTGAATTATTAGATACACAAAATGATACACGTTTGTCAAATAATGGCGCTTTTATATTAAGAAAATCAAATGCTATTAATAGATTTATGAAGGTATTAAATCAGGTAGAAGAAACTTTACTTCCAGAGCTTAGCATGGAAAGTGTAGAACTTGGACTAACTATGGAACCAGAAAAAAACAATCATAAATCTAATTCGGACGACATGGGAGTAAAATAATTTTGAAAACTATTGACAAATGAGTAAAATCATAGTATACTATCATAGTAACTTTATGAGATTACTATGAAAATATATACATTACTTAAAGAAAGAAGCTAAAGGAGGGATTTTAAAATGGCACAACCAAAAAGAAGATGGTCAAAAGCAAGAACAGGTGCAAAAAGATCTACTTGGAAAATAGAAGAAGTAAATTTATCTACTTGTCCACATTGCCACGAACCAGTTAGACCACACACAGTATGTTCAAACTGCGGATATTATGATGGAAAAGAAGTAGTTGCAAAAAAAGCAGACAAATAAAAAATAAAATCACACTTTGATAGTGTGATTTATTTTTTGCTTGTTTTTCTAAGAAAATTAGGAAATCATCTTGACTTTTTTGAAAAAATAGTGTAAAGTATAATAGCATTACAGAAAAGGAGAGGATACTAATGGATAGTAAAGTTCAAATAAGTATTTTATTAGAGACTTATGGTAAATTACTTACAGATAAACAATACCATCTATTAGATGACTACTATAATTTGGATTTATCTTTATCAGAGATAGCAGAAAATGAAGGTATTACTAGACAGGCTGTTAGAGATAATCTGAAGAAGGGAGAGAATAAACTTTTCGAATACGAAGAAAAGTTAGGTATTATGAAAAAAACTTTAATGCAAGAAGAAACAATTGGCACTATATTATCTGAAATTTCTAAGATTCAAAATAGTTCTTCAGATAAAGAAGTAGCAAATATTCTTCAGGAAGTAAAAAAGAAATTAAACTGTTTAGTTTAAGAAAAGAGAGGTAGTATATATGGCTTTTGAAGGCTTATCTTCACGCTTGCAAGATATAACTAGAAAACTTAAAGGTAAAGCTCGTATTACAGAGAACGATTTAAAAGAAGTTTTGAGAGAAGTAAAACTTGCTTTATTAGAAGCTGATGTTAACTTTAAGATTGTCAAAGATTTTATTAAAGTTGTAGAAGAGAAAGCTTTAGGTCAGGATGTTTTAAAATCACTTACACCTGGTCAACAAGTTGTAAAAATAGTTAAAGATGAGTTAACTGAACTACTTGGTGGAGAAGAAGCTAGAATAAACTTTACTCCAAACCCACCTACAATTATAATGCTTGTCGGACTTCAAGGTTCAGGTAAGACAACTACATCTGGAAAGCTTGCAAACATTATAAGAAAGCAAGGGAAAAAGCCATTATTAGTTGCCTGTGACGTGTACAGACCTGCTGCTATTAAGCAATTACAAGTTGTTGGAAAGCAGTTAGATATTCCCGTATATGTCAATGAAAACACAAAAGATGTTAAGATTATTGCAAAGCAAGCTATGTCTTATGCAATGTCTAAAATGAATGATGTTATCATAATAGATACAGCTGGACGTCTTCAAATTGATGAAGCACTTATGCAAGAACTTAAAGATTTGAAGAAAGATGTAAAACCACACGAAATTCTATTAGTAGTAGATTCTATGACAGGTCAAGATGCAGTGAATGTAGCGACTACTTTTAATGAAGAGCTTGGAATAGATGGAATTATACTTACAAAATTAGATGGCGATACAAGAGGTGGTGCAGCATTATCTACAAAGAAAGTTACTGGTAGACCTATAAAATACATTGCTACTGGTGAGAAGTTAAGCGATATTGAGGTATTCCATCCTGAAAGAATGGCTTCAAGAATTCTTGGAATGGGTGATGTACTTTCAATTATCGAAAAAGCTGAGGAAACTTTTGATATAGAAGAAGCTGAAAAGCTTGAAAAGAAATTAAAGAAGCAAAGTTTTGATTTAGAAGA
>CATJWN010000060.1 GCA_949745595.1 uncultured Clostridia bacterium
ATATAGCTCATCCAATCAACGCTGATACTAGAGAAAAAATTCAAAAAGCTATTTTAGAAGCTTATGAAGCTCCAGAAACAGAATCAGCAGAATAATATATAAATTATTCAAAAAATAAAAGAGCATTTTTATAAATGCTCTTTTTTTGTTCTTTTATGAATATCTAATTTCATAATAAGTTTTATATATTTTATTAATAGCAGTAAGTATAAAAGTAGCGATTAGAAAAGCAATAGCACTTACTTCCATGTTCCAGAAAAACTGTGGTAGTCCGAATTTAATTTCTTCACTGTTAGCAATAGAAGTATATACATCTGATATGGTTAATAAAAATGAAGTGATAGCTAATATAAGGAAAAGCATTAAGGCTAATTTATAAGTTTTTAGTCCAGATATGAAAATGAAAAAAATCATACTACCTAGAGCAAAACCAGCAATTATTGAGAATATAAAGTTTTGTATTACGGTAACAGAAGAGTAGTGTGAAATGGCTTTATAATACATAATACCAAGTGCAGGATAATCCTCACCATTTTTATTTTTTAAATCATTTATAGTATTTGACAGCTCTTTTTCTAAGGTTTGTCCAGTTTTTATAACATCTTCAGCTTTTGGATTAGCATTAATACTTGCAGATTCTAAATAACTGTTAGTATTAATGCTAAAAGAATGAAAACTCGTTAAAAAATTTATTGTAAGAATAGTAAACAATACGCATAAAAAATATTTTAGTACTTTATTCATATAATTCTCCTTAAATTTTAATAGTTAAATTATATCATTTACGATAAAAAAGTCAATTATAAAAAACACAAGACGGAGGATAAAAAACAATCCTCCGTCTTGCATTTCCCAAAATACCAGAGTTTTCTGGGATGGTCTTAGCTGTATGGGTGATACTGATCAATGGGGCTGCACGCTTTTCCTTTATGTGCTTTTGTGAGTGGTGCGAAAAGCAATTGTTCAGTCTTTTTTGGCGGTTTTGAATGTTCCACATTTCTTTTGTACTGTGCTGCCATCTCCTCAGGGAGGAAAAAGTTGGGGGACAAGTACAATAAACAAGTTCCACCAGAAGGCAGGTCAAAGTTTTTTCTGAAAGGCGCAAACTGTTTTGATTTATGATAGCTCTGATTTTGAATCCTGAACCTCATACCTTTTTCAGCTATGCGTTTAGAATGTGGAGTAATGAATTTGACCGCACAATTTTCTGAACTACGGTCGCGCCAGAGATAAGAGCCTTCTTCAATTTGTATAAAGACCGAAAATCCCCTTTGTTTGAGCGCGACTTTGATAGTTACCCCATCAAAAGTTTCCAACCGTTTAACCTTAACCATTGTCGTATCGCCTCCTGTTAATAATAATTTTTATAGTCATTTTTGATTAACTATAACTATATCAGGATTGCTAAAGGGTTAGATAACTTTCATAATTATATCACACTTTACATAATATTGCAAGAGAGCAATATTGATAAAATATTGTAAGAATGGAAAAACTTGACATTTTCGTAAAAACATTGTATAATATTTATGTAAACTGCAATTTAATATAAACGAAAGAATTGAAAGGAGTACTATTTTGGATAGTAAAGATATATTAAAAGTAGAAGTAAACTTAGCAGATAGAGAGTGTGTAATTAGTGATTCCAATGGAACAGTTTTATTAAGGAAACCATTAGGTGAGGAGACTTATAGCAAAGTTAAAGTTATGGAAAAATTAAGAGATTTAAAAAAGGTAATGACTTATACACCTGAAGCTAAAGTTCCTAACGCTGATATGACTGTATATGAAGCATTAAAAGAATTTGATAGTGCTCATAAAACAAATTATAGCAGAGAATATTTAAAAATTGTAATTGATAAAATACCATATATAGCTCCCGGAAAAGATGAACCAATATTAGAGAAAATACTTAGAAAATTTACAGGTAGAAAATTAGAATCCGAAGATAGTTATTTGC
The DNA here is from genome assembly GCA_949745595.1 of uncultured Clostridia bacterium. Lineage (GTDB taxonomy): Bacteria > Bacillota > Clostridia > TANB77 > CAG-508 > Scatovivens. The sequence continues at coordinate 1,961 of CATJWN010000060.1, forward strand.
AAAGAGCAAGAGGGATTAAAGCTGAAGATTTAAGTAAGCTTGGTCTTTCTATAAAGTATAGTGATGTAGAAGCAATACGAGTATCTAGTGAATTAAGTTCTGCTGAAAAGGATGTTGCTATTGCAATTGTTAAAAGACAAGAAAGACATAATGGAATAAAAACGGGAGAGCTTGTTAAGTTAGCTGAATTTGGAGATGATACACCAGATATGGAAGCTGTAAAAGCAATGCTAGAAGCAGAGGTACAAGAGGAGCAAGCAGCAGAAGCTCCAGTTACACCAACACCAGAACAACAAGCAGTTCCAGAACAACCAGTAGGAGTGGTAGCAGAACCAGAAACATCTGGCAGACCGACAGAAGAACCAAAAGTTGAGCTAGTAGCTCCAAAAGTTGATAAACAGCAATCAAAAGATACTCCAAAAAGAGAATTAAAGGCTCCAAAGCCAAAAAATAAAAAGAAAAAAATTGATGGAATTAGAGAAAGTAGAGAAGCATATAGACAAAGACTTCAAGCTGGAAAAACTAAAAAAGCAGATAGACCAGAGGGAGCACAGGCACCAGTTAGAGAAACTAAAAATGAAAGAAAAACAAGACTTGCAAGAGAAGCTGAAGCACAAAGAAAAGCAGCAAGTGCTAAAAAAGCTATAGCAGCTAACCAAGCGCCAGAACAAAGATCAGAAACTTCTAAAGATTATATAGTAAAACCAGAAGCACCAAGTAAAGAGAAAATGAGTGTAAGGTTTACTAGAAGATTAAGAAGTGCAGCAGATTCAATAAGAAATAAAGTATATAAACCACATAAAAAAGCTATAAATATTTTTGGAGCTGTAGCATTAGCAGGACTTATGCTATTAGCAGGAATTAAAGGTTACCAATATTTTAATAGTAATGATTCGTCAGATAAGGTTGCAGAGACAACTTCATTAGTTCAAATGGCAGAAGTACCAGAAAAACAAGGTAGTGAGGTAGTTGTAGAGCAAGCAGACGAGTCAGGAGCTGCAGGAGGACACAAGGACAATACAGTTGATAAAACAACTATTGAACCGGGAGTAGAAGATTCAAGCTTAAGAGCAACTAGATTAGATATTTCTACAAAAAATGTACCTTCTTCAAAGATAAAAACAGAAGACGCACAAACTACAGTTACAGCTAGCCAAGCAACAGTTAATAATCAAAAAGGTACTATTAGTGTAGAGAGTGGAATGTATTTTGCATCACCAGATGGAACAGGAAGTCATGGATCTTTTGAAAACTATCAAGGTTGTAAAAAAGAAATGAATATAATAGGTCTTGCAACAAATGAAGGATATACAAAAGTAGGTACTGCATTAATAGAGCAAGACGAAGAAGGAAACAAAACAAGATATATTCAAATAAAAACTGAATCTGGAGACATAATAGTAGATGCAGATAATGTAGAATTGGCTGAAAGTATAGTTAGACAAAACTATCCAGATGCGCAATATATGGCAATTCACTTTGAGGCTGAACATGAAAATGGAGAAAGAACTACACTAGGTTGGGTTAGAGCAGATATTTCAGAGAGAAACCTTAATAATACTAGAAGTCAAGTGGAGCATGAAGAATTAGAAAGATAAAATAAGAAATAACTGAAAAAGCAGATAATGTATACGAAATTATCTGCTTTTGTTACTAGATATGGCAAAAGAAGAAATTTTAGAAATGGAGAAAAATATGGAATTATCTTTGCAAAAGAAAGTAAATAGAAGAACTGTTGCTAAGGAGAGAGAAACTCTTATACAGGCTGAAAAATTGCGTATTGGTCAAAAGCTAAATTATGAGCAGTTCCAAGAGTTATATAAGAAATATGGTGCAAATTATAGTGAAGAAGATTTTGCTAAGTATTTTTTAGATATAGAATATTCTAGATTATCGGCTATACATTCAGAAAGTGGACAAGAAAGCACATTTATTTTAGCTCAAGAATTAATTACAGAAGAGGAATTGGCACGTTGTAAAAGAAGTGTTGCTGGATTTTATGAATTAACTCCAAATAGTAAAATATACTATGAAAATTTTGAAGAGATGTATAATAATTTTGGAGGAAGAATGACACCTAAAATGTTTGCAGAAGAGATTTTAGGAATATGGTATGATTCTATTTCAAGTGCTCGTACAGCTAAGGTAGAAAGAGATAAATATAAATACTATGATAGCAGTAAAATGGCAAGCAGAAAAATGATTGAGAGTATGAGAGAAAAAATTTTAGCAGACATGAATTTACATATGGGTGATTCTATTAATTTAGAATTGTTTAATTACTTATATAGAAATTATGGATTTAAGGTATCAGAAAAAGAATTTTCAGAAAGAGTTTTAGAAATGCCAGTGGGAGCTTTAAGTAAATTAAGAACTGATAAAACAGAAGAAAGCAAAATTTTTGCAAACCATGTGGTTAATTCAGAAGATTTATATTCTTTAAGAGAAAGAGTTATTTTAGAGAAGAATTTACAAATAGGGCAACTACTAACAGAAAATCAGTTTGAAGATTTATTTCAAGAATATGGTGGGATATTGTCAAGAGAGATTTTTGGTGATGAAATTTTAGGACTTAAAGCACATACTGTAAAAAGATTAGCAAGACCAGGTGAAGTTTCATTCATTTTAAGAGATGTAGAGATACCAGAAGAATATATTTTAGATTTAAAGAAGAGAATTACACAAGAAAATCCTGTTGCTCAATACACATCAATAGATTATAATACATTAAGAAGATTACACAAGAAATATGCTTATATATTAACTGAAGGGATGTTTGCAACTACTATACTTGAAGTTGATAGCCAATCTTATAGAGAATTACAGATGAAAAAACAAAAAAATGTAATTATTTTTAAAAATTTTGAAGCGACAGATACATCAGCTTTGAGAAGAAAGATAATTGAAGAAGAGGGACTACATTATAGTGACAAATTAGAGTATGTTCAAATATCAGCTTTACATAAGAAATATGCACCGAACATGAGAGAAAGTAAATTTGCTTTAGAAATACTTGATGTTGAAACAAAAAAATTGAATAGCATGAAGTTTTCTAAAAAAGTTTTTGCCACAAAGATATTATTAAATGAACCATTACCAACAGACAAAGAATTAGAAGAATTAAAGTGGAGAGTAATAGAAGAATGTAGTTTACATACAAAAGATAGTATTACATATAGTAGACTTCAAGAGCTTCACAAAAAATATGGTGGAATTTTGCCAGAGGCTATGTTTGCTTTAAAAATTTTAGATATAGGACAGACGGGATATAATAACGTAAAAGGCGAATTTCAGCCAGAAGTTATAGTATTATTAAAAACTAAATTGTCTTCTGATAAGTTTGAAGAACTAAGAAGTAATGTTTTAGAAGATAATGAAATATATCCGGGAAGACCTATAACATTAAATGATTTTGAAAGATTGTATAGAGGATACGTGCATGGCATGAGTAGAATTGATTTTGCAAGACAAATTTTAGGTATTAATTATGATTCTTATAATAAATTAGCAACTGAGGAAAGGAAGTCTGTAGGAGCGTTATCAGAACAAAGAAAGCTTTTAAACAAAACACCAGTAACATTGACCGAGGAGCAAGTAGAACGTTTAAGAGGTTTTCTAATTCAAGGGTTATCAAAAGAGCAAATTTCATCAAGGCTGGGGCTTACTTTAAAAGTATTAGATAAAAGTTTGGCAGGCTTGTACAAAAGTAAGCAAATAACGCTAGAGGAAGTACAATACAGAAAAGTGTTTAATTTATATGTAGATGGGTATTCTGCAACACGAATTGTTGGAATGACTGGATATGATAAAGCAGCTGTGAAACAGTATTGTGACCAAGCAAAGAAAGAAGCAGAAGAACTAGAAATAGAGGTAAACTTACAAAAGGTTGATATGTCTCCAGGAACAATTAGAAAAAGAGCCAAAGGGGCTATGAGGACTCATAATTTTTCACGTGAAGGAATGAAAAATGTACGTGAATATATATCTTCTGTGAGGGAGAGATTTGATAAAAATCCAGAAAAAGTTAAAAGAGAAGAATTAGAAGATTTAGATCAATCTATAGTATTTATTCAAGGTGGCTTGGAAGAACTTTTATTATTTTCAAAAATTTGTGTATATATGCAGGAATATGGCAGAGCTAGGAGTGTGATAGCTTCTAATATAGATAACGATGGAATTACACTTGAAGAGCAAGATAGATTAATGAGATTATCAAAAGGTATGAGATATGCCATGAAAAGAGTGAGTGCTTTGAATATGTTAACAAAAGGTATAAATGATACGAATTTAATTGCAAATGAAATTGGAATATCTGAAGTAGATGTTATAAGAATGCAGAAAAGACTAAAGGCAGGTAGTGAAACTCCTACTGCACCAGAAGAAATCTTTGATAGTAAAATGTTTATGTCTGAACGCGAATTAGCAATGGTATAAATAAAAGGGCTTAAGAAATTAATTTTCTTAAGCCTTTTTGTATATTTTGTAAGAAGATTAGTTTTCAAAAGTTACTGTAGCTGTTTCTCCACCTACAACTGTTACTTTTTTAGTTTCTTCTTTAATCTCATATCCGTCAGGAGCAGATGTTTGTTTTAAAGTATATTCTCCAGCAGGTACGCTGTAGAATATTATTTTACCATCTGTTCCAGTTGAAGCTTCGCCTAAAACTTTTTCTGAATTATTAATAAGTTCAAATTTTGTGCCCACCATTGGTTTGTCGTCTTTATCAGTAACATCTAATTCGATTTTTCCAATAGTTGTAACTTTTTCAAAATCAATAGTTAATGCTTTTTCCATTGCATTTGATGTAGGTTCAAGCCTTACAAAGTCTTGGGTGTCTTTACCTTTTTCTTCATATACTGCTCCACACATTCTATCAACAAATGCTTCAAATTTTATATCAAAAGTAGAACTAGATTCTTCAGCAACATTTAATTTTACATATATCTCATCACCATTTTGTAAGATGGTTTTTTCTTTTCCTGTTATGTCTGTTACTTTAGCTGACTTAGGTGCATTTACAAGTGAAGCTTTAATATTTTTAATTTTACTATCATCTACACCAGAAACATTTACTGTATATGGTCCAATTAAACTATTTCCATCAATGTCTTTTAATTCAACATTTGAGTTATTAATAACCATTGATGGTACATTTGTATATGAATCTTCTTCAGCTAATTTAACAAGCTTTTCAGCGGCTGCAACTATTCTGTCATAAGATGCTGTATCTTCAATAAGGGCATTCATTTCTTCTACTCTAAAAATTGCAGTAGATTTTTTTGATTCTTCAGTTCTATTTGCAATTTCCCAAATAGCCATTTGAGTAGCAATATATGCTTCATCAGCATTCTCACATCCAAGTTCTTCAGCTGCAACATTTGAGTATCCGTTTATTAGAATAGCCATAAGTTGATCAGAAGCATAGTCTTTGAATGCCATATCTTTGCTTGGCATTGCAGCTCCATAATCAAGTGAGTAAGCAGTGTTTCCATCTAATTCAGAAATATTAAATGTTACGTTCTTATCGTTCAAATTATCTTTTAAAAGTTCTGCAGTTGCACTATTAGATAGTTTTAATTTTTTTGCAGTTTCTTTGTTATCAGTAGCGCTAGTATCATTAATAATTATGTTTGATGTTGCATCATTATTAACACCTTGTTTGTTTTGCTGTGCCAAATAGTATATACCACCAGCTATAGCAATGATAACTAATATACATATTACAACTTTAAGTATTTTATTTCCCATATTTAATCCTCCTTAAATATCTTAAATTAATATATTCATTATAAAGTATTATTGGGATAAATTCAATAGAAAATGTCATAAAATCCCAGTATATTCAAAGTTTATATTATTAATAGTTAGTTGAAAACTACTTGCTTTTATGTTATTATTTAAATATAAAATTAATAAACAAAGGAGAAATAATATGGAGGAAAGAGTAGTAAAACCTTTTACAATGTGGAGACATTTCAAAGGAGCAAGAGCTTTCGTAATTACAGTTGCCAAACATAGTGAGAGTGGAGAAGAGCTAGTAGTTTATCGTTGTATGGATAATAAAGGAAATACAAAACATAAAGATGGAATTTATGCAAGACCATTGGATATGTTTTTGTCTGAAGTAGACCATGAGAAATATCCAGAGGTAACTCAAAAATACCGTTTTGAAGAAGAGAAAGATATTGATTAAAAGGAGAGTATATGGATTTTTTAGAATTAATGAAAGAAAGATATTCTTGTAGGAGCTTTTCTGATAAAGAAGTAGACAAGGAAAAGGTAGAAAAAATTTTGGAGGCAGCTAAAGTAGCTCCAACTGCAAGAAATTTTCAACCGCAAAGAATATTAGTATTAAATGAGAAAAAAAGTTTAGAAAAATTAGGTGCTTGTACACAGTATGGATGGAATGCACCAGTTATTATGATACTATTTTATGATAAATCAGTTTCATACAAGAGAGACAAATACGACAATAAGGAATTTGGTGATATAGATATTAGTATAGTAACTACTCAAATGATGTTAGAAGCACAAAGCTTAGGACTTGGGACTACTTGGATAGGAGCTTTTGACCCTGAAAAGTTAATAGAAGTTTTTGAAGTACCAGAAAATCTAGTTCCCGTCGCAATATTGCCGATTGGTTATCCTTCAAAAGATGCAAAACCAAGCAAACTGCACTTTGAAAGAAACGATATATCTGATTTTGTATATTGGAATAAGTTTTAACTAATATAGACAATAATAATTGTACTTAGGAGAAAAATATGCAATTAAGTGATTTAATGATATCTGTATCAGATAGTACTTTAAATAAAATTGTTGGACTGGCTAGTTGGCGGAGCTAAAACAATAGCTGGCGGATTATATGGTACATTTGGAAAAGTACCAAGACTTGAATTAACAGAAAAAGTTAAAGAAGAAGCAACTCAAATGCGGTTTATATCATTTTGTTAAAGATGAATCTGTTGCAGATGCTATTATAGAAAGTGAACATTTAAGGTCTTCAGACATGATTACATCTTATGGAAAAAGATGTGCTTTTATGTTCTGTGGAGGACCTAGTGTTGATAATTATGCAAAAAACTTAACAGACTTTTCATATACATCAAACCCATATATTACACCAACTGCTGTTTCAACAGCAATTAGATTTACTCCCAATATGAAAGATTTAGCAAATTATAAGTTTAGAGGATTGCAAGATGGAGCTTTCATATATGAAGGCTATTGTGTGTTGCCTAAAGATGCTGCCCAGAAAGTAAAAATGGTACCAGACCTTGTAAGAGATACAAATGGATTTCCAATTAGAGATAATAATGGAGAATATAGTGTTGCTTTTAGAGAGGCTTTACCAGAAGAGCTTTCTGAGAATAAAACTACTTATAACGCTAGACTTGATTATTTACAATACATGAAAGAAAAAGCTATAGAATATGGATATTTACATAGAGATGGTAGTCCTAGATCAAAAATTGTAACATCTATCGTAACTCTTTTTGATGTCATGAGAATGGAAGTTGACGTAAGTAGAGAAAGTATAAGAAAGAACGGACTTGATGTTTCTAAGTCTTTGTTAAGTAGAATAAAAGGAATTTTCCAGCAGGACTCGGCTATAGAAAAATCAGCAGAAGAGCATTTAGAAGATTTTAGTTTTAAAAAGAAAAATCCATATAGAGATAAGAAGTTTGCGGTAGCTGTTGCTGGATTTCAGGCAAAAGATGGATTGGAACAATTAGATTTACAAGATGTATTATCTGATTTTTCTCGGAAGTAAAGATGGAGAATTTTTCTATAAGAAATATGGACAAATAGAAGGTGCAATAACAAGAAGTGGAATTCATGGGAAAAGTCATACTGATAGAGTAGCACTTCAGGCTATGATAATTGCTCGTAATGAAGGCATTTTTGAAGATGATAGAAATAATAGAATAAAAGATATTTTGGCCACAGTTGCAATGTATCATGATATTGGTAGAGTTTTAGATAGTGGTCCTCATGCAAACAGAGGTGCAAGGAAAATTGCTAAAATGGATTTAAGATATTCTGATGGAAAGTCATATTCAGAAGAAGACAGGAAAATGGTTATGGCATTAGTTGAAGCGCATGAAGGAAAGCCAAATAAAATAGATAAAATGATTAAAAAGTACGGAATACAAAATCCAGAGGATGTTAACTTACTAAGACGATTAAATTCAGTAGTAAGAGATGCTGATGCTTTAGATAGAGTTAGAATAGATCAAGAATTTCCTACTTATAAAGTAAATCTAAGACCTGAATTTTTAGTAAACAATACTTCAAAAAGACTTATTAATGCGTCTTATCAATTAGAATTTTTAACTAAGAAGGTTCCAAATATAAATAATATTTTAAGGTTTGGAAGAAAAGAGCTAACTGCAGCAGAAAAAATGCAAGAAGTATCTAAGGAGTTTGACGAAAGAATAAGAGTTGATAATACTCCTGTTTTGGATAATAGCATTACTCAAGAAAACTCTAATGAAATACAAATAAATCATCCTAATAGAGAGGATGACCAAGGTATTACACATTGAACCTAAGACATAAAAGTTTTGCTTGCATGATATATTTAAAAGAAGAGGGAGAATTAAAGTGCTAGGTTATTTTGAAAGTTTTATTATATTTGTATTAATATACTTTGCAATTTGGCGAATAAGCTTACATAAAAGAGGGAAAAAAGATATAGTAAAATTTTCTCTTATGTATGTATATATTTTTTTAGTATTGTGTGTAACTATTTTACCTATTGATTTCACACTTGACTTTAAATGGAATTATCATGAATCTTTGGATTTTACGTATATACATTTAAAACCTTTTGATGATCTTGTTCATGGATATTTAGGAGCTAAAAAGCAAATTATATTAAATATAATAATGACAATACCTTTTGGAGTTTTATATTCAAGTTTGAAAAGAAAAGATAATATTATAAAAACAGTAGCTGCAACGTTTTTATTAAGCCTTACGATAGAGTTAATTCAGCTTATAATGACAGTTTTTTTACTTCATTATAGAAGTTGTGACGTTACAGATTTAATTACAAATACGATTGGTGGACTATTAGGATATATATTATATAAATTGCTTAAGAAGAAAGTAAAAGTTGTGATTTAATATTAAATAGTAGAAAACAAGTAGTATTTGAAAACTACTTGCTTTTGTGATATTATGGAAAAGTAGAATGGAGTAGCGATGTCATTAATAAGTGTAAATAATTTAACTTTTGGATATGATGGAAGTTTAGATAATGTATTTGAAAGTGTATCTTTTAACTTAGACACAGACTGGAAGTTAGGCTTAATAGGCAGAAATGGAAAAGGAAAGACAACTTTTTTGAAGTTATTACAAGGTAAATACCAGTATAGTGGCACAATTTCTAAAATTGTTGATGTTGATTATTTTCCTTTCGAGGTAAAAGATAAAGAAAAAATGTCAATAGAAATAGTTAATGATATTGCGCCTAGTGTAGAGGATTGGGAGATTATCAAAGAGCTAAATTTATTAAATACTGATTGTGAAATTTTGTATAGAAAGTTTAATTTACTTAGTGGTGGAGAACAAGTAAAAGTATTACTAATAAGTTTATTTTTAAAAGGCAATAACTTTTTACTTATAGACGAACCTACGAATCATTTAGATAGTGAAACTAGAGATAACTTAGTAAATTATCTAAACAGGAAGAAAGGTTTTATTGTAGTATCACACGATAGAAATTTTCTAGATAAAGTAGTAGACCATATTATTTCTATTAACAATACTAATATTGAAATTATACAAGGTAACTTTTCTACTTGGAAAGAAAACAAAGATAGGCTGGATAATTTTGAACTAACACAAAATGAGAAATTACAAAAGGATATAAATAGACTAGAGGTTGCAGCGAAAAATACAGCAAATTGGTCAAAAGAAGGAGAAAAATCTAAATACAAGACTAATAATAATGCTGAAGGTATGATAGATAGGGGGTATGTTGGTCATAAATCAGCTAAGATAATGAAAACTTCAAAGGTAATGGAGGACAGAATATCCAAAGCTATAGAAGAGAAAAACAGTTTATTGAAAAATATAGACAGAAGTGATAGTCTTAAAATTATTCCAATAGAAAGTAGGAAGAATCCATTAATTTTTGCAAAAGATTTTCAAGTAGAATATGGAGGAAACACAATATTTTCTAGGATTTCTTTTGAAGTAGAAAACGGAGACAGAATTGCTATAACACGGAAAAAATGGTATAGGAAAATCTAGTATACTAAAGGTAATTATAGGTGAAGTAATTACTTATAAGGGTGAAATAAGAGTTGCAAATGACTTAAAAATATCGTATGTGTCTCAGAGCACAGAACATCTAAAAGGTAGTATTAAGAATTTTGTACAAGAAGTCAAAATAGATGAGAGTATTTTTAAGGCAATGCTTTCTAAAATGGGATTTTCAAAATTAGATTTTGAAACTAACCTTGAAGAAATGAGTGAAGGACAGAAAAAGAAAGTGCTAATTGCAAAAAGTATTTCAGAGCAAGCAAATATTTATATATGGGATGAGCCATTGAACTATATTGATATACTAACGAGAGAGCAAATAGAAGAGACTGTTTTGAAATATAAACCAACACTTGTTTTTGTTGAGCATGATAAAACTTTTGTTGATAAAGTAGCAACCAAAATTATAGAACTAAAAAATAAAGGATAGGATTAATAAAATGGAAGATTGGATTAAATGGGCTATGGAGCTACAAAGTATAGCGCAAGCAGGGCTAGCATATACAGATGGGGTGTATGATAGAGAAAGATATGAAAGGCTTAGAGAAATTTCAGCAGAAATGATGAGTAAAAAAACAGAACTTTCATTTGAAAAAGTAAAAGATATATTCTGTAATGAAAGTGGCTATCAGACACCCAAAATTGACACAAGAGCAGTTATTTTTAAAGATAATAAAATTCTATTAACACATGAAAATGATGGCACGTGGTCTTTACCAGGTGGATGGTGCGATGTGTTAGAATCTGTTTCTAGTAATACTATAAAAGAAGCAAAAGAAGAGACAGGTTTAGATGTCAAGCCAATAAGAATAATTGCGGTTCAAGATAGAAACAAACATAATAAGCCAATATTTGCTTATGGAATTTGTAAAATATTTGTACTTTGTGAGCTAATAGGTGGTGAGTTTACTCCAAACATAGAAACAACTGAAATTGGTTATTTTGATTTAGATAATTTACCAAGTGTTTCAGAGGATAAGTCAAATAGGGAACAAATTAAAATGTGTTTTGAAGCCTATAAAAATGAAAATTGGCAAGTTAAATTTGATTAATAAATAGCTGTAAGTCTAGAATTTTCTAGTTCAAGAAAATTTTAGACTTATTTTTTTTATAAAAAAGTATTGACTTTTATATTTAAACTGTATATACTGTATATATACAGCAAAGAAAAGAGGAAAGCTATGAATATTATAATAAGTAATTCGAGCAATACGCCAATATATGAGCAAATTAAAGAGCAGATAAAAACCAAGATAATCTCAAACGAGCTTAAAGCTGGAGAGCTCCTGCCATCAATAAGAAGTCTAGCAAAGGACTTAAGGATAAGTGTTATAACCACTAAAAGTGCTTATGAGCAACTTGTAGCAGAAGGATATTTAGAAACAGTTCAAGGTAAGGGCTTTTATGTTGCGAATAAAAACATAGAAATGATGAGAGAAGAACAATTGCAAAAAGTAGAGAACTTAATCGATACAGCAGTCTCGATTGCGAAAATAAGTAACATTTCAAAAGGTGAAATGAAAAATATGTTAGATATTTTATACGGGGAGGAATAGAAATGGAGAATATTTTAGAAGTAAAAAATTTATGCAAAAAGTATAAGGGATTTGAATTAAGAAACATTAATATCGAAGTACCAAAAGGTATGATAATGGGTTTGATTGGAGAAAATGGTGCTGGTAAAAGTACAACGATTAAATCGATTCTAAATGTAATTAATAGGGACAGTGGAGAAATAAATATTTTTGGTTTAGATAATGTCAAAAATGAAAAACAAATAAAAGAAGACATTGGAGTAGTACTAGATGATAGCTTTTTATCAGATTACTTAAATCCAACAGATATTAATAAAATAATGAAAAATATGTATAAAACGTGGGACGAGAAGTTATATTTCGAATATATTGAAAAATTCAATTTACCAAGGAACAAGATTTCAAAAGAATTTTCAAGTGGTATGAAAATGAAACTTAAAATTGCAGTTGCGCTTTCACATCATCCAAAGCTACTTATATTAGATGAGCCAACTTCTGGATTAGATCCAGTTGCAAGAAATGAGATTTTAGACATTTTTCAAGATTTTATTCAAGATGAAGAGCATGGAATTTTTGTATCTAGCCATATAACATCAGATTTAGAGCATATTGCAGATTATATAACTTTTATAAATGAGGGAGAGATAGTTCTTACAAAGACAAGAGATGAGCTTTTAGAAAACTTTGGTATTGTAAAATGTTCAGAAGAGGATTTTAAAAAATTTGATAAAAAAGATTATGTGAAGTTCAAAAGAAATAGATATGAGTATGACATTTTAGTAGAAGATAAAGTAGAATTTGCAAGAAAATACGATGCACAAATTATTGATAAGCCTACAATTGAAGATATAATGTTAATTTATATAAAGGGGGAGAAATAAATGAACGGTATAAAAGGGTTAATAACAAAGGATTTATTACAATTAAAAACATATAAAAGGACTTTAATTGTATTTATTTTTGTATTTGTAGTTTCAGGAATGCAACAAGAGACAATGGATGGTGCAATGTCTATGATTACAATTATGCTAATACTAGTCTTTGGAATGGTTGGTATTGCAACTTTCAGTTATGACGAAATGGCAAAAGCAGATAGATATATTTTAACTTTACCACTAACTAGAAAAGAAGTAGTTAGGGCAAAATATATGCTAGTAATACTTTTAACTCTAGTAGGAGCAGTGCTGGGAGTGCTAGCAAGTGGTATAATATCTTATGCAATGAGCAAAGCGCTTCCCGATTTTTTAGAATTGATTTCTTATGCTTTAGGTGGAATTTTGGGAATTGCTTTTGTTGAAGGAATACAAATACCTTGCATGTATAAGTTCGGAGCAGAAAAAGGAAGAATGCAAATTTTCATAGTTATTGCAATAATGGCACTATTACTTGGAGGAATATTTTTTATAGGTGAGAAAATTAATGTAAATTTACCAGTTAACAACATATTAAATATATTGACAAACTTCTTGCCATTAGTTTTATTAGCATTAACAGCGATAATTTATTTTGTTTCTTATAAAATTGCATATAAACTTTATAGTAAAAAAGAGATATAGTTTAATACCAAAGCACGCTGAACATTGTCCAGCGTGCTTTGGTGACCTATGAGGTCTCTTGTGTGAAGTTGCGGGATTAATTAATCAGCTCCTTCCAATGTGGAAATCAACTTGTCCTCAGGAATGGCCTTGAAGATGACACCGGTATACAGAGTGTTGTTGTATTCAACAACGCGAAAACTTCCAGTGTGCTCTGTGATGCCATCCATCTTTTCATGTACTTGCGATTGTCCAGCTAAGTTTGACAAAATGGATATCTTTGCAACCACCACTGTGTCATCGTCTTGGTACTGGTACAAAAAATGTCCTACGCGCTTAAGTTCATCCACTTGCGATTCCTCCTTCACGCAATTGCGCAGTCTATGGCTGATAGGTACAAGGGTGTATCGGGGGTAATGCTAATAGTGCTTGGTTGTCTGAATTATACTATTTTTTAGGTTTAAAGTCAAATAAAATTGTACATTGCTTAGAACAAATAGATGAATTATTTAAAATAGATAAATCAGTTATATCAAGACATATAAAAATGTATTAATAGAAGAATTAAAATATGAGCAGATTGTTGCAAAATTTGAAACAACCACTAAACATGGTGCTATTGAAGGTAAAAGACAAACACACTTAGAAAAGACAATAAAACTCAAATGTTAATAAGCATTGCTTGTAGCAACGGACAATTCTTTATATAATGGCTTTAGTTAAAGAAAGGAGTTGTTGAAAAATGTTAAAAGAAAACATTAAACAATTAAGAAAATCAAAAGGACTTTCGCAAGAAGAACTTGCTATCAAGTTAAATGTGGTAAGACAAACAATTTCTAAATGGGAGCAAGGATTATCAGTACCTGATTCGGAAATGTTAATTTCAATATCAGAGGTCCTTGAAACACCAGTAAGCACTTTGCTTGGAGAAAATATTTCAGAGTCTAAAGCTGATGATTTGAAAGTGATTTCTGAAAAATTAGAGATAATAAACTTACAACTACTGCAAAGGAATAAAGCAATAAGAAAAATGATTCATTGGATACTGATTTCATTGTGTGTAATTATAATACTAATTTTTAGTTATTTATTCTTATTAAATAGTCCTTATTTAAATTGGGATTATAATAGGCCCGAAAATGCTGTTTTAGGAGTTGCTTTTCATTCATTTGAATGGATATTTATAAGAGTAGCACCAGTTATCCTTATTGTATCAATTGTTGGAATTGTATTGACTAGAAAAAAAGTTTAAAATTGTTTAGAGTACAAATTACAATACAGCTTAGATTGATGTAGTAATTTTAATAAAAGTAAAAAGAGATGAATTTGGTTAAAATTCATCTCTTTTTGGTGCAGATGTGCAAGTTCAAAGTCTTGTAATATGCTATTTAAAAGCATTTTTTATGATATGTTCGAGCAGATTACGAGCAAAAAACTTAATAATAAATAATGTTATATATTGCTAAAAAAATAAATTGATTTTAAATTTTGTCTTTCCAATTAGAAGCACCGTATAGAATTCTCTCAATATTCACAATTTTATTATTCTCATTTATTCTATAAAAAACAATGTAATTTTTTATAATTAACTTGTGTATCTTAGAATAATTTTTTATTTTAATATCTGCAATAGCAAATCTTTGTGGGTTATATTCTAACTTCTCAATTTCTTCATTTATCAATATTGAATATTTATTAGCGATAGTAGGTTCTAATAAATTGTATTTGATATATCTAATAATATCAAAATAGTCATTTTTAGCCTCTTTTGAAAATTTTATCTTGTATTTTTCCATAATCAAATTCTCCGATTTACTATATTTTTTGCACTTCTTCAAAAACTTCTTCAAGAGAATAAACTTCGCCTTTTTCTGTACTTTCAATTCCTGCTTCTAATTTCTTTTTTAAATCTTCTTTATCTCTTATAATTAAGTCTTGTGGAGCATTATTGATAACAGAATTAAATTTTAAATATTCTATATAGTCAAGAACTTGAAGTGCAAGCTCTTCTGGTAAAGTTTCTATTGATTTTAGTAATTCTTGTTTTTCTACTGACATAATTTATCTCCTTTCAAATTCATATAATATATTATAACACACATATTA
>CATJWN010000061.1 GCA_949745595.1 uncultured Clostridia bacterium
CCACAAGGTAACTTAACAACATGTTTAGGTTATTACAATGAAGATAAAGTTTATAATAGTTTAGCAACTTTAATGGCTTGTTCTATATGTAATAGTGATTTAGGAATTGATGAAACAATATTACATCATGATGAAGGAGTTGATTTTATTCCATCACATTTAGATTTGTCTGCAATAGAATTTACATTAGTTGATACTAAAGACAGAGAATATAAAATGTCAGATTCAATTTCATCTTTTAAAGATAATTATGATTATATAATAATTGATTGTAGCCCAAGTCTAGGAATGTTGACTATAAATGCTCTTGCTTGTAGTGATAAAGTAATAGTTCCAGTACAAGGAGAGTTTTTAGCAGCTAGAGGTGTTGGACAATTATTAAATAATATTTCGAGGATACATCAAAATATAAATCCTAATTTAAAAGTTGGTGGAATTTTATTAACTTTAATTGATAAAAGAACTAACTTATCAAAAGATGTAAAAAGAGCATTAGAAGAAAACTATGGTAATATAGCCAAAGTTTATGAAACGGAAATTCCAAAAGCAATCAATACTGCGAAATCAACTTCAACAGGTAAAAGTATATTTACTTATGATAAGAATAGTCCAGTTGCTATTGCTTATAAAAACTTTGCGAAGGAGGTAATTGCAGATGAAAGAACAAGAACCAAAAATGAAATTGCCAGGTTTAGATGAGTTATTTACAACGCAAAAGCAAAGAGATGATAAAAATAAAGATTATATTGAAGATGTTTCGATAGAACTTATTGACGATTTTCCAAATCATCCTTTTTCGGTAAATGATGATGAACTTATGGATAATATAGTGAAGAGTATAAATAATAATGGATTTATCCCTCCAGCTATTATTAGACCTAAAGAAAATGGAAGGTTTGAAATGGTTGCAGGACACAGAAGAAAATTAGCTTTTATAAAAGCACATAAAAATAAGATGCCTTGTATAAAAAAAGAATTAACAGATGATGAAGCTACAATTTTAATGGTTGATACAAATATTAATCAAAGACAAGAAATACTACCTTCAGAAAAAGCATTTGCATATAAAATGAAATATGAAGCACTAAAACATCAAGGTAAACGAACCGATTTAGAAGTAAATGACACTTCGTTGCCAATGGAAACGAAGTTAAGAACAGATGAAAAAATAGGAAAAGAAAATGGAGAAAGTGCTACACAAGTGTTTAGATATATAAGGCTTACTTATCTAATACCAGAACTGCTAAAACTTGTAGATGAAAAAAGAATTGCTTTTAGACCAGCAGTAGATATTTCATATTTACCAGAAGATTATCAATATGTAATTTTAAATACCATAGAATATGATGATATATCCCCAAGTGTTGCTCAAGCTGTAATGTTAAAGAAAATGGTACAGGAGGGGACATTAACTTTAGATAAGGTGGAAGCATTATTAGCTAAACAAAAACCAAATCAACGAGAGTACACTAAAATCCCCACAGAAAGAATAAGTAAACTAATACCAGAATCAATTAAACAAAAAGGACAAGTTGAAGATTTTATTGTTAAATGCGTTGAAGATTATATAAAAAGGCAAAGAAATAAAGAAATGGCAAGATAAAAATAGTGGGGACATCTTTTACTAAATTCCCCCTTACAAACCCCTTAATATTACTAGCTATTATACTAGCTAAAAAGAGAAATATATTATATTAAATATATAAATACACGATAAAGGAGATGATGTATTATGATTTAATTCATACATTTCCATTTTCTGCTTTTAGTTTTTATAATATAAGCATAAGGAGAGTGATTGATATGAAATTCAAATTAACACTAGTAACTTTAAGCTTAATTATTGCAATGGTTTCTGGAGTGAAATCAAATTATTTTAATAAAACTAAAGAAATGGAAAATCTAAATACTGTTTCAAACCAGGAAGTAGTGATGGAAGATCAGAATACAATTAACGAGAATGAACAATTAGGTGTAGAACAAGAACAAAGTGATAATAACATAATTCAGAATGAAGAACCAAAAGAAATTGCACAAGAACCAATAGTACAAGATATTCCAAAAGAAACACCAAAAACAACTAATTCTCAAAATAATAAAACTACTAAAAAAACTGAAACAGTAACTAAAACTACTACACAAGAAACAACACCTAAACAAGAACCAAAAAAAGAAAGTGTTGTTGAAACACCAAAGAAGGAAGAACAACCACCACAACAAGTTACAAAAACAATAACTGAAAGTGATTTAGAGTATTGGTGCGTAGCAGGTGGAAGTCATCATGTTGCAGGAGATAGAGCAAATGAACATGGCTATTATTCAAGTTGGAATGAAGCAAATCAAGCTTTTGAAAATTATACAAAAGGATGTGCATCTGTTCAATACAAGATAAGTCAATGTAGTTGTGGACTTTACTATTTCTGGGCAATACAATAAAAATAATTAAATAAAGAGATATAGAAAGCTTTAACGATAGTTTAAAACTAAAGTTAAGGCTTTTTTTAGTTGAAAAAGAAAGGAATTGATAAAAATGAAAACTAAAACAAAGAAAATTATGGCAATGATATGTTTAGCTTTGATTTTACTAACATCTTTGCCAATTCAAACATTTGCTGCTTTCATAACAGATATTAACTCAAATGCTCAATTTGGTGTAATTGATGGAAGTTTAGCAAATTATGGACATGAATTACATTATGCTAATTATGATGGACAAACTTATTTAGTATTTTGTACTCAATGGGGAGTAAAATCTCCAAATGGTAGTGAATATACCTATAATGGAGATTTTATAGTGCAATATAAAAATAATTTACCTCAATACGAGAGAATTGCTGAAATGATATATTTCGGTTATACAATGAATTATGGAACTGGAATTCCATCAAGCCCAGAGGCAATAAGAGCAATGTGTTGTACTCAACAATATGTGTGGGAAACTCTAGGAGTAAATCCTAGTAGAGATAGTTGGAATGGTAATTATATGTCTTCAGGACATTATGCTAATTGGTTAGCACAAACAGAGGCATATTATAATAAATATCATGGTAATGTTTCATTCAATGGAATAACAAGCAAAGTAGCTTTAGGACAAAATACTGCCGTAACTGATACATCTGGAAGATTAGCATCATATAAAACTTTTACTCAAAATGTAAATGGAATAACTTTTCATCACGATCAAGGAAGTAATGAATTAAATATAACAGTTCCAAGTGATTGTACTTCAGATAGTGCAACATTTAATTCAAGAGAATATGGACTATATCAACTTATGCCTAATGGAGCAAATTATGATAGTAATACAATGTCAAATTATATTTATATACAATTTTCAAGTGGTACAGTTCAAAACTTAATGTTTTCAAACTATGTTGATCCAAGTGCATTTAGTATAAGTGTTGAAGTAGAATATGGAAATACTCTTTTAATAAAAACAAATACAAATGGCGATACTTTAGCAGGTTGTACTTTTGGTCTTTATAAAGATAAAAATTGTACTCAACAAGTGAGAACAGGAACAAGTGATAGTAATGGACAAATTCATTTTCAAAGATTAGCACCTGCAACTTACTATATTAAAGAGTTATCTGTTCCAGCAGGATATTTACTAGATACGACAGCAAAAGAAGTTACTGTAAAAGCAAACGAAACTGCAGAAGTTAATTTCAAAAATGATGAGCCAACTGGAGAATTAAAACTAATCAAAACAGACAAAGAAACAGGAAACAAAAATAGAGTTGATGGAACATCACATCATGGAGATGCAACTATTGAAGGAACAGAATATACACTATATGCAAAAAATGATATTTGGAATGTTGCTAAAACAGTAAAATATTTTGCAAAAGATGAAAAAATAGCGACATTTATTTTTAATGCTAATGGAATTGCAAAAATAAATATTTCAACAGGTAGCAAAACTGCTAATTTAATTACAGATGGTAATGTATTAAAAAATATACCATTAGGTAGTTATTATGCAAAAGAAACAAAAGTACCAGAGGGATATTTAACAGATAATCAAACACACAATATAACATTACAATATAAAGACATGCACACAAAAGTTATAAAAGCAGAAGATACTTTTACAAATGAAGTTGAACAAGCAAAATTTGAGGTAATTAAAGTTTCTTCAATTACAAATGATACTGCACCTATTTTACCACAGGCAGAATTTACAGCTATTTTAACAAAGTATGTAAATTATTATGGAAGTTTTGACGAGGCATTAAAACATTTGAACGAATTTAGCAAAGATGAATATTCGGTATTTAAAACAGAAAATACAGGACATGGAATAAGTGGATTATTAGCTTATGGAGAATACACAGTTCAAGAAACTTATTGTCCATCAATATGGGTAAATCCAGTAAAACCTTTTAAAGTAGTAATAGATAAAAATAGCCCAGATGTAATAAAAGAATTAGTAGAAAATGATACACCATTTGAAAGTTACATTAAAATGGTAAAACAAGATAAAAAGACAGGAAAAACAGTTACATTTTCAAACACAACATTCTCATTATATAAATTAAACAATGAAAACAAACAATGGGAAAAGGTTAGTTGTAAACTAGGTAGAGAGAGTTTTGATACTTGGACAACAGACGAAAATGGTGTAGCTTATACAGAAACAAAACTTGAAGCAGGAACTTATAAAATAAATGAAGTAAAAATTCCAGATGGATTCTTACAACTTGATGAAGAAATAGTTTTTGATGTTAATAGAGCTAACAAAACTTGTGAATATGATAAAGACTGGGATGCTTATATAACAGTAACAGTAGGAAATGAACAACCTACTGGAACACTTATAGTTGATAAAAGTGTTGCTATAAGAGAAGATGTTGATACATCATTAGTAGATATATCTGATTTATCTGGTATTGAATTTACTTTAAGGGCTAAAGAAAACATTATAGATTATGCTGATGGAAGTATAATTTATGAAAAAGGAAAAGTAGTAAAAGTATTTAATCTTGATAAGGATGGAAATTATACATTACCTGAATTACCAATGGGAATTTATGAACTACAAGAAACTAAAACATTAGATGGTTTAGTTTTAAATAATAAAAAATACGAAGTAAAATTTGAACAAAAAGACTTAACAACAAAAGTATATGAAGAAAAGAAAGACATTACTAATGATACAACTGTATTTGAGTTTTCTAAAAAATCTGTAACTGGAGATGATGAACTAGAGGGAGCAAAACTAACTGTTATAGATAAAGATGGAAAAGTTATAGATAGTTGGGTTTCTGGAAAAAATACTCATAAAATTGAGGGCTTAAAAGTTGGAGAAACATATACATTAAAAGAAGAAATTGCACCAGACGGATATGTTAGATCTAGTGATATACAATTTAAAGTAGAAAATACTAAAGAAGTTCAAAAAGTTACTATGATAGATAAAATCGTAACTATGACAAAATCAGATATTGCAGGAAATGAAATCGAAGGAGCTGAGCTTAAAGTAACAGACAAAGATGGTAATATAATAGATGAGTGGACATCAACAAAAGAAAGTCATAATATTAAAGGGCTAACAGAAGGACAAACTTATACATTACACGAAGATTATGCTCCAGATGGATTTGTTATTTCTAATGACATTGAATTTACAGTAACAGAAGAAAAAGAAGTACAAAAAGTAGAAATGATAGATAAGAATGTTGAAATTTCAAAGCAAGACATTGCAGGAAATGAACTTGAGGGAGCAACTCTAGTTGTAACAAACACAAAAACAAAAAATATAGTTGATAAATGGGTTTCTACTAATGAGCCACATAAAGTTAATGGACTTATAGAGGGAGAAACATATAATCTTCATGAAGAAATCGTTATAGATGGATATGTAAAAGCAACTGACATTCAATTTACTGTTAGTGAAGATAAGGAAACTCAAAAAGTTGTAATGGTAGATAAAATAGTTGAAATCATAAAAACAGATTTAGTTACAGGAGAAGAACTAGAAGGTGCTGAATTAGAAGTCATTGATAAAGAAACAGGAGAAACAATAGACAAATGGACTTCTACAAAAGAACCTCATAGAGTAGTAGGACTTGAAGAAAATAAAACTTATATTTTGAAAGAAACCACTTGTCCTTATGGATATGAACAAGCAGAGGAAATAGAATTTACAGTTAGTGAAGATAAAGAAACTCAAAGAGTTGAAATGAAAGATATGCCAATACTAAAAGATATTAGACTTACTAAAATAGATTCAAAAACAAATGAAGTTATAAAAGATAAATTTGTATTTGGAATATATAAAGATGCTGAATGTAAAGAATTAATACAAGAAGTTGAATCTGATCAAGAAACAGGAACAGCTTTATTTAATGATTTAAGATATGGCATATATTATATAAAAGAAATTACTGCACCAAATGGATATGTAAAATCTGATAAAGTTGTAAAAGTAGAAATTAATGATAATGGAGTATTTGTAGATGGTAAACAATTAGAAGAAAATGAAAATGTCTATAATTTTGAATTTGAAAATGCTCCAATAGAAACACCAAATACAGGAGATGCATCACATTTGAAATTAATTGGTGGAATAATGCTATTATCTATTTTAGGTATTACTGTATTAGCTTTAAGACTTTATAAAAAGAATAAAGAAAATAAATAAAATTGATTAGAGAGTTGGGTAAACTAACTCTCTTTTCTACTTATAAGGAAGGATTTGTGAAAATGATTGATTTTAATAGATTAAAAAGAAAAGAATTTGGAGATAGTTTATCTTTTAAAACAAAAATAATTAGACCACAATTAAGATATATAACTGAAGATGTTAGCTCATGCATAAATGATATGGCTTATCATAATCAATTCATAACATGTTTTAGAATTTATATTTATTTAACCGATTTAGATACTGATAAAGATATAGAAGTTGGTGCTGTTGCAGGATGTTTTATAACTCCAGAAGAATTTAGGGGTAGGTGCAACTTTTTAGATATATTTGATTGTGTTGGAGGAGATTTAATGGATTTAGCTGAAGAAATCACAGATGAAAGCTATGAAATTAGAAAGGATATTTGTGATGACACAGATCTTATAGCTTATGTTGGAGATATTTATATAAAAAGAAAATATAGAGGTTATGGAATTGGTAGTTTTGTATTACAAGAACTTCATGAAATATTACTTTATTATTCAAGAGAGTTTATAACCAAAATATTCTTGCAGCCTCAACCAAGAGTTGTTAATCGTAATAGAAAAATTCAAAATATTTCCGATAAAAACAAAGCAAAAAGTAGAATAGAAAAAGAATTAATGGATTTTTATTTAAAAAATGGATTTAAAAAAATTGAAGGTACTAAATATCTAGTTAAGAAAGGATTTTAGTATTAGGAGGTGTAATAAGTGCCTAAAAGAAAAAAGAACTCACGATTAGATACTTATAATAAATTAAGAGAAATTAAAAAAAGCAATACAAAAGATGTTGCAAAATTACAATTAGAAGATTTAGAAGAAATAATAATAGATGAAGATTTTCAGAACATTTTACTATTAAGAAAATTTATAAAAACTGGAAATCCATTAGATTATTTTAACGAAGATCTAAAAATAGAAAGGAAGGAAAACGAAAATGAACAATAACAAAGAAAAAATACAACCTACAAAATTATATTTAAATAAAAATGAGTATAACAAATTATTTGAAGTATTATCTCTAAACGAAAGAAGAAATGATACAGAGAAAAGTCAAAAAGCTACTGAACTAAAAGAAAAATTAGTAAGATTTGCTTCAGTATTAGATAAAAGAGAACAAGATACAGAAGAAAGAGCAATAATTAGTTTATTTCCAATAGAAATTAAGTTTTTACTAAATCAATTATTGGATTTTGTAAATTATATGCCAAGTAAAGATTATTTTGAAGATTTAAGAGAGGAAACTATTCAAAGAAAAGCAAATAAGGAGGTTTAGTCAATGGCTAATAAAATGCAGTTGATAACTGAATTATCAAATAATATAATAAATGAAATAACAAATACTCCTGAAAATTGGTTAAGTTTTCTTGATACAGCTTCTAATAATTATAAATATTCATTTAATGAACAAATATTAATATATGCACAAAGACCAGATGCAACAGTTTGTACTGATATAGATACCTGGAATAAAAGATTACATAGGTGGATAAAAAAAGGTTCTAAAGGTATTGCATTAATTACAAATGATAATGGGATACAGGGATTAAGGCATATTTTTGACATATCAGATACTTATGATAAATATGGTAGAAATGTTTATATATGGCAAGTAGAAAATGGAACAGAAAATGAAATAATTGAAACACTTGAAAATAGATTTGGAGAATTAGATAATAAAAACGATTTAGCTGAAGCTATTATAAATTCTGTAACAAATCTTGTAGAAGATAACTTTCAAGATTATTACTCTGATTTTAATTCAATAGTAAATAATAGCTATTTAGAAGAATTAGATGAATTGAATCTTGAGTTATATTTTAAAAATATGATGAAAAATTCTATTTCATATATGGCATTAAAAAGATGTGGCATTGATCCAAAAGAATATTTTGATATAGAAGATTTTAGAAATATAGTAAATTTTAATACACCTGAAGTAATAGCCAGACTAGGTATTGCAACAAGTGATATTGCAGAAGTTGAGCTGCATGAAATTTATACTACTGTTTTAGATTTAAAAAAATCTGAAAAAAATATATCTCATACATTTGTTAAAAATAATAATGAAGAGTATCATGAAATTAAAGATAATAAAATTGAAAGGGGTAATGAAAATGAAAGAAATAATAACATACCACCAAGAGGGGGATTATCAAATACCAGACCTAATAATGCCAGAACAGGAGAAAGTACAATTAGGGACATTCGCAAGAATGAGAATGAAATACATAAAAGAGAACAAGAGAGGTCTATATACAGAACTGATGATGAAAGGAACATTAACACAACACCTAGTGGAAATAGAGAAAACAGCATTACAAAGAGTGGAACAGATAGTCAAGAAACTAGCGAAAGACAACAAAGTGAACGAACAACTGAAAGCACAGGATCAAATGACATGGGTTGGATTAATGAACAACTTCAGAAATCAAGCACAAGAAATAGTAATGCAGGAACTAATTTACAACTAAACTTATTTGCTAATAATATATCTGAAGAACAACAAAAAGAACTTATTAATGATTTAGAGGCAGAGCAAAGCTCTGTCTTTAGCTTTACTCAAGAAATGATTGATAGTGCTTTATCTGAAGGTAGTCATTTTGAAAATGGTAAATTTAGAATATATAAACAGTTTATGCAAAGCATGTCTGAAAGTGAAAATATGACATTTCTTAAAATAGAATATGGTATTGGTGGAACATCATCTATAAAAGACTTTTCTGGTATAGGAATGGATTATAGTTCTAAAGGAATAACATTAAGAAATGGTTATAAAGATGATAGTAAAGAAATTCTATTAAGTTGGGCAAAAGTAGAAAAAAGAATTAAAGAATTAATAATGGCTGATAGATATTTAACTATTGATGAAGTAGATAAATATCTTGAATGGGAAAAGAATGAATATGAAAATCAGAAATGGATGTTTGAAAGAGGTCAAAAAGATAAAGCATCTGAAGAAACTTTTGATATAAATAATATTGATAAAAATTACAAATTAAAAGATGGAAATTACTTTCATTTTCATACTAATGAAGAAGGTTATTATTATGCAATATATGATAAATTTGGAATTGAGCAAGATGGAGGACTATTAGAATATTCTGATAATGAAGAAAATGAAACATTAATGAGTATTAGAAAAAGATTAGCAGAGTTTACTGATATAGAAGAACTTGCAGATGAAAATCTTGAAGAAGTAAATCAAGATGATATGGATTATATAACAAGTGGGCAACAAGCAGATGATATAGCAAAAGATGTTGAACAAGTAATTATAAATAATGCAATAGATTCAGTAAACGAACTAAAAGAAGAAACAAAAGAATTACTAGAAGAAACTAAGTTTAAAGTAGGTCAAATTATCTATTTAGAAAGTGATAGAAAATATAGAGTTGAAGCCATAAATAAAGATTTAGATGCATTAGTATTATTAGATATAACAATGCTTGAAACTGTACATTATCCAATAACAAGAAATATTAGTTTATTACAAGCAATATCTTTATATGAAAAAAATGCACTTAATTTTAAAAATAAAGAAGATAAAGAGGTTGTAAGTCAAGAAGATATTAAACAAGCTCAAAATGTAATAAATTTATTTAAAGTACGAGAGGAAAATGGAAAGCCACTTAATAGAGAGGAATATTATCAAAATCAAGAAAAGATTAATTATCATATTGAAAATAATAATTTGGGCGAAGGAACTCCTAGACAAAAAGTATTGAGAAATATTGAAGCAATAAAACTTTTAAATAAATTAGAAGATGAAAATAGACTTGCTAATAAGGAAGAACAAGAAATATTATCTCAATATGTTGGTTGGGGAGGACTTCCTGATGTGTTTGATGAAACAAAGTTAAATTGGAGTGAAGAGTACAAAGAATTAAAAGAGCTTCTAACTGATGAAGAATATTCTCAAGCAAGAGCTTCAACATTAACATCTTTTTACACACCACCGATAGTTATAAAATCTATTTATACTGCACTAGAGAATATGGGATTACAAGAAGCAAATATATTAGAACCATCTTGTGGTATTGGTAATTTCTTTGGAATGTTACCAGAAAACCTACAAAATTCTAAATTATATGGAGTAGAATTAGATAGCATTACAGGTAGAATTGCAAAACAATTATATCAAAAGGCAGACATTAAAGTTACTGGTTATGAAAATGCAAATCTTCCAGACTCTTTCTATGATGCTGCAATAGGTAATGTTCCATTCGGAGATTTTAAAGTACCAGATAAAAGGTATGATAAAAATAAGTTTATGATACATGATTATTTCTTTGCTAAAACTTTAGATAAAATAAGACCTGGAGGAGTAATAGCTTTTATAACATCTAAAGGTACAATGGATAAAGAAAATCCAGAAGTCAGAAAATATATAGCTCAAAGAGCTGATTTAATTGGGGCAATAAGACTTCCAAATAATACATTTACAAAGAATGCAGGTACTGAAGTAACATCTGATATTATCTTTCTACAAAAAAGAGAAAATATGACCGATATAATGCCAGACTGGGTATATTTAGATAGAGATGAAAATAATATCTCCATGAATAAATACTTCGTAGATAATCCAGATATGGTTTTAGGAAATATGGAGATGAAATCTACTCAATATGGTTTTGACTCAACTTGTAAGCCTTATGAAAATCAAACATTAGAAGAATCATTAAATTATGCTATAACTAATATTCATGCAAGAATTGAAGATTATCAAGTAGAAAATGAATATGAAGATACTGATAAAAGCATTCCTGCTGATCCTACGGTTAGAAATTTCTCATATACTTTAGTTGATGGAAAATTATATTTTAGAGAAAATAGTAAAATGTTTCCTCAAGATATTCCATTAACTAATGAAAATAGAATTAGAGGAATGATAAAATTAAGGGAACAAGTCAGAGAATTAATTGATTTTCAAATGGAAAATTATTCTGATGAAGAAATACATATAGCACAAGCAAAGTTAAATAACTTATATGATAATTTTACAAAAGAATATGGATTGATAAATTCAAGAGCTAACTCAACTGCTTTCTCAAATGATAGTAGTTATTTTTTATTGTGTTCATTAGAAAAACTAGATGGCGAAGGGAACTTTATTGGGAAAGCTGATATATTCAACAAAAGAACAATTAAAGCATATAAACAAGTAGATAAAGTAGATACATCTGAAGAAGCATTGATACTTTCTTTATCAGAAAAAGCGACAGTTGATTTAGACTATATGTCAGAATTAACAGACAAATCGAAAGAAGATATTATAAATGATTTAGAAGGTGTAATATTTAGAATACCAAATGAAGATAAGTATGTAAGTGCTGATGAGTATTTATCTGGTAATGTTAGGCAAAAATTAAAAATAGCAGAGGAAGCTGCAAAAGAAGATTCTTCATATAATATCAATGTTGAAAGACTAAAAGAAGTAGTTCCAAAAGATTTATCAGCAAGTGAGATAGGTATTAAGTTAGGTGCAATATGGATACCTACAGATATTGTAAGACAATTTATGTTTGAGCTGTTAGATACTCCAAGCTATAACCGATATGATATAAAAGTAAAATATAATGATTTTACTTCCGAGTGGTACATAGAAAATAAAAGCTCTGATAGAAGTAATGTAAAAGCATATTCAACTTATGGAACTGGTAGAATAAACGCATATAAAATTATAGAGCAAACTTTAAATTTAAAAGATGTAAAAATATTTGACACTATTATAGATGATGAGGGAAGAAAACAAAGAGTTTTAAATAAGAAAGAAACAGCAATAGCACAAGCAAAACAAGATAGTATTAAACAAGCATTTTTAGACTGGGTATGGAATGATCCAGAAAGAAGAGAGCATTTAACTAGACTATATAATGATAGATTTAATTCAATAAGACCAAGAGAGTATGATGGTTCACATCTTAATTTTGTAGGTATGAATCCTGAAATAAAATTAAGAAAACACCAAGTGAATGCGATAGCTCATGTTCTATATGGTAATAATGTTTTATTAGCACATGAAGTTGGTGCAGGTAAAACTTTTGAGATGGTGGCTTCAGCTATGGAGAGTAAAAGACTAGGTTTATGTAATAAATCATTATTCGTAGTACCTAATCATATTATAGAGCAATTTGCTTCGGAGTTTTTACAACTTTATCCTAGTGCAAATATATTAGTTGCTACTAAAAAAGATTTTGAAACCAAAAATAGAAAGAAATTCTGTTCAAGAATTGCGACTGGCGAATATGATGCAGTAATTATAGGACATTCTCAATTTGAAAAAATACCAATGAGTATAGAAAGACAAAAAGCTCAATTAGAGCAACAAATTTCTGACATATTAAAAGGTATTGATATGGCTAAAAGAGATAGAGGAGAAAACTTTACTATAAAGCAGCTAGAAAAAAGTAAGAAAGTATTAGAGAATAAACTAGCTAAACTCAATAATCAAGATAGAAAAGATGATGTTGTTACTTTTGAAGAACTAGGAATTGATAAGTTATTTGTAGATGAAGCTCATAACTACAAAAATTTATTCTTATATACGAAAATGAGAAATGTTGGAGGTATTGCTCAAACTGAAGCACAAAAAAGTTCTGATTTATTTATGAAATGTAGATATCTTGATGAAATAACAAATGGTAAAGGTACTGTATTTGCAACAGGAACACCAGTATCTAACAGTATGGTTGAACTTTATACTATGCAAAGATACTTGCAATATGAAGGATTAAGAAATCAAGGTTTAGAGCATTTTGATAACTGGGCATCTACTTTTGGAGAAACTGTTACTGCCATAGAACTTGCTCCAGAAGGCACTGGTTATAGGTCAAAAACTAGATTCGCAAAATTTCATAATTTACCAGAATTAATGAATTTGTTTAAAGAGGTAGCAGATATACAAACTGCTGATACATTAAATCTTCCAACTCCAGAAGTTGAAAATCACAATGTAGTAGTAAAACCTAGTCAAATACAAAAAGATATGGTTCAAGAATTAGGAGAAAGAGCTGAAAGAATAAGGAATGGACAAGTAGATGCTTCAATAGATAATATGCTTAAAATTACTAATGAAGGAAGAAAATTAGCACTAGATCAAAGATTAATTAATCCGCTTCTTGAAGATGCAGATACAAGTAAAGTAAGAACTTGCGTTGATAATATCTATGATATTTATGAAAAAGGACAAGATAATAAATTAACTCAATTAGTATTTTGTGATTTATCTACACCAAAAGATAATAAGAATTATGAGCAAGAAGATTTTTCTGATGTTTATAATGAACTAAAGAAAAAACTTATTGAAAAAGGTATTTCTTCTGAAGAAATTGCTTATATACATGAAGCAGATAGTGAAGCTAAAAAGAAAGAGTTATTTAGCAAAGTAAGAAGTGGAGATGTTAGAATTTTAATTGGTTCAACTCAAAAAATGGGTGCAGGTACTAATGTTCAAGACAGACTTATAGCACTTCATCATTTAGATTGTCCCTGGCGACCTTCTGATTTAACACAAAGAAATGGAAGAATGATAAGACAGGGAAATATGAATGATAAAGTGAATGTCTATTCTTATGTAACAGAGGGTACATTTGATGCTTATTTATATCAGTTAGTAGAACAAAAACAAAAGTTTATATCTCAAATTATGACATCTAAAACACCTATGAGAACAATGGAAGATATAGATGAAAAAGCATTATCTTATGGAGAAATTAAAGCACTTGCTACTGGTAATCCTAAAATACTTGAAAAAACAAATTTAGATAGTGAAGTTGCAAAATTGAAACTATTAAAGCAAAACTTTTTAAGCCAGAAATATGATCTACAAGATAAAACAATAAAATACTTTCCTCAAGAGATAACAAGACTTAATGAGAAAATTGCAGCAATGGAAGAAGATACAATACAATTACAAGAATATACAAAACCAAATGCAGATGGATTTTCTCCAATGAAATTTGATAATCAAACATTTTCAGATAAAGAAAGTGCAGGAAAGAAACTAATAGAGTGTTGCCAAAGTTTAAAGAGCATGGAAGAAAAGGAAGTTGGAGAATATAGAGGATTTAGAATGAAATTATCCTTTGATTCATTTAGTAAGAACTTTCAATTAACTTTGAAAAATAAATATAGTTATAGACTTGATTTAGGTACTGATGTATATGGTAATATAACAAGAATAAATAATTGTTTAGAAAATATTGAAAAAGATATTCCTGGAGAAAGAGATAGATTAGATAATGTAAAACATCAGTTAGAAAATGCTAAAATTGAAGTTGAAAAAGAATTTCCACAAGAGTCAGAATTACAAGATAAACAAAAAAGATTAGATGAACTTAATATCGAATTAAAACTAAACGAACAAGATAAAGAATTATTAGGAGATGAACAAGAAGAAAAACAAGAAGAAAAACAAGAGAAATCTCCAAATAAAAGAACTCCAGAGCGTTGATAAAAAAATGATTTTGTAATATAATGTCTATCAGACAAATATTAATTTTTAAGAGTAAATTATAGGTAGGGAGATTTATGAATAAACAAATATCAATAATAATAAAAAACATTAAAAATAAAAATATTGATTATCGAGATATACCAATAGAATTAAGAGATAATATTGATATTATAGAAGCAGAAAGAAAATCAGGAATGAGAGTATATTCTAATAGAGGATATGATGTGGTTTTTAATAGATTTTTTGTCCAAGAAGATATAATAGATTTTAGTGATAATAGTATATTAAAAACAATAATAACTAATTTTGAATCATTTGATAACTATTATGAATATTTAAATGGCAATATATATGAAAAATCTTGCTACTATCAATGTGAATTTACTTCAAAAGAGATAAAAAAATACAAAATAGATATTAATAAGATTAAGAATAATGCTTTTATAGATTACACTATTGAAGATGATAGTTTTGATAATGAATTAGAAAATTTATATGATGAATTTAAAAATGCAGAATTAAAAAAAGAAAAAAATAAATTATGGATTAACAAAGTTTTAGATTGTAAAAATTTAAAAGAGTTAATGAAAGTTTTAAATAATTTTGAAAAGAGCAAATATCACGAATATTATTTTGAAGATATACTTATTTACTATTTCATTAAGAGTAAACCTAAAAAAGCATTTAAAATTTTGATGGATTCAATAAATAATTGTGAGAACATTATATCAGAAGAAACGATGTGCTTATATTTTCCTGCAAAAGAAGTGCTAAATTCAGTTAATTATAATAAAAATGTACGAACACCAGCAACGATTAGCAAGTATATAAAGAAAGTAAAAAATTTGGCAAATGATATAGACAATAATAATTATACAAAAGAAACTAACTGCAAATTTGATAGGAGAACGAATTATTTTATAATTGAAGAATCATATAAAATAACAGGGAAAAATTGGCCAATTAGAAAGTATTTTTATAATATTAAAGAACTTATAGAATATTTAGATGGAGATTTATCTAATTGTGATTTATCAAAAGCAGTAATTTCAGAAGAAGATATAAAAGATTGTAAAATAAATGAAAATACATTATTACCATTAGATAGTACAAAAATATCACATACAGTAAATAAGTATTATGAATCGGAAAAGTTTTGGGTTTTACAAAAATGGACAGATCAAAATGGAAATGCTTTACTTGAAAGAAAAAGAGGATTTAAATACTTTTTTAATTATATTTATTATTTGCATAATGATTTGAGTAATGCTG
Organism: uncultured Clostridia bacterium; assembly: GCA_949745595.1. Classification (GTDB taxonomy): domain Bacteria; phylum Bacillota; class Clostridia; order TANB77; family CAG-508; genus Scatovivens. The sequence goes on from CATJWN010000061.1 coordinate 16,403, forward strand.
ATTTGATTTTTTGTGAAGGTCTTTCAAATTTAAAAGATATTAAAGATATTAATTTTGATAATGCGCATATTAGAAGTGAAACAATGGATAAACTTGGCTTGAAATATGAAATATTAAATCAGCCTAATAATCTTCTTTCATTTGAAAAAACAATAAATAATGAGAAAGAAACACAATTAGTATTAAATGAAAGCAGAGATTTATTATTAAATGAATCAATGAACGATTATAATAGTTATATAAGAGTTTCTTATGTTTCAGATATACATTTAATGCATAGATTACAAAAGTGTAAATCAATATTTGATATTGAATTTACTATAAAAGACATTATAATAAATATTTTGAAAAATAGTAGTAGAATTCTTTTAATAGGTGGAGATGTATCATCTAACTATGATTTTTATAAAGTGTTTATTACTGAATTGTCAAAAGAAATAAAAAGATATAATATAAAAGTTATATTTGTTTTGGGAAACCATGAATTATGGGATTTTGCTGGGCATAAATTACAAGATATTATCGATAATTATAAAAATTTAATAATATCAAATGATATGTATTTTATACATAATAATCTATTATATATTGAAAAACAAAAGCTAGAAGAAATTTCAGAAGAAGAACTTAATAGCTTGTCAGATAATGAGATTAGAGAAAAATTAAAAAAGGCAAAATTAGTAATTAGTGGAGGAATAGCATTTTCTGGATACAATAATGATTTTAATGCTAATGACGGTATTTATAGATATACACTAAATCGAGAACAAGAAATAAATGAAACTAAAAAATTTGAGAAAATATATGATAAATTAACCACTTGTATTGCTGATAAACATGTTATTATTTTTACGCATACTTCTAAAAAAGATTGGTCAAAATCAGAGGAATATGTTAGAAATTGGGTTTATGTAAGTGGACATACTCATAGAAATTATTTTTATGATGATGGAGAATATAGAATATATGCAGATAATCAATTAGGATATAATTA
>CATJWN010000062.1 GCA_949745595.1 uncultured Clostridia bacterium
GATTGCGTAAAATTGATATTTCACAAATCTACTTTAAGAAGATAGGATGGCATTGATATTAAAAACTATAACATATAGTAATTATTATCCATCAAACGTTTACTAAAAGTGGACAAAAAATAAAGCCAAGAACATGTAATTCTTGACATTTTATAAATTATTTAAAACAAATCAGAATGAGAACCAATACTAAGTAGGATGAGAATAAGCATATCATCTATTTTTTTATATTCTAATAATATATCTGGTTGTACATGACATTCCCATATTCCATTAGCTTTTGGCTCTAGCAAATGATTTCTATTTTTAGGTGGTAACAATTCATTTGTAGCAAGTGTATTAATAACTATGTCCAAAGCTTCATAATTAAAATTAGGTTGCTTTTGTAGTCGTTTTAGTTGTTTTTTAAATTTTGTTGTGACTTTTATTTCATATTGTTTCATCATTATTTATATCCTCCACTATTTCAGACAAGTTACTATAACTTTTATAATTATCTGGATTTTTTTCTATTTTTTCAGCTTCTACAATTGCTTCTGATAAGTCTCTGCTATATGATGTTTTTTTTATTGCAAATGGAATACTATCAGTCATTACAACTTGTTTCAAAAATATTGTTACTGCATCAGCCACATTCATTCCTAAATCATTTAAAGTTTTTTCTACTTCTTTCTTTAATTCTGGTTCAATTCTTATATTTAAGGTATCTGTTTTAGCCATAATATCACCTCCATTTAATTTAATTATATTGTAACACAATGTAATAGCATTGTCAATTCGTTATTATTATATTCTTTCACAAATAAAATGATAATATTCAAATTGTTTTAATAATAATTCATTTATGAAAACAACTAGGTAAGCAAAATTAAATCACTTAAAAAACGATTCTCAAATGAAATAAAGGCACTATTATTATAAGTATAAAGTTTAATTAAAACCACATCAACTACATTCCATATTTTTTTACATCCAATAAAAGATGATATATATATGAAATATCAATTTTACGCAATCATTTTTGATGTGGCAGGAAACGAGGTTGGCAGTAAGTCTGCGGCTGAGGCACTTGTAATAAAAACAAATCCTGTTCTTGTGACTTCTGTAACCCTTGATAAATCAAAAGAAACAATAGAGGAATCTGAGACCATAACTTTAAAAGCAACAATAAAACCAGATAATGCAACTTTTAGAAATGTAAATTGGACATGTAGTGAGCCAACAATTGCTAAGCTATCTGCTACTACATCAGTGTCAGGTACAAACATAGAAGTAACTGGATTAAGACAAGGAACAGTTACAATAACAGCTACATCAGTTGATGGAACTAATTATTCAGCAAGTTGTACTATAACAGTCCTTGAAAACTATGTAAATTATCCAATAGATTTAGGAATAGTATCAGCAGGCAACGCTTTAGTTCATGGCGGTCAGCCATTAACAGATTGGAAGTTATTTTATAAAGAC
>CATJWN010000063.1 GCA_949745595.1 uncultured Clostridia bacterium
ACAAAAGAAAAGGGGTTCAAAGGGGAAATTTATTTCCCCTTGCACAATGGAAACTCGTATGAGTTTCTAGTGTGTTAGAAACTCAAAAAGTTTATTCTTAGAAAAGTCAAAGGAGATGTTTATTTTTTTCTTAAGCCTACGAAGGCTATCTTATAAAAAGGAAATATTGCCAATGAGTTATGCAATAATTAGAAATGCTAATTATAAAATGAATAATTTAGCAGGTCTATACAAACATAACGAAAGAAAAAACACAAATTATTCAAATAAAGAAATCTTAAAAGATAAGTCTATCAAAAACAACTCTTTAAAAAATTGTAATACAACTTATACAAAAGCATTAAATGACCTTATAAAACAATATAACATAAAAGGAAGAATAATAAAAACAACTAATGTACTATGTGAGTTTATAATAACATCAGATAAGGAATTTTTTAATACTATTGGAGAAGAAGAAACAAAAAGATACTTTGAAACAGCTTATAAATTTGTTGCAGATTATAAGAACTTAGGAGAACAATATATAATTTCTGCAAAAGTGCATAATGACGAAAGCACGCCACATCTGCATATTGTTTTTGCTCCAGTAGTAAAAACAAAAGATAAAAACGGAAATATAATCAACAAACTTGCTTGTAGTGAATACTGGAAAGGTAAAGACAGTTATAGACAACTTCAAGATAATTTTCACAAATATATAAAAGAACACGGCTTTGACCTAGAAAGAGGAAAACAAAGAGAAGTTGAACACCTAAGCACAGAAAAACTAAAGCAAGTTACGAACTTTGACAATATAAAATATGAAATATCTCAAAATGAGATACAACCATTAAAAACTAAAAACAACGCATTACTAATACAACAAAATCAAGAATTGATTAAGTATGTAAATAAGTTAAAAGTAGAGTTGTCAAAGTCATATATAGCAATACAAAAATCAATTACACTTGAAGAAGAAAACAAAAAAGTAATACAAGAAAATATAAAATTACATAAAGAAAATAAGCTTTTAAGACGATATATTGATAAAACTTACGAATATATAAGCTATTTAATAAATATACCTAAAAACTCTATAAGAAATATGATAAATCAATTTTTTAAAGAATTAAAAGAAAAGGAATAAAAAATATGAATATATTTAAAAAGAAAAATAATCGATACAAAAGAAAAACATTGAGAAGTTATGAAGAATATACAAAAGATACATACAAATTCAGAGTAGACGAGATTTTAGAAGATATAGCAAGTAATGACAAAGAATATATAAAGCTAGTAGAAGAAAGTGAGTTATTATATAACAAATTAAAATCTGTGCTATGTGAAGAAGATAAGGAAATTCTTTTAAGATATTCAGATACTTGTTGGGGTAGGCAAGGATATAGCGAGCAACGTTTAGTCGAGCAAGTGTATGAAGATTTTGAATGCAAATAATTTGCAAAAAAAGGGATTTTATGGTATAATATATATATATTGCAAAAGAAAAGGAGGAATGGAAATGAATAAAAAGAAAGTATTTATTATATGTTTTTTGATTATTATAATTGCTTTAATTGTATTTTTATCAAAGGATTTTATAATTAGAAAAATGTTTATAAGTAAATTAGAAAATGTTACCTATGATGAATATATTGTATCTTTTGTTAGTAATGATATAAATATGGGAACTTATTATTACAAAAGAAATGACAAATATATGACAAGAAATTATAATAGCAATAATGAGTTATATAATTTTATTGAAGTTACTGATATAAAAAATAAAAAATCATATACATATTATTGTGATACTAAAGAAATAGACAACGAAAAAGTTTGTGAGATTATAGAACCATCTTTGGGTTGGAATGAAAATGTATTAGATATGTTAAAAAACGAAAACCAACAAGAAAAGCTTTCATTTAGATATCTTGGAACTGAAAATAAAGATAATATAAACTGCTATAAAATGATATTTGAAGATGGTACTGGCTGGAGTTGCACCGTTTATGTTGATAAAATTAACTGCGTAGTTATAAAACTAGATTTTGATATGTCTAAAATTATGAAAGAAGATGAATTAAAAAATAGTGAAGAAATGGGACAAACTATTAATGGTCATATTATCTGGAAATATGATTGGGATTTTGAATTAAAACAAAAAGATTTATTTGAAATGTATAAATAGAAAACAAAGAGCGAGCACGGAGAGTGTTCGCCCTTTGCTTTTTTGTGATAGGTGGCATGCAGTCAATGGTTAGTAGTTACAATTTGATTGCTTGTGCCTTTCTACGCATTTTATTCGGTATACAAGTTGAAAGCGTAGATGACCTCACTGTCCTTGTTACCATAGGGATTGTACACCTCTACCCGGTATTTCCCAGAGAACGGAAGAGTTATCGTAAGGGCGTCGGTGTTATTGCTGGCATTCAACCCAATGGTCGTGACGGCGGGAGTGGTCTGGTTTTCGTAGTAAAAACGCAGATAGCAGGTCGATCCACCGTAGAAGGAATATGCAATATGCATATATCCTTTAGGCAGATTATTGTAGACTGCTTGAGTACTCGTTTTCCCAGAGAACACACCATTGCTGACGCCGCTGTCCGGATAGTAGCTCTTATGAGCATTGGTAGACGCCGGCGCCACCGCGTCGGTGTTCTCGGCCATCTGCACGTTGTCGTTGCTCACCTCCGCAGCATAAGCCACGGGGGAAGCAGAAACCGACAGGAGCATAACCAGAGCCAGGGTCAGGGACATGAACTTGCTATTAAAGAATTTCTTCATACAAAACACCTTTCTATATAGCAAGCCACCTATCACAGTATAAATAACACCAGCTATACTTGAACTAGCCAGAGTTATTTATCAAAAATAAATCGTACAATTTTTTTATTGTACTTGTGCAAAGCACGTGATTTATAAAAATTATTGTACTACTTTTAAATTTGTTTGTACACGAAATAATTTCGTAGTAATTAGAACTTTTTAAAACAGCTTTTTGTAAGTATTGATATATAAGCGTTTCCAAAATATACATTTTGGAAAAACTTTTTATATCTCATTAACTATCAACATATTAACAAATTCTTCTATAAACTCTTTATTTGAAAATATATCTTGATTATATTCATATCCGAAAACACTTTCAAAAGTTCTTTTAGTTAACTCGTTATTCCTATGATTTATAGTGTAATATATGCAGTCCTCTATTTGAGTAGGAGTTTTTATATTATTAAAATATGCAGATACTTTATCGTAGATTAAGTTGAAGTTAGAGAAGTCCAATTCGTCATATTCTATATATTTTATTTGAATAGCTTTAACTAAATATCTATAACCAATATGGCTTGTTTTAAAACCTAAAGAGCGAAGTTTGTTATTTATAACTAAAACTTGTTTAGGTGTTATAGAGTTATTTGTTTTACAAACTGAACTACTCATAATACAACAGCTCCTTTCTATGTTTCAATTATACCAACATTATGTAAACTTATCAAAAAAATAAAACTTACACGAGATGTAAGTTTTTTAGCATTTATAGATATATTTTTATTAAAATCAATGCTTTTTATATAAAATATGGTTGTAAATTTAAGTAAAACAATAAAATATTACACGTAGTGTAAGTTTTAAACAAATAAAAAGTATGGAAGTACAATCGGTCAAGAAAACTCCCATACATCATAGATAAACTAATTGCAGTTAGCTTATCTACTACTTATATTATAACTCAAAATTGCCTAAAAATCAATGCGTTTCAATAGAAAAGGAGGAATTGCTCCTCCCGAACTGAATAGCCTATTGTATAGGTGCTGTGCCTGGCCATCCGTATAACTATTTGAACTCTCATTGACCGATTGTTCCTTCCTAGTGTATTTCTGAAAAATAAATAATTAGTTATTATATAGGAACTATCAACAAATGAAAGTCATATATAGGAAAAGTCAGGCTCTGCAAAGCCTGACGATTATTAACTAATCACAAGCTTTGCTTGCGGAATGATTTAAGCCATTCTATCTATTTATAGATAAGTATATTATATCACAAAATGCCTCAAAAGTCAATTTACACAAGAGTTTGACGGTTTTTATAATTTGATTTTTTTACTAAAATATGGTATAATTAAAGTGTATATGGTTTATCCAAAAAGAAGGTGTTATTATGGTTATATATAATGATAAAGAATTTGGAATAAATTTAAGAAATGCTAGAAAGAAGGCTGGGCTTTCACAAGAAAACTTGGCTTATGCTTTAAATGTGACAACAGCTACAATAAGTAGGTTTGAAAAGGGTGTAACTGTTCCTACAATGAAACAAGTTTGCATTATGTGCAATGAAATAGGAATAAATGTAAGTGAGCTACTGGATAATTCAAGCAATATTATAAATAAAGAAAACAGCAAAAACCCTTTTAAAACTAAAACACTATACTTATATTATAAAGGCATTTATCCTACTACTAAAAAGCTATGTAGACTAAAATTCAAACTAGAAATAACAGAGCATTTGGAAAATGTAACTGTTAATTTGCTAGATTATAAAACAAATAAAATATACATGACAGGTTATTTGCTAGCAGATAATCATACAGCAATTATGATATTTGAAAACTATAAACCAAATAGCAGTAAATTGGAAGTTGGAAAAATAGTTGTTAATATATCAAGTAATTTAGACAGCTTAATGATGGGAGCTTTAAGTGTAACAAACAATGATAATGTACCAAATGAAAGAAAATGTATTTTATCTAAGAAAGATTTAGATTTTACAGACGATTTATTACACAGCCTTAGAATAACAGATGCAGAATTTGAAAGTATGAAAAAGCTAGATGCTTGGTATATGAATATAAATAATAAAGAAGATTACGAAGAATAGTATAAATTTAATTATGAACGTGAGTTTAAAAACTTACGTTCTTTTTTTGTGCATTTTTCAATACTTAGAAAGATTTTTATTTGCAATTTTTCTCAACTTCTTTCACTTTATTTCACAATTGCTCAAAGTCCTTCAAAATACTTAGGTTTATCTCACTTTATGCTCAAAACAAAGGAAAAAGCTTGTAAACTTAAGTTAGTTTAAACAACAAATTTCCGGAAATAAAAGAAAAAGGAGAATTTGAAAAATGAAAAATTTAAAAAATCAAGATTATACAAAAGATATTCAATTACCAAATGAAAAAATACAAAAAATTGTAGCAGATAACTATTACAAAAAATCAATTAAACAAGTAGAAAACTTTGACGTAGATATCAACCACTTAGAAAACATCTTTACAAATGAAACATACTTCTTAGCAATGAAACTTGTACCACTACTTGAAAGAAAAGTATTGTACTTATCATATATCGAAAATGTTAGATTAAACGATATTTGTAAAAGATTGAAAATAAGCAAAAACGAGGTCGTTTCATTAAGAAGTAAAGCAATAGTACATTTCAAACATAATTTAGAGATGTTGTACAAAATTCAAAAGGTTAAAAAGGGGGAATAGAAAATGGAAAATATAAACTTTAATATATCAAATGAATATGAAGATAAGCCTGTTGGCATTGTTAAATATGCCAACGGAGAAGAATACACAGCATACAGTGAAGAATCAATGCTTAGAGCATATAAGGAAAATTGGCTTGTTGATGTTACTACAATTAAAGAATATGAAACTTATACCAATAATGGAAAAACAAGACACGGTTTGAATTATGAGCTTATAAAATCACAATATGAAGAACTAGGACTTGAATACTTAAAATTAGATTATATGAGAGACTACGTATATAACAAGCAAAATAGAGATAATCGAGATTTAGACTTTGAGCTAGTTAGGTAGGTGGAAATATGAAGAATAGTAAAAATAGATATATAGCTATTAAGGCTAATAATACTGCACCTATTAGAGTTTTATATAAAAAAGTTGGACAACTTCCTAAAATAATGGTGCTTGATAATGTTTTTAAACTAAAAAGATTTATTATCAAAAGAAACTTAGATATTATTCCATATCAAACAGCTTATATAATCTGCAATAAAAAAGAGTTAATGAAGAATATGACACCTAACATAGTATTTAGCTTTAATAGTATCAAAGGTGATTTCATACTTGTAAACATTGACGAGGATAAAAGAGAATTTGAAAG
>CATJWN010000064.1 GCA_949745595.1 uncultured Clostridia bacterium
AAGTGGTATTGTACCTTCTTTATAGAATTCTGTTCTAGCCATATCTGCTCCACCTAATCTTCCAGATACTGCAGTTTTAATTCCTAAAGCACCTGCCTTCATAGATTTTTGCATACATTGTTTCATAGCTCTTCTAAAAGAAATTCTTCTCTCTAATTGTCCTGCAATATTTTCAGCTACTAATTGAGCATCAATATCAGCATTTTTAACCTCAACAATATTTAAATTAACTTCTTTGTTAATCATTTTTTCTAATTCAGCTTTTAAAGCTTCTGAAAGGTTTCCACCTTTTCCAATTACTAAACCTGGTTTAGCTGTATATACGTTTACTTTTACGTATTTAGCAGTTCTCTCTATTTCAATTTTTGAAATCCCACTAATATATAGTTTTTTCTTTACATATTCACGAATTTTGTGATCTTCTACTAGGTAGTCGCTAAAGTTCTTAGAATCTGCATACCATTTAGAATTCCAATCTCTAATAACACCTACTCTTATTCCATTTGGGTGAACTTTTTGTCCCATCTCGTAAATATCCTCCTTTCTTATTTGCTCTCTCTTAATACTATTGTTATATGACTTGTTCTTTTTCTAATTCTAACAGCTGATCCTTTTGCAGCTGGTCTTATTCTCTTTAAAGTAGGACCTTGATTTGCATAAACTTCTGCAACATAAAGGTTACTTCTATTCATAAAGTGATTGTTTTCAGCATTTGCAATAGCTGACTTTAATAATTTTTCTAATATTTCTGCTGAAGCTTTAGGTGCGAATTTTACTATTGTAAGAGCTTCTTCAACACTTTTTCCTCTTATTAAATCTGCTACTATTTTTACTTTTCTTGCTGAAATTCTAGCATAACTTAAAGTAGCTTTTGCTTCTACTACTGTAGCTTGATTTTCTTCCACTGTTATATCCTCCTTTTTTATTTAGACATAATTACTATGCCTTTGCAGTCTTATCTCCTGAATGTCCTTTAAATGTTCTTGTTGGAGCAAATTCTCCTAGTTTGTGTCCAATCATTTCTTCTGAAATATAAATTGGCACATGTTTTCTACCATCATGAACAGCTATTGTGTGTCCTACCATTTGTGGGTAGATTGTTGATGCTCTTGACCATGTTTTTAGGACTTCTTTTTTACCTGTCTCGTTCATAGCTTCAATTCTTTTTAATAATTCAGGAGCTACGAATGGTACTTTTTTACTTGATCTTGACATTTATTTTTCTCCTTCCTTATTCTTATTTTCTTCTCTTAACTATAAATTTGTTAGATTGTTTCTTTTTATTTCTTGTCTTGTATCCTAGTGCTGGTTTGCCCCAAGGTGTCATAGGTCCACTATGTCCAACTGGTGCTCTACCTTCACCACCACCATGAGGGTGATCATTAGGGTTCATAACAGATCCTCTTACTGTTGGTCTGATACCCATATGTCTTTTTCTACCAGCTTTTCCAAGTTTAATATTCTCGTGATCGCTGTTTCCAATTGTTCCGATTGTAGCTCTACATCTTACAGCTACTAATCTCATTTCTCCTGATGGAAGTCTTACGTGAGCATAAGCTCCTTCTTTTGCCATTAATTGTGCACTTTGTCCAGCAACTCTTACTAATTTTCCACCTTGTCCTGGATTTAACTCGATATTGTGAATCATAGTACCAACAGGAATAGCCTCGATTGGCATTGCATTTCCCGGTTTGATATCTACTTTGCTACCTGAAATAACTTTATCTCCATCTGTTAATCCTTTTGGTGCTAAGATGTAAGCTTTTGTTCCATCTTCATATTCGATTAAAGCGATATTTGCACTTCTGTTTGGATCATATTCGATACCAACAACTGTTGCATACATATCATCTTTTTGTCTTTTAAAATCAATTACTCTATATTTTTGTCTGTTTCCACCGCCTTGGTGTCTAACTGTTATTCTACCATAAGAATTTCTACCTGCATTTTTCTTTTTAACTGATAATAAAGATTTTTCAGGTGTTTTCTTAGTAACTTCTTCAAATGATGAAGATGTCATATTTCTTCTTGATGGTGTATATGGTCTATAATTTTTTACTGCCATTTTCTTCTACTCTCCTTCTTTATTCTCCCAGTTTTGTCTGGATAATATTTTGAGCTATTTAAGCTCCCATAAATTCACTAATTGAATCTTTGTATTTTTTAGAAACTTTAACTTCTTTTCCACCTTTACCTAGGTAAGTTTTGCTAGAAGCTTCAGTATCTATTGTAACGATTGCTTTTTTCCAGTCTGAAGTTCTACCTTGGTGAACTCCTACTCTTTTCTCTTTACCTTTAACTGATATTGTATTAACATTTAATACTTTTACTTCAAATAATTTTTCAACAGCATTTCTTATTTGAACCTTTGTTGCTTTTTTTGCAACTTTGAAAGTGTATTTACCTTCTTGCATATCGCTACTGCTTTTTTCTGTAACAACTGGTGCTATAATAATTTCTTCTGCTACCATTATGCATACACCTCCTCTAATTTCTTAACAGTATCTACTGTTAAAACTAATTTCTCATATTTTAATAAATCATAAACATTAATTGTAGCTACTGAACATGTTCTAACATTCTCTAAGTTTCTAGCTGATTTTTGAACTATTTCATCCTTATCAGCAACCATTACTAATGCTTTTCCTGTAACTTTTAATTTTTCCATAGCATCAGCCATTTGTTTTGTTTTAATTTCTTTAAAATCAAATTTATCAACAACTACTAAGTTTTTGTTTGTAACTTTATCACTTAATAATGATCTGATAGCTAATCTCTTTTCTTTTTTATTAATTCTATATGTGTATGAACGTGGTTTTGGTCCTAAAGCAATACCACCTTTAATCCATTGTGTTGCTCTTATAGAACCTTGTCTTGCTCTACCTGTTCCTTTTTGTCTCCAAGGCTTTCTACCACCGCCTCTAACTTCAGCTCTAGTTTTTGTGCTTTGTGTACCTTGTCTTTGATTTGCTAAGTAATTAACTAATACACTATGAACAACAGCTTCATTTGGTGCTACTGCAAATACTGCGTCACTTAACTCTATGCTTTTAACTTTGCTTCCTTCTACATTATATACATCTATCTTAGGCATTTACTTTTCCTCCTTCCTTCTATTTAGATGCTTTTACACTTTGTCTTATTTTTAATATGCTACCTTTATTTCCTGGTACTGAACCTTTAACTAATATAGCATTTTTATCTAAGTCAACTCTTACAACTTCTAAGTTTTGAATTGTAACTTTGTCTACACCCATGTGTCCTGGTAAGTTTTTACCTTTGAATACTCTACCTGGTGTAGATGTTGGTCCCATTGAACCTGGTCTTCTGTGATACATAGAACCATGTCCCATAGGTCCTCTAGATTGTCCGTGACGTTTAATAACGCCTTGGAATCCTTTACCTTTTGTGATACCTTGAATATCTACGGCATCTCCTGCTACGAATACATCAGCTTTAACTGTATCTCCTACTTTTTGTTCTCCGATACATTCTGTACAAGCTCTGAATTCTCTTAAATGTTTTGCTGGTTTAACATTTCCTTTTGAAAAATGTCCTTTTAATGGTTTGTTAACTTTGTGTTCTTTAACTTCTCCATATCCTAATTGTACTGCGTCATATCCGTCAGTCTCAGTTGTTTTAACTTGAACAACTGTACAAGGACCAGCTTCTATAACTGTTACTGGAATAACTGCACCATTTTCATCAAATATTTGAGTCATTCCTACTTTCTTTCCTATAATTGCTTTCATTATTTTAATTTCCTCCTAACTATTGGCTGAAGTTTTCTCCAGCTTGGTTTGATTTTTATAATTAACTAGAATTTGATTTCGATATCAACACCTGCTGGTAAATCAAGCTTGCTTAAGCTATCAACAGTTTTTTGTGTTGGATAAAGAATATCAATAACTCTTTTGTGTGTTCTCATTTCAAATTGCTCTCTTGAATCTTTGTGTTTGTGTGGAGAACGTAATATTGTTACGATTTCTCTTTCTGTTGGAAGTGGAACTGGACCAGAAACTTTAGCTCCTGTTCTTTTAGCAGTATCTACTATCTTTTCAGCAGACTGTTCTAAAACAACGTGATCATAAGCTTTTAATCTAATTCTGATTTTTTCGCTTCCTACTTTTGTGTTTGATGTTGCCATTTTAATTTTCCCTCCTTAATATTTATTATGGCTAACGGCAAGTTATCAACGCACCCTAGTGTATCATATATACACATTTTAAAATCCAAGTCCGTCCTTAGTATTTTTAAATATAAATTTGGTCTTGGATAAGTATGCATTTATCAAACTTATCGCCCGGTCTAAGCCAAGACATACTCCACAGAAGTTCCCTCCACCCTTACGGATGTAGCCACATTCTGCTTCCTCGCTTTATCTTACGCAAGTTATATTATACTACCTCTAGCATACCATTGTCAAGCATTTTGGTAAAGTTTTTTAACATTTTTTCCCAAAAAAAAAATGAGTATGAGAAAATCATACTCATTTTATAATATTAAAATTCTAATTTTGAAGAAATATAGTTTGAAACTTCTTCTATTTTTATTCTCACTTGCTCCATAGTATCTCTATCCCTAACAGTTACACATCCATCGTTCTCTGTTTCAAAATCAACAGTAACGCAGAATGGTGTTCCTATCTCGTCTTCTCTTCTATATCTTTTTCCTATGCTTCCTGCTTCATCATAATCACACATAAAGCTTTTTGAAAGTTCTGCATATATATCAGAAGCTTTATCACTTAATTTTTTAGATAAAGGAAGTATTGCTGCCTTGTATGGAGCTAAAGCTGGATGAAGGTGAAGTACAGTTCTTGTGTCTCCTTCTCCAACTGTTTCTTCCTCATAACTATTGCAAAGGAATGCAAGCGCTACTCTATCACAACCAAGTGATGGTTCAATACAGTAAGGCACATATTTCTCATTTGTCTCTGGATCTAAATATGTCATATCTTCTTTAGAATATTCCATATGTTGTTTTAAATCGAAATCTGTTCTATCTGCAATTCCCCAAAGCTCACCCCAACCAAATGGGAATGTAAATTCAATATCAGTTGTTGCATTACTATAATGAGAAAGTTCTGCTTTTTCGTGATCTCTTAATCTAATATTTTCTGGTTTCATTCCTAAATTTAAAAGCCAAGCTTTGCAATAATCTTTCCAATATGCATGCCATTCTAAATCTGTTCCAGGTTTACAGAAAAATTCGAGTTCCATTTGTTCAAACTCTCTAGTTCTAAATGTAAAGTTTCCTGGTGTAATTTCATTTCTAAAAGATTTACCAATTTGTGCAATACCCATTGGCATCTTTCTTCTAGTTGTCCTTAAAACATTTTTGAAATTTACAAATATACCTTGTGCTGTTTCTGGTCTTAAATAAATTTCAGATTTTGCATCTTCTGTAACACCTTGATAAGTTTTAAACATTAAATTAAATTTTCTAATATCAGTAAAGTTATGAGCTCCACACTCTGGACAATTTATTTTGTTCTCATCCATAAATTTAATCATTTCGCTATCTGACATACCATCTGCTATCATATCTTTTCCGTTTTCGTGTGCCCATTCTTCAATAAGTTTATCTGCTCTATGACGTGTTTTACATTCTTTACAATCTATAAGTGGATCACTAAATCCTCCAACGTGTCCTGAAGCAACCCAAGTTTGTGGATTCATTAAAATAGCCGCATCTAAACCTACATTGTATTTTGTCTCTTGCACAAATTTTTTAAACCATGCTTTTTTTATGTTATTTTTAAGCTCAACTCCTAAAGGACCATAATCCCAAGAGTTTGCTAAACCTCCATAAATTTCTGAGCCAGGATATACGTATCCTCTTGCTTTGCATAAGTTAACAATTTTTTCCATTGATTCTACCATAATAGAAACCTCCCTTTATTGTATTTACTAGAGAAACAAAAAGCGCTTACTTCTCTAGCATAATGCTAGGGACGTAAGCGAAAACTTGCGCGGTTCCACCCTAATTGGCTTTATAAGCCCACCTTAATTAATTTTGCTCCAAAGCTCCAAAATATATATACACTTGCTTAGTTCACACTATCCTAAACTCACTGATAAAGTATTTCCCTAATATATTTACTCTTCTTCAACGCAAACATATTTAATATGTTTATATTGTACAAAAATTCTTTTTCAAAGTCAAGTATTTTTTATAAAAAAGTTTTATGTAAATCAATTTGACTCATTTGTCTACTTACAGAAAGCTGTGGATAATGTGGATAACTTTGTGGATAGTTTATTTATAGCACTTTTTCGACATTATTTTATACACAACATTTATGTAACTTTATTACATAATATTAGTTTCAATTTTTTATGTGCACAGTATGATTGTTCGCAAAAAGGCTAGCTTTCATTGATAAGTCAAGCATTAAATCCTATTTGTCATTTTGTAATATTGTTACGATTTTATTTCAAATATTACAAAATACTTTGTTTCACGTTTTACTTCATCATATTGTCCTTGTATAAAAATTGTTCTTTCTATTTTATATTTTCCACTTTCTAGTACACCATACTTCTCCAACCAGTTTATTCTTTCTATATTTATCTCAGAAGATTTTGTTACTGTAGTTGTATCTGATTCTACATATGCCTCAAGTTCTTCCCAATTGCCATCAACTTCTTTATATATTATAAAATCATTATCCTTATAACGCTCATAATTCGTTCTAAGTATATTCAAACGAATTCCATAATTAGATAAGCTATTCTCTTCTACTGCTACTATACCTTCAGCTTCAAGACCACTTTCTATTATATAATAATCTTCAGTATTTTCTAGTTCTATAAATTCAGTAATTCCTCTATCTAAGTTTGTTAATTCTATTGCATATGCAATTTCATTTAAACCTGGTATATAATATGCATATTTTAACAAATATGCTTTTGCAAAATCATTGTCTATATATAATGAAGAAAATTCATTAAAATTTATCTCGTAATATGTATCTTGTAATTTTAAATTTTCTTTTATATAGGCTCTATCATAATTCACATTATACACATTTTCTAAGCTATTCACATCTATGTATTTTATAATAGTTTCAATTTCATCAACATCTGTAATTTCTTTTGACAAAGCATAATCTTCTTTATAATTATAAATTTCTATTTTTTCTGTTTCTAAAACGCTAGTGTCTTTCAAAAAATGTTCTTTTAAAGTTTCTCTTATTTTATCTACTATTCTACTGTCAATTCTAGTTCTAATCCAGTCATTTTCACTTTTATACCACACCCAAATATCGTCTTTTGCACTTGGATCAAAGCTAAAAGATAAATTGTCAGTTAATTTCACAATATATTTTCTAAAAGAACTTTGATATAATGTAGACCAACTAGAAGAACGATTCTCTATTAATAACTTACCTTGTATTGATTTTGATATTTCTTTTATTAATTCATTATCTTCTATATCAACCTCAATATAGTCTTTGGTATTTTCCAAGTCATCAGTTAATTCTGGTCCAGCACCATAATAATATCTTGCAGTTATTTTTTCTATCTTCTCTTTTTTGATATAACACATTTTAAATCTAAACAAACTTCGGTCACTCTTTATTAAAAAAACGATAACCCCTAATAAAGTTACTAAAACTATTGTTATAGATATAATTACTACTTTTTTCATATATTCTCCTAAATATTTTATAAATAAATAATATCTTTTATTAAAATTTTTGTCAATAAAGGTATTCTAAAATATGCCGAAGGGTCCAGCTCTTTCGAGCTGAACCCTTCGATTTTGTAGACTTAGTTAGTCTGTTTATTTTTGAGATAGAAGTTACCTTCTCATAACGGATTTGAAAGACCTTCATCACCGTCAAGAACAAATTTTACCATATTCCCGCCATAGAAAAACAAAAAACGTTTGAGCTTGAAGAAACGTGAACCTTCCATTTTTTGGAAGGGTTTGTACCAGATATAAATTTTTCCATACTGGATTGTATATGCTGTTCCGTTGTTTAAAGCATATAAAAGTGTTTCTTTTACTTTCCTACTCCGCAAACTCAGAACTACACTAAGCTCATTATATCCAGCCAGCTGTTCTATCTTGTTTGCCTCTTCATATTTCTGGATAACCTGCATTGCTTCATCCGAAATTTCACCATACTTCTCTACAGAAAACTCTCGGGAACAAATTCTTTTGGGATTGCACAGCAAGCTCACATTTCTTTTATATATTATATGAGCATTGCTAAAATACTTGTTCCATGTATATGCCAAAGTATATGCAAGTTTTTGGAACCAATGTGTATTGCTGTACTTGCTGTTAAGATCGCTCCAAGCGAGTCCAATGTCGTTTACCTCATGGCTTCCATTGCCTCTACTCCAGAAATCCAGTTTGGCCTCTCTCATAACAAAAGGCTGGTCGTTCTCGTAGATTTCAACCTGTACCCTCATTACGCAAGCATTTTGCAAATCTTCATAGGGCATGGTGCGTAAAAACACAATTCTGTACTTTTTAAAGCTAAATGTTTCCTCAAAGCTTGAACCAAAAATCCAATAAAGGTTACCAAGCTTGTCTGCCAACTCTTCCTCTGTACAGGTATCAGCTCTCTGAGCAGAAGTTGCTTCTGGAATAAACATAAATTCATTCTGCTCGAGCATTTTATACTGTTTCTTTAGTCCGCTTATTATATTCTTTGCAACATCAATTTCAGAACCTGATTCTTGTCGCTCGATGCGCTTCTCTAGCATTTTAATTCTATGTGCAAGATTTTCTAATCTTCCTTTGGCGTCACTAACTTCCATTGCTTACCTCCATCATATTGTTTTTGTTAGTGTCAGTAAAGTGTATTCTCACCTCCATAAAAGTTTGTTAATTAAGATTATATCATATTTAAGGCTAAACGTAAAGCTTATATCTAATCAGCATTTAACACTCTTTCATATTTTTCAATTATTTCTAACATTGCTGATAAGTCTTCATCCGTAAGTTCTGCTTGTTTATCACCTTTTTGTAACTCTTTACAGTCTTTTTTCAAATAATAAGTTTCATTATCCATTATTATTGAATACGTATTAATTCCTTTACATAATTCTCCATTATATTTTGAGTTTTCTAATATATTTTGCATAATACTAACATCATTTATATCTGTTATATTAAAATATTCTCCCTCATCATCTCCAAATACTGAATATATATTAGCTATTTTAATAGTTTTTACTTCTGGTTTTTCATAGTTCATAAACCAGCTCCCCATCTTCACACCGACATTGCATTTAAAAGGCTCATTTGGAGATACTCCAACATATCTTACTACTTTATATCCAAGTCCTATATAAGTTACTTTACTTCCATCAGGACTTATAATTTTTATACAAAATCTTGGCTCATTTCCAGTAGTTACTCGCGCACTATCCGCATAATTTGTAATAACTGCAAAAAGCAAAACAATAAATACAACTATTAATAAAATAATACAAATCTTTTTTTTCATATTTCTTCTCCTAACTTTGCTTCCACTGATATACACTTAAATCAACCTTATTATCAATAACCTTAATACCTTCTTTTTCTAGTCTCTTTCTTTGAACATCTTTCCCACCAAACACAAAAGCTTCCGCAAGTTCCCCTTTGCTATTTAGAACTTTATAACAAGGATATTTGTCTCCATCTGGATTTTTATGAAGTGTACTTCCAACTACTCTTGCTAGTCCTTTATTGCCTAAGCTCTCTGCGACTTGCTTATAAGTTACTACTTTACCTTTAGGAATAGTAGTTAGGTAATCATACACTTTTTGAGACAAGCTATCACCAGTAAGACCGCATTTATTCCCTATTGATAAATGATAACTATTATCTATAAGATTAAATATTTCTTGTGTACTCACAGTGCCATCTAGCTTTATTGTTATCCAGCTTTTCTTATTCATATGATAGCCCGGAAAAATTTTACTACCATCTACTATATTTTCTATTTTATCTTTTTGGTATCTTAAATCTATTGCTTCAATTACCTTGTCCGAATTCAGACCTAATTTACTTTCTGATATAGTAAGTAAAAGTGCATACCATTTACTATTTTGCTTATTTCTCCAAATTGC
Organism: uncultured Clostridia bacterium; assembly: GCA_949745595.1. GTDB lineage: Bacteria > Bacillota > Clostridia > TANB77 > CAG-508 > Scatovivens. Next base: position 10,080 of record CATJWN010000064.1, read on the forward strand.
ATTATCATCAAATTTTTCCCAAAGGAATTCTAATTCGTCACCATATTTTTCAGTTATATAACTTATGACCTCCTTTGCTTGACTACCCTTAAATACTTCTTTGCTAGTACATTTAACAAAAATATCATCAATTATATTTTCATAATCTTCACGCAACTGTCCAACAAACTTTCCAGTAGAGTTTTCAAGGTCTACAAGTACAAATTCCTCCTCATTTTCTAAATCTATTAATTTAGCATAACTTCCTGCATCTGAAATTGATACTTCTACTTCAAATTGTCCATCTTGTATCTTACACTTATAAATATACTTTTTATATTCCTGTATAAATCCATATTTCAATAATGCTTTATAACTAATTTCTCTATTTTTTAATTTACTATCTAAATTTCTCATAATATTGCACCTTATATTATTTTACATTTATTCCAGCTTGTTTCATAAGTTTGAAAGCTATTTCATTATATTCCTCTCTATTATGAACATCACTATTATACGTTTCTACTGCATTTTTTGGAACAGTAACCTTTACTTTTCTATCTTTTTGATCAAAATAATTTTGTAGTGGTATCGCTAAGTTAAGTATACAGATATCTGTACAACAGCCTACAATAATTACTTCTTCTAAGTTTTCCATTTCACATATATCTTTTTCAAATCCATCAGCAAACATGGCACTAGTAGAATTTTTGTTATATACTAAGCTATCTATTTCAAATGGTTTTAACTCATCTGCTAATTCTGATTCTTCTGTATTTTCAATGCAATGTGGTGGAAACTTGCTAAATTCCTCACAATTTTCTTTATGAGTGTCTTTTACAAAAGCTATTTCTCCACCATCTCTTTTTACTTCTTCTATTAGCCTTATCTGCTCTGGTATAATATGTTTTATATATACATCTGACATTGCTCCTATTTCTACAAAACCTTTAATCATATCAACATTGATAAGCAATTTTCTTATATTTTTCAACTCTTTCATATCAAACCTCCTATTTGAATTTTATTATATCATATATTATATAGTTTTAAAACCTTTTAATTAATCTATACAAAAACATTTTTCTGTGTTATAATTTTAGTTATCAAAACGTAAAGGGGCGATGATATGGCAAAAATTATTTTGTTGTCATTACTGCCGCTGGCTGGAACTTCTCTTGGAGCGTATTTGGGTGTTTTGAAGAACACTACCAAGATTGATAATCAAGAGGATACCCTAGTGGCTATCGCCACTGGAATCCTTGGAGCAATTTGTATCAATCTGTGTTTCGAAACACTCGAATACATTCGGGATATAAAACTGCTAGTTGGTATACTGACAGGGTTTGTATTTGTTTTTCTAATGGACAAGATTACCAATCAGGAAACATTACATTCCCAACTCTTTTGGGCTATGCTAATTCACAACATTCCAGAAGGAATTATAGTTGGAATTGCATTGACTGGTACAATCACAATTCAAAAACTCGGCATTATTGCAAGTGTGAGCTTGCAAAACATCCCAGATGGGCTTGTGGTCTCAATGGCCGCATTACAAAAACACAGAAAAACTAAAGCCTTTTTACTCGGCTTCTTATCTGGTGTTGTTGAGCCTATCGCAGTCGCAGTCATTATCTTTTTTATGCAGAGAATTAACCTAGAAATTGTCGAACCTATTTTCATTGGTTTTTCGGTTTCTTCAATTATTTCCATTGAATTTGATTTGCTGAAGAGTTGTCACAAAACGAAAGTTTTGCTGATATCATTAGCTGCTACACTTTTATTCAACGGAATTCTGGGTTAAAAAAATGGGAAATGGTGAATATCATTTCCCATTTCCCGTTTTAATATTTTCTATATAATTCCTAAATGCTCTAATAATATTTTTAAGCCGATAAGTATTAAAATAACTCCTCCTAGCAATTCCGCTTTGTTCTGGAATTTATCACCAAACTTGTTTCCAAGTTTTATTCCTAATAATGACATAAAGAAAGTAATTACGCCAATAAAAATTACTGGTAAAATTATGCTTGTTTTTAGGAAAGCGAAGGTAATTCCAACCGCTAAAGCATCTATACTTGTTGCAATTGCTAACACTATCATTGTTTTAAAATCAACATCATCATTTCGTTTTTCCACTTCGTCATCAAAAGATTCTTTCACCATATTTCCGCCAATTATGCCTAATAAAATGAATGCAATCCAATGGTCAATGTTTGTTACCAAATCTGAAAAAGCCGTACCCAAGAAATATCCTATCACTGGCATCAAAGCCTGAAACACTCCAAAATATCCTGATATTATAAAAGCCTTTTTCCAATCTAACTTCTTCATAGAAAGTCCTTTACAGACCGATACTGCAAAAGCATCCATTGATAAACTAACACTTATAAAAATAATCTCAAAAATTCCCATTCTCTCACCTTTTGACTTTATGTGTAATCTATTTTGATAAATCTTCTATGCTTGATTTTTGACCTGAAGCATTTTCACCTCTGACTCTCATTACTTCTTGAACGCCTTTATTAAATTTCTCCATATCCTCATCAGATAACCTAAAAGCATCTGATTTACCTTGGTCAGAACTTTTACTCTCTACATGCTCATCAATTCCTTGAACCTGATGTTTTTCAATATATCCTCTTAATTGATTTCTAAATACAGCTAAGGTACTCTCATGTAAAGCTATAAAACCATTTGTATCAGCTATTAACTTTTCCACACTTGCCAAAATAGAAGAAGGATTTGCTTGTTCTTCCTGCTGCCTTGCTGCTTCTCCTTGATCTTTTAAAAGCTCAAATTGGTTTTGCATTTCAGCTAAATCATTTGTCTTTTCTGCTATAAATTCATCTGTACTAGCAAGTAATTCATCTACATCTCTTAACATTGAATCACCTTGTTGTTTCTCTTGTGTAGTTTGAACTGCTTGTTCCTGTACTTTCCCAGCTACTTCTTGCGGCTTTGTTTCTCCTGCTTGCTCATTATCTCCTTGGTGTTGCTCTTCTTGCTGTCTTCTAGCTTCTTCTTCCTGTCTTTCTTCTTGTACTTTTTCCATAGCTTTAACTTGAGCCCATAAACTTTCTAAATTTACTTTATGTCCAGCTATATCTCCATTAATTTGAGAAATTAGTCTATCAGCTTCCTGTAACAATCTTGCCCCATCAGATTCTTGCACAGCAGACCTAGAGTTCATTATATTTCTTATATTTTGCATTAAACCTTGAACTTGCTGTAACATATCATTATATGAGTGATTAACATAATGCTTTGCTTCTTGTATATTTTCTCCTCTAACATTAAGAACTGACTCTTTCAATATTCCTTCATAGCTTTCTTTTATAATGTCATGTACATTTTGTTCTAATCCTCTTCTATAATCAGTATTTTCTAAACTCTCTTCACTAAATATTTTTCTAGTTAATTGATTCTTTAAATTTTAGAAGTATTCTCCAAAATCCATTCCTCTTCTTGAAGCAATATAAGGATCTAATTGCACTCTCAATCGTCTTTCTGCTTGCTGAATTAAATCGTCAAGCTCTTGTCTTTTATTAGCAATTTCTCTATCATTTCTCATATAAATAAAACTCCTTATTAAAAAATAAATGAAGTAATTTTATTTAATACTTCGTTATGTATTTTATCATAGCTCTAAATAATATGTCAAATAAGAACTTACCCATTATTTTTTAAATAAATTTCTGTTCTTTTCAAATATACTGCTGACATTATTAAGAAAAACATTAATATTGAAACAGATATTGCTAATATATTTACATCATAAAAATAATTATATAAGATATATATTAGGCTATAACTAATTATCTGCCCTATTGTCATATAAATATTATAGGTAAATATATGTTCTTTTTTATATTCGATTAAATCTTTTGTCCTTATGGCTGAATATACCATGCTACAAGATTCTGACTCTATTATTGTTCCTAAAGAGTTCATTAAAATGTAATATATCAATAATGTAATAAAGCTTGAATTATATACTACTAATATTGATGACAAAAATATTATAATTGCTAAGCTTGGGTAGAAGTCTTTTTTTATCTTTTTATTATTCAGTATTTTTAGTATTTGTAGTGATATTATTGAAAGCATTGCAAATGCTGAATTATATGTTCCTAAATTCATCTCTGTTCCTAACCTTAAAAATAATATTATTGGTAATAACTCTGTTATAGCTCCTTGAGATGATATTCTTCTATAAAACATACATTTATAAATATTCTGTATATATTTTTTATCTTTAGCTATCTTAAAATATTCTTTTAATTCTAACTTTTTGTCGCTAACTGTAAAGTCTTTTATTTTAAATGATATTACAATAATAATTAATGTTTCTAATATTAAGATAACAAATAACATGTAATAAGAAAATTTTTCTATTATAAAACCTGAAAAAATAGGAGTTAATATTGTCGCAATACTTGAAAGTATATTTATATTTGCCATAAAACTACTCATAGTGTCATTATTATTTGATCCAATTACTATTAATTCATAAGGCATTGAATAACTTACTTCTGCTAGTCTTTCTAATATTTTAAATAGAAAAATGTAATTAACTATATTTTCTTTAAATACTAATAATGCTAATATATTTAATATTAACAAAGGAAAACTCGCTTTATATATAATCTTTGCATTTTTCGAATTAATGAATTTTAATATCGTATAACAAATTATAATTTCTACAAGTACTCCAAACAATGTATATTTTATTATAAAACTTAAATCATTATTTACTATTTTATATATATATATATTAAAAAATAAGTTAAAGAAAACTCTTATAGTTCTTCTAAAAAACGATATTATCGCTATATATTTTCTATTTTCTTGCTCCATCTTTTGCTCCTATTTTATAAAAAAAATAAAAACTGTTAAATTATTCAAAATTCAACAGTTTTTTGGCTGGACTGACTACTATCAACATCAATAATCCCAGAAAATTAAAGCCATTTACTAAAATTAGTGTGCATATTATGTGCAAATTAACTATTTTTAAATAATTACACATAAAGTTGCATACAAATATTTACTTCATTACGTATTCTATCATAGATGTAAATAATATGTCAAATAAGGATTTCTAATAAAGTCAAAGCAAGCTAAATATTAAAATTTAACTTGCTTTGGTGGGTAGGATAATCGTACAATCCTACAATCCACTTATTTTACTATATTCTATAATTCTATCCATGCAGATTCAATAATGTTAAATAAACTTTCTGTTGTTTTAATATATAACTATTTTTCAATTTTTATATATTAGTTTACATATTTAATATCAGCTTGTTCTACCAAATATTCCTTATATAATTCTAATAATTCTAATAATAATTTAGAGCTTTCCTCAACGTTTTCTGCTTTCTTATAATCTTTATATTTATTTTCAAATATTTCACTATTAACTTTCAACTCTCCATTAATAATTTTTTCACCTACATGAGCTACCCATTTAGTTTCTATTATAGCTCTTTTTTCCATATTTATATACATTTCATTAAAATCTTCATAAGTCATGTTCGTAGCTTCCGCCAATTTTCTAGTATCTTCATCTAAATTAGGTGTATTTTCTATTTTTTTCATTTCTCTTTCTGATAATGATATATTCAATTCTTCTGCATTTTGGCAAATTACATAATCCTTAATTAACTCATCTTCTGCATCATTTGATTTTTCATTTAATTGATACCTCTTAAATGCTATTTCTTTTTCTTTAATAGGTTCTTCATTTAAATATAATATTACCTTATCCGTAGTAGTATCTTTAAATTCTTCTTTGATTTCTTGAATAATTCTGTTACTATCTTCCACAGACAAAACATATTCATCATTTGGCTTACCTAATTCTAATCTATATTTATCGTTAATCTCACTACTAATCTGATTGTCCAATGATATATCTTTATTATTTTTTTTTGCAAAACATATAATTAATACTACAACAAGTATCAATATAATTATAATGCAATTTTTTATTATCTGCTTCCTATTCATCTACACTTTCTCCTCCTATATATACAACACTTGGAGACATACCCTCTGCTCCCATTCTTTGTCCTTTGTTCCATCTTATTATATAATTAACTTCTGCATAATTAGTATAATTTCGTGCCATACCCGCTCTATGCAATTCAAACATTTGACTAGCTACAATGCCTAACGCTTCCTTAGCCATTTCTTCAACAGAATCACTATATTCTGGATCTCCTTTTTCCCAATCATAATAATCTATTAATCCAAATTTTAAATTCAATTTATAAAAATCATTAATTCTAAAAAAGCAATTTTCCGTTTTTATTCTATAATTATGTACAGTCAGGTACCAGTCTAAAGCAGTTCCAGGCAATACTTCTCCACTAGCTTCTTCTACATTACAAAATGTTATATAATCTTCATCTTTTACTCCATTAATACTTTCTGCTGCAGTTAAAACAGAATTTATTGTTTTATTCAACTGATCTTTAACACAATATTTATCTATCTGAAGTTCTCTCATTGTATGACCTTCTCTGAATAATTCATTTTCATATTGATATGTATTGCTTGTTTTTCCACTTTCTCCTTTAGTTAAAAAATATAGTAAAGCCGAACTAGCATGAGGTAAAGCATCTTTAAAATACATAGCACTCGCCCAAGCAGTGTTCCACCATACAGTTAAATCGTCTAACATTTCCACTTTTTCCAGTCTCGTCATAGAATCATATAATCTTTCCTTATTGTCTATTTCTTTAGATGTATTATAGCTTTGAGATATTTGATTCCACAAATAATTTTCTTGATAATATATTTTTTCTACTTGATCATAAATGCTTACATTATTTATTACACTGTTATTATAATATATTTTCTGATTTGACGCAACTATATTATTTCTTAATATTACTTTATACTTATTCTTAAAATCAAATGTACTTTTACTTAATGTTCCATTTGAATTTATTGTAATTATTATTGTATTGATTCCACCATTAATGTCATATTTCTCCTCAGAAGGATATTTATAGCTTGCTCTTATTCTCTCATTGCTATAA
>CATJWN010000065.1 GCA_949745595.1 uncultured Clostridia bacterium
AAGATTATACAGTATCTAGAAAATATACATATTTTAATGGAACAAGTTATGTAGCATTTGATGGGGTGCCAACAGAAGTTGGAGCTTATAGAATGACTGCAACAGTTACAGGAACAGGTAACTATAAAGGCGCAATTACAAAACAACAATATGTAAAAATAATTTCAGCAACATTAAATGAAGAAAAAATACAACTTGTATTCCCAGGTGAACCATTAGAAAATCCAACATATAATGGAGTAGAAGCTGATGGAACAGGAAAAGAACCAACAGTAGTAAGTGAAGATTTAGTAGAAAATACAGACTATACAATAGAAAGATCATATACTAAATATAACGAAGAAAATGGAAACTATGAACCATTCGATGGAATACCAACAGAAATTGGTACATATAGAATGTCAATAGTAGTAAGAGGAATAAACAACTATAAAGGAGCTGTTTCAGGCTATAAGTATGTAAGAATTCAATCACCACAAATATATAGTAGTGATGTAACAATCAGATTACCAGAAAATCTAGAATATACTGATAATGCAGTAACAGCAGAAGTAGAAATCGCAGAAGGAAAATCAGCAGAAGTAGTTGAAATAACATATACAGGAGATAATGTAACAGACGGAAAAGCTATTAATGCAGGCGATTATACGGTAACTGTTAAAGTAAAAGGAAATAATGGTTTTGGAGGAACAGTTACAAAATCTGAAAACTTTACAATTACACAAAAAGCAGTAACAGTAACACCAAAAGCACAAGCAGTTAAATATACAGGAAAAGCAATTACATCAGAAGATTTAAGCACAGTTTTAGGAACAGATTATGATGTAGTAGGAATAGTTGAAGGACAAACATTAACTGTAACTTTAGGCTTAGCTGAAGGAATAGAAGCAATTGATGCTGATACATATCCAGAAGCAATTACAGCAAAAGTAACAGCAAACGAAGTGTCTGCAAACTATGATATAACATATGGAAATAATGCAACATTAACAGTTGCAAAAGCAGATTTATATACACTAAAAGGTGTAACATTTGAAGATAAAACAGTAAGCTATACTGGAACAGAACACTCAATAGTAGCAGAAAACGTTCCAGAAGGAATTAGTGTAGTATACACAGATGCAACACAAGTAAATGCTAATACATATACAGCAAAAGCAACATTTGCATTTGATAAAGATAATGATGCAATAAGTAAAAATTATGAAGCATTGGTAGTAGAAAGTGCAGATGAGGGAACAGATACATTAACAGCGACATTAATAATTAATAAAGTAAAAGTAACAGTAACAGCAGAAGCTAGAACTGCAACATATACAGGTAACCAAATAACTGTAAATGATTTAGAAGAAATTACAGGAACAGGTTATACAGTTGAAGGAACAGTAAATAACGAGACATTAACTGTAACTTTAGGGATTGCTGAAAACGTAAATGCAGTAGAAGTAAATGAATATCCAGAAGCAATCGTAGCAGAAGTTACAGAAAATGAAGTATCTGCAAATTATGAAATAACAAATGTAAACGGAAAATTAACAGTAAAAGCATCTACAGTTGATATGACTGGAGTTAGCTTTGATAGTGATGCACAAAAAACATATAATGGTGAAGCTCAAGAAATCGAATTAAAAGGAACTTTACCAGAACAAATTAAAGAAGTAAACTATAAAGTAACATCTGCAGAAGACACATCAGAAACACCTGCAGAAATAGATGCAATAAATGTAGGTACATATAATATAGAAGCAAGTTTCGTATTAAAAGACGAATATGCTCAAAATTATAAAGTACCAGCAGCAATAAAAGGACAATTCGAAATTACACCAAAAGCTGTAACAGTAACAGCAAAACCTCAAACAGTAGTTGCAACTGGAGAAGTTATTACGGCAGAAGCATTAAATCAAAATGAATATACAGTTGATGGAACTGTAAAAGACGAGAAATTAACTGTAACATTAAGCTTAAAAGAAGGAACTGAATATAAAGAAGTTGGAGAATATACAGAAGCAATTGTACCAACAGTAACTGCAGGAAATACATTAGGAAACTATGCAGTAACACCAGTTGCTGGAACATTAACAATTTCAAATCTTGTAAATGTTGATATGACAGGCATAACTTTTGAAGATAAAACTGTAACATATACTCCAAACGGAACAGAATTTGGAATTGAATTAGAAGAAGAATTAAATGGACAGTTACCAGAAGGAATTGCAAAAGTAACATATAAATACAATGAAACAATAGAAGACACACCATTTACTTTCATAAATGTTGGAACTTATAAAGTAACAGCAAGCTTTGAAGTAGAAAATGGATATGTTGAAGTTGAAGATGTAGAAGCTACTTTGACAATAAACCAAGCAGCAAGTACATTCCCAACATTAGAAAACATAACAATGACATATGATGCAACAGCAACAGTTGGAAG
>CATJWN010000066.1 GCA_949745595.1 uncultured Clostridia bacterium
AACTTCAAGACATTTGTTACAACAAATGGGAAGAGAACCAAGTCCAGAAGAAATAGCAGTAGAAATGGAAATACCAGTTGAAAAAGTTATGGAAATTCAAAAGATTGCTCAAGATCCAGTTTCATTAGAAACACCAATTGGTGAAGAGGATGATAGCCATTTAGGAGATTTTATTCCTGATGATGAGTCTCCTGCTCCACAAGATTCTGCAGCATATACTTTACTAAAAGAGCAATTAGAAGAAGTAATGGAAACACTTACACCAAGAGAAGCAAAAGTTTTAAAATTAAGATTTGGACTTGAAGATGGTAAAGCAAGAACTCTTGAAGAAGTAGGACGTGAGTTCCAAGTTACTCGTGAAAGAATTAGACAAATTGAAGCTAAAGCTTTAAGAAAATTAAGACATCCAAGTAGAAGTAAGAGATTAAAAGATTATATGAACTAGAAGGAGATGGTAAAGTGTTAGAAGATAGAAGTCAGTTAGAAGAAAAGGTATCTGCTAAAGATGGATTTGGTGCAGTTGCTAGTATGTTTGGAGATAATCCAGCACATGAAGTCGTTTCTGATGACGAAGTTCTTAATAATATGAAAAAAGACTTAGAGAAAAGAATTGCTAAAGCACAAACAAAAGAAGAAAAGGCAGAATTAGAAAAGGAACTTTTAATACTTGAAATCCTTATTATCCAAAGAGAAAAAATCGACAAAGAAGCTGCTGTTATTTTAAATAATGGAGAAGCTTTTGGTAAAGATTATGAAAATGAAAAGGCAAAAGAGAAGAAGAAAAAAGACAGAGATAAGAAACAAAAAGTATTAATTGATAAATTAAACGAGCTTAATATTTCAAATTTAGAAATAGAAATTAAAGCTCCTGAAGAGCCAAACGGAAGAGAAAGAGGCGGACATCACAAAGAAGAGAGAATAAGATAGAAGGAGTGTTAATAAATCAATGACAAATAAGTATAGAACACATAATTGCGGTGAACTTAGCATGGCTAATATCAATGAAGAAGTTAGGCTTGCAGGTTTTATACAAACGATTAGAAATCTTGGTAAAATGATGTTTATTGACTTAAGAGATGAGTACGGCATAACACAAATAGTTGTGTCAGAAGGAATAGACACAAAGGAATTTACTAAGGAATCTACAATCACAGTTAGTGGAACAGTTGTGGAAAGAGCTAGTAAAAATCCTAAAATTCCAACAGGTGATATTGAAGTTATAGCAAAAGATATTACTATACTTGGAAAATGTAGAAATTCTTTACCTTTTGAGATAAATGTCGAAGGACAAAATGTTAGAGAAGATTTAAGATTAGAATATAGATTTTTAGATTTAAGAAATGATAATATTCATAAAAACATATTACTTCGTTCTAAGATTATGAAAGATTTTAGAACTATAATGGATGAGCTTGGGTTTACAGAAATTCAAACACCGATTTTGGCAAATTCTTCACCAGAAGGTGCAAGAGACTTTTTAGTACCAAGTAGACTACATCCGGGAGAATTTTATGCTCTTCCACAGGCACCACAACAATTTAAACAATTACTTATGGTATCTGGTTTTGAAAAATATTATCAGATTGCACCTTGCTTTAGAGACGAAGATCCAAGAGCAGATAGGTCTCCAGGAGAATTCTATCAATTAGATTTTGAAATGAGCTTTGTTACTCAGGAGGATGTTTTTGCAGTAGTAGAGCAAGTAATTCCAACTGTATTTAAGAAAAACACAGATTGGAAAGTAGAAGAAGGACCATTTGTAAGAATTCCATACAAAGAAGCTATGGAGAAGTATGGTACAGATAAGCCTGATTTAAGAAATCCATTAGTTATAGAAGATTTGACAGACATTTTTGCAGGAACAGAATTTAATGCATTTAAAGATAAGACAGTTAAGGCAATTGTTGTTGAAAATATGGAAGAAAAGCCTAGAAAATTCTTTGATGGAATGAGTGAATATGCAGTAAGTGAGCTTGAAGCAAGAGGTCTTGCTTGGGTTAAAGTGGATAGTGAAAAGTCTTTAAATGGTGGAATAAGTAAGTTTATTGATGAAGATAGAAAAGCTAAAATTTTTGAAAGAATGAATATTACTCAAAATTCAGCAATATTCTTTATAGCAGACGAGTTTGAAAAAGCTCAAAAGATTGCAGGTGGAGTTAGAATAAAACTTGGAACAGAGTTAGATTTATTAGAAAAAGATATTTATAAATTCTGTTTAATAGTAGATTTTCCAATGTATGAAATGTCTGACGAAGGCACTATTGATTTTAATCACAATCCTTTCTCTATGCCACAAGGTGGAATGGAAGCGTTAATGACTAAAAATCCATTAGATATTTATGCATATCAATATGACTTAGTTTGCAATGGCTATGAGATTATGTCAGGAGCAGTAAGAAATCACGATCAAGATATAATGATTAAAGCTTTTGAAATTGCAGGTTACACAGTAGAGGATGTGAAGACTAGATTTGGTGCATTATTTAATGCCTTTAGTTATGGTACACCACCACATGCTGGCGCAGCACCTGGTATTGATAGAATTATTATGCTTCTTGCAAAAGAAGATAATATAAGGGAAGTAATAGCATTTCCAAAGAATAAAAAGGCTAGAGATTTACTAATGAATGCACCTTCTAAGGTCTTTGATAAGCAATTAGAAGAAGTACATATAAAATTAAATTTAGATGAATAATAAAGGAAAAAATGTATGAAAATTATAAAAATAATAAGTATAAGTTTATTAGTTTTATTGTGTTCAAATATTTGCTTTGCTTCAACAGGAATAGTAAACACTCCAGCAGTAAGAATTAGAGAGAAGGCAAGCACAGATTCTAAAATTGTAACAAAAGCATATGAAGATGACGAAATTGAGATTTTAGGAGAAGAGGGAGACTGGTATAAAGTAAAATTTGAAGGCAAGGAAGGTTATGCTAGTAAGAGTTTGATTAAAGAAAAAGGTAGTAGTTCAAATAAAAACGAAACTACAAATGATTCTGCTACTAACACAAGTACTACTAATACTAGTGCAAATACAATAAATACTAATACATCAAACACATCAAATAATACCACAACCGATACAAATACTCCTACAGCAAACAATACAGTAAGTAATAATGATACTTCAAGTTCTTCAACATCAAGTGAAGAAAATAATACTATAAATGGTGATACAGTAGTTAGGGTAATGCCAAATTTTGCTTCCAATGAAGTAAGATTACTAGCAAAAGATACTAAAGTTGAAGTTTTAAGAGAGCTTAATAATTGGTGCGAGATATCTTTAGAAAATACTAATGGTTGGATATTAAAAAATAAAGTTAATAATGAAACAGTACAGACTTCGACTGAGCCACAAACACCACCTGAAACAAATACTGTACCTGCCGAAAATACAGTATCAGATAACACATCTACACAAAATACAGTAACAAATGAAAGTAAAAACAATATGGTAGCAAATAATACAAGCACTTCAAATACAAATACTTCATCTACTAATACTGCTACAACTAATACAACTGCTTCTAATAGTTCTACAACTACTGATAACAGTAGAAATGGTAAAGGAAAGATAAATGTAGAAACAGCTAATGTTAGAGCAAAAGCAAGTAAAAATTCAGCTATTTTAAATTGCTTAGATATTGGTGACGAAGTAACAATTGTAGCAGAAGAAGGAGATTGGTATAAGATTACAAGTAGTAAAGTAGAAAGTGGATATGTTTCAAAAGCTTTAGTAACAGTTTCTGATGTATCTAATAGAAGTGCAGTTAGAGAAGAAGCAAAATCAGAGGAATCCGTGACAGAAGAGCTAGCTATAATAGCTACAACAAAGGGTACTGATGTTGTAAGTTTTGCTAAACAATACTTAGGTTGTTCTTATGTTTTAGGCGGAAAGACACCAGATTCAGGTTTTGATTGTTCAGGATATACTAGATATGTATTTAAAAATTTTGGATATAGTTTAGGAACAGTTGCAGCTGAGCAAAACAGTTTAGGAAGAGAAGTTGATAGAAGTGATTTACAAGAAGGCGACTTGATACTTTTCTATAATGAACAAAAAACAAAGATTGGTCATACAGGTATATATATTGGAGGTAATGAATTTATACATGCTGCTAACCCAGATAGAGGAGTAGTAACAGATAACTTACAAACCAATAGTTATTATAGTGAAAGATTTGTGACAGCTAGAAGGATAGTAGAATAATGAATTTAATAAAAAATTTAAAGAAATATATGGGGCTATATTTAATTATAGTCCTATTTTTTTGTGTATATATTTATGCTTTAGAAGTTAGATATACAAATGCTTTTAAAAATATAGAAAAAGAGTATTTAATAAAGCTTGTAAGTATAAAAGAAAATGGAAATTATACAGATAAATATATTGGAAAGATACTTAACCGGCAGGGATAGAGGGTTAAGAGTTTATATTTATTTAACAAAGGATAGAAGTTTTAATTATGGAGATATAATTAGAGCAGAAGGTGAAATAAAGCTTCCAAGCAAAGCAAGGAATGATAAAGGTTCTGATTATTCTATGTATTTAAAGACTAAGAAAATTGCTGGTAGCTTTTTCGTAGAAAAAGCAGAATTTATAAGGCAAGAAAAAGACTTATATTCTGGTCTATATGATTTAAAACAAATTTGTATTGATATATTAGATGATAATTTTGAGAAGGACAAAGCAGAGGTTTTGAAAGCGCTTTTACTAGGATATAAGATTGATATATCAGAAGAAATATCAGATATTTTTAGTAAAAGTAATTTGTCTCACATACTTGCAATTTCTGGACTTCACGTTACATATATTACTTTATATATTGAGATAGTTTTAAAAAAGATAGTAAATAGTATTAAACTTAGAAATATGATTATGATAATATTTCTAATAGTTTTTATGATGTTTGTAGGAGCTAGTCCATCTGCTATGCGTGCCTGTATTATGGCGATAATGTACTACATAGCAAAAACTTTACTTAAACAGCAGGATTTTTACATAAGTTTTGCTGTAAGTTTGTTTATTATCTTGATTATAAATCCTTATAATATTTTTTCAATATCAATGTGGCTTTCTTTTCTTGGTACACTAGGAATTGTATTATTTAGTAGTACATTGCAAAAGTTGGCAGAAAGAAGATTTAAAGTAAAATTAGAAATTATAATCGTGAGCATCTCAGCTCAAATTCTCATTTTTCCAATAATGTGGAAAAATTTTGGTACAATTTCTCTTAATTTTTGGATATCAAATTTACTAACTTCTCGGGTTAGTAGCTCCAGTACTAATAATCGGATATCTTTCGATAATTTTATTCCCAATAAGAAGATTAATTGTTTTTATAGAAAGTATATTGCTCGAAATCTTTTTGAAAATAGTCTTAATTTCTTCGAGAATACCTTTTAACAGGTTTTATCTCAAAATCCCAAGTAACTTTACCATATTTATATATTATCTCTTAATTTTTGCTTTTGTTTGCTTTTATAAAGACCATAGATTTACAGTTTTAAAATGGATATTTAGGAAAGAGTATAAGAAGTTTTTTAAGAAAGTTTTTCTAATATTTTTAATTTTTATTGTAATTTGTCAAGTGATAGCTTTTATACCTCAGAATTTAAGAATAAATTTTTTAGATGTGCGGACAAGGTGACTGTACTTTAATTAGGACCAGATATAATAAGGTGGTTTTGATTGATAGTGGTGAAGGACATAGCGAAAAATATGACTATGGAAAAAGTGTAGTTTTGCCATATTTGTTGTCTCACAAAATTTCTAAAATAGATTATTTAGTACTATCGCACTTTGACCTAGACCATGCGGGTCGGAGCTTTTTATGTTTTGGAGAATATGAAGGTAAAAAATATAGTAATAGGTGTGCAGGCAGAAAAGTATGAAAATTGTGTGAAATTTATGAAATTTGCTAAGAAAAAGAATGTAAAAGTAATTGCATTAAAAGCAGGAGATATTTTTAAATTAGATAAAGAAACGTGTTTTGAAACTATTTTTCCAGAGTTAGATCACACGATTTTGGAGAATAAAATAAATAATAATTCATTAGTTTTAAAATTAGTTTATAAGGATTTTAGTATGCTTTTTACAGGCGATATAGAAGAAGAGGCGGAAAGTTATATTGCAAGTAAATACAAAGACAAATTAGGGGCAGATATTTTAAAAATTGCACATCATGGTTCAAAAACTTCAAGTACAGAAACATTTATAGAGTTTGTAAAACCTAAAATAGCGCTAACCGGAGTAGGAGAAAATAACAATTTTGGTCATCCAAACGAGGAAGTAATAAAACGCTTTGAAACTTTAAATACGAAAGTGTATCGTACAGACATTAATGGTGAAATTTCAATTAAGGTAGATGGTGGTAAGATATTAGTTGAATGCTTTCGGAAAGAAGGTAACTTTGGAGTAGCTAAAAGATAAGACAATATATATGCCTAGGAAGTCTTCTATAACTATGCAAAACTTTTTTGATAGTATAAAAAATTTACCGAATAACAATATAAATTATAATAACATTAATTATAGAACAATATTAGAAATGCTAAAAAATATACAGGAGCTCTTGGATTGTAAAAAACTAGAAAATATGGTATAATGTATATGTAACTGTGCATTTTTTGCACGAAATCTTGCGACGTCTTAAAGGAGGACTAGCTATGACATTTGAGAAAACCCCTTGGGGAAGGTCCATCGAGATTTTGGAGGGCCCCAAAGAGGAGAATGGGCGGACGATTGAGTCCGCAGGAGCGAATTATATTGACCCTAAGCAAATGATTACGCTCCATCTGCACGAAGAAAACAACGAGGAATACATCCCTCAGACAGATGGGTTGAAAATCCTCGTGGTGAGCAAGGAAGAAATGGAGGAAATGGCTGATTTGCAGATTGTTGATGCACTACACAGTTTGTCGACATCTGAAGTCGGTGACGTGGTAACGTGTCCTAAAGGATACGCACACGCGCTGTATAACAGCTCAAACTCCGTGGGATCTTTCGTGTTCATCAAGTACAATTAAGACGGAGAGTAGGACCGCAGCTTTACTTACAAAAAGTGAGCTGCGGTCTGAAACTTTTTATAAAAGTTTGAAAGAAGGCTAAAATTGTGCTATAATGTTGAAAGTTCTAAAATTTAGCAATATTCAAGTGCAGAACAATTTCTGATGGAAGGAGGAAAGTTGTAGTACAAATAACAAAATAAATAGAAAAGGAAGTGATATAGCTAAACCTTATACATCAAAATGTCAAATTCAGAAAGGATAAAAAAATATGGTTAAGCGGAAAATCAAGAACTCGTTAATATGCTTGATACTTGGAGCTTTAGCGATTTCGGGAGCAATAGCATACAACAATTTCAGTTCCAGACCTAAAACAGATATAGACAATAAAACAGTTACGAGAGATATCAACAATATCTGTTATAAGTTTGATACTGAACCGGACTTTGAGGCACGTGGAATTGCTTGGAATTCAGAACTTCCTGAATTTGTTAGCGAGGATATTCAGTATCTCAAGGAAAACACAGAATTTTGGAACTTCAAGTACTTTTGGAACGATTGGGCATTTGAAATTCATTTGGACGTAGATGGAGAGCCTTATTTAACGCCAATCAACTATAAATTTTTCAATGTTGAGAACTATGAGGCGAGAAACTTTTCTATCTACCGGTTAGGAGATGATAAGCTAGTAGTGTATGGCTATTGTATGGGGAGTTTTACTCGGTTTGAATTTGGAGAAAACTTTTATGATCGAGAACATATCACATATAATAACAGTGTACCTTTTTCAGAGAACGAATCAAAAATAGTTTCTTTTGGACCAGACTATAAGCTTTGTTTTTCAAATGACGCTAATATGGTGTACGTGTATAAAGATGGAGAAATAATTTCACCTAAATACAAGATTGGAGACGGACGCCATATACTTGAGCAAGGTCTGTACTGGACTGAAAGCAACCAACTTTTGATGTTTTATGTAATTCCAACGGATGATGGAAAAGCGGAAATTCGGATGGAAAAAGTCGGAGAACTTCCTGAGGCAGAAGATTGGAAGAACGTAGAAATCGACAATTCTTATGACAATTATCTGAGCTTGCCTAGATTTACTGATAATGAAGGCAAGATGTGGATGGTTGTACCTAAGGATTGGAATACCTTTATTTCGGCGAAAAATGGCAAGATTATCGAAAACCCAAACTTTGAAATGGAGCTGGTTCAGCTTGATAAGAACAATTTTAAACGCGTAGAGTTTGAATGCCAACACAGTATATCGAGAGGCGATTCTTGGGTAGCGCATATCTATTTTGACTTAAATGGTAAGGAGATAAGCTATAACTATTTTGTCAATGGATATGACAGCAACGTAGAAGAGGCAAAAGAAGAATTGCCAGAGAAAAAGACAGTAACTACTGAAGGCGAATTCTGGGACTTTATCACGACTATTCGCGAGACGTACGCGCAGTACTACGATTATCCAGAAGGCACATAATCTAAAGTGCCGAAAAGACGCCGGCGGGTAACCCAATTGAGTGGGGGACCGCCGGCGCCGTTTTAAATTTTCATTTTTATATGTTTTGTATAAACTAATTGATTTTCATTTATGTCAAACTCATAATCAATGAAAGGATTTTTATTTATAAATACATTTTTACATTTTAAAGAGTTAATAAAAGTATACGCAATTTCTGAATTTTTGGTAAATACTACAAAACAATCATTTAAATTATATTTATTGATGTAGTTTATAGTATCGTCTATATTGGTTTTATCAAAGTAATTAACTTGTATAGCATTTGCATATGCGTGTTTATCTAAATTAAGCAAAACTTCTTTAAAACTCTTATCTTCAATATATACATCTACAATTTTGTAACCATTGAAAATAGATGGAATACGTAGCTTGCTTTGTACAGATTGATAAGATCTTTTATCTCCAACATATATTACCATATCAAACAGATTTTGTTTTTTAATAATTTCATTATTAGAGAATTTTGTTTGCAAACTAGCAAATTTTGCAGTGTATTTACATTCATTAGAAATCATATTAAATACTTCAATTAGAAGCATATTAATTTCAAGATAGTTTTTAGTGAAAAAAACAATATTGTTATGTGTTCTAAGAGAAGATATAAGTAGCTTTAAAGTTATAGTAGGATTTCCATCGTACATAATGCAAAGGTTTCCAAAACCGTCTCTTATTTCGGTAGAAGTGAAGCTCGGAAGTAGTGGAAACTCTCTTTTATAAGTTTTAGCAATGTTTTTTAATGTTTCTAAATCTGTTTTAATTCTATTTTTTTCTAAATCTTTTTCTATAGCTTTTTCAAAACTTTCTGGACTTTTTTCAATAAAAATACAGAATTTTTCAATAATTTTATTTATACTTGATGCTTTAAAAGTATAAGTTGATGGATGTTTTAAGCTAGTAGTTTTCAATCTAATTTTCTCCTTTGATTTTAATTTTCTGATACTCCTCTAACATAGCTGTATAATTTGAAACAAAATCATGTTCTTCGTCATAGTGAATTTTTTCAAAGTATGGTTTAGCTTCTTCAAATTGATTAGCAACTCTTAAAATATCGTCATTAGTTTTTTCAGTTTGGCGAACTTCTTTAATTTCTTCATGTTCAGAAAAATTGTCTGGTAATCTATTTCTTTTTATAATATATGCAGCTTCTTGATATGGCATAATATATATAGGTTTTGTAAGTTCAGTTGGTACAAAAGCAACTAAATTTGAAAATTCAAGTCCTACTATTTTATATCCATCTAAGAAACTAGTTTTTTGATGGTCGTCTGTATGTTCAATAGTTGGTAATTCTTCAAAGCTTTTGTTATTTTTCTTCCCAAGTATTTCAAATACTTCCATAGAAGGAAATACTTTTGGTGCTTTACTTCCTAAGAACACACCAGTGCTATTAAAAGGTACACTATCTCCATTTCCTGTGATAGTTATTGCTTTTGTGTCTTCTAATTCTTTATAAAAGGCTCTTTTATTAATTGATAAATGATATTTTTGCATATCTTTTTCAGTTAAAATGCCAATTGCTTGTAAGTGCTTTATAGTGCCATAATCTATTAAATAATTCTCGTAAAGTTCTTTTATTCTTGCTGGACTAGAACCGGAATCTATGTAAAACTCTAAGTTTTCGGTGTTTTGCTTAGCAGTAAGTAAAGCTTGTAATTCTGTAACAGAAAATCCATCGCAATGCAAGAATAAATACATCATTGTACTAAATTTTGTATTGTTTTGTTCAAGGTAGGCTATACGACTATTTTTTGGAATATACATAAGAGCATCGTCATTTACCTCATCTTTAGAGTGAGCCTTTGTAATTTCATCTGGAGTTAATATACTTTTTACAGCTGCAAAATATTCTGGAGCAGTCGTATAAATTGCTAAAACTCTTGCGATAGATATTTTTTTATATAAATACTGTTTCTTCAAAAAATCACCAGATATATTATTTTCTAAGCTCTCATCTGGAATAATTTGATGATTTGCATATCCTAGAAGGTTTCCAGAGAATTCTTGAGAAGTAGCAGCTTCTTTTTTTGCTTCGCTAGTTAAATCTTCAATATATTCTTCTTTATCTTTTTTACTAACACCATCTAACATTTCTTGGTGGAATTCTTCGAATTCTGCACTGATTTTACCAGCTTTTAATAGTCCAAGCATTCTTCCTGGATGCTTTTCAGGAGAATAGAATTCTAACAATTGTGTAGTAGTTACTGGTTCCACGTAGTCTGGGGCATTTTCGTCTTGAGCATATAAGCTTTTATATTTTAACATTGTAATTACTTCTTCTGGCTCAACATACCCATTATTTGCTTGTTCTAAAACTTCATTTCCACTAAGCTTTCTTCCATAATTATCTAGAATTGCAGTAGATAATTTTTTTCTAAAGGCAGTTGTTATTTCAGGCACGCTAGTGTTTTTAAGTGCTGGGTTAGAGAAAGTATCTAAATCAGCATATAATTGTTTAGAAGGGGCAAAATCAGGGACTATAGCAGTTTCATATCTTAAAAATAGGTCTTTTATGTCAGATAAATAAAGCCTATCAAACTCGGTGCTAGATAGAACTGTTCCTCTAATATCAATTTGTCCATTGCCAGTTTTATTAACTGATTTATTTGCTAAAGCATCTAAAAGCTCTTTAAATTTTATATCTGAAATGACTTCTCCCATAGAAAATCTCCTTTACGTAACCACTGTAATTATACAATAGATTATGTGAATTGTCAAAAATTACCTCATTTTTTTGAATAAAATTTCAGAAAGTATAAATACTAAGATTTAAGGTAGGTAAAATTATGAAAAAAATTATATTTTTGGGAATTTTATTATTTATTGTGTCTGTAGGGGTAGGCTTTTTATATACAAGATTATTTTATAATTCTGAGAATAATCAGCAGAGTGCGCAATTTGAACTTAATAATATTGAGGATTATGGCGTGCAAAATTATACTAAATTGCAGACTTTGGAAGCTTCTTCGGAGGACGAGAAATTATCTCCAAATGCAAGTTTTGCAATAAAAGAATATTATGATGAGTGTGGACACTTTAATTTCAAACATTATCAGTTACCAACTGAGCTTGTAAATATGACGAGACAAGAGGTCGAGGATCATTATGACGAATATGAAGTTGAAGAATTTGAGAATGACAAGTTAGTGCTTACTAGAGAAATAAATGGATTATGTGATGAGCATTTCTTTATAACACTTGTAGATAATCATATTGAAGTTATGAAGTTAAAGGCAGATGGAAACTTTATTCCATATCAAAAAACTGATATAAGTAAAGAATATTTGCCAGAAGAAGATGTTAAACAGTTAGAAGAGGGGATATATATTTATGGTAGCGGTAAGATAAATTCTGTGATAGAAGATTATGAATAAATTTTAGTTCTTTATCCATTGCCAAGAGCGTAAAAAATATGATAAAATGGTTAAAATAAATTTAAGGAGAACTATAATGAAATTAGTAATACAAAGAGTAGCAAATGCTAGAGTAAAAGTAGATGGAGAAGTAGTTGGAAAAATAGGAAAGGGATTTATGGTACTTTGTGGGATAACACATACAGATACTGAAGCTGAAGCAGATTACTTAGCAAAGAAATTATGTAATTTAAGAGTTTTTGAAGACGAAAATGAGAAAATGAATTTAAGTTTAAAAGATGTTGGTGGAGAGCTTTTAATTATTTCTCAATTTACTTTGTATGCTAACACGAAAGAGGGAAATAGACCAAGTTTTATAGAGGCGGCTAAGCCAGATTTAGCAAATCCATTATACGAATATTTCATGAAGAAGTGTGTAGAATATGGAATAAAAGTGGAAAAAGGTGTGTTTGGTGCACATATGGATGTATCACTTTTAAATGATGGACCAGTTACTATAATTATGGAGAAATAATTTAATAAGGAAAACGCTCATAAATATACTTTATGAGTGAATTTATATTGTTTTCAGAAATATCGATATAAACATCTTTATCAAGGCTGATCCACATATTAGCCTTAAATTTTTCTTTATTATCTGCAAAAACTGATATCATATCGATTATATCAACCGGACTTTCAAAATCTTTTTTCCAATAGTATTTATTTTCTAAATTAAAATCTTCATTAAAGTATAGTTTTAAAAATTTTTCAATTTCATTTTCAAATTCACTATAGAGTTTTAAAGTGTATGACATAACAACCTCCTAATTTAGTATTTTACTTTAATTTGAAAATATGCTTAGAATAATTTGAGATTTTTTGCAAATACTAGAAATGCAGATAAAGGAGAGTTTGTAAAATGAAAAAAATTGTAAGTTTGTTGTTAATTTTAAGTATAGCTTTAGTTACACTCACAGGTTGTTCAAAAGATGAACCTGCAACTTTGCAAGATAAAAATATAAAAGAACTAGAATATATTGAAAGTAAAGCCGTTAATATTTTAAATAAAATTGTAAGAGAAGAATATAAAAAAGAGGACAAAAATGATACATCTACGAATGAAGCTTTAGAAGAGGGCATAGGATTGCCAATTGTAGAAGATAATTTTGATTGGGAGAAACTTTTAGAAGATACTCAGGAAATTGAAGATTCTGTACCAGCAATATTGGTGGATTTAGCAGCTTTAAATATTGAGTCTGGAGAAATTGCAAAACTTAGTGATGGTATAAATAATATGATTATTGCTATAGATAATAAGGACCAGAGAACATATATGATTGAACTTAATAATGTGTATTCTTTGATACCAACTTATATGGAAAAATATGCAGGAGATAAAGAGAGTACTTTTAAGAAAAGGTTAAAATATTATACTATAGCAACTTACATTTCATATATGGATGGTAATTTAGATATGGCAAGGACGCAGGTAGAAGAGTTAGACAAAGCCTATAATGATAAAATGCAAGATATGGCTTATGCACAAAATAATGAATATAATTTGAACAAACTATATATTTTAATTCAAGAATTAAAAAGAGCAGTAGAAGCAGATAGTAGAGAACTTGTAAGGTCAAAATATTTATTATTAATAGATGAAATTTAAATAAAAGCTCGCATATCATATGCGAGCTAACTTTATTTTTTATTTTCGATTAATTTCTTAACAATTTGAACAGCGTTTGTTGCTGCACCTTTTCTAATATTATCAGCTACACACCAGAAGTTTATTCCCGACTCAACGCTTTCGTCTCTTCTAATTCTTCCTACAAATACTTCGTCATGCCCAGAAGCTTTTGTAGCAAGTGGATAACGGTTGTAAGCTGGTTCATCTTCTACAATTATGTCTTCAGCTTTTTTTAACTCGGCAACTAATTCCTTTATATCAAAAGCTTTTTCAAATTCTACATTTATTGACTCGCTATGAGAGTTAATAACAGGAACACGCACAGTGGTTGCTGTTATTCTTAAATCAGGCTTTTTAAGAATTTTCCTAGTTTCTTCAATCATTTTTATTTCTTCTTTTGTGTACCCGTTTTCTAAAAATACGTCAATATGTGGTAAACAGTTATTTACTATGGAATATGGGAATTTTTTAGGTGCTTCACCTTTTAGCCCGTTTTCTAAATCTTCTACACCTTTTTGTCCAGCACCTGATACTGCTTGGTATGTAGAATATACAATTCTTTTTATAGTGTAAAGGTCATCTAATACTTTTAAAGGAACGACGGCTTGAATAGTTGAACAATTTGGATTGGCAATAATTCCCTTGTTTTTGAAAATTTCTTCAGGGTTTACTTCTGGAACAACTAAAGGAACACCTTTTTCCATTCTAAAGGCGCTGCTATTGTCTACCACTATACAACCTTTAGAAGCTGCGATAGGTGAGAAGTGTTTTGAAGTGTCGCCACCTGCTGAAAATATTGCATAATCAAAACCTTCGTCAAAAGAAGTATCTGTAAGTTCTTTTACAGTATAATCTTTGTCTTGAAATTTAAGTGTGCTTCCAGCTGATTTGCTAGATGCGAAAAATACATATTCAGAAATTGGAAGATTATATTCTTCTAAAACCTTTAGAACTGTTCTCCCAACAAGACCAGTAGCTCCAACTACTGCTAATTTAATTTTTTTCATAATATACTCCTAAAAATTAAGGAATTTAAACATGGAAAATATAATTATATTTTTCTTGTACTAATTATTATATGATAAAAGATAAGAAAAGTACAGTGCTTAAATAAAATTTGAGAAATTTACTTTTTATGTGGATAGGAGGCTGGTTCATCAGTGAAGTCTACTAAAAAATCAATAGAAGTTTCATAGAATTCTGCTAAGATTTTTAATGCTTCAATTGGAATATTTCTAGAATAAGTTTCATACTGAGAATAAGTATTTTGTTGACAATTAAGTATATTTGCAATTTCCTTTTGACTATAATTGTGTAAAGTTCTTAATATCTTTAAATTCAAATTTTATCACTGACCTTTCATAAGAAATTTGTAGAAATCTGTCGAATGCAAACCAAGTATATATTATGAGGAATACAAAAAATGTCAAAAAATGTCGAAAAAAACTAAAGTTTTTTAGTGAAATGACTTGATTTTATGTTGCGATTTTGTTATAATATCAAATGTTATGAAAACGCACATAGGTTTAGCTTGAAGACCTGTGCCTAAAGTTTAGGTGGTTTTTAAGTGTTTAAAGACTTATGGAGGAAAAACAAAAAGGAGGAATTTAAAATGGCAGTAGTTGCAATGAAACAATTACTTGAAGCTGGTGTTCATTTTGGACATCAAACAAGAAGATGGGATCCTAAAATGGCTGAATACATTTTTCAAGCTAGAAATGGTATCCACATCATCGATTTACAAAAAACATCAAAAAAATTAGACGAGGCTTACAGATTTATCAAAGAGCAAGCAGAAGAAGGAAAGACAGTTCTTTTCGTAGGAACTAAAAAACAAGCACAAGAGTGTGTTAAAGAAGCTGCTCAAAAATGTAATATGT
>CATJWN010000067.1 GCA_949745595.1 uncultured Clostridia bacterium
ACAAAATTTAAAGATTTTTAGTGAAATGATAAAAATCAAAGAAATATTAGGGTCAACTTGGTTTCAAAATAAACCACCCCAACTATTGACAAAGAACCGTTAAATAATGAGGAATTTTGAGAAATTTTGTAAAAGGCTGAAACAATTTTCACTCTAAGGGTATATTGATTTTTTTGTTGATATTTCAATAAAAATTTTACTAAAAAATGAAAAATCGAGGAAATCCTACTCTTTCTAATGAAAAATTGATTTTCCTCGACAAATCTTTGGAGCCACTTGTCCGAATCGAACGGACGACCTACTGATTACAAGTCAGTTGCTCTACCAGCTGAGCTAAAGTGGCATATATTTAAGTGGTGACCCCTACGGGAATCGAACCCATGTCTCCGCCGTGAAAGGGCGATGTCTTAACCGCTTGACCAAGGGGCCATAATAAATGAATATCGTAAGATATTCATTTGGTGAGCTATCCGCGATTCGAACGCGGGACAACTTGATTAAAAGTCAAGTGCTCTACCAACTGAGCTAATAGCCCATAAAATTATGGTTGCGGTTTAATTATGACCGCCTGTATATAATACAATATTTTTTGCGTAATGTCAACACTTTTTCGGAAATTTTTTTAATTTTTTTCAAAAAATATAGGTACTATATTTTCTATAGTACCCAATTTATCTTATTTTATAACCAATTATTCAGATAATAATTGCATATCTTTCTTTAGAGCTTCAAGCTTTTTCTCGCTTTCTTCCATTGTCTTTCCTTTTACACCCATATAGAATTTTACTTTTGGTTCTGTTCCTGATGGACGTACACAAGCCCAGCAATTATCTTCTAAATCATAGTACAATACATTTGATGTTGGTAATCCTGTTTCAGATTCTTTTCCCGTTTTTGTATCTACAATAATTCCTGTTTTATAATCTCTTACTCTTGTTACTTTATATCCTCCAAGTGTTTTGGGTGGGTTATTTCTAATATCATTCATTAATTCTTGCATTTTTTCTGCACCATCTGCACCTTTTAAAGTAATTGTTGTAATTCCTTCTTTATAATATCCATATTTCTTATAGATTTCTATCATTTGATCCCATAAGCTTAAACCTTTTGTTTTGTAGTAAGCAGCAGCTTCGCAAAGCATCATAACCGCTGTTATAGCATCTTTATCTCTTGCATGTGTTCCTACTAAACAACCATAGCTTTCTTCAAAACCGAATAGATATTCATGGCTTCCCGTTGCTTCAAAGTTTCTCATTTGCTCACCTATATATTTGAAACCTGTTAGAACTTCTATAAAATCTACTCCATAAGCTTCAGATATAGCAATTGCAAGGTTTGAAGAAACTATTGTTGAAACTAATGCACCATTTTTTGGTAACATTCCTTTTGCTTTCTTTTGTGAAAGCACATATTCTGCAATTAAAAGTCCTGACATATTTCCAGTGAAGGATTTGTATTCACCAGTTTTTGAATCTTTTGCATAAACACCTAATCTATCAGCATCTGGATCTGTAGCTAAAACTATATCTGCATCTAACTTTTTAGCAAGTTTAAGTGCAAGTTCAAAAGCTCTTGGGTCTTCTGGGTTTGGATAATCAACTGTTGGAAAACTTCCATTTGGTAATTCTTGCTCTGGTACTACAAACACATTCTCAAATCCAAGTTCTTTTAGAACTTCTTGAACTGGTACATTTCCCGTTCCATGAAGTGGTGTATATACGATTTTTAAATCTTTTTGTACTTTTGATATAATATCTGGATTTAATATTTGTTTCTTAATTGCAGTTAAATATAATTTATCCATTGCTTTTCCAATTACATTATATAGTCTTTGCTTTTTAGCCTCTTCTAATGAAATTGATCTAATTAAAGAATAATCTTTTACTTTATTAACTTCTGCAATTATTTCTTTATCATGTGGTGCAACTATTTGTGCCCCATCATCCCAATATACTTTATATCCATTATATTCTGGTGGGTTGTGGCTTGCTGTAATCATTACACCAGCTGTGCAACCTAATTCCCTTACTGCAAAAGATAATTGTGGAACTGCTCTTAAACTATCATATATATATGTTTTTATTCCATTTGCATTAAAACATAGTGCAGTAGCTTGCGCAAACTCAGGTGACATATTTCTAGAATCATAAGCAATTGCTACACCTTTATTTTCTAAACCTTGTCTTAAGATATAGTTTGATAAACCTTGTGTAGCTTTTGTAACAGTATAAATATTCATTCTATTTGTACCATTACCTATAATACCTCTCATACCTGCTGTTCCAAATTCTAAATCTTTATAGAATCTATCTTTTATTTCTTCTTCGTCTCCAGCAATTAATAATAGTTCTTTTCTTGTTTCTTCGTCAAATACTGAACTTGTAGACCATTCTTGATACTTCTTCATATATTCAACTTTATTTATATAATCTTTATATAACTTTCTGGCTGTTTCAGGGCTATCTTGACCTTCTGCATTTTTAATTGGTGCGAATTCTTCTTCTCTTTTTACCCTTAAAACAACAACATCATCAAACATCTCATAAGAATCAAATATGAACATTTCAAACTTATATGCATTTGGTTTATCTCCAGTAACTTTTTCTCCATTTTCATCTATATAACTTGCTTTCTTTACTGCTGTATGATATGGAAGACTAAGTTCACTAACTTTTTCTAAACCTTTTATATTGTATAAGTGGAAGATAGCATTTGCGTCACCATATACTAAAGAACCATAGTCGTCTCTTAAGTGTGCCATTTTATCTGAAATTTCAGTGTATTCTATAACACCTACTTTTTTATTCTTTCTACAAAAAACACCTACTTTTTCTTTAGGATCTGTTTTTTCAATAGCCTTAACAGCTCCCAAAACTTTATTATGTATAGACATTCCCATTAGTAATGGATCTACTGGTTTAACTAAAACATTATCAACTCCATTAATAAATACCCATTCAATTCCATTGTCCTTCATTTCTTGAATAACATTACTTCTATCCATTGATTGTAATGTTCCACCATGCCCATTTGCAGCTTCTTTAACTAATCCATTTTCTTCCATAAGGATTTTACCATTTAAAGATATCATTGGTAACTGTCCTTGTTTAAAGAATTTTACTGCTTCTTTTGGATAACCAAAATAGTTATGTTCTTCAAAAAATTTTATTGTTGCATCATTATTTTCTTTACTAGTCATTAGATACCAAGGAATAACTGTATCATATTTTTTAACAGCTTCTTTTAATGTATCACACAATGCTTCAAATATAGATTTATTATGCTCAGTATCAAAAATAAATGTACCTTTTGGTCCACTATGCCCAAGTCTTGTTCCTTGACCTCCTGCCATTGTAACAACAGCAAGTTTGTTATATTTAATTGCTTCAATACCTTTAGTTTCATACATTTTACGTTCGCTAGCTGTAAGTTTTGATTTATCAACGTGCTCAATTGGTTCAATTGTCACTTGCTCTAAATCGACTGGTTTTGTTGCTTTCTCATATAAATCTTTCATTAAATCAAAATCAATATTCTCAATTTGCTCTAAAAGTTCTTCTCTTGTTTTTTCGTCCATTTGATCATATTTTTGAAGTAAATGTTCTTGCCCATACTTCTTTAGGGTTTTTTTTATTTTTTCAAGTTTTTCGTCCATATTTTTCTATGGTCTCCTTTCTTTTTAAAGCCGTCTTTATATTATACCATTTTAAAAATTAAGTCAATACAGCTTTACGGTTTTAAGATTTATGGCTATTTTTACTTATACAAATAATACTATTATACTATTTAATAATTGTGTCCTTTGTGTGCCTTTGCTTTGTCATTAGTGTAAATTTATATGTATATTTTTTAAAATTCTGTAAAAACTTACTATTACTAGGAGGTATTTGAAATTTATGAAAATAAAATATTTTTTGCTAATTATTTTATTATTAGCCGTTTTTTTGATTTTAAATCTTGTCTCTTATTCTAACTACGTTTTTGCTGGTTTACAAGACAATATTTTTAGACTTCATATCCTTGCAAATAGCGATTCCGAAAAAGATCAAGCTCTTAAACTTTGCGTAAGAGATAGTGTTATAGATTATATGGAAAAAATCAATTCAGGTTCTAAAACAAAAGAAGAAACTATTAAAGTAGTAAGTGATAACCTTGAAGAAATTAAGAAAATTGCTGAAGACAAAATACAAGAACTTGGATTTAATTATGACGTTAATTTAGAAATTGGAAACTTCAACTTTCCTACCAAATATTATGGAAATATCAGTCTTCCTGCTGGAAATTATGATGCCCTAAAAATAAATATTGGTGAAGCTCAAGGTCAAAACTGGTGGTGTAGTCTGTTTCCACCTCTTTGTTTTATAGATATTTCTAGCGGTTATCTAGAAGATGAAGATAAGGAAATTTTAGAAAAAAATTTAAGTGAAGAAGAATTTATGCTTATTTCTAGTTCTTCACCTGATATAAAGCTAAAATTTAAGATTTTAGAGCTACTTAATTCTAAATAGATATTGTAAAAGTGTTTTTTTTGTGATATATTGCTATTGATATTGTGAGAAATTATGATTATTGATACAAAAATATATTGGGGGTATTATATTGGAGAAACTTGTTATCACAGGAAAAACACCTCTTAGAGGTGAAGTGAAAATTAGTGGTGCAAAAAATGCTGCTGTTGCAATTATCCCTGCAACCTTATTAATAAACGGTATTTGCACTATTGATAATTTACCAAATATAAGTGATGTAAAATTGTATTGTGAAATACTACAAGATTTAGGTGCTGTTGTTACTTGGAACACACCAAATGAAGTAGTAATAGATACAAGGAATGTAAATTCACATCAAGCACCTATTGAAATTACTGGAAAATTTAGAGCTTCTTATTATTTAATTGGTGCATTACTTGGACGTTTACACAAAGCTACTATCGGTCTACCTGGGGGTTGTAATCTAGGTCCAAGGCCTATGGATCAACATATTAAAGGCTTTGAAGCTTTAGGTGCAACAGTTGATATGTCACAAGGAAAAATTACTGCCTCTGCTAAAAAACTAAAAGGAGCTTCAATTTATATGGATGTAGCTTCTGTTGGTGCTACTATAAATACTATTCTTGCAGCTGTACTTGCAGAAGGCACAACAGTTATTGATAATGCTGCAAAAGAGCCTCATATAGTTGATGTCGCAAACTTCTTAAATACTATGGGAGCAGACATTAGGGGAGCTGGAACAGATATTATTAAAATAAATGGTGTTAAAGAACTTGCTGGAAACGCTACATATTCAGTTGTTCCTGATCAAATAGAAGCAGGAACTTTTATGCTTGCAGCTGTTGCTTCAAAGGGCGATATTGTTATCAAAAATTGTATAACAAAACATTTAGAGCCAATTATAGCTAAAGTTACAGAGATGGGCGCAAATGTTGATGCTAATGGAGACCATTTAAGAGTTTGGTGTAAAAAAAGACCATCAAGAGCTACTATAAAAACACTTCCTTACCCTCGGATTTCCTACAGATTTACAATCTCAAATGGGTGTAGTTTTTTCAATTGCAGATGGTACAAGCACTATAAACGAGACTATTTGGGAATCTCGTTTCCAATATGCTGCTGAGCTAAATAAAATGGGCGCACATATTATTACACAAGGAAAAAGTGCTTATTTTGAGGGAGTTCCAGAACTTACTGGCGCACCTGTAAATGCTACTGATTTAAGAGCAGGTGCTGCACTTATAATAGCTGGAGTTATTGCAAATGGCACAACAGAAATATATAACTTAAATCACATTGATCGTGGTTATGAAAATATAGAAGAGAAATTTAAAAATCTTGGTGCAAAAATCAAAAGAGTAGAAGAATAAGAAGCAAAGGACGAAAAAACAGATGTTAAAATTTTGCAGTTTGTACAGTGGTAGCTCTGGAAATAGCTTATTTGTACAATCTAATAATACAAAAATTCTTATTGATTGCGGACAAAGTGCAAAAAAAATAGAAACTGCACTTACTAATATTGATGTAGATATATCAAATATTGATGCTATTTTAGTTACACATGAACATTCAGACCATATACAAAGTTTAGGAACTATATCAAAAAAATATGATATACCTGTTTTTGCTAATTTTGAAACATGGGAAGCAATGCCAAATCAGAAAACTAAAGTTTCTTCT
This sequence comes from uncultured Clostridia bacterium, assembly GCA_949745595.1. Classification (GTDB taxonomy): domain Bacteria; phylum Bacillota; class Clostridia; order TANB77; family CAG-508; genus Scatovivens. The sequence continues at coordinate 6,171 of CATJWN010000067.1, forward strand.
AATAATATAAAAATATTTGAAAATGACAATGAATTTCAAATTGGAAATTTACAAATCATGCCTTTTAGTACACCACATGATGCTGCAAACCCTTGTGGATTTAGTATTTGCAATAGTTCAAAAAAAATCAGTATTGCTACTGATTTAGGACATATTGATAATAATATATTTTCAAATATTAAAGATAGTAAATTTATGTTATTAGAAGCAAATTACGAACCTGAAATTCTAAAGGTTTCAAGATATCCTTATATGCTTAAACAAAGGATTGCAGGTCCACACGGTCATCTTTCTAATATAGAAGCTGGGCAAACTATTTCACATCTTTTTGGAAAAGAATTAAAAGAAGTTATGCTTGGGCATTTGAGCAAAGAAAACAATTTTCCTGAAATGGCATATAAAACTGTTGCAGAAGAACTTATACATAATAACATCGATACCAATGATATAAAAATTAGTGTCGCAAATAGATTCGCACCTAGTAAAATTGTTACTATATAATTCCTATTTTTAATGCTATTATACAAGAAATAACACAAATAAAATCTGCTATGAAACCTATAATCATGGCAGGTTTTATATTTTTATTCTTTAACTTTGAACCATATATCGCAATAACATAAATGGTCGTTTCACTAGCTCCCATAATACAAGATACTACTCTTCCTACTTCAGAATCTACACCTACTTTTTGCATTATCTCTATACCAATGGCCATTGCTGTACTTCCTGAAATAGGTCTTAGAACTGCAAGTGGTACGATTTCTTGAAATACTATAACGTTTTTTAAAATACTATAAACTTTCTCACTTACAAAATCGATAATCCCTGAACTACTTAACATTCCGTACAGCTACAAACAAGCCTATTAAAGTTGGAAAAAGCTCTAACATTAATTTTCCACCTGATTTTACCCCGTTTTATAAAAAGATCAAATACATCCTTTTTTTCTAATATAGCAAAAATTACAATTGTGCCTATAATAATTATAGCTGAAGAATTCCCTATAAATCCTATTACTTTCAAGTCTATTTTCTCCTTAATTTCAAATAAATTTTAGTTATAACTATAATTGATACAAATGCAATTATGGTCGAAAACCACACACCTAGTATTATACTTCCTGGACTATTAGATCCTAAAGTGCTTCTAATTGTTATTATACTAGTTGGAATAACCTGCAAAGATGCTGTATTTATTGCTATAAACATTATCTCCTCATCTGATAATTTATCTTTATATGGATTTGTTTTTTCTAATTCTTCTACAGCTTTTAAACCTAATGGTGTTGCTGCATTTCCAAGTCCTAACATATTGGTCGCCATATTCATAGTAATATTTTCATATGCAGATGAAGCCTTATCTAATTTAGAAAAAATAATATTATTTAAAGGCTTTATAAAATTCTTTAATTTTTCTTGGATGGATGTATGCATCGCTATTTCCATGATTCCACTCCAAAAGCACATTCCACCTATCATTTTTAGCATTAACGTCATAGTATTTTCAATGCTGGAAAATACGGAATTATTAACAGCTTCTATATTTCCACTGCCTATTCCAAAAACGATTGATATTAAAATAAAAAAGCACCATATATAATTTAACATTGTTTTTCTCCTGCTAAATTATATGGCACTTTTTATTTATTTATTAATAAAATATTGATAAATTTCGTTTTTATTAGTATTCCTATCTTTTGCAATTTTCTTTATAATCTCTTTTTTGTCTAAATCTTGTTTTTCATAGAATTCATAGTGTTCTTCTAAAGTTCTCTCATTTAGATTATTAAGTTCTACATCTTTTTTTGATACACTATTTCCTTCTATAATAATTACAAATTCACCTTTGACATCCACAATTTGTTCTAAAATAGTGGATAATTTGCCTCTTATAAATTCTTCATGTATTTTTGTAAGCTCTCTTGCAAGTACAATCTCTCTATCACCTAAAACTTCTAGCATGCTATCTAAAGTAGTTTTTAGCTTATGTGGTGCTTCATAGAAAATTAAAGTTCTTGTTTCATATTTAACCTCTTCTAGCTTGTCCTTTCTTTCTTTTTTATTCGCTGATAAAAAACCTATAAACTCAAATTCTCTTGAACTCATACCTGAAGCAATTAGAGCATTTACAAATGCACAAGCTCCGTGGTATTGGTACAATTTCTATATCATTCTCAATTGCAACTCTCACAATTTCTTCACCGGGATCTGAAATTCCTGGTGTTCCAGCGTCCGAAACAACTGCTATATTTTGCCCTTGTTTCAACTTTTCAATTAATATCTCGCTTTTCACTTTTTCATTTTGTTTATAGTAACTAATAAGTGGTTTTGAAATTTCGAAATGATTTAAAAGTCCAAGAGTATGTCTTGTATCTTCTGCTGCAATCAAATCTACTTCTTTTAGAATTTTAAGAGCCCTTAATGTAATATCTTCTAAATTTCCAATTGGTGTTGCAACTAAATATAATTTACCTGTCATTTTTTTTCCCCTTATTATATATTTTTAAAATTTCTTCCGTGTATTCTCCATTTTCTTTATATACCACAAGTGGTGAATCTATTTTTAAACCATTTCCTGCATCTTTTACACATTTTATAAGAACTAAATTTGGTTCTTTTCCCACTTTTGAATGGACAAACCTTATATTTTTGGGCTCTACTTTATATTTTCTTAAATTATAAAGTATATCCACAATTCTCTCTGCTCTATGTACCATATAAAATTCGCCTTTACTTTTCAAAAGTTTATAACTTATTTTAACTATATCTTCTAATGTGCATTCTACTTCACATCTTGAAATTAATTTCTTTTTCTCTAGGTTTTTAGCACCAGTATTTTCTCTCATATACGGTGGATTGGTAACAACTACGTCTATTGTATTTGGCTCGATTTCATTAAATACATCTTTTATATTAATGTTTTTCACAGAAAATCTATTTTGTAAACCGTTTAGCTCAATACTTCTTTTTGCCATATTTGCTACTTCCTTCTGTATTTCAATTCCAATAATATTTGTGTCCTCTGTATTTCCACAAAGCAAAATTCCAAGTATTCCAGTTCCTGTTCCAATATCAATTATCTTTGCACCTTTTTTGATATTTTTAGCATAATCTGAAAGCAAAACACTATCAATACCGAAACAGAAACCTGTGCTATCCTGAATTATTTTTAAGTCCTTAAATTCTAAATCGTCTATTCGTTCATTTTCTTTCAATTCCATATTAATCACTAACTTTCACTTTTGAATCTATTTTTGTAAGGCTTCCATCTTTTTCTTCTCTAAATATTTCTCCTGTTTCTAAATCTATAAATCTTCTAAGAGGTCTACCCTTTCTTAAAAATACTTTTCCATTCTGTTTTGTCACAGTATCTACTTTTAGATGCTCTGGATACTTACTATCGTCTTTTAAGAAAGCAACATGATTTAAAAATCTTTTTACTTGAGAGCCCTCTGCTGCTTTCTCATTATATTCCTTTAATGCTTTCTTTTGTTTCATAAATAATGGCATAAGTATTTGTGTGCCTAAATTTTTATCATAAAAAGTAAAATCTGATGCACCATCATACATCGGCATTTTAGTAGTTCCTTGATTTGACTTTAGAAATTCTATAATAGTTTCTTTATCTATATGGAGTCTTACTGGCATATTAAACCCTTCAATATCAAAGCTAAGTAAAATCATATTACTATCTTTTATTGGTCTATCCTCTGGAATAACTCCCCAATTTTTTGATAAGCCTTTAACTTGATATAAGTTAAATAAAGCAGATATCATATTAAAATCTTTTATTCTATAAGTGTTCATTTCTGCATTTCTTAAGACTCTATAATCATCAAAATCCACACCAAAGTTATTTGCACTTTCTGGTAACAATTCTCCAAAATATTCTCTATACTGCCCACCTAAAATTTCTTCTAATTCTTTTATTTTATCATTCACATCAAATTTTACATAACTTCTAGTTACCCCATTTTCCATAGTAACATTATGCGTATTTTCATCTGTTGAATTTCCACTACAATCATCCATTAGCTCTTCTAATGTAACACTCAAAAAGTTCATTTTTTTATATAAAGCTTCTAAGTTCTTTTCATCTATATCTATTGAGATTTTACCATCTTTATTAGGTTTAGCAGCTCGTATTTGTGTCCAAAGTCCTAATTCGTTTACTATAAAAAAGGTCTGGTTAATACCTTCTAAAGCCTTTGTGTATCTATTAATTAGAAACGCATTTAACATAGAAAGTTTATATATATCCATTTTTTCTATATTTTCTCTTTGAAAGAAACTTCTCACACTAGTATCGCCTTTTTCATCTTTTTCGTAACTATATGATAATCCTGAAAGCCCCATTCTTTGCATCAAACTATTATGTCTATCACAATATCTTTCAAGTAATCCTAATCTATCCATGTTTTCACTTACTCTTAATACAGATTCTACATAATTAGATTTAAGCTCTCCATATAATAACTTAACTTGCTCTTCTAAAAATTTATGTAATTGTGTTAATTCATCACCTTCTAAATAAGATAAATAGGTGTCTAAAGCTCTTCTTTCTGCTGGAGAACAGTCATTTGTTCTATACTTTTTCTGATATTTTGCAGGAGCTCTCATATATTTTCTTACAATGTTAACCTGAAATGGATCTAAATCTGCTTTTGCTTCTCTTAGTCCTACTAAACCTTCTATAGTAAGAGTTCTTATAGCGCTTAGAATATTAGCATTATATCTCATAGTACTTGGAAAGGTTTTCTTTTTTCCATCCCTTTCTTCTTCTCTTATTATTTTACCATAAGAAACATCTAAAACCTCAGGATTATCTACTAAATATTTACAAATATAATATTTAATATTATTACTCTTAATCGATGGAAAAGTAACAATATCCTCATTTATTTTCATAAATAAACCTTCGAAAAGTTCAAAGGTTTCACTATTAGTAGCTTCAGGATGATTTGCCCAAAACTTCTTTAATAAACTATATAAAAGCTGTGCATGAGACTCTGAATATTTCATATCTTTTGCTATGCTTTTTTTACTTTTAGTTAAAATTTGATAAAAATTACTCATACTTTTCTCCACATTATGTAAATTATACCATATTTTGTGGAATTTATCAACATTTTAACTCCTATTATATTTTAGCAAATGGATTTTTAAGTTCTTCTACTTCTGCACCATCAATTAAGAATTTAACGCAAGAAACTTCTTTTAATTCTGTAAGTGTATTTACTAAAGAATATATCGCATTTGTTCTTGCTATTACATCTCCTTCTGGTGTATTTAAAAACTCTTTTGATAAATTAACTACCAAACATTCACCTTCAAGTACAGTTCCAATTAACTTAGTATCTTGTGGTATTGGACTTTCTAAAGTTTCTAGACTAGTTCCTTCTAATAATAAATTAACTAATTTATTGTAAGGATTATCTAAAAGCTCTTTACTATCTAATAATCTTGCTTCCACTTGTAACTCTTTGCTTTCTTTGTTTTGAAAGTAAAGACTAACTACTGTATTTCTATATTCCGCTTCGTCAATTTCAGCTTCTGGCGTATATTCTGTTTCTATACCTACATTAAAATATATAAATACTCCCAAACAAATTATTAGCAAAAGTGCTACTCCTATTATAATCTTTTTTCGCATAAATTCTACCTCCTTGTACCATAATATTCCTTGTATAGAAGTTTATTACATTATTTATCTAGTTTTGATGACTAGATGTTCTAATTACGTTGACATTTTGTTTAAAATGTTATATTATTAGCACATACTAAATGAGAAAGGAATTTTATTATGGCAAAACTTCGTGATCCTTTAAGTGGTCTTACACATTGCATTGCAGCTGGTCTTTCAGTTGTCGGACTTGTTGTTTTAATTGTATTTGCTTCAATTTGGGGAAATGCTTATCACATTGTTTCTTTTACAATTTTTGGAGCTGCTTTAGTTCTACTATATTTGTTCAGTACTTTATATCATTGGCTTAATATTAGTGAAAAGGGTGTTTCCGTTTTTAGAAAATTTGACCATATAATGATTTATATACTTATTGCAGCAAGCTATACTCCTATTTGTTTAGTCCCTCTTCGTGGACCTTGGGGATGGTCTATCTTTGGAATTGTATGGGGCTTTGCTCTACTTGGTACTATTTTAACAGCTGTCTGGATAAAAGCACCTAGAGCAATTACTACTGCAATATATCTTTTTATGGGATGGACTGTAATTATAGCTATATATCCACTTCTAATTACTTTTAGAGATGCTGGTCTTCTTTATTCTTTATGGTGGTTAGTAGTAGGTGGCATATTCTATACTATTGGAGGCATCTTATATGGTTTTAAACTTCCAAAAAAAAGTTTCAAAGGTTGGGGCTTCCACGAAATTTTTCACCTTTGTGTAATTCTTGGAAGCGCTTGTCATTATTGGTTTATATTACACTATGTTTTAATGTTTAAATAGAACTATTAATTGACTATTTTCAAAAAATGTTATATTATGTAGTTAGGGGAAAAAGCTTTATTTTGTAAAGCTTTTTTATATAAGAATTAATAGAGGAAAATAATATGAAAAATATATTACACGTTGGTCTTGATGTAGGCTCAACTACAGTAAAAATTGTAGTATTAGATGATGACGGAAATGTCTTATTTTCAAACTATACTAGACATTTTTCAGACACAAAAAAAACTTTATTTGATATTTTAACTGAACTTCTAGAGAATTTTTCTAATTATGATTTCACGATTGCTTTAACAGGTTCTGGTGCAATTGACATATCTAAATATTTGGAAATTCCTTTTATTCAAGAAGTAATTGCTTGTAAAAATTCTGTAGAAAAATATATACCTAGAACAGATGTTGTTATTGAACTTGGCGGAGAAGATGCCAAAATTATATATTTTGATAAATTTATAGAACAAAGAATGAATGGTACTTGTGCTGGCGGAACTGGTGCATTTTTAGATCAGATGGCAACTTTATTAAATACTGATACAGCTGGTATGAACGAACTTTCAAAAACGCATACAACTATTTACCCTATTGCTTCAAGATGTGGTGTTTTTGCAAAAACAGACATTCAACCTCTATTAAATGAAGGTGCAAAAAAAGAAGATATCTCAGCATCAATTTTTCAAGCTGTTGTAAATCAAACAATTAGTGGCTTAGCTTGTGGTAGACGTATTAAAGGAAATGTTGCTTTCCTTGGTGGACCTCTTAGCTATTTACCAGAACTTAGAAATAGATTTATAGAAACATTAAAACTTAAAGATGACCAAATTATAATACCTGAAAATGCACACCTTTTTGTTGCAACTGGTGCTGCTTTGGCATCTTTAGAAAATAATGTAATTTCGGCTAATGAATTAGAAGAAAAAATAAAGAACTTTAAAAAGTCTAATTATACTGATAGCAGTCATTTACCTGCCCTTTTTGAAACTGAAAAAGATTATGAAGAATTTAAGGCTCGTCACGACAAAGATCATGTTACAATAAAAGACCTAAAAAACTTCAGTGGTGACTGTTTTTTAGGAATTGATGCAGGTTCTACTACTACAAAATTAGTTTTGATTGATAATGAGGGCTCTATTCTTTATTCTTTATATAATGGAAATGGCGGCAACCCTTTAAAAAGTGTTATTACAATGCTAAAAAAATTATATAAAGTTTTACCTCATACTGCTAAACTTCGTTTTAGTGGTGTAACTGGTTATGGAGAAAAACTTATACAAACTGGATTAAATATAGACTTAAATGAAATTGAAACAATTGCTCATTATACTGCTGCAAAACAATTTCAACCAAATGTTACAAGTATTATCGACATTGGCGGACAAGATATGAAATACATAAAATTAAAAAATGATACTATAGACAACATTATGCTTAATGAAGCTTGTTCTTCAGGCTGTGGTTCCTTCTTAGAAACATTTGCTAAAAGTCTTGGTATTTCTATTGAAGAATTTGTTTCAGAAGCTTTAAAAGCTGAAAAGCCCGTTGATTTAGGCTCAAGATGTACAGTTTTTATGAATTCAAAAATAAAGCAAGCTCAAAAAGAAGGTTTTTCTGTTGGCGATATTTCTGCTGGGCTTTCATATTCTATTATTAAAAATGCTATCCAGAAGGTTATGAAAATTCGTGACATAAAAAGTCTTGGAAAAAACATTGTTGTACAAGGTGGAACTTTTTATAATGATGCTGTTTTAAGAGCTTTTGAGCTTATCGTTGGAAAAGATGTAGTTAGACCAAATATTTCAGGGCTTATGGGAGCATATGGTGTTGCATTACTTGCTAAAGGTCAATATAATGCTAATTTAGATATGGAATATTATTCTACAATTTTAAAGGCCGACGAACTTGAAAAATTGGATATTAAAATAGACCATATTCGTTGCCAAGGCTGCGAGAATCATTGCTTGCTTACTATAAATAACTTTGCAAACGGTAAGAAGTTTATTTCTGGTAATCGTTGTGAAAAAGGTGCTGGTGCAAATAACGAAAATACTGATTTACCTAATCTATATAAATATAAATATGAAAGATTATTTGATTATAAACCATTAGAAGAGGTTAATGCACCTCGTGGAATTATTGGTATTCCTAGAGTTTTAAATATGTATGAAGATTATCCTTTTTGGTTTACTTTCTTTACCAAACTAGGCTTCAGAGTAATTTTATCAGAAAAAAGTAATCGTAAGACTTATGAGAAAGGTATTGAATCAATGCCTTCTGAATCAGTTTGTTATCCTGCAAAATTAGCTCATGGTCATATTATTAGTTTAATAAAAAAGGGAATTAAAGACATTTTTTACCCTTGTATTCCTTATTCAAGGCAAGAAAATTTAGGCTCTGATAATCATTACAATTGTCCTATTGTTATTTCTTATTCAGAAGTTTTAAGAAACAATGTAGAGGAACTTCATGGTAATGATATTAATTTTATGAACCCATTTTTACCAATAGATAATATTAAGCATTTAGTAAAAACAATAAAAGAAGCTGATTGCTTTAAAAAATATAATTTCAAAAAGGCTGAATTAATTGAAGCTGCCACTTTAGCTGAAGCAGAATATCAAAAAACAAAACAAGATATCAAAAGCAAAGGCGAAGAAGTTCTAAAATATATGGAAAAACATGATCTTCGTGGAATTGTTTTAGCCGGCAGACCATATCATATTGATCCTGAAATTAATCATGGTATAGATACTTTAATTACCAGTCTTGGATTATGTGTGCTTACAGAAGATAGCATTTATCATTTGGGAGAAATTAAAAGACCTATTCGTGTAGTTGACCAATGGGTATTTCATTCACGACTTTATGCCGCCGCAGATTTTGTAGGAAAAACTGATGCTCTTGAAATGATACAACTTACTTCTTTTGGTTGTGGAGTTGATGCAGTAACTACAGATCAAGTAGAAGAAATTTTGAAAAGCTATGATAATTTATATACACTTATAAAAATAGATGAAATAAATAATTTAGGAGCAATTCGTATTCGTATACGTTCACTACTTGCTAGTATGAATAAACGTATTAAATTAAAAAAAGAACTTGCACCTAAAGATATTAAAAATTTAGGAAATTATAGTATTACTAAAATTCCATTTACTAAGGAAATGAAAAAAGATTATACTATTTTATGTCCTCAAATGGCTCCTATACATTTTGAACTATTGATGGCTGCTATGCAATCTTTAGGATATAATATCAAACTACTTAGAGATTGTACTGATAAAACAGTCGAAACAGGCTTAAAATATGTAAATAATGATGCTTGTTACCCATCAATTTTAACTACTGGTCAAATGATACAAGCTTTAGAATCAGGTGATTATGACGTTAATAAAACTGCTCTTCTAATGTCTCAAACTGGTGGTGGATGTAGAGCTACAAATTATATTGGTTTTATTAGAAAAGCTTTAAAAGACGCTGGATTTTCAAATGTACCAGTTATCTCTTTCAATTTTGTTGGGCTTGAAAAAAATAGCGGTTTTAAAATAACTCCAAAAATGGTAGAAAAATTACTTAAAGCTATTATTTATGGTGATTTATTGCAAAAATTATTATATAAAAATAGGGCTCATGAAATAAATCATGGAGAAAGTCAAGCTTTATTTGATACATGGATTGAAAAATGTAAGAAATTAACAAAAAAATCTACTTTATTTGAATTTAAAGAAAGTATTTATGCTATAGTAAAAGATTTTGAAAAAATTCCTTTAAATACTTCTGTAGAAAAACCTAAAGTAGGAATTGTCGGTGAAATACTTATTAAATACCATCCTTTTGGAAATAATTTCGTAGTTGATGTCCTTGAAAAAGAAGGTGCTGAAGTTATTGCTCCTGATTTTATGGGATTTATTAAATACGTTGCAATGAATAAAATAACCAATAAGAATTTATTACATTTAGATAGCAGAAAAGCAGGCATTTATAATATTGTAATCGATTTAATTGAAATTTTAGAAAAGGACAGTAAAATTGCATTATCTAATTCTAAAAAAGGTTATTTGCTACCTTCTGACATTAAACATTTAGAACACTCAGTAAATTCAATTTTATCAAGTGGAAATCAAACTGGTGAAGGTTGGTTTTTAACTGCAGAAATGATTGAATATATTGAAAATGATATTCCTAATATAGTTTGTGTACAACCTTTTGCTTGTCTACCAAACCATGTAGTAGGAAAAGGTGTTATAAAAACTATAAGAGAACATTATCCATTTGCAAATATCTCTCCTATTGATTATGATCCTGGTGCAAGTGAAACAAATCAAACAAATAGAATTAAATTATTAACTACTGTTGCTAAAGATAATTTAAAAAAGAAAAATAATTCTAAAA
>CATJWN010000068.1 GCA_949745595.1 uncultured Clostridia bacterium
GCTAGAAAATATACATTATCACTTGTTTTAATTCCTATCATATCAAAGAAGTGTCCTTTTAAGGTAAAATATTCTAATCCCTCTGGAAGATTATTTTCTATTGAAGTTATAACTGATTCTTTGGCTAGTAAAAATTTATTTCTAATATCTTTAAATGGATAGCCACCATATAAGAAAGATGATTCTAATATAGGAAATTCTGTAAAAGATTTCTCGATATTATTAGCAAGTATAGTACAATTAGTTCTATCTTGTATTACTTTATTTCCACCTATATGATCTGCATTTGAATGAGTGTTTATAATTCCTTTAACATTCCATCCTTGCTCATCAATAATCTTTAATATTTTCTTTCCTGCATCCTTATCATTACCTGTATCGATTAGATAGACATTATCATCATCAATTTTGTATATACCAATATTAGTAGCATTTTTTATATAATAAGTTTTCTCTCCCACTTTTACTAATTCCATAAATATATTCCTCCCTACAAATTACTATTTGTCTAACTATTTAATATTTAATTTCTACTTTTTAAATTCAAACCTAAAAGCTGCAATTCAATATCAATTTTATTTATTTCAAAATTTTCAAAACCATACTCTTTTAAGTTAGTTCTTGTTTTATTAGCTAATTCTCCTAATGTTTTTACATCATTTTGTTTTAATGTATTTATTTTTTCTTCAGTAATAAAATCAAATCTATTTATTGATTGTTTATTATACTTTTCTTCCATTTTTAAAATTCCTTTTCTTCTATTATTTTATTGCTATCATTAGTTCATTTGATTCTACTTTTCTTTTAGCATTTTGATATTCAAATTCTGTATTGGTAAAATAAACTTTATATTCTTTGTTTTCAAAGTAATCTCGACTCACTCTTAACACTTCATCAATTTCTTTTTCAGTAAGATTATTTTTTACTTTCAATTCAAAATAAGAATATCTAATATAATTTTCATTCTCTTTTTCCTTTTTGGCTATAAAGTTTATAGTAAAAGATTTCAACTCTTTTTCTGTCATTCTTCCCACTTCCAAATTGATTTTTTCCTATTATATCATAACTTTCATTAAATTTATCAATTTTTTTAAAAAATGTAAAAAAAATAAAGGTACTAACCACTCGTTAGAGTAATTAGTACCTTATATATTATTTATTTTTTGTAAAGATTATAGCTTTTATTTCATCTTCTTTTATCATTCTATGTTCAATAGTTGCACCATTATTTGGATTTACTATTTCAGCATAATAATCTCTATTTCGTATATCTAAAATCGAAGCTTTATTTCCATTATTTAGTTCTACTACATCAAATTTTTTTAGTTTCATATTTTTGTCCTTTCTATACACTTATATAATAAATTCTATTTTTTTGCAACTAATATTTAGGAGTTCCATACCCCATTACCTGTACATCATCAAGTGAGTACATTCTTTCAGCACATTTATTATCAGTATTTCCTTCAATAGTATAAATTGTTCTATTCGTAATATCAGTTCTTGTTACTATTCCAACATGATCAGAACTGCCGTCTTGATTACCATTTTCATCATACCAGTCAAAGAAGATTATATCTCCAATTATAGGATAATAGCTTTCTCCTCTATCATTCCATTGATTTTTATCTTTAAACCATGTTATACCATCATTACAAGCTGCAAATTTTGGAATAATACCTTTATCTATGTAACCACACTCATTTGCACACCATGATACATAACAAGCACACCAATGCACATGCTCTGTAAATCCATACCATTTCCAGAACTTATCTCCTCCCTCATTTCCAATTTGTGCTTTAGCTACTAATACAATTTGACTACTAGGTATTTGAGAATAATCATAATTTTCATCTCCTTCACTATTAAAGATAACTGCTACAAATCCACCAATTAATACTATAATTAAAACAACAACAACAGCAACCCAACCACCTGCCATTATCAATGAAACGATTGCTTTTGTTGCAGCTATCATTGCTTTTATTGTTGCAATTGTAGCTTTTACTGTAGCTTGTATTCCTTTTATAGCAGTTTTAGTAGCCTGTTTTGCAATTTTTGCAGCTCTTTGCGACATTTTAATTGATTCTTGAGTTACTTTCTTTGTATTTTTTAATACTTTTTCAGTAGTCTTTATTCCTTTTTTAGTTACTCTAGTTGTTTCTTTTCCAGTTTTTATTGTATTTTTAGCAGTATTTTTTATTGTTTTCTTTGTAGTACCTTTAGCAAGTTGTTCAGCTTTCTTATTTTTAATTTTAGACTTGAATTGAGCTATTTTTTCTTTGCCTTTAATTATATTTTCTTTTGTTTCTTGTACTGATTTTTTTCCATAACTATTAAATTTTTCTGCACCTTTTCTTGTAGAATAGTTAATACTGTTCTGTACTTTTACACTAGCAAAATTTTCTGGATTTTCATTCGCTTCTTGAGTATATTCATTTATTTTTTCTTTTGCAATTACAATATTATTTTTAAATTTTTGAGCTTGTACTACACTTTTATCTAATGTCTTAACTGTACCTCTTACTTTTGTTTTGATGTCTGCCATGTACTACACCTCCTTTGCTACTACAACAATTCGACCATTCTTTCTTGAATATTCACAAGTTGAAAGTGTTATCAATTTATCTCCATAATTTGCTGTTTTTCCTGTTTCATAAAATTGTAATTGTTTGCACATAGAAACATAATCATTAAAATCTTGACTATTTTTTGCATTATTAAATGAATAATACTTAAAACCATTATCACTATATACAACAGTCTTAAATGTCGCTATAACTTCATATACATGTTCGATAGTCAATTCATTTTCTAATGTATAAAACTTTATATATTTATGATTATTGTAAAATGATTTTTTCTTATAATTTTCTAGCTCTCCAAACATTGCATTATTCTTTATGTGATGTCCATAAATAACTAAATTATCACTATTTTTAACATCACAATACTTTGCTAAATACGGAGTACCATAATAAGAATAATTTTTATAAATATTTCTTCTCAAATAATAATCTTCGTTTTGCATAACAGGATAATCAATTCTCGTTCCGTCTATCTTAATCCAACCTACTAAATCATTATTTATCTTATATAATTCGTTTAAATCAATTGTTTCTTTTTTATCTTCAGTATTGTTATTTATTATTTCTGTTGTAACTATGTCTTGAATATCTTCATATTGTTTATCTAAATTTCTATTTTCTAAAACTTGCTTAATAAAAAAATAACTACTAATAGCTAAAATAACTATTAGTAGTAAAATTCCTAAAATTATGAATATATTTTTTCTTTTTTTCATCTTATCCTTCTCCGAATTTAGTAGTCATTAATCTATATAATTCTGTATTTTTTGGATACTTATTAACAAATGGGACTAGAGAGCTACCACCTTTTAATAAGCCTTCTCCTGGTCCAACATTTGTTATATAACTCATCTGTAAATCAGATATATTCAATAATTTTGCAAGTTCTACTCTATCGGTACTCGCTTGATTAAGCATTACTATAAATTCAGAGTTTGCAAGCATTGTTCTTGCAGTATGACTTTGTAATAAATCCTCTACATTTTGTGTAATACCAGTACAGAAAGCACCATATTTTCTAACTCTTTTCCAAAGAGTAAAAAGAAAGTTTGCTGAATATTCATATTGGAAAAGCAAATATATTTCATCTATAAATATATAAGTGTTTTTTCCTTTACTTCTATTTGATGTAATTCTATTTAATATAGAATCTAATACTACAAGCATTCCAATAGGCAATAATTGTTTTCCTAAATCTAGTATATCGTAACAAATTAATCTATTATCAGTATCAACATTAGTATTTTTTGCAAATGTATTTAATGAACCATTTGTAAATAATTCTATTGCAAGAGCTATTTCTTTTGCTTCAGGTTCTTGTTGTCTTAATAAATCTTCTCTAAAGTCTTGTAAAGTTGGTGGTATGCCCTGATAATTTCCCTGTTGAAATACTCTATATACATTTGCAGTACATCTATCTATAATAGATTTTTGTTTCGGTCCAAGATTACCACTACCAATTAATTGCTCACATAAAGACAAAATAAACTCTGATTTTAGAATTACTGGATTTGCTCCATCTCCATATTCAGAGTTCATGTCCATTGCATTTATATGATTATCACTTGTAGATGATATTTTAATTACTTCTCCACCAAGTGCTTTAATAAGTGGTGAATATTCTCTCTCTGGATCTATAATTATTATATCAGCATCTTTATCTTTTAATATTATAGAACTTATTTCTTGTTTTCCTGTAAATGATTTACCACTTCCAGATACACCTAGAATAAATGAATTCCCATTTAAAAGTTGTTTCCTATCAGCAATAATCATATTCTTGCTTATTGTATTTTGACCATAAAAAATACCATTCTCGTGCCTAATTTCTTGCACTTTGAATGGCATAAATACTGCTAAACTTTCAGTAGTTAATGTTCTTAAAGCATCTATTTTTCTTGTTCCAAATGGTAAGACTGTGTTTAATCCGTCCATTTGTTGATATTTTAATATACCCAACTGACAAAGATTTTTTCTAGCAGTTTGCAGAACAGATTCTGTATCATTATTAAGCTGTTCTTTACTTTCAGCAGTTAATACAATAGTTAATACTGAAGAAAACATTCTTTGATCTCTAGTAGTTAAATCATCTAAAAACTCTTTAGATTCATTTCGTTGTTGCTCCATGTCGTAAGGTATTATGGCAGAAAAATTATTATTAGCATTTTGTTTTCTCTGCCAATTTGTAATATTAGTTTCAATGCCTAATCTTCTATTTTCTGCTTCACGAATTGCTTCATCCATTGGTATTGGAATAATATCTAATGATAACATCATATTTCTATTTAATTCAGTAAGTTCTGCAACCATACTATCTTTTATGAAACTAGCATATTCTTTTAAGAATAATACTCTACCATATCTCTCTCCTATTTTGAAAAAATCACTTTGAAATTCAACACTATCAGGACAAATAAAATCTTTAAAATCATGTCCTTTTTTCATAGTTTCGTGAATATCAAAGTGAAATGATGTTTCTTCTCCAGTTCTGTAAAAATCATGTGCTATTCTTAATCTTTCTTCAGCATCAAGTTCAACACACTTTGAACCTAATGTCCCAAAATGACTTATTAGATCTGCACCAGCTCTTGAAAAATAATTTCTTGCTTCTTCAATCGACTTTTTATATATAGATATAGTTATTATCTTTTCTTGGACAATTTCATTTGCTTTTTTTGTTTGTGATAATAACATTTGATTATATTCTTTTCTATATTTATCTAATTCATCATGTTCTTCTTTTAAAAGCATTGTTTTCTCAAAATCTAATTTATTTATCCTTCTATTATTTATAGTTATTTTTGTTGTTGCACCTGTGTCTAAAGCATTTAAGAGTTCTGAATAATCCAAAAACATAGATTCTTTATCTTCTCTTGATGCTACTGCATAGTTTATATCAACAAATTTAAAAGATTTGGAGTATTTATTATTTCCTACTAAAAATATTCCATCTTCCCAAATTGCTTTTACTGGAATAATGTCTTGTACTTTTTTGGGAACAACAAATTTTTCCTTATCTTGTTTAAATATTTTCGTTAGTGTTTTCATCTATCTTCTCCTTCCCTATTTTCAACTTTTTTTTTAATTTTTTATCTTTAATAACTTTTTCTTTTTTAGGTTTCCTAACATCTTTTAATTGAAGATTTTCAATATCTTCTTTGTAAATCTCATAATAAAAATTCGTAGATTTAAAGTATAATCTTTTTGGAGATAATATTTGAGATTTAATCCATGCCATTACAAATTTTTCAGCAGTCATACCGTTGTATTTAACGAAACCTAAAACTGCAAATGGTGCAGCTCCTAATATGCACATCCAGGATAAAGTTTCTATTCCAAAGAATGGTTTAAATGCAAAATATAAAATAACAGCTACAATACAAGCTAGTAAAGAAAAAATGAACTGTCGCATAGACAGTCCAAAAAATATACTTTCAGTAAATTCTCTAATATCTTTATTTATTTTTACTTCCATTATCTAGCCTCCTTATATTTATTTTTCTGTTTTCGTAATGCAGCTTGTTCTTGTTCAAGTTTATCTTTAACTTGACTAAAAACATCTTCATTAATAATTTTATATTTTTTAGGTTCTGCCTCATCTGTTTGCAATTCAACTAATCTATCAATCATTCTTTCTCTTAAATCTGGACTAATACTATTTAAAAATTCTCCGTAAGTTGTAATATCAGGTTCATATATGTCTTTACCTACTTTAAAGAATTTCAAATCTCTCATTTCAATTTTTCTGTTGTAATCTACAATAAAATCTGGTATATCTTCAAATCTTATAATAGCTTCATCAATACCATCATCAACATAGAATAATTCGGCTTTTGACTTAATTAATTCTTTAATTTCTTCTTCAGTATAAAACTCAAATTCAAAATCTTCTTTTGGTTCTTTTTCTTCAACTTTATCTGTAAAAGTATTTGCCAAATTTTCTCCATTTAAAGCTCTTTTAAAGTCTGTTTTTGCTTTTCCTATATCATTTGAATAATAATAACCATAACTCCAATCAATAGTGTTATCTTTAATCTCATAATTAAAAGCAATAATATATTCTTTTGTTCCATCATTAAATGTTCTTTCTACTAATGCAATAGGTTGTTCTTTTCTATAACCTAAATCCATTACAAACATTCCATTATTTAATGCTCTTTGTCTTTTATCTTCGTTCAAACTAAACACCTCCTATAATCCCATCATTTCTTTTACAATTCTATCTGACATTCGTACTGTTCCCACCAGAACTAGCATATTAAATATCAGTTCTCCAACATATTTCCAAACCATAGTTACTGCTTCTGCACCTGTGTCCACACTTGGACCAGAACTTGCAAAGACGGAGAATATAACACAAGAAAGAATTATAACTGCACCTTCTAAACAAACTCCTGCAAATGATTTTATAAAACTTTTACCTATTTGGTCGCTTGGTTGTCCTGCAAAAGATGACAATGGTATTGGAGATAATGCCATATACATATAAATTTTAAAAAACCTACCATATACTGTAAGTATTAAAATAAATGACAGTACAGTTATAAATAAACTACCTAACAAAGTTACAGCCCATAAAGGTATTTGTTCAAAAAATCCTAAATTATTTATTGCATCAACTATACTTCCAGGAAGTGATGTAGGACTATTTAAAAGAGAGGTTTTTGTCATTACTTGCATTGTTATCCCATAACCTATGCTTAATATTGCATTCATTATTTCTATTCCGTGAGTAACTACAATTTTAGCAATAGCAAATCTTATAAAGAGTCGCAGGGCATGTTCTGGTTTCTTAACTTCAGTCAAAGAACCACAAGTTTTCATTACTCCTATAACAAAAAATAATACAAGTAATGCTAAACCTATTGCTTGCATTGCTCCATTTATATTCATAATCACTTTCCAGATAGAGCCACCTTTAAAATCCATAGGATGAGTTACAACTAATTCATATATTTCTGTTAATTTTCCATTCCAAGTATTTAAAGCATTTTCTAAATTACTTTGAATCCAACTCAATTTTGTTCCCTCCTTATTATCAAAATCAAATTAGACAGGTTTTTATCTTTTAATAGATAAAATTACCTGTCTAATCTTTAAATTAAATTTTAGCCACCTGTAATCAAGTTTAAGATTTCTTTAGCAAATGTTATAACAATACCACCTGCTAAAGTCATTATTCCATTGGCTCTTTGTGTTGGATCATGAGATTTTAAACTCATTCCTACTTGAACTATACCAAAGCCAAGAATTATCATACCAACAGCTCTAATTAATCCAAATATAAAATTAGATAAATTATTAACAACTGCTAATGGATCATCAGAAGCAAATACATTTACTTGTTGAAATATAGTTAATGCAGCTACATATCCTATTATAAATGCTCCCCTACTTAAAATTTTCTTTCCTAATTTTCCTCTTTTGTTTTCATTTTTAATTTCAATTTTATTTTTCATGTTCTTAAATTCCTTTCTTCAAATTTTAAATAAACATAATATTGGTTTTTAGGCACAAAAAAAGAGCCACAATAATCAAGCTCTAGCTCAATTATTGTAGCCCTTTTAGCAACCTACATTATAATTTATTTTTATAATAATTCTTTCAATTTATTTTCTGACATTTTTAAAATCTGCTCAAGTTTATCTTCTTCTAATGATTCTTCTTCTAAATGCTTGACAGCATCATCATATTCTTTTAATAAATCATTACTATACAAGAATGTAATATAATCATTTTCATTAGTTTTTCTAACAATTATGCTTAATGCCGCTTCAATTTCTTGAATTAAATTAAATTTTTTACTCATATTATTACCTCTTCTTTTGTATATTTTAATTGATTATACTATTAAAAAATGTCATAATACAAGACAAATAATTCGACATATTTCTACATTATAAATTGCTTTCCTTGATATATTCATCAATTTCTTCATTTGATAATAACTCATAATCATTATCTTGTAATTCTATATCAATAATATCTTTTGTACTTAAATCTATATCTTCAAGATTAAATGAAATACTTCCAATAGAATTTTCAGTTGTACCATGAATATATGGTTTTCCATTTCCTATTGGAGTTTTATTAGCATTTGGATGTTCTTTTAAATTATATTTAAAATCTTTTACTGGTCTTTCGCCTCTAATAAATAGTAACGCATATTGATTATCTAACATTCTTACTTCATCTGGAGTCAATAACTCTCTGCCTGCCATTTGGTCATTTGTAGAATAACTGCCATGACTTCCATAAGAATGACCATAAGTATTTGTATCAATAGTTGCTTTTCCTAATAATTCGCTTACATATTTATGTGTACTTTGTTCATTACCACCTAAATATAAAAATTCATCACAATTTCCGTACTATACTTTCCCACTGCTTTTCGAACAATGCTTTTAATTGTGCCAGGTTTTGCAAAATAATAGAAACAGAAACTTCTCTGCTTCTCATTACAGATAAAATTTTATCAAAATCATCTGGTAAAGATACATTTGCAAATTCATCCATTACAAAATGAACATGCACAGGTAAACTTCCACCATATTTATAATCTGCTAAATAAAATAATTGCTGAAATAGTTGAGTATATAAAATACTTACTAAAAAATTAAATGAAGTGTCATTATCTGGTATAATAGCAAATAAAGCAACTTTCTTTTCGCCAAGTGATGGTAAATCTAGTTCATCTGTTGCAGTTAAACTTGCTAAACTATCCAAATTAAATTTTTCTAATCTACTAGCAAGAGTAACTTGTATTGATTTTAAAGTTTTTGCTGAACCTGAATGATATGCTCTATAATACTTTAATGCAATATGTTCTGGATTTTTCGTTTCTAACCTATTAAATAACATATCAAGTGGAGATATGTATTCGTCATCATCTTCTTTTACATCTCCTGCCCTTAATAATTCCATTACCATTACAAAAATTTGTTCTTCTTCAGGTGCTTCATATTTTAAGTAAAATATTAAAGCAAGTAACAACATACTAGCTGCAGTGTCCCAAAACGGATCATTACTTTGACTTCCTTTAGGTGTAGTAGATTTAAATAGGTTAGTTACCAATTTTTGAATATCATTATCTGTTTTGATATATACAAAAGGATTATAACAATGAGATTTTTCCATATTAATTAAATCTAATACTCTTATCTCATAACCTTTTTCTTCTAATAAATGTCCTGTATCTCTTACTATTTCTCCCTTTGGATCTAAAACAACATAAGAGCTATTTGCTTGTAAAACATTAGGTTTGCAATAGCTAAAAGTTTTACCTGCACCTGAACCGACCTACTACCAAAACATTTACATTTCTTCGATGCTTTTTTCCATTTAGTCCTAAAGCTACATTTTTAGTTAATAACTTATTCATATTTTCTTTTTGTCTATATTTCTTATTTAATGTTGCAGCACTGCCCCATTCTGCTGAACCATATTCTTCTTTTCTTCTGTAATTTTTTCGAGTAGATTCATAAACCATTATTCCTAAAAAATATATAATCAAAAAAATAAGAATAGTTCTAATACTATCCTCACAAAAATTTATTTTGAATATATTATTAAAAATAATTTCACTATTTTTTACTATTTCAATTAGTCCTCCACTTAAATATGGAGCAATCAATAGTGCTAACCATATTATAGGAATAATACCTACTACATAAATTATTTTACGAGTATTCTTATCATCTTGCACTTATATAACGCTCTCCCTTAAATTTTGATTTTTCTACTGGGGCATCAAATAATTTCATTAGTAAATCATCAATAATTTCAGTATCAATATCTTCTTTTATTTTCATATTTCTAAATTCATTAAGAGCATTAATAATCAATTTATAATCATATTTATCTAATTTTATTACTCTAGTTTCTTCCAATGTTTTCCCCCTATCTAGCATCTTTAACTTTAGGTGCTTTTTGTTTTCGTGTTGCAACTTCTTTCACATCCTTTTCTTGTGCTTTTTCTTTAATTGCCGCTTCTTTTCTAACCTCTTCTTTAATTTCTGCTAATTCTTTTCTAACAGATTTTTTCTTATTCAAAGGTTTAGATACCCCTTCGGTTTTGATTAATGTTTTTGAGGAATGCTCTGACTGAGGGTTTTTTACAGTCATTGCATAATTGAAATTTTCAGGTTGCACATTTTCTTTTTGAATAGGTTTTTGAGATAAAACTTCTTCAAGTAATTCTTCTTTAGATTTTTCTTGAACACCTTTATCTTTTGGATTTTGACTTTCTTTTCTTTCTTCAATAGCTTTTTGTACCACTGTTTGAACTTTAGCAGTATCTATTGTTGTTAGTTTAAATCTTTCAACTATTCTATTTATTCTCGGTGCATCTTCATCTCTTACCATTATATCTACCATACCATCAAGATTTTTATTCTTTTTATCTATTAAAGCACTATAAAGAATTCCATAGCTATCTGCATTTTTTTGAAACATTTTTAAATCTTCTTTTTTTATTGAAAATATTTTTAATGCTTTTCCAGATTTAATCATATTATTTAATTTTGTTTTGCCCTTTGTTTGTTTTTGATCTTTCATAATTGTATATAACATAGCAGCAATATTTTTAGCACCACTACCAGTTAATCTTGCAATTACTTCAAAACCTTCTAAACTTAATCGTACTACTTGTTCAGCAGAATCTCCTGATACACTCATTATTTGTTTTTCTCCTTTCTTAATTTAGATTTTTTATTTTCTTTATTTTTCTCTTGTTCTTCTTGATAATCTAATTCATTAAGATTATCTTCTATCTTTGGTAATCTACTTTTAATATCTTTACATCTGTTTACCTCCTTCCTTAATTCATCTATTTGATTTGTGAGAGAAGAAATATTATTACAAATTTTTCTTCTCTCATTATCATCTTTAGTCAGTTTTCTTATTGACCATAATCTTTCTCTATCACTACTTAATGTACTTATTTTAAATTGTGTTTCACTAATAAAATCTTGCAAGTCAGTTACTGTTTTTAATTTATATTTTGAAAGCAATTTTGCTTCTTCAGATAATTCATTCATCCTAGCAACATCTGCTCGAATAGATGTAGGTAATCTTTGTTGAGGAATATCTGGAAATACTTTCAACAAATAGCAATAGTGATAATATAAAGCAACAAATCCTTTTGCTTTGGCTCGTTTATGCCTTTTAGCAAAAGGATATTTTACTTTTCTATAATAATCTTCGATAAAAGGAACTCTTATAGCTTCCTCTTCAATAATTCTTTTTCTAATATTATCAATAGAATATTCTTCTCCGAATCTTCTTTCTATTCTAATATTTCTATTATAGTTATTATGTTTTATACTAATTTTATTAGCTCTAAATATAATTTTATAATCTAATTTTTTCATAAGATAAATAAAATCATCAAAAGAATATGCTTGTCTTATTGCTAAATCAATATCTCGTTTAGCATTTATCTCATAGTTATTAGTATATTTAGATTTTTCGTAAAAGTGTTCATAATTTATTTTTGTTTTTTTAGTTGGCTTTTCTTCTAATACACTCAAACCATATTCCATACAAAGTTCATCAGAAATATGTCTTATTCTTGCATAGCTACTATGAGTATCATAATATTTATAACCATCTTTATATGAAACAGAATTAACCACAAAATGATTATGCAGACAATTTGTATTAAGATGTGTTGTAACTATAACTTGAAATCTATCTCCCCATATTTCGTGTGCTAACTCAACACCAATTTTATGTGCAAGTTCTGGAGTAAGTTCTCCTTTTGGAAATGACTGATAAGCATGAAATGCTAATATCTTGTCTTGTTTGTTATAATACATTTTTACATCTTGCATTTCTTCATAAGCAGATTGTGGCTCACAATTTATTCCTGTTACAAAATATTCTTCTTCTGTTTTATCTGAATTTCTTGCATAGTCAATTACATCTCTTAAATCATCTACATACATTTCATAATTTTTTATTTCAATTTTTGTTTTATTTTTATTAGCTGCATAATCTATTACATGATCCATTCTCTTTATTACTTTCCAAATTTTTGTTGTTGCCAAATTACCACCCCCCTACAAAAATTTGCTTTTTACTTGTCTTGAAAATTCTTGCCATTCATTGGCAAGTTCTTTATAGTATTCTTCATTTATGTCGTTATTTTTATTTGCTCTATAAGCGATTTGATTTAAATTAACTCCTATTTTAGAAAGTTGATTCATAACTTGATAAAATTCATAACCAGGTTTTTCCTTAATCTCTTTTTCTAATATCAAATTTCTTATCACTTCTGATTTCGTCTTTTTAGATTTTAATGACAGTTCTTCTAGCTTGTCATTTTCTATGTCATTTAATCTAATATGAAACTCTAAATTTCTTTCTCTCATGTTTCACTCCTTTCTAAAATGGGGATTGGGGCTTGCCCCATTGTATAGAATTTGAAGGCTCGATTTTCGAGTCCCCAAATTCAGTGCTTGCTAGGACAATAAATCAACTTTTTATCTGCAAAACTCCCCCACTTTTTATTCTCTAACAAAATTGTTTTTTACTTTATAAGTTTTATAAACTTCAATTTGTTTTCTGTTTTTTAGTCCTAATTTATAGCATAAATAGTCATTTATATCTTTACCATAAGGAGCATGTATATCGTATATATCGTACTTATTATTTAACCCTATAATGAATGCTTTTGTTGCATCTCTACCAGCTCTATCATTATCAAAATGTATAACTATTTGTTTAATGTTTTGATTATTATTTAAAAAATTAAGTACCGTTATAGGTACTTTACTTTGTTCTATTTTGTTTGCAGGTTGGTACACTCCTGCAAGTGCAATAAGATTTTGATTATGCCAATCATAACCTCTTATTTTTAATAATGTAGCATAAGAAAGTAAATCTATTGAACTTTCAAATAAATGAATTGAATCTCTATTTGTTTCTGATAACAGTCTAAAAGAATATTCTTTTGTGCTACCTTTGGCATCTTTCATTATTCTTTTTTCTCCAGTAGATCTACACCCTGCATATTTAATATTATGATTATTATCATAGCCTATAAAAACAACATTGTTTGTTTTTTCTTCTTGATATAGCAACTTATTATCAATACAATAGTTTATTATTTCTTCATCAATACCACGATTTTTAAGATATTCTATTGCTATTCTATTATCTTTATTTCTAATAGGAATAACTATCTTTTTTTGAACTTGATTAGGTATTTTAGGTATTTGTTTTATTTCTACATTTTGATTATTTAATATAATTCTTGCTGCTTCTTGTAATGAATATCCTTCTACTTTAATTAGATAATCAAGTGCAGTTTTACCACCTTCATTAGTTGAAAATCTGTGCCATAAGTTATTACTTATAATTAAACTGTCATGTGTTTTTGTTGAATAAGTATCTTGAGTTATTTTTACCAATTCACTTGGATTAAAATTTATTAAATAAGTTAATAAATCCATTTCTTTTGCTTTATTAAGTAATTCTGGAGGAATAAAATCTCTCATAAACTTCCTCCTTATCGTGCATCATTTTTGGTTTTTACTTTATCTTTCTTGTAATCATCTGTAATATAATTAATTGTTTTATCAACTGAATAATTTAAATGTTCTCTTAAATTACCATCTGCACTTAACCACTCATCATAGAATTGTTCTAATAAATGGTCTGATGATAATAAGGCTTTTCGTTGTTCTTTTGATAAAGAATTATCATACATAATACAGTCTATTACTTCTTGTTTAACAGTTAATTCATATGCTTTATCAATAGCATAATCTACTCCTAATGCTTTTATTTCTTCTTTAAAATCTTTAAGTTCTTGCTCAAGTTTTAATAATAATTTATCATTTTCTTCCATTTAATTTGCACCTTCCTTTTCTTAAAAAATAAAAAAGAGCAATAATTAAATTGCCCTTAACATATTAAATATTTAACATATCTTGTTCTTCAAAAAAGATATATGCTTCTTTTGCTCCAAGTTTAAAAACTTCTCTTGTTTCTAAATTTCTCATTTCTTCACTTATACTTACTATTTCATAGAATGCATCTGCTTCCTTTTGTCCGAAATTCATTGGTTCGCCATCTTCTATAAAGTTTCTTATTCCAGGAAATTCTTCATAAATCTTATTTCTTTTTGTTTTTAATTCTAAATAATCTTCCCTATTTTCAAGATTTTTTCTTATGCGTTTGCCTATAAATTCAGAGAATAAGTTGTTTGTTTCATTCATAAAACTATCTAATACTTTATCCATCAGTTAATCCCTCCAGACTTTGTTCTACTTCTTTTTTTACTCTTAACCCATCAGAAAAACCAATTTTATAGTATCTATTATTCCAAAATTCAGCTAGACTTAATACATGATCAAATAGAAAGTCATCAATATCTTTTTCTACTGCTTCATAATGTTCTCCTGGTACATAATTTAAAATTTGTTTAATTCTATTTTCCATACATTTAATAAGTTTTTGATATTCTTTTGAGTTCTTAATAATTTTGTGAGATAATTCTTCGCTTCTACTATTAAATAATTTTTCTAATATTGAGTTTTCAAATAATCTCTTCATATATTTTTCCTCCTTTGATAGCATTCTATATTTTTATATCAAAAAAGACAAATGTGTGAAAAAATTCTTTATACTTTTGACAACAAAAAAGAGCAATATTCTAAAATATTACTCTTAAAATCAATAATATAAATTTGTCATTATTATTTATTAACCTTATTTACTAAATACACAAATGTTCCTGTATTCGTATCATCTATTTTAGAATAATAATTCCATTTCATAATATATTTATCCTTTAAATTAATTGGTTTTTCGCAATTTTTTTAGTTCCTTCACTAGCATTTTTGCTCCAATCTAATATACCATTTTTTACGATACCATCTTCTAAGGAAAATTGTTTATATACACATTCTTGTTTTAATGGTTTTTTTGTATAACTCAATTCATTTGTAATAAAAACAGTATAACCTTCTCTAAATTCTGAAACATTATCTCTTATTTTCTCAATTCTTTGTATATCTTTTAAATAAAGATAACAGTTTACATCTTTTGCTCCATGATTTTTTAAATTAAATATTTCACTATCAACTGTTTTTTTACAGCCCTTTGTTTTATATTTTAATTCAATTGGTATCCATCTATTATCTATAATAGCTAATATATCAATATGCATACTAAAATCAAATGTTGGACAATATTCTAATCTTACTTTTGCATTTGGATATTGTTCTTTAATAATCCAAGCCATTTCAAGTTGAAAGTCAGCTTCAGATACAAATATTCTTCTTTTTTCTTTTAATTTAGATATTATTAATTCTATATTAAATTTTTCAACCACAACATACCTCCCTTACAACTTACTATATAAAGTGTTGTTACTATAATTTATCCATCATCAATTACCTCTTAATTTAAAAGCTTTCTATTATCATCATTAAAAAGTTTCCCATAATCATCATGCCATACTGTTAATATTCCATTGTTTAATCTTTGCATTTTCTTTATTTCTCTTGAAGCCTTATATATATCTGTACTTGGATAATATGTTGGTTTTAATATTATCTCTGTTGATTGTCCTTTTACTATAAGTGCATTAGATTCAGCAGTTCCTAATTTTTTAGTATAATTTTTATATAATGTCGGACAATTAGCTTTTAGTAATGATGGTATATTAGCAAAAATGTATTTATCTATAATATCAAAAGCATAATATCCTGATAGCGTTCCATCAAAAGGATTTACATATATATGATTAAAGAAATCAATGTCTATAATTGAACCATGTATTGTTCCAGAGCCACCAATTTCTTTAACCTGATCAGCAACAATTTTTTGATATTTAGTATATTTTTCTAATGGTTCTTTATTTAGCAATATTTGACTATCCATATTATCGTAGTAATAATTAACATCTTTTACATTTAATGATTTTAATGCACCACCATTTAATATAGATAAACCTCTCGTAGATGGTCTAATAAAACAATAATAACTGTTTTTTTTCAACATGAATATCTCGCCATCTCTATTATAATCCATCCCAATATTTTTTCCTCTATAAAAATCATTGTATTGAGTTTTGGTTATAGTATGTATTCCATCTGCATAATCTGAAAATAGATCATAATCATATTCTATACAAAAGGATTTTGCAAAAGCAGTTTTATAATTATATCCTAATTGATTATCTGCATATATTCTATATTCTCCATCATCATAAAAATAATTTCTATGAGTATGTCCACTTACATAAACCCAATTTCTA
>CATJWN010000069.1 GCA_949745595.1 uncultured Clostridia bacterium
AAAACCAAATATTGAATGTGTGGAAACAGACGATAAGAGGAATTATGCAAAATTCATATGTGAACCATTAGAGCGTGGTTATGGTATGACAATAGGAAACTCTTTAAGAAGAATTCTATTATCATCACTACCAGGAGCTGCAATAACAAGTGTTAAAATAAATGGCGTAGTACATGAATTTTCTACAGTACAAGGTGTTGTAGAAGATGTTCCTGAGTTAATTGTTAATTTAAAAAACGTAAGACTAAAAGTATTTGACAATGATGAAAAAATAATAAGAATAGATTTCAAAGGTGCTGGAGAAATTAAAGCTGGTGATATCGTTACAGATGGAACTGTTGAAATTTTAAATCCAGAACTACATATAGCAACAACTTCTGCAAGCTGTGATTTACATATGGAAATGACAGTTAACAGAGCAAGAGGGTATAATGTCGCTGAAAAGAATAAAAAAGATAATAGTCCAATAGATGTATTACCAATTGATTCAATTTTTACACCAGTAAAAAAAGTAAATTATACTGTTGAAAATACAAGAGTTGGTCAAATGGTAGACTATGATAAATTAACAATCGAAGTATGGACAGACGGAAGTTTAAAACCTTTTGAAGCTTTAAGTTTAGCTGCAAAGGTTATGGTAGGACATTTAGAATTATTTATAGATTTATCTGAAGCAGCTAGAAATACTCAAGTTATGGTTGAAAAAGAAGAATCTAAGAAAGAAAAAGTCTTAGAAATGTCAATAGAAGAATTAGAGCTTTCTGTTAGATCATACAATTGTTTAAAAAGAGCTGGTATAGCTACAGTAGAAGATTTAGCAAGTAAATCTCAAGAAGATATGATGAAGGTGAGAAACCTTGGTAGAAAATCATTAGATGAAGTTACAAACAAACTTATTGCTTTAGGTTTGAGCTTCACATCAGAAGAAGATTAAGATTAAGGAAGGTGAAATAAAGTGGCAGGAACAAGAAAACTTGGAAAACCAACAGATCAAAGATTAGCAATGTTAAAAACACAAACTACAGATTTGTTATTAAATGGTAAAATAGTTACAACTGAAGCAAGAGCTAAAGAAGTTAAGGCTATGGTTGATAGCATTATCGCATTAGCTGTTAAAGAGCACAAAAACTTTGAAGAAGTTGATGTTAAAGTTGTAAAAGCTAAATTAGATAAAAACGGAAAAAAAGTTACTGAAAAAGCAACAAGCAAAAATGGTAAAGAATATTTAAAAGTTGTTAAAGAAACAACAACTGAAAAAAGACAAAAAGATATGCCATCAAGATTAAGTGCTAGAAGAAATATAATGAAAAAAGTTAACAAGGTTGAAGGTGTTGACTTACTAGACAAATTATTTAACGAATTAGCTCCAAAATATGAAGGTAGAAATGGTGGTTATACTAGAATATTAAAAATGGAACCAAGACGTGGAGATAATGCTGAAATGGCAATATTACAATTAGTATAATATGAGATGTAAGAGATAGAACCCTGATTTAGGGTTTTATTTTTTTGACAAAAAAAGTTGTATTTTGTAAAAGGTAATGATAGAATTACAATGAATGTGTAAAAAAGGAAGGTAGAATATATAAAATGAAGAAAACAGTGATTTCAATTTTGAAGAAATGTAAATGGTTATTTGTAATAATCATTGTTTTTGTAATTTTAAATATGTATTTTTTGACTTTTCCAGCTAAAATTATTGGAGATATTATAGATTTATTATATGATGTAGAGAGTAATAAAGCGGAAATTGTAAATAATTTGATTTATTTAATTTTTATTTCAATATTTTTATTATTTATTAGATTACCTTGGAGAAGTATATCTTCTTTTACTTCAAGAACTTTTGAAATGCTACTTAAAAACAAGATATTTGACCAGTTTTTGAAAATTAAAATGTCAAATATTCAAAATATAAAAAATGGTGAGATAATGTCGTATTTTACGCAAGATGTTTCAGAAATTAGGGCATTTTTTTATAAAGTTATTTCGTTTGGTACTAGAATTATTGCTATTATGATTATAGTTACATATACAATGGTGAAGGGAGTTAACGCTAAGCTAACAATTGCAACTTTGTGTCCTATAGTTGTAACAGCATTTTTAGTGGTAAAAATAAGAAAATATGTAGAGAAAAATTTTAGAAAATCTCAAAAATATTTTACAGACTTATCAGAATTTGTTCAGGAAAGTACTGATGCTATAAGAACAACTAAAGCATATTCAGGAGAAAATGCTAAACTAAAAGAATTTATAAGAAAAAACAAGGTTTTAAGGTCTAGCAATATAGCAGTTGAAATTCATTCTACGCTTTTATCAATATGTATTAAAATTTGCTTTGGATTGTGTTATGGAATCTCTTTAATATATGGATCAAGATTAGTTTTAGAGAATAAGATTTCAATTGGCGAATTTACAGCTTTTCAAGGGTATATAGGATTGTTTGTTGGGCCAGTGGAGTGGTTGCCAAGTTTAATGTCTAGGGGAAAGAGAGCGGCATTGGCTTATAGAAGATTGGACAGATTATTTAAGATAGAAAAAGAAAAGCTTTTGCCAATTTCTGAAATGAAGCAAGATATGATTTCTGGTGATATAGTAATAAAGAATTTGACTTATAATTATCCATCTAATATAGAAGTTGCACTTAAAAGTATTAATTTAGAAATAAAACAGGGACAAAAATTAGGAATTATAGGAACAATAGGAAGTGGAAAAACAACACTTGCTAACCTTTTACTTAGATTATATCAGGTAAAAGATAACACCATATTTATAGGTGGAGTAGATATAAACGATATTGAAATAACGGATTTAAGAAAGAGTATTTGTTATATAACTCAAGATAATTTTTTATTTTCTTCAACTTTACGTGACAATATCAGGTTATTTAAAGAAGGATATAAGGATGATGATATTAGAGAAAGTACAAAAAATGCCTTAATATATGACGATATATCACAGATGAAAGATGAAATAAATACTGTTATTGGTGAGCGAGGAGTTGATTTGTCAGGCGGACAAAAGCAAAGAATTGTTATTTCGAGAGCTTTCCTACTTAGAAGTAATATTGTTATTTTTGATGATACTTTTTCTGCTTTAGATAATAAAACAGAAGAACAAGTATTAAGAAATGTTAATGAAATATGTAAAGATAAGACTTGCATAATTATTTCAAATAGAATCTCTGATATAAAAGATGCAGACAAGATAATAGTTTTAGAAGATGGAGTTATCGTAGAAGAAGGAAAGCATCAAGTATTATTAGACTATAATGGTTTGTATAGGAAATTTTATGACAAACAGTCTTCAAAAGATGAAATAAATGTTTAAGGAGTAACAAATGGAAAATAAAACTCTGATTAGAGTTAAAAAAATGCTAAAACCACATATGAAAGCAATTTTTATAGTAAGCTTTTTGTCATTATTAGTAAGTCTTGGAGAGATTATAAATCCTTATCTAATAAAAATTGTTATAGACGAATACTTATCTAAAAATTTATATACAAATGGGATAATTACTGTAAGTATGATTGGAGCTATTTATATAGGAATAGTATTATTAGAAAATATAATAGATTTAATTGCAAGGATGGCTACTAGTATAATTGGTGAAGATGTTATTTATGACCTAAGAAATAAATTGTTTAAATATACTCAATATGCTAATATACCATTTCATGATAGAACTCCAGCGGGTAAACTTTTTGTTAGAATAACTAACGATGTAGAAGACATTTCTACATTATTTAAAGAAGTTGTGACTACAGTTATCAAAGATATAATTTTAATCATAGGAATTATAGTTATTATGCTAATTTTTAGTATTAAATTAAGCCTATTAACTTTTACAGTAATACCATTTGTTGTATTTTTTACAGGAATAATGACTATATTGCTTAATAAAATTTATGATAAATCAAAAATTATAAGAACAAACTTAAATACTTTTTTAGCTGAATCTATTTATGGAGCAAAAATTATTAAAATATTTAATATTCAAAGCGAAAAAAGAGCAGAATGTGAAAAATATACTAGAGATTTTAGAAATACAAGATTTCAAGAAGGCATAATTCAATCATTGCTTCCTTCTATTATGACAATTTTAGAAAATGTAGCAGTTACTATTATTGTATTAGTTTGTACATATAAAATATATGGAATTACTTTAGAAGTTGGACTTGCTTATGTTTTTATAACATATATTAAACAATTATTTGAGCCTATTACAAGAATAGTGGAAAATATAGAGGTAGTAGAAGAGGCAGTAGTTTCAATAAATAAAGTGTATGATATTTTAGAAGAAAGAGAATATTTAGAGAATCTTGAAAATGGGATAGAATTAAATAGGATTGAAGGCAGAATAGAATTTAAAAATGTATGGTTTTCTTATGATAATGAAAATTGGGTTTTAGAAGATGTTAGTTTTGTTGTAGAACCAGGAGAAAGTGTTGCTTTAGTGGGAAAAACAGGCTCTGGAAAGACAACTATTACGAATTTAATAAACAGATTTTATGAGATACAAAAAGGCGAAATTTTAATAGATGGTATTAATATCAAGGATATTAATATTAGGAGTTTAAGAAGTCATATAGGAATTATTTTGCAAGATCCTTTTATATTTGCTGAAAGTATTAAAGATAATATAAGATTAAATAAAAGTATTTTAGATGAGGATATTTATTCTGCTATACAGCTTGCATCTGCTAATGAATTTGTTGATTCATTACCAAACGGAATAGAAGAAATATCAAATGAAAGAGGAAATTCTTATTCAGCAGGGCAGAAACAATTATTAGCTTTTGCAAGAATTTTTGCACATAATCCAGATATATTTGTTTTGGATGAGGCAACAGCTAACATAGATACTTACACTGAAGGCTTAATTCAAAAATCTATAGATAGATTATCAAAAGAGAAAACTGCTATATTTATTGCTCATAGATTGTCTACTATTGTAAATGTAGATAAAATTATAGTATTAAGTAAAGGTAAAATTATAGAAGAAGGAAATCATACTGAATTATTAAATAGAGGTGGATATTATTCTAAGCTATACAATTCATATTATGAAAGTTTAGGTTAAATAAAGATCGTAATAAATAGTACAGGAGATGAAAAATGGAATCAAGTACGAGAAGAAAGAAATTAAAGCAATGTAGAAGAAGAAATGCAAAATTATATCCTATTTACAAAATGTTTTCATGGGATTTACTTTGTTATTATTCGATAGAATATTTATTTTTAACAATAACTAAAGGAATTAGCATATCAGACGTTTTGCTACTTAGTGCATTTTATTTAATAAGTAAAATGTTAGTGCAAATTCCGTCTGTAACCATTTGTGATTTTTTGGGCAGAAAACGCAGTATAGTTTTAGGTAATGCGATGTTAGTTTGCTATATGCTTACTTTAATTGTTGCACCCAATATGCCACTCATGCTATTTGCTATGTTTCTTTGCGCTTTTGGATATGCGATAAAATATTTATCAGAATCGAATTTGTTATATGACTCAGTAGCAACAAAAGGTGGAGATGGACTCTACAGTAAGATAGACTCAAAAGGTGGAAGTATGTACTATTTTTTAGATGGTATAGCTTCTTTAGTTGCAGGTTATTTATTTGTCATTAATAATTATTTACCAGTAATTATATGTTTATTATGTTTAATAATTGCTACAATTTTATCTTGTGGATTTTCGGACGTATATGATTTACGACAGAGGAAAAATAAAGATAAGAGTGTGTTTGCTACTTTTAAAGAATATAGTGTGGATTTAAAGGAAACTTGTAAGTTTATTTTTAAATCTAATAGAATGAAGGCTTTAATACTTTTTGAAATAGTATTTTATAGTTTAATTAAAATAATTGATGTATATAGAAGTGACTTATTAGTGGATATTGGTGTTCCAGAAGAGCAATTTTCAATGATATTTGCAGTACTTACTTTTATAGCGGCATTAGCAGTTTCAATGAGGGAAAAACTTGAAAAGAAGTATAAAAACAGGATATTAACTTTTATATCATTATCATATGTGTTTGCTATTATATTTGTTGGTGTAATTTCATGTATTACTACAAGTAAGAGTATACTACCAATAATTTTGATAATGTATGTTATAGCTAAAGTTTGCTCATCAATTTGGTTTTTCTTAGAAGGAAAATATGTAAAGAACTTTACGAACGAAAAAGTAAGAAGTAAAATTACATTTACTTATGAACTTATTGGCTGTATGGCAGCTGCAATTGCTTCTGTTTTAGCGGGACAACTCGTAAAGGTAGTAACAATAGAGCAAGCTTTTTTGATTGTTGGTTTAATAGGGCTTATAGCTATTGTGCTTACATTAGACTATATGAGAACAAGGTTTGGACTTAATCCTAAAGAATATGCTAAAAAAGATATAGAATTTTCTAAATAACATAAATAGGTAACAAATTATAAAATTTGACATAAACTAACATAAGAGGTGATAGATATGCTAAATTTTATAGTAGAAGTAATAATCTGGGTATTATGTATTTACGGACTTTTAAGCATAATAAAAGATGTTATGGAAGAACATTCATATAAACGAATAAAACATAATGTGAAGCTTATTTTAACAGTAAAAGATGTGGAAGATGGAATTGAAGATTACATAAGACAGCTTAATTTTTCTAAAAATTTCTTTAAGAATTTAGTAGTAATAGATTTAGATTCTAAAGATAAGACGTTAGACATCATAAAAAAGCTTACTGACGAAGGAATGAATATAAAGCTGTTAGAAAGAGAAGAAGGAATAGAATATATAGAAAAAACAATAGCCCCTGATAAATAAGGGGCTATTAGTTTCTATCTTCATAACTTTTAGGATCACCTTTAGGTTTTTTTTCTGTATTTCTATCTATTGGTGTTGTTATATTTAGGTTATTGTTAATAGAATTAATATTGTCATGAGGCGTATATATATTTTTTGTTTTCTCTTTATCTTTTTCATTCTCATTTCCTTTTACTAAAGATATTTTACGATTACAATGTTTTGCTCCACCTTTAATAGCTTCGAAAGCTTTGAAAAAGTCAAAAGTTTTTAAAAAGTCAAAAGCTTTAAAAACTCTATCTAACATTCCTTCGGTATAGTTGGCATCGCTTAATGCAAGGAAAGCTTCGTCAAAGTCATCTGGATGTGCTGCACTAAACTCGTCTAATGAAAGTCCATCAGAGAAGAAAGAAAAGTCTTGATGGTAATATGCTTTTATAGCACTTGCGAAATCTAATGGTTCTAATTTTATCGGTGTAATAATATCACCACTTTTGTCACGTGCTGGCATTAATGGAGTGCATATTTTTAATCTATGAAAGTTCTCTTTTTCATAAGGTTTATAAGAATTACTATGGCTAGCACTACCATATTCAGCTAATTCATTTTGAGCTGCTGTTCTAAATTGTTTTTCATAATTTCCAAAAGGTGTGGTAACAATCACGTGGAAAGACTGATATCCACTGCTTTTAGGATATCTCATATAATCTTTTGAACAGGCAGCAAAATGATTTATAAGGGTAGCTTGTTCGAAGTTTTGATCAAAATTACCTAAATCGTCAAAACATAGAGCACAAACTCTTAATTCTAGTTCTGCTTCTTGAAGGTTTGCTTGGTAATTTAATCTGTTGCATATAATATGTTCTGATATTTCTCCACCAGTAATTAAATCATCAAAATTTAAATGTAAATCATAGTTACCATTTTTTATAGAACTATCTAGATAATTTATAATTCTAATAAAATCTCTATATTCTGGATATAAGCTTGTTCCATATACATAAAGGAATTCTTCTTGAGGCAATTTTCTATAGTCTTGTAACATTTTTTTACGAGGAGACATAAATTGTAATAATTCATTTTCTAGAGAATTTCTAAAATCTATTATACCTTCTTTTTGTACTTGACTTTTTAAAGCTTTTACAATTGGTAACGTAGTTGTGTCTTCAAAAAAATCTGCATTTCTTATTTTTTGTATTTCTCTATAAATGTCGTCTTTGTTTAAAGATGGTGGCAAAGAAGTTATGTATCTATATACTTCTGGAATACCTTTTATATTTAAAGCATAGGCAACGAAATCCTGCTTAGGTATTGTAAAATTACTATCAGGTTCAAAATTAAGTATTTTGGGTTTTGATATATCTAATTGTTTATTTAATGGAATTTCTTGAAAACCATATCTTGAATCTTCTTTACTTAATTCATTAATATGTTCCATATATTCTAATATTAGACCATATACATGTCTATAGAAGTTTTCTGGTTCTAATCTAAATTGATAACGTGGATGTATAACATCACGAGTAGCAATTATGTCATAAGCAAGTCCTGAGGTAGGAATTGCAGTTTTCTTTTCTAATCGATCTGAACATTCCATTAATAACTTTTCATAGAGGCTGTAAAAAGATTTTATACGAGCAGTTGATTCTATATCCATTTGAGGTGTGTTTTTAGAATCCATGAAGTTAGCCATTTCTGACAAATGAGGAAGGGCTAATTCAAAATTTAAACTACCTTTATGGGAAATATTGTAATATTCAGTTAAATTTCCAATCATTGCTTGAGCTATATTTGCTACAATAGGGTCTGGGTGATATAAAAAATCACGATAATGTTCAATAGATGTTAAGCAAACATCATCACTAGACCCTGGTATGTTTGTAATATCTAACAAAAAATTATCTGGAAGTGATGTTCTATTATTAATTTCCATAAAATCTCCTAACAATATAATTATACCATAAAATAACTCAAAAATCAATCAAATTAAATTATATAATAATCACGAAAACTGTTGAAATATCTTGAAAAATTAAGTATAATATACAAGGAGGATTTGGAAAAATTATGAAAAAGATAGTTTTAATTATGTTATTGGTAATTTTAATTATTTGTGGAATTACTACTTATGATAGTATAGTAAATAAAGAAGAGGAAGCAGTATCATTAGCGCAGTCAACTACTAATACTAGTTGGACTATTACAGAGTTTGGCAGTCAAGGCGAAGAGCAGATGATGAGCTTTGCAATTGAAGGTAATGTTAAGGGGTTAGTAATAGTGGACGGTGGCTATGAAACTGTTGAAGGTGATGTAAATAATATATTAGAAACTATAAAGAAGCATAATAATGTTGTAGATACTTGGATAGTTACACATTTAGATGCAGACCATGCTGGTGTGTTTTTAAATATTATGAAAAACCATCCAGAAGTAACTATAAAACAAGTATATACTGAAAACATACCAGAACTTGAGAAATGTAAGGCTTCTACTCCTTGGGAAGTTGATTGGTCAACTTACGAAGATTTTGTTAAGTTTGCTACAGAAAATGATCATATTAAGAGCCTTTCAGAAGGAAATATTGTTGAGGATGTTATAGGTTTGAACTTAGAAGTCCTTTGGTCATACTCTGAATGGGTTGATACATATTCTAGCAATATACTTAATAATGGAGCATTAGTGTTTAAATTAAGTGGAAAAGAAGAAAGTATTTTATTTTTTGCAGATGTTCAAGATGGAAAAATTGGAAATGAGTTGATAAAAAAGCATAAAGAAAGTTTAAAATCTGATTATGTTCAAATAGGACATCATGGAAATAATAGTATGCCAGACGAGATATATAGTATAATAAATCCTAAAGTGGCATTTATACCAGCACCAAATTGGATATTTGAGAATCCTAATAAGGTAAGTTGGTATACAGCAGAAAAGATACGTAATTTATTAACTGAAAAGGGAGTTACAGTGTATTCTGATAAAGACTGTCCAGTATCAGTAACTATGAAATAGAAATGGAGATTTATATGAAAAAGCCAGAATTATTAGCACCAGCAGGTTCTTTTGAGAAAGCTAAAATTGCATTTATGTATGGAGCAGACGCAGTGTATTGTGGAACACCGAAATTGTCTTTACGATCAAGATCAGAAGTTGGTGATGACGATTTAGTAAAGACTGTAGAGTATGCACATAAACTTGGTAAAAAAGTATATGTTGCTATTAATATATATGCTTGGGATGAAACTTATGAAGAAATAAAGGCTCAGGCTAAAATATTAAATGATATAAAAGTAGATGGAATCATTATATCAGATGGTGGTGTACTAGATACTGTGAGAGAATCAGCACCAGATGTTGAATTACATATTAGTACTCAAGCTAATACTGTAAGCTGGCATAGCTGTAATTTTTGGCATAAAAATGGTGCGAAAAGAGTAATACTTGGCAGAGAATTAAATAAAGTACAACTTAAAGAAATTATGAGAAATAAGCCAGAAGATTTAACAATAGAAATGTTTGTACATGGAGCTTTATGTTTTGGTTATTCTGGGAGATGCTTTTTAAGTGAATTTTTAGCTGGAAGAAATGGAAACCTAGGTGATTGTGCACAAAGTTGTAGATGGGCATATAATATATATGTTGAGGAAACAAATAATTCACGGAGATCTTATGCCAGTTGAGACAGACGAAAAAGGCACTTACATATTTTCTTCAAAGGATTTATGTTTAATAGCTGAAATACCAGAAATTGTAGATATGGGAATTGATAGCTTAAAAATAGAAGGAAGACTTAAAACAGAGTATTATGTAGCAACAGTAGTAAATGCTTATAGAAATGCTATTGATGATTATATGAAAGATCCTCAAAACTATAATCCTGAAAAATACCTAAGAGAACTTGAAAAAACAAAAACTAGAGGTTTAACAACATTCTATTTTAATGACAGAAATAATAAAGATTTTCAAGATTATTCTGGCAGACAATACAATAGTTTTTATGAGTTTGGCGGAAAGGTTATAGAACAGTTAGAAGATGATAGAGTTTTAATAGAGATTAGAAATAAATTATCAATTGGAGATACTTTAGAGATTATTATTCCGGGTCAAATGGAAGCAGCAGAATTTAGGATTAACAAATTGTGGAATGACGAAACAGGTGAAGAAATAGAAACTGTAAATCCAGGAAAAGCAGAACAAAAAGTAATTTTAAGTATTCCAAGAAAAGTAGAAAAAGATTGGATAATTAGAAGAAAAAAATAGAATTAATTTTATGGAGGTATGAAAGCTATGGAAAAGAAAATTATTTTAAGCGGAATTCAAGCAACAGGAGTTTTAACTTTAGGGAATTATTTAGGTTCTTTAAATAATTGGGTAGAAATGCAAGATAAATACGATTGTTATTATATGATAGCGGATTTACATACATTAACTATTAGAAAGGATCCAGAAGAGTTAAGAAAGAATACTTTAGCGTTACTTGCTTTATATGTTGCAGCAGGACTCGACCCCGAAAAAAATACAATATTTATACAATCACATATACCAGCACATCCAGCACTTTCATGGGTTTTAAATTGTTATACTTATATGGGTGAATTAAATCGTATGACACAATTTAAGGATAAAGCTACAAAACATGCAGATAATATTAATAGTGGATTATTTACATATCCTGTATTAATGGCTGCAGATATATTAGCATATAATGCAGACCTAGTTCCAGTTGGAGATGATCAAAAACAACACTTAGAAATAACTAGAGATATTGCTGAAAGATTTAACAGCATATATGGAGAAACTTTTAAAATGCCAGAAGCATATATTGGAAAAGTTGGTGCTAGAATTATGGGACTTCAAGATCCAACATCTAAAATGAGTAAAAGTGCTGTAAATGAGCTTGATAAAATCTTATTAACAGATACACCTGATGAGATTAGAAAGAAATTTAAGAAAGCTGTTACAGATTCTGAAAACAAAGTAAGATATGATAAAGAAGCAAAACCAGGTGTAAGTAACTTAATGTCAATATATGGAATTATTAAACATAAATCAATGGAAGAAGTTGAAAAAGAATTTGATGGCAAAGGATATGGAGACTTCAAAACAGCAGTTGCAGAGGCTGTTGTAGAAAGATTAGAGCCATTACAAAAAAGATATAATGAGCTTTTAGAAAGTCCAGAAAAATTAAGAGCAATTTACGAAAAAGGCGATAAAAAAGCTAGAGAAATAACAGATAAATTATTAAAAGAAGTTTATAAGAAAGTTGGTCTTGTAGTAGACTAAGAGAGTGAATAGTATGTTTGTAGATTATGCAAAAATTATAATTAAATCAGGAGACGGCGGAAACGGCGCAGCTACGTTTAGACGTGAAAAGTATGTTGCAGCAGGTGGACCAGATGGCGGAGATGGAGGAAAAGGTGGAGACATCTATTTTAGAGTTGATGCTAATGCAAATACTCTAATTGACTTTAGATTTACTAAACGTTTTAAGGCTGAGAATGGTCAAAATGGAAGTGGAAACCGTTGTTTTGGAAAATCAGGTGAAGATTTATATGTAATGGTTCCAAAAGGCACTGTAGTAAAAGACAGTGAGAGCGGAAAAGTTATTGCAGATTTATCTGAAGATGACCAAGTAGAACTTATTTTGAAAGGTGGAAGAGGTGGAAAAGGCAATACTCATTTTGCAACTTCTACAAGACAAGCACCACATTTTGCGGTAGATGGAGAAAAAGGTAAAGAAAAAGAGGTTATCTTAGAGCTTAAACTTTTGGCTGATGTAGGGTTAGTAGGTTTTCCGAATGTTGGAAAATCAACACTTATTTCTAAAGTATCTGCTGCAAGACCTAAGATTGCAGATTATCATTTTACAACTATTGATCCTAATTTAGGAGTTGTAAAAACGAAATTAGGAGATAGTTTTGTTATGGCAGATATTCCAGGAATTATTGAAGGGGCGAGTGAAGGAGTAGGACTTGGAACACAATTTTTACGCCATATTGAAAGAACAAGACTTTTGCTACACGTAATAGATGTTGCTGGAACAGAAGGTAGAAATCCAGTAGAGGATTTTGAAAAAGTAAATTCAGAACTTCAAAGATATAGTGAGAAATTAGCTAAAAGAAAACAAATAATAGTAGCTAATAAAGTCGATAGCTTACAAGATGAAACAGGTTTTATTGAATTAGAAAAAAAGGCAAAAGAACTTGGACTTGAGATTTATAAAATTTCAGCAGTTACTGGCGAAGGCGTAAATGAGCTTATGGACTATGTAGGTAAACTTGTTAAAACTCTTCCAAAAGA
Source organism: uncultured Clostridia bacterium (assembly GCA_949745595.1). GTDB lineage: Bacteria > Bacillota > Clostridia > TANB77 > CAG-508 > Scatovivens. The sequence goes on from CATJWN010000069.1 coordinate 13,093, forward strand.
AGAGATTGTAGAGGCAGAAGATAGAGTTGTATATACTTTAGAAGATGAAGAAGACCAGTTTACAGTATATTCTCCTGTTCAAGGTGAGTTTATCGTAGAAGGTCCAGCAGTAGAAAGATTAATGGGTAGAGTTAACATTGGTGATAACGAATCTATGGCATATTTACAAAAAATGATTAAAAAATTAGGAATAGAAGCAGAACTAAAAAATAAAGGCGTTTGTGAAGGAGATACAGTGAAAATTCTTGAATGGGAATTTGAATGGTATGATTAAAACATAGTAAAATAGGCACTTTAAGGGTGCCTATTTTTGTTTTGTGAATGTTTTGTAAAATAGACAAAAATAATATTGACAATATAGCTAAAAAATAATAAATTAATAGCAAAGGCGGATATTATTCGTTTCGTTAACCATCAACAAAAGCACACTTTTAGTAAAGGGGGTTTTTTATGTGCTTGGTAATGAAAAAATTGTGGTAAAGTATGAAAGCAGCATTGCTACCAACACCACGACACGGGTGACACTTGAGATTGATAACGTGTTTGGTATGGTAACTGATGCAAGAGCGTGCTACAACAGGCGCGGAGAAGCTCCTGGAGCTGAAACTAGTTGTGCTTTGCAGTATGATCCTGAGAAATCGGGTGAAGACTACAGTGTATTTACTGGCGAAGTTTCTTTTAGCGATCCGGGCTACAGAACGTTCTATATTCAGCTTTATCTAAACGGACAGTACAAGTTAATTGAGTATGACACAAATTCGCACAAAGCAGTTTTGACCGACATGCATGGCAAGGCCTTTTGGCAGGTGTATGTTTACTATGCAAAATTTAAAACACCTGACTGGCTGAAGGGTGGCATTATGTATCAAATCTATGTTGATACATTTTGCTCCAAAGATTTGCCAGAGCACTTGAAATCAAAAGTTGTAACTTGGACGACCTTTCCAAAATGGAGACCTGATGCTGACGGTATATACCGGAACGATCAGTTCTATGGCGGAAATCTTAGGGGAATTATCTCTAAACTGAACTACCTTAAGTCTCTTAATGTAACTGTGATATATCTCACACCAATACTAAAGAGCAGTTCTTCTAACCGTTATGATATCGATGATTATGAGCAAATCGATGAAATGGTTGGAACTTGGGATGACCTGAAAGAATTACACGAAAAGGCAAACTCTTTGGGAATGAAGCTGGTTGTAGATATGGTGTTTAACCATTCTGGAAGTGGAAATGAGCTGATTACCAAAGAACCGGAAATGTACGATTGGATTAAGAAGTACACAGAAGCTAAGTGCTGGTGGGGCTACAAGAATCTGGTAGAGTTCAACAAGAATTCTGACAAGTTCTATGAGTACCTATTCAGATGGCTTAAAAAGTACAGCGGATATGTGGACGGCATTCGTCTTGATGTCGCAGACAACCTGCCTGACAGAGTCCTTATCTTCATAAAAGAGCATTTTGGGCTTTATGTATTGGGCGAGGTTTGGAAAAATGCGGTACTTGGCGACAGTCGAGATTTCTTAATTGGCGACAAGCTAGATGGAGTCATGAATTATCAGACTGCCATTGCTATCTATCGCTACTTAAGATGGGGGAATTTTGGGAACTTTAAGCAGATTATGCGGGAACTCGAGCTTTATCCTCCGCAGTCACTTGATGTGTCTCCGATTTTCTTAAGCTCACACGATACTCCGAGGATTTCCAATAATCTTGTTGGAGATTTCATGCAAGCTGATCCGAGATTTGAGACTACTTGGGCAATGGAACAGAACGACTACTGGCTGGTGAATGGTGCCTTTGACACCTATAAATTCAGAAGCTGGGAGTACGAACATGACTCTATACCCAACGACAGAGCAAGATTAGCAAGAAGTTTAAAGAAACTGGCAGTTTTTATGCAATATACTTTGCCAGGCTTACCTTCTATTTTTGCTGGAGAAGAAGCAGGTGTTGTGGGATTTAAAGATCCCTTCAACAGAAAGCCTTTCCCATGGGACAATATCGACCAAGATATGTATGAATTCTATGCAACTATGGGGGATTTCCGTATATCGCATAGGCAAGTTTTCGCTGACTCTCGCAATTTCAAGGTTTTGGGAGGCGATGAGCAAAAAGCGTTCTATAGAAGAGGAGAAATGCGATTTACAGTTAACAAAGTTAATATGGAAATTAGAGCAGACCATGAATTTGGCGGCACGGCTTTTAAGCTTTGTGTTGCTTGATAGCAGTTTTTGTTTTGCCAATATAGTAGTGATTATTTAAAACAATTTGAAAAATACCAAAGCAAAAGCACGCTGGGACTTCCCAGCGTGCTTGAATTTGTTTATTATTTAGTTATTCAACTGTAACTGATTTTGCAAGGTTTCTTGGTTTATCAACGTCTAAACCCTTTTCTTTTGATATAAAGTATGCAAAAAGTTGCATTGGTATTATTGAAAGTAAAGGAGAAACATATTCTGATGCTTCAGGTATACGAATAACTTTATCGAAATCTTTATCTCCTAAATCTTGGTTGGTAACGATCAAAGTTTTTGCGCCACGACTAATTACTTCTTGTAAATTGCTAACAGTTTTTTCTACAAGATGTGGAACTGTTAAAAGTCCAACTACTGTAATACCATTTTCAATTAAAGCAATAGGTCCATGTTTTAATTCTCCTGCAGCATAAGCATCTGAATGTATATATGAAATTTCTTTAAGTTTTAAAGATGCTTCTAAAGAAGAAGAATAGTCAAGACCACGTCCTAAGAAGAAAATATCTTTTTCTTTATACACTTTATTTGCAAATTCTTTTACTTCATTTGCAAGTGCTAAACATTTTTCAGTTTTAGCAGGTATTTCTAAAAGTTCTTTTTTCATTAATTCAACTTTATCTAAGTTAATTCCTAAGATTTCAGCAAAATAAAGTGCTAGAATGTCAAGTAACATTATTTGTGCAGTATATGCTTTTGTTGAGGCAACAGCTATTTCAGGACCTGCATGAGTATATACTGTGTAATCTGCTTCACGAGTAATTGAACTTCCAATTACATTTGAAATAGCAATTGTTTTTGCACCTTTTTGTTTAGCAAGTTTAAGTGCTGCTATAGTGTCAGCTGTTTCACCAGATTGACTAATAAAAATACATAAAGTTTTATCGTTAACAAGTGGGGTTCTATATCTAAATTCTGATGCAACATCAACTTCTGTTGATATTTCACAGATTTGTTCTAATACTGTTTTAGAAGCAAGACCTGCGTGCATAGCAGTACCACAAGCTATAATAAAGATTTTATTTATACTTTTTAAATATTCTTTTGATAAGTTTAAACCGTCAAATTGACAAGTTCCGTTTGTTACAATATGAGAACCGATAGTTTCTCTAATAGAACGAGGTTGTTCATAGATTTCTTTTAACATAAAATCTGCATAACCGTCTTTTTCAGCAGCTGCAGCGCTCCATTCAATACTAGTTACAGATTTTTCTATTTTATTTAAGTTATTATCATAAAATGTCACTGCGTCACGAGTAAGGTAAGCGAATTCTAAGTCATTTAAAAGATAGAAGTTCTTTGTAAATGAAAGTATTGCAGGTATATCTGAGCTTACATAGTTTTCAGTTTCACTTGTTCCAATAACTAAAGGACTATCTTTTCTAACAACAATCATACTATTTGGGAAGTCATTGCAAAGTATTTCAAGGGCAAAACTTCCTTTTAATAATTTACAAGTTTTATTTACTGCACTTAAAAATTTAGTTTCTCCAGTTTCGGTACTATTTTTATAGAAATAATGTATATAGTTTGGTATAACTTCAGTATCAGTTTCTGATAAGAATTTATAACCTTTATCTTCTAACTCTTTTTTTAGTTCAGCATAATTTTCTATTATACCATTATGAACTACTGCAAAGCTATTTGAATTATCCATATGAGGATGAGAGTTTATACTAGATGGTTTTCCATGAGTTGCCCAACGAGTATGAGCAATTCCTAAAGTACCTTCTAAGCTTTCGATTTCTTTCATTGAAAGTAGGTCATTAACACGACCTTTATTTTTAACATTTTTAATTCCTGTTTTTTCCATAGTTGCGATTCCTGCTGAATCGTAACCTCTGTATTCTAGACGTAAAAGTCCATTAATAAGTATAGGCTCAGCTTTTTTTGGGCCTACATATCCAACTATTCCACACATATATTTATCTCCTTTAAAGAAAAATGTATGTAGCTAAAAATCTAAGTTACTTCATATTACCTCTGTTATAATATTGCTACTACTTTTTAATAATATGTATTACGACAGTAACCTTTGCCGTGAAACCATCCGCCGAGTCTTTCGATAAGTTTCTCCTCGTCAACACTGGCTTTCTCCCAGTGTCCAGGCGCTAAACAATTAGATAAACTCCTTTCATAATATTTCTAGATTCTAAACCTACATCATACATATAGTATATTATAATTGTGTCCATTGTGTGAAAAATCAATATAACATTTTTATTACAAATATATTTGTTATATTGAAAGTACCTCTTTTTTTATATATAATTTGAAGTGGAATATAACCTTTTAGAGAAAGGAATTATAAATGAAAAAAGTTAAAAATCAAAGAGGTGCAATTTCATTATTTGTAATACTTGCAATGCTATTTTTTATGGCATTTATGATAGGAGCTTACAGTATTACTACTAGAAGAAATTCTGCACAATTAGATGCTGCACGTGAGACTGCAAAAATATATTCAATGGGAGTTGATCCTAATACTGCGTATGACTCTATGTTGTCAATTACTTCAGGAAGTGTAGTTCCTATTTCAACAATAGAGCAATTAAAGACTTTAAAAGCTATAACTGAAAATGATGCACCAGAAGTTAATTATACAATAAATGGAAAGCTATATACTTATAAAAAATATAAAACACCAACAGATGATGCTACAAAACCTAATATTACTTATATATTAAATAATGATATAATTTTAGATTTAGAGACCGAGATAAATAAAAACAAAATGAATGTAAATTTATATGATTATATGTTATATGATAAGACAAATTATAATATTAACTTAAATAATCATAATATATATTATAGATTTGCAAGAGATAATAGTTTATGGAAATGCGTATTCTATCAAAACAACTACAAAACAGATTTAGCATATAACGCAGATACTGACATTTTAGGTGGTGGTTCAGAAGATAACTTTATAAATGTTTCTAAAGATAATGCAAAGAAGTCTTTTACTCCAAGATTATATAGTATTTTAGATGGTGGACTTACATCATTTAAGAACAGCAATAGTAGCTATTATGAATTTCTATTAGCATATAACTGTGATGAAAACGGAGAGTTCAACATAACAGACGGTGTATATAATAGATGGTCACAGACAAATGATCCAACGAAAGAGACAGAGGTAGTTACTACTACATCAGACACAACAAATACTACTACAACCGATACAGTTAGTGTAACACAGCCAGTAGCAGGATATTCACCAATATCAATTGGATTAACAACAGATTCAGTTAGAGATAATTATTGGGGTGGTTTAACACTTTCAACAAGTGCTGCAGCTTATTTAGATGGCTCAGTAGGGCATAATGATTGTTACTACTCAGTAGGTACAGTTCAAAACTTTGGAAGATATGGAACTCCAGTATCAGATTATAACAACACGGCAACTGGTGGTAAGAAGGCTTTAAATTCAGCTAGTCAAACTTTATTATTTATACGTGCAAAATAAATTTAATTAAATAGTCATAAAAAAGGTACTCCTTAATATACTTTACTAAAAAGTGTACAAAATTAGGGGGTATTTTTTTATGGAGAACTTAAATATATATCAAGATATTAAAACTAGAACAGAAGGAGATATATACATAGGAGTAGTAGGACCTGTAAGAACTGGAAAGTCAACTTTTATTAAAAGATTTATGGAATTGTTGGTTTTGCCTAATATAGAAAATGGATACAAAAGAGAAAGAGCAATTGATGAACTTCCACAAAGTGCTGGTGGAAGAACAATAATGACTACTGAGCCTAAATTTATTCCGAACGAAGCAGCACAAATTACATTAAGTGATAACATTAAGCTTAAGACTAGATTGGTAGATTGTGTCCGGATATCTAGTTAATAATGCAATTGGCTATATGGAGGATGAAATGCCAAGAATGGTAAAGACTCCATGGTCAGACCAAGAGATGCCGTTTGAAACTGCAGCAGAGCTTGGAACTAAAAAGGTAATTGTTGAACATTCAACAGTAGGTATCGTAATTACTACAGATGGTTCAATTACAGACATACCAAGAGAAGATTATGTTCAAGCAGAAGAAAGAGTTATTACAGAACTAAAGGAAATGAATAAACCTTTTGTTATTTTAATGAATTGTTTAAATCCTTATGACTCATATAGTATTAATTTAGCAGAAGATTTGTCAAATAAATATGGAACACCAGTAATTCCAGTTAACTGTGTAGACTTGAATTTAGAGGACATTAATAATATTTTTTCTAAAATCCTATACGAGTTTTCAATTGAAAGAATAAATGTAAATTTCCCAACATGGATTAATGGTTTAGACTTTAATAACAGCTTAAAACAGGATTTATATGCTAAAGCTAAAGAGACTTTTGAAGGTGTAAGCAGAATAAAAGATATAGGAAATTGTTATTCTAAGTTTACTGAGTGTGAAGCTGTAAAAAATGCGAAATTAGAACAAATAGACCTTGGAACTGGCGAAGTATTTGTTGATGTTGAAATCGAACAAAGTTTATTCTATCAAATGATAAGTGAAATAAGCGGACAGAAGATTGAAAACGAAGGTGATTTATTCTTATGTGTTTCAAACTTTTCTAAAGTTAAGAAACAATATGATAAAATGGCATATGCTCTTCACGAGGTTAACGAAAGAGGCTATGGTATAGTGTCACCAGGTATTGATGACCTTATTTTAGAAGAGCCAGAAATAGTAAAACAAGGACAGAAATATGGTGTAAAACTTAGAGCTAAAGCACCATCAATTCATATGATGAAGATTAGCACAGAAACAGAAGTATCACCAATTGTTGGTAGTGAAAAACAGTCTGAAGATTTAGTAAAATACTTGCTTTCAGAGTTCGAGAGCGATCCTAAGAAAATTTGGGAATCTAATATTTTCGGAAAGAGCTTACACGAGCTTGTAAATGAAGGCTTACAAAACAAATTAGTAAGAATGCCAGAAGAGGCTCAAAAGAAACTTCGTGAGACTTTAGAAAGAGTTGTAAACGAAGGCAGCGGCGGATTAATTTGTATTATATTATAAGAACCTCACCCACCTTGTTGTTCCACAATAAAAACAAAATTCCAAGTGTAATAAACACTTGGCTTTTTTGTTTTGTTTGTAAATTTTTAGCTAATTTTGAATTTTTAAATGTATAATCTAAATGGGGAAAAAGAAATTAGAGAATTCACCTTTCTCTAAAATGTATAATGAAAGGGGATTATTATGAAGAAAATCTTTGTATCAAAGAGGATTTTGTGACGACAGTATTTGCAGATTTACATTATGCAGGAAAAGCTAGATTCTTTTATGTAGAAGGAAAAGATAACGGATTTGAATTAATATGGAACAATAATGAACAAGGGGAGTAAGATTAGATGAATAGAAAAAAGAAAATAATAGTAGTTAGTATTTCGAATTTTGTAATATTGTTGATAATAGTATGTATACTTGTAACTTCAAATAATAAAAGACAAAATTTATATTTAGATAAAATAAAAGATAAATATATAGTTAAATATGAGTAGGGATGATGAATGAAAAACAAATACAAAAAAATATTAAAAATAATAGTTATAGTCGGTTTAATAATAATGTATGTAAATAGTCCTTTTTGTAGTACAACTTGGAATATATCTAAGGAAGGGCAAAAAGAATTAATGAGTGTATTAGAAATAAAAAATGCTTCAAGTTTTAAATTTGTACATATAAAATTAATTTATAGTCATGGACTAGAACGTTGCTTAGAGCTTAAATTTAAAATATCAAATGAAGATTATGAGAAAAATGGGTTAAAATATGGTGAAGCGTTTGAAGAAGTGTTGCTTGATTGTAATTATATAGAAAAAGAAAAAAACGGAATATATAGATGTGTAGTAAGACGAACTAATACTAATAATTATGAATTTTATAGAAAACTTAATGATATAAAGTAGATAAGTTTTTTCGATATACTACTTAGTTTTATGATAATATAATAAGATTGAATAGTATGTTAATTGACATTTATTGGAATAAGATGTTACTATAGAAATAATTTCAAATAAAAGATTGGAGCAAATAAAATGAATTTATTAATAGCTTTTTTAACAGTAATTTCTATATGTATATATTATATTTTAACTTTTTGTTGTGTAGGTCGATATTTTGTAAAAGGCTTAGTGCTTTTTGTACCAATAATAATTTTGTTAATATTAAAATTCTTAATGAAAAATAAAAAAATTAAGGAAAATATTGCTGTTTGTTCCTCAATTTTTATAAGGTGGAATGGTAATGCAATTAGAGTTTAAAGCTACCAAAGAAGAAATAGAGTCTTACATTGATAAATATAAAACAGATTATATAGGAGTTATAAATACAACAGAGCATACACAAAAGGACTTAAATGATTTCGGAATATATCATTATGGAATTAACTTAAATGAAACAAGGGAAGATGTTACAATATATCTAATTACATCAAAACCGGGAAACCACGGAAACCTGGCTTTTATAGCAGTAAATGACGAACATACTGAAATTTTATTTCAAGCAGAAAGATGGTAAATATAATTTTTATGAAACTCCACTAAAATAGTGGAGTTTTTTAATTGTTAACCTTGACAAACAAAGGCAAAAATTATATAATGTTAGCCATAGTTAACAAAATGAGGAGAGGGAATATGATATCTAAATCGTTGCAAGAATATATTAAAACTATGTATGTTTTGAAAAAACAAAATGGCAATATTAGGGTTACCGATATTGCTGATAAAATGAACTGTTCAAAACCTAGTGTTAATAAGGCTTTGAACAATTTAAAAGACACAGGCTTAATTCATTATGAAACTTATGGAACGATTGAACTTACAGAAAATGGCGAAGAACTTGCGAAAAAGCTTTTAGAAGCTTATGATATTGTGTATTTATTTTTAAAAGATGTGCTTAATCTGCAAGCTGACGAAGCAAAAAATGAAGCTGAAAAAATAAAATCGGCAATAAGTGATAATACTATAAATGGTTTAGCAAGATATGTACATAAAGTTTTGGATATGACTGATTTAGATTGTGGATATGACATAAATAAAGAACAATGCAGAAGTTGTTTAAGAAGACAAAATTAGATTAAGGAGATAGTTATGAAAAATACATTAATTGAAATAAAGGATTTATGTGTAAATGCAGAAGATAAAGAGATTTTAAAAGGTATAAATTTGAAAATAAATAAGGGTGAAATTCATGTTATCATGGGACCAAATGGTTCTGGAAAATCTACTACTGCTAACGCTATTTTAAATCACCCAGCATATAAAAAAGTAGCTGGAGAAATTTTATTTGAAGGTGAAAATATAAATGACCTTAAAACTGATGAAATTGCAAGAAAAGGTATTTTTATGTCTTTCCAATTACCGGAGGAAATTCCGGGCGTTTCAGTTACTAATTTCTTGAAATATGCTAAAAATAAAATAACTGGCGAGCCTGTTAAGATTTTTAAATTTAAAGAAGAAGTTAAGAAATACATGGACGAACTTAATATGAATTCTAAAAACATGGAAAGAAGCTTAAATGTTGGATTTTCAGGTGGTGAGAAAAAGAAAAATGAGATTTTACAAATGCTAGTTTTAAATCCAAAGCTTGCCATTTTAGACGAAACAGATTCTGGATTAGATGTTGATGCTATACGTACAGTGTCTAAAGGAATTGAGATGTTTAAAAACGAAAATAATGCAGTACTTATTATTACACATAATACAAAGATTTTAAGTAGTTTAAAAGTAGATTATGTTCATATTTTAGTAAACGGTAAAATTGTAAAAACAGGAAATGGAGAGCTTGCAAAAGAGATTGAAGAAAATGGATATAGCAAGTACAAAAATTAAATGAAAGGAAATGTCAATGAAGACTAATCTTGAAGAGATAAACAGAAATATTTATGATATAAAAAACAAGGATGACTATGATTTTAAAATAAAAAAGGGCTTAAATAAGGAGATTATTGAGGAAATTTCTAAACAAAAGAATGATCCAGACTGGATGAAACAAATTCGTTTAAATGCTTTAGAAGTATATAATAGTTTAGAACTTCCAACTTGGGGACCTGATTTATCAGAACTTGATATGAGTGAAATAGCAACATATGTAAGACCTAAGACAAAATTAAATTCTTCTTGGGAAGATGTGCCAGAAGAAATTAAAGATACATTTGATAAGCTTGGTATTCCAGATGCTGAAAAAACTTCACTTTCAGGTGTTGGTGCACAATATGACTCAGAAGTTGTATATCATAGTATAAAAGAAGATTTAATAAAACAAGGTGTAATTTATACTGACATGGAAACTGCAGTTAGAGAATATCCAGATATGGTAAGAAAGCATTTTATGAAATGTGTACCAGTAAACGACCATAAATTTGTTGCACTTCATGCTGCTGTATGGTCAGGTGGATCTTTTGTATATGTACCAAAAGGGGTGAAGGTAGATATTCCACTTCAATCATATTTTAGATTAAATTCACCAGAGTCTGGACAATTTGAGCATACTTTAATTATAGTTGATGAAGGAGCAAGTTTACATTTTATAGAAGGTTGTAGCGCTCCGAAGTATAATAAGGTAAATTTACACGCAGGTTGTGTTGAGTTATATGTAAAAGATAATGCATATTTAAGATATTCTACTATTGAGAATTGGTCTAAGAATATGCTTAACTTAAATACTAAAAAAGCAATAGTAGGCAAAAATGCTGGGATGGACTGGGTATCTGGCTCATTCGGCTCAAAGATATCAATGCTTTATCCAATGAGTATATTAAATGGTGAAGGTTCAAAAACAGAGTTTACAGGTATTTCTTTTGCAGGCGCAGGGCAAAACTTAGATAATGGTTTCAAGGTTATTCATAATGCAAAAAATACTTCCAGTGTAGTAAATGCAAAATCAATTTCAAAGAATGGTGGAAAATGTACTTATCGTTCACTGGTAAGAGTTGCTGAAAATGCGCAAAATTCAAAATGCTCTGTGTCTTGTGAGTCACTTATGCTTGATGATATATCTATTTCAGATACTATACCAACAGCAGATGTTAGAACAGAAGAAGTTGAGTTTTCACATGAAGCTAAAATTGGTAAGATTAGCGATAAGGCAATATTCTATCTTATGAGTAGAGGACTATCAGAGGCTGATGCAAAGGCAATGATAGTACGTGGCTTTGCTTCACCAGTGTCTAATGCTTTACCAATGGAATATGCTGTTGAAATGAATAACTTGATAAATTTAGAGTTGGAGGGAACAATCGGCTAATGATTAAATTAAATGAAACGCCAGTAAGAACGGCTAGAAATTTCAATATAAATAATATTAAATTAGATAATATAGAGATACGAAGAAGATTAAAGCCTTTTCAAAGTGCAGAAGTATTTTTGGAAAGCTCAAAAGATGTTGCATTACGTGAAATCTATGACATTGTACTTGAATATGGTATCTGTGACCTTCTTACTGAGCAAGCATCAAATTATGAACTTACTGTAAATATAAATAGTAAAATGAAAAATACTGTAATGGTTGATTTTAAGTTCGACGAAGAAAATGATTATTTAGTAGATAAAATTTTTATTGATGCAAAACCAGATACAAAATCAAATGTCATTATAAAATATACTTCTAAAGATGATTTAGAGTATTTTCATAATGGTGATATTAAGCTTAGAGCTGGTGAGAATTCAGAAGTAAATATCACTTTTGTAAATCTATTAAATACAAAATCAAATAACTTCATAGCAATTGAAAACGAAATTTTAGATGGTGCTAAAGTTAATAGCTATATGATAGATTTTGGCGGAAAATATAGTATTTCAAATTATTATTCAAACATCATTGGTAAAAATGCCAATAATAATTTAAGTACAATTTACTTAGGTAAAGAAAATCAAGTTTTTGATTTAAACTATATTGCTGAGTTATATGGGGAAAAATCAAGCGTGAATTTTGAAGTTCAAGGTGCGTTAAAAGATAGTAGTAAAAAGCATTTCAAAGGTACAATTGATTTTAAACGTGGAGCTAAAAAAGCAAAAGGTAATGAAAATGAAGCTTGTATGCTCCTTTCAGATAAAGCACGTTCACTAGCACTTCCAATGCTACTTTGTTCAGAAGAAGATGTGGAAGGAAATCATTCCACAAGTAGCGGTAAAATTGGGGATAAAGAACTGTTTTATATTATGAGTAGAGGTTTTGACGAAAAATCTGCTATGAAACTTATGGTAAGGGCAAAATTTAATAAAATTTTAGAGAGCATAAAGAATGACGAGCTAAAAAATGAAATTATTTATGAAATAGATAAGAGGTTAGATTAATGAATTATAAAGAAGATTTTCCAATATTAAAGAATAAAGATATAGCATATTTAGATAGTGGTGCAACTACTCAAAAGCCTAGTTATGTACTTGAAAAAGTGGACGAATTTTATAAGAAATATAATGCTAATCCACATAGAGGTGCATACGCTCTTAGTCAAGAGGCTACAGAGGTATATGAAAATGTTAGAACTAAAATTGCTGAGTTTATTAATAGCCCAAGCAGAGAGCAAATTATATTTTCTAAAAATGCTACTGAAAGTTTGAATTTAATTGCATATTCTTATGGATTAGAAAACGTAAAAGCAGGTGATAAAGTAGTTATTTCAATAATGGAACACCACTCTAATTTAGTGCCTTGGCAAAAAGTTGTTAAAACAAATTCTGCTATTTTAGACTATATGTATTTAGATGGTAATTTTGAAATATCAGATGAAGAAATTGAAAGTAAAATTACAGATAATACTAAAGTAGTTGGAATAACACATGTTTCAAATGTTTTAGGAACTATTAATAATGTAAAAAAAGTAATTGAGGCTACGCATAAAAAAGGTGCTGTAGTAGTAGTGGATGCTTCACAGAGTATTCCTCATATGAAAGTAGATGTACAAGATTTAGATTGTGACTTTTTAGTATTCTCAGGACACAAAATGCTTGCTCCGCTTGGTATAGGAGTGCTTTATGGTAAGAAAGAATTATTAAATAAAATGACACCTTTTCTTATGGGTGGAGATATGATAGAATATGTTTACGAACAAGATACTACTTTTGCTAGCTTACCAAATAAATTTGAAGCAGGAACTCAAAATGTTGGCGGAGTAGTAGGTTTAGGAGCTGCAATTGAGTATATAGAAAAAATTGGGTATGATAACATACAAAAACAAGAAAAAGAAGTTGTAGATTATGCAATAGAGGAGTTAAAGAAATTAGACTTTTTAGAACTATATTTGACTTCAAATAAAGACAATCATTCTGGTGTTATTTCCTTTAATTTAAAAGGTGTTCACCCACATGATGTAGCAAGTATTTTGGATAGTCAAGGTGTATGCGTGCGTTCACGGAAACCACTGTGCGCAGCCACTTATGAGATATTTTGGTATAGATTCAACTTGTAGGGCAAGCTTTTATTTCTATAATACAAAAGAAGATGTAGATAGACTTGTAAATGCTTTAAAGAAAGCATATAATATATTCGAAAAATATGTAAAAAAGGACAAGTAAGATGGACGAAAATGAATTGAGTGATTTATATAATGAGCTTATTATGGAACACAGTATGAATTCATATAATAAGAAAAAGCTAAGAGATCCAAGCTTTTCAAAATTAGGTCATAACCCAAATTGTGGGGACGAGATAACTTTAGAAGTTAAAATGAATGGAAATGTTATTGAAGATATGGCTTTTGATGGGCATGGTTGCGCTATTTCTATGAGTTCAACTTCTATAATGATAGATACTTTAAAGGGAAAAACTATAGCGGAAGCAAAGGAAATTATTGAAACTTTTATAGGAATGATTAAAAGAGAAACAAAAAGCGAGGAAGAACTTGAAAAATTAGAAGATGCTATTGCTTTTAAAAATGTTGCAAATATGCCGGCAAGGGTTAAGTGTGCACTTCTTGCTTGGCACACGATTGACGATTTATTAAAATAAACTTCGTCTAAGGGAGAAAAGAATTTTATGATTGATATAATAAATGCAAAAAAAGAATTTAAAAATTATGTTGCAAATTACAATCCTGAGCATCCTAGAGTAGCACTTAAAATAAGTCATATACTAAGGGTTGCTGAAAATTGTAGAGTAATAGCAGAGTCTTTAAATTTATCAGAAGAGGAGATAAAACTTGCTGAACTTATAGGAATTTTCCATGATTTAGGAAGGTTTGAACAGGTAAGAATTGCAGATACTTTTAGTGATAGAGATAGTAAAATAAATCATGCAGAGCAGAGTGTAAAAGTGCTTTTTGAAGAGGGCTTAATTAGAAGATTTATTGAAGAAGAGACTTATGATAATGTAATTAGAAAAGCAGTTTATAATCATAATAGAGCCGGTATTGAAGATGGGCTTACGGAAAAAGAATTACTTTTTGCAAAAATTATTAGAGATGCGGACAAGCTAGATATTTTCTATTCCATGAATTTTGAAGAGTTTGAGGCGATGTGTTGGTACAAAAATTTTGATCAAGATGAAATTGGAGAATTAGAAATAGAGGATATAAGAAATAGACGACTTGTAAATTATGCTAATATTAAAAATAATGCAGATATGATAACTATTTTTTATGGATATATTTTTGATTTGAATTTTGAGGTATCTTTAAAAATTGTTGCTGAACATAATTATTTAGAGCAATTTACGGAAAGAATAAAAAAGAATTTTAAATCAGAGAAAATACATAAGCAAGCAGATCAAATACTTGAAATATGTAATGAATTTATAAACGAAAAAATAAAGGAAATAAACTAATGAAAACTTTTTTTAAAATAGTTTTTCTTATATGCCTTTGTGTGTCAATATTTGTGTTTTCTGGTATTAGATTAAAATATATTGACAAAGATGTGAGAAATAATAAATATAACTCCATGGCTGTTAAGAAGATTTTTAACGAAGTAAAAAAAGAAGAAAATAATGTGGAAGAAACTAATAATGTAGAACAAAACACTACAGACGATGAAAATGCAGTAGTACTTTTAAATGTGCAAGATCCTATTAAAATAAAACAGAAGTTAAATGATTGGCGATTAGTTTTAGTAAATTACGATCATGAGCTTCCAGAAAATTTTACAATAGAACTTGCCAATATTGATAAAACTAGACAATTTGACAAAAGAGCGATTGACGAATTAAATGCTATGCTACTAGCTGCAAAAAAAGCAAAAGTAGGTGATTTATGGGCACAATCAGCATATAGAAGTGTTGAAAGGCAAGAGGAACTATTTTCTAAAAAAGTAAAGGAATATATGTCTTATGGAAAAACTGAAGAAGAAGCGCAGATGCTAACTCGTCAATACATTAATGAGTCAAACACGAGTGAGCACAACTTGGGGTTAGCAGTAGATTTTAATTATATAAATAATGATTTTGAAAAGACAAAAGTATTTACTTGGCTTATTGAAAATGCAGAAAATTATGGTTTTGTTTTGAGATATAGAAAAGATAAAGAAGAAATTACAAAAGTATCTTATGAGCCATGGCATTGGAGATATGTAGGACAAGAACATGCGACAGCAATGAATGAACTAGATATGTGCTTAGAGGAATATATACAATATTTAGAAGATAATTAGTAGAGGTTATATGAAAACATCAAAAAAAGAGATAATAATTGTAGCAATTGCAATAATTGTACAAACATTGATTTTTATAGTAGTTGGTATGAATAAAGCTTATATTCATATGGACGAAGGCTTTTCAATGGGACTTACCAATTATGATAAAATTAAAATACAAATGAATGACGATTTTTATGATACTTGGCATACAAAGGACTATTATGAAGATTATTTGATTATAAATGAAGACGAGAAATTTGATTTTTCTCCAGTATATATAAATCAAAAAAACGATGTTCACCCACCCTTATATTACTTTTTGCTAAGAGTGGCAATGAGCTTTCATGTTGGTAGATTTTCTATGTGGTCTGGAATTATACTTAATATGATTATTTATGCTGGTATAACTTTATTTATGTATTTGATAATTAAAAAATTATTAGAGGATACAGAAAATGTACTGGAAAAATCTATTGTTTTGGCAGTATTTTCTAGTATAACTATAGCTTCACTTACAAATTTAGTTTATATAAGAATGTATGCGCTTTCTACTTTAAACATAGTGATAACAGCATATTTACATATGAGGTTATATGAAATTAAAGAAGAAAATTATAAATTACTTACAGCAATAGGGCTATCTGCTTTAGTAGGTTCATTAACTCATTATTATTATTTATTTTATTTGGTCGTATTATTTATAATGTTTACCATAAAATATCTTAAAGAAAAACGTTATAAAGAGTTTGGAAAATATTTTGCAGCACTTGCTGTAGCAGGGATTTTATCAATTTTGATTTTCCCATTTTCGATTCAACATATGTTTTTTGGATATAGAGGTCAAGGAGCTTTAAGCAATTTATCAAATATTATGACAGCTTTTAAAGGAATAGTTACATATTTATTTATAATGAATAGATATGGTTTTAATAATATTTTGTTTTTTGTACTTGTATCTATGATAGTTATTGTGATATATAAGAGAATGAGAGGTATAGAAATTTTTAGTGGAAGAAATAGATATGTAAAATATATGCTTTTACCTTCATTTTTCTATTTCCTTCTAGTTTCAATTTCTTCACCATGGAAGACTTTGAGATATGTTTTGCCAATTTGTGGATTATCATTTATTTTAGTATTTTATTACTTATATGTACTTCTAAAAAATATTGTAAGTAAAAAAGCATTAAATAGAATTTTTGCTATAATATTTATAGTAATGTTTATTATGCCAATGTGGCTACATATTCCAATTCAAGAGTTATACACAGATAGAGCAGAAATTGTAGAAAAGTTATCAAATGAATTAAACTTACCAACGATATATGCAATGAGATCAAATGGAAATAGATTTTTAGATGACATCTATTTATTTTCAAAAATAGATGAATCATATATTGCTAGAGATATAGAATATACTAAAGAAAACGTCCAAAAGATTTTTGAGAATAAGGATATTTCGAAAGGAATAATAGTTTTTATAAATACGCAACAAAATAATAAAGAAATTTTAGAGAATATATGTGAAGCTACAAACTTAGAAAAATGGAAACATTTGAAGAGATTAAATGCTTGTGATGTATATTATGTAAAATAAATTTAAGGAGAAATACGATGTTTAGTGAGATAATATTATTAGTTATACTTATTGCTTTAAATGCATTTTTTGCGGCAGCTGAAATTGCATTCATTTCACTTAATGATACCAAAATTGATTTGCAGGCAAAAGAAGGTAATAAGAAAGCCAAGGCTATTAAAGGCATGCTTGAAAATCCAAGTAAATTTTTAGCTACAATTCAAATAGGAATTACACTTGCAGGATTTTTATCAAGTGCTTTTGCATCAGAAGCTTTTGCAAGTGAGCTTGCTCCAGTGCTTTTTAGATTAGTACCAGCTATTAGTTTGCAGTCTTGGAATAAAATTGCAATTATCATAATTACAATGATTCTATCATATTTTACTTTGATATTTGGAGAGTTAGTGCCAAAAAGAGTTGCAATGAAATATTCTGAAAAGCTAGCTTTTGCAAGTATCGGAGTTATAAAAACAATTTCTATACTTACAGCACCTTTTGTTAAATTTTTAA
This sequence comes from uncultured Clostridia bacterium, assembly GCA_949745595.1. GTDB lineage: Bacteria > Bacillota > Clostridia > TANB77 > CAG-508 > Scatovivens. The sequence goes on from CATJWN010000069.1 coordinate 31,020, forward strand.
CGGTATCAACAAATATTGTGTCTAAAATAGTTGGTGTTGGAGCTGTAGAAGAGGAAACAGTTACAGAAGAAGAAATTAGAATGATGGTAGATGTAGGAGAAGAAAAAGGTACTATTGATACAGAAGAAAAAGAAATGATAAATAACATTTTTGAGTTTAATGATAAGACTGTTTCCGAAATTATGATACCGAGAAAAGATGTGTTCGCTTTGGATATGAACTTATCTATTTCAAAGGTTATTGAAGAATTGACAGAAGATTTTAGGTATAGTAGAGTTCCTGTTTATGACGAAACTATTGATAATATTAAAGGTATTGTATATGTAAAAGATATTTTATTATCTACGAAAAATAAAAATGTAAGAATTAAAAATTTAGTTAAAGAAGCATATTTTGTGCCAGAAACTAAACTTGTGAATGAGCTTTTTGACGAGCTTAGAAAAAACAGAAAACAAATAGCAATTATACTTGATGAATATGGCGGAACTTCAGGTATTGTAACAATGGAAGACATACTTGAGGAAATTGTTGGTGAGATATATGATGAGTATGATGAAATAGATAATAAATATGAGAAAATTGACGAAAATACTTATTTAATGTCAGGAGGTATGTCAATTAGTGATATAGAAAAATTACTAGATATTGAGATACCAGATGGAGATTATGATACTTTATCAGGATATTTATTAGATGGTTTAGGAAGAATTCCAACAGAGAAGGAAAAACCAATTTTAGAGACTGAAAATGCGATTTATAAGATAGAAAAAACAGCAGAAAAAAGAATTGTTAAGGTAAAAGTTTGTAAACAAGAAAAAACTGAAGAAACTGAATAAATAAAGGAAAATGACTATTTTGTGAAGAGTCATTTTTTTAAATTTCAAAAAAAATTTTGAAAAAAGCTTTACAAATTAAAAAAGCTGTGCTATAATAGCAAACAGTTAAATGATTTTTAACAAATTATTTCAAATTTTATTCGAAACAATTTTCTTTGTTCTTAAAGAAAATTGAATTTTCCAAAAAATTTTAAAATTAAATATGAAAGAAAGATTAGTTTTTTGACATGTCTTTTTATAATTATAATGCCCCTAAGTTATATTATAAAGTTTTATTTGTTAAAAAATCATTTAACGTTTTTTATAAAGGAGGTGAAAATTATGAAAAACAAGAAAAAGAGTTTAGCAATAGTTGCAATATTACTACTAATTGTTTTATTTGCTACTGGTTACACATTTTCAAAATATTATCAGTCTATAAATGGTAATATTAAATTTCAAGTTGCTCCTTGGAGGTTTAGTGCTACGACAAATAATGGTAAGTCACTTTCAGAGATAACTTTAGATACTGTTGATGGCAGTGCTATAGCGCCACGGAAGTAAAGGTTCTTTTGAAATAAATATAGATGCAACAGGTTCAGGAGTAAACATTGCATACAATTCACAGGCTACTGATGTAAATTTACCATATGGTATGCAGTTTTATTTGAAAGACGAAAATGCCCAGACACCTAATTATCAAAGTTTAGAACAAGTAATTAATGGATGTGTTCAAGGTAATTTATTCAGAGATTCAATTCAAACACATAATTATGTAGTTTGTTGGGAATGGCCAGAAGATGGAGTACATGAAGTACCAACAGCAGATACAAATTATGGTTTCAATATTTCAGTTAATGCTCAACAAATCTAGAGTAACACCCTTTTTAAAGTAGTTAAGTATTTAAAAATTAAAAAACAGACCAATCTAAAAAATAGAGAGCATATAGCTCTCTACTAAATATGTAGGAATATATACTTAGTAGAAGGCTATATGTATGGAGGTAGAAAAATAAAAAAATCACAAATAATTTTAAGATATTTTCCTATTACTATTCTTGTATGCGTATTAATTTGTGTTACAGCATATAGGACACTTTATAGACAAGAACTAGTTAAAATATGTGGAATAGGCACTTTGATAGTTGTAAGTCGGAAGTATGGAGCCTAGTATAGTCCCTAAAGAAATGATAATAATTAAGGAAAAAACGGAATATAATAAAGGTGATATTATTACTTATAAAGATAATTTTGGGAAGTTTATAACACATAGGATTGTAGCTATAGAAGATGGACGCTTTAAAACTAAAGGTGATAGTAATTTTGAAGCAGATGATTTTATAGAAAAACAAGCTATTGAAGGAAAAGTTATTTTTCACTCTTACATATTAGGTATGTTTTTTCTATATATGTTAAAACCCTTACTTCTCATAATTATAGTTTTGTATTTGCTTTATGTATTGTTAAAATAAAGTTTAAGTGATATAATATACAAAATATGAAATAGAGGTATATTATGTTTGAACACAAAATGAAAACCTATGCTTTTGTTGGACCATCAGGAACTGGAAAAAGTTATAGAGCACAGATGGTAGCCAATGATAATGGAATTAAATATATAATTGATGATGGACTTCTTATTCGTGAAAATGAGGTATTAGCTGGTATTTCTGCAAAAAAAGCTCCAACTAAAATAGAAACAGTTAGAAATGCACTTTTTTCTACTGAGGAGCAAAGAAAAGAAATTAAGAAAATCATAAAAAAACATAAGCCAGAGAGTATTTTGATACTTGGCACTTCTGACGAGATGGTTAGAAGGATTGCTGAAAATTTGGATTTTCCAGAGATATCAAAAACAATATATATAAAAGATGTTGCGACAGAAGAGGAAATGGAAACAGCTAGGAAAATCAGGGTAACACAAGGCAAGCATGTTATACCAGTTCCAACTTTTGCTATAAAAAAAGATTTTTCAGGATATTTACTTGATCCACTTCAAATTTTTAAATCTACAGGAAAAGGTAAAGCTCCATACGTTTCAGAAAAATCTATAATAAGACCTACTTTTAGTTATTTAGGAAATTTTGAGATTTCAGACATAGTATTTAAACAAATAATAGAATGTGTTGCAATGAAAGTTGAAGGGATTTATAAGATACCAAGAACTATCGTAAAAAAACACGAAGGATATAATGACGGAATATTTATTTATATTGAGCCAATAATAGAATTTGGGTACAATATAAATGAGACAATGTCAAGGTTAAAAAGTTTGATAATAAAAGAGATTGAAAACTTAACAGCTATGAATGTACTCAATATGGAAATTACTGTAAAAGGTGTTCATTACGAAAAAAAGTAGGAGGTATTTATGATAGTTGCAGTTGATGGACCTGCAGGTTCAGGAAAAGGCACACTTACGAAATTAGTTGCAGAAAAATTAAATTTACAATATATAGACACAGGAGCAATGTATAGATGTATTGCACTTAAAATGCTAGAAGATGGAATTGGCTTAGAAGATACAGAAAAAATAAAAGAAATCTTAGACAATGTAAAAATTGATTTAGATGGTACAAAGGTAATTCTAAATGGAAGAGATGTAAGTAAAGAGATAAGAACAGTAGAAGTTTCAAATTTTACTTCACCAGTATCTACAATAGATTTTATTAGAACAAAAATGGTAGAACTTCAAAGAGGCTTAGCCAAAGAAAAAGATGTGATTATGGAAGGCAGAGATATTGGTACTGTGGTGTTTCCAGATGCTGATATAAAAATATATTTAGATGCAACAGCGGAGGAAAGAGCAAAACGTAGAGTTAAACAAAATGAAGAAAATGGCATAAGTTCAAATTATGAGCAAATTTTAAAAGATATTATCGAAAGAGATACAAGAGATATGTCAAGACCAAACTCACCACTAAGAAAGGCAGAAGATGCAGTAGTAGTTGACACCACAGATGCTGAATGTGAGGTAAATGCACAAAAAATAATTGATGTAATAAAAAGTAAAATGTAAGGGGCAAAAAATGAAAGATGGTATATTTAGAAAAATTGGAAAAGCTATTGTAAGAGGCGCTATATATGGATATTGTAAAATAGTATATAGAGTACAAATAAAAGGAAAAGAGAATGTTCCCAAAGAGCGGTCCACTTATCTTTTGTGGAAATCACAGAACATATTTAGATCCACCATTAATAGTAGTTACTGCAGGACGTGATATGAGATTTTTTGCAAAAGAAGAGCTTAGAAAAAATCCACTATTTGCTTTTTTAGGTTTCCTATTTAGAGGTATTTATGTAAAAAGAGATAGTAAAGATATTGGACCATTAAAGGATGGACTAAAAGAGTTAAAATCAGGCGGCTGTGTAGGACTATTTCCAGAAGGTACACGTAATGGCATGGAGAAAAATGAAGGTGGTAAGCTAAAAAATGGTGCAGCATATATGGCAATTAAAACTGGAGCAAAGATTGTACCAATAGGGATTGTAGGACCTGCAAAACCATTTTCAAAAAATGCAATAATTTATGGAAAGCCAATTGATCTTGCAGAACATAATTTTCTAGAGAAGGGTTCAGAAGATGCAGCAAGTGAGCTTTTAAAATCAGAAATTATAAAACTTTCAGAAACTAATATATAATGTGTAAAACTAATTGACAATAGAAAACAAATGTTATATAATATTTAGGTTAAATCTATATTTACATAATGTAGATTTAGCCTTTTAATTTTGTTAGAATATTTTTTAATATAAAGGGGTAATAAAATGAACAACGAAAAAATTAGAAATGTAGCAATTATAGCACACGTTGACCACGGAAAAACAACTTTAGTAGATGCAATGCTTAGACAAAGTGGTATTTTTAGAGCTAATGAGCAAGTTGATGAAAGAGTTATGGATTCAAATGATCTAGAAAAAGAAAGAGGAATTACGATTCTTTCTAAAAACACATCAGTTCAATATGGTGATATTAAAATTAATATAGTTGATACACCAGGACATGCTGATTTTGGTGGAGAAGTTGAACGTGTACTTAAAATGGTAGATGGTGTTGTATTATTAGTAGATTCTTTTGAAGGAGCAATGCCACAAACTAGAGAAGTTTTAAAGAAATCTTTAGCACTTAACTTAAAACCAATTGTAGTTATAAACAAAATTGATAGACCAGGTGCAAGACCAACTCAAGTAGTTGATGATGTTATTGAGTTATTTATTGAATTAAACGCAACAGATGAGCAATTAGACTTTCCAGTAGTATATGCTTCTGGAAAACAAGGTATTGCATCAATGGACTTAGATGTTCTAGGTGAAAATTTAAAACCATTATTTGATACAATCGTAAATACAATTGAGGCTCCAAAATGTGATTTAGATGGTACAGCACAATTATTAGTTTCAAATATAGATTATGATGATTATATTGGTAGAATTTCAATTGGTAGAATTGAGAGAGGCCATATAGAACTTGGAATGCCTGTTGCAATCTGCAAACAAGATGACAAAATTGAAAATGCAAGAGTAACAAAACTATATACTTATGACGGACTAAAAAGAGTTGAAGTTGAAAAAGCTGATGCTGGAGATATTATAGCGTTAGCAGGTATTGCCAATATTAACATAGGTGATACAATTTGTGATTATAATAATCCTGAAAAAATACCATTTGTTGATATTGACGAGCCTACAGTTTCAATGACCTTTAGCGTTAATAATGGACCATTTGCTGGACGCGAAGGTGAGTTTATTACTTCAAGACATATTAGAGATAGATTATTTAAAGAGTTAGACAGAAATGTATCTTTAAGAGTAAGAGAAACAGAGTCACCAGATAGCTTTGAGGTTTCTGGTAGAGGAGAATTACATTTATCAGTACTTATTGAAACAATGAGAAGAGAAGGATTTGAGTTATTAGTTTCAAGACCAAAAGTTATTATGAAAGAGATTGATGGAGTAAAATGTGAGCCAATCGAAAGATTAGTAGTAAATGTTCCAGACGACTGTGTAGGTACTGTTATAGAGAAATTAGGTAGAAGAAAAGCTGAAATGGTTAATATGGAGCCAGCAGAAGCAGGACACACAAAAATTGAATTTAGAATTCCAGCAAGAGGAATAATCGGATATAGAACAGAATTCCTTACAGATACAAAAGGTGAAGGAACAATGAACCATATTTTTGACAGCTATGAGCAATTTAAAGGCGAAGTTGTATCAAGAGTTAGAGGAACAATTGTAGCTTTTGAAGCTGGTAAATCAATTACTTATGGTTTATATAATGCACAAGACAAAGGTGAATTATTTATCGGACCAGGTGTTGAAGTATATGAAGGAATGATAGTTGGACTAAACTCAAGAGGTGAAGATTTAGCTATTAATGTATGCAAAGAGAAACATTTAACAAATACTAGAGCTTCTGGTTCTGATGATGCTTTAAGACTTGTGCCACCACTTCAAATGAGTTTAGAGAAAGCTATTGAGTTTATTGCTGATGACGAGCTTGTTGAGGTTACTCCAAAGAATATTCGTTTAAGAAAGAAGATACTTAATAATAAAGATAGAGAGAGGGCTGCTCGTAATTCAGCTAAATAAAGAGGTTAGTATGTTTAACGAAGAAGAATTATTAAAAGTGAAAACAAAAGCTTTAGAAGAGCATATTCCAATAATTATGGATGATACGCTAGAGGTTATAAAGGAGATTCTTGAAAAAGAATCTCCTAAACGTATTTTAGAGATAGGTACGGCTGTTGGCTATTCTGCTAGTATGTTTGCAAAGTATGCAGAAAATGCGATTATAGATACTATTGAACTAAACGAAGAAAGATATAATGAGGCTAAGATTAATGTAGAAAAAATAGGTGTTGCAGATAGAATTAATTTATACTTAGGAAATGCAGTTGATATTTTGCCAACACTTGATTTTGAATACGATATAGTATTTATTGATGCAAATAAAGGAAAGTATCCTGTGTTTTTACAAGAAGGTATAAGATTAGTTAAGCCAGATGGTATTATTATTGCAGACAACGTTTTATATAAAGGTTATGTTATGAGTGATTATAACAAACATAAGCAACGTACAGCAGTAAGGCATTTAAGAGAGTACATAAAAGAAGCAATGGAAAATGAGATGCTAGAAAGCGAGATTTTAGAAGTTGGGGACGGACTTGCCATTACAAAAGTTCATAAATAAAATATTGACTAAAAGAAAATATTGTAATACAATAGCGAAAAAGTGAATATACTATTACGATAATAAATTGAGAAAGGTCTTTAAGATATGGAAAATGAATATGACGAATATGTAATGACGATTATAATGGCTGCTGGTAAAGGAACAAGAATGAACTCAAAAAAGTCAAAACTTGTTCATAAAATATATGGAAAAGAGCTTGTAACAAGAGTTGTAGAGCTTGCTGAAAAGGTAGGATCAGAAGAAATTGTAACAGTTGTTGGACATTTAAGAGAGCAAGTTCAAGAGGTTTTAGGAGATAGAGTAAAGTATGCCTATCAAGATGATCTTTTAGGTACTGGTCATGCAGTTATGCAAGCTAAAGAGTACTTAGAGGGTAAAAAAGGAAAAGTTGTAATTCTTTATGGTGATGTTCCTATTATAAGAAAAGAGACTTTAGAAAATTTAATAAATAAGAGTATTAAAAGTAAAGAATATGCTACTTTATTAACAGCTAAATATGAAAATCCTACTGGCTATGGTAGAATTATTCGTGATGAAGGTGGAAACATAAAAGCAATTGTGGAAGAAAAAGATGCAGATCCACTTCAAAAAGAAATAAAGGAAATAAATTCTGGTATTTATTGTTTTGATATTGAAGAGTTATTAAATGCTTTAAAAAAATTAACAAATGATAATTCACAAGGTGAATATTATCTTACAGATGTTATAAAAATAATGAACGAAGAAGGTTTAAAAACTGGTGCTGTTATTGTAGAAGACAATACAGAAATACTTGGAGTAAATGACCGTTCACAACTTGAGTTATTAACTAGAGTTCTAAGAATGAGAATAAATGCTGAACATATGAGAAATGGTGTTACTATTGAAGATTCAAATTCTACATATATATATGATGATGTAGAAATTGGAATGGATACAGTTATTCACCCAAATACGATTATTAGAAATAATGTTGTAATTGGTGAGAACTGTGAGATAGGTCCAAACGCATATATTAGAGAAAACTGTAATATAGCAGATAAAGTAAAGGTAGGAAATTTTGTTGAACTAAAAAAAGTTACTATTGGTGAAGGCACAAAGGTTCCACACTTATCTTACTTAGGTGATTGTGAAATTGGAAAAAATGGTAATGTAGGTTGTGGTACAATTACTTGCAATTATGATGGAAAAAATAAACATAAAACAATTATAGGCGATAATGCTTTTATTGGTTCAAATGTAAACTTGGTTGCTCCAGTTTGCTTGGGAGATGATGTTTTAATTGCGGCAGGTTCAACTATCACAGATGATGTAGAGTCTAATAAAATGGGGATTGCAAGAGAGCGTCAAGTTAATAAAGATAGAAAAAATAAATAATATGTAAAATCAGTTAGTTTTATAAAAACTAACTGATTTTTTTGTCTTACATACCTTGTTCGCCAGGCATTATATAATCTATTACACCATAAATTAGTGCTCCAATTATAGCAGCAAACCAAGATATAGAATAACCGCTAACAAAAAATTGTGTAGCATATAAGATAACTACAGCTAAAACAAAACCTACAAAGCCTTTACCAAAAGCCATTGCTTGAAGACCTGTAAATTTTACAATTAAATAATCCATAACAGTTAAAACGATAGCTGCAATTCCTAAAGACCAGATACTATTTATTGAGAAACCTGGTGTGAAAAAGGCAGTTATCCCAAGTATAATAGCGGCTACGACAAATCTACCAATCATTTGCCCTAAAGCACCCATTCCGGAGCTACTAGCATTTGTGTTATTGTTGTCCATCTTGTAACCTCCTTAAAAAATAAAACAGATTTAATAATAAATCTTAAGTATATTTTGAGGATTTTTGCAAAAAATATACATAAAAAGAATTAGAAAGGTTTTTATATGTTGTTAATTTTTTCAAGAAGTGTAGTTTTATATTTTTTTGTTTTGGTAGTAATGAGACTTATGGGAAAACGTGAATTAAGTCAGCTTCAACCTTTTGAGCTAGTTATATCAATGATGATTGCAAACTTAGCTACTATACCAATGGAAGAAGTTGGAATTCCATTACTTTATGGAATAATTCCTATTTTAGCGTTACTTATTTTAGATATTATATTATCTATTATCAACTTAAAAAGTGTTTTTATTAGAGGAATAATTTGTCGGTATTCCAAGGATAATAATTCATAGAGGTAAGATAGTAGAACAAGCATTGATTAAAGAAAATATGAGTTTGAATGAACTAGAAGAAAGACTTAGAGGTTATGGAATTACTAATATAGGTGATGTAGAATATGCAATTTTGGAAACAAATGGACAGCTTAGTGTAATAGAAAAACCAGAAAAACGAAATGTTAAAATCGAAGATTTAAACATAGAGGCTCAGTATGAAGGTATTGGTTATGATTTAGTATTAGACGGAAAAGTTATGTATGAAAATTTAAAGAAAATTGGAAAAAATTATGCATGGCTTAAAAAAGAAGTTGGTAAATTTAATATGAAGCCAGAAGAGGCACTTATTGTGACACAAAATGGTGATCAAAGTATCTTTTGTCAGAAGAAGGAGAGAAAGTAATGAGCAATAGTATGAAAATAGTAATGATACTTACTTCTATAGCCGTGATAGTTGCTTTGAATCTACTAATAGGAAAGTATACAGATAAAATTATTGATAATATTGGAGTTAAAGTAGATAATTTAAAGCAATCTTTAGCCAGAAAAGATTTTGATAAAAGCAAAGAGATAAGTAAAGAGATAAGAGAAATGTGGGAAAATGAAACTGATAAATTTGGGTATTTTATGGACCATGAAGAATTAGAGAAATTAACTTTAAAAATTATGATAGTAGATGAGAACTTAAAAAATGATGATTATGAACGAGCTATAGAGGATAGCATTGAAGTTAAATTTTTACTAGAGCATATTGAAGAAAAATTGAAATTAAGATTAAGTAATGTCTTTTAATTAAGTAAAAAGCTTGATGTAACATCAAGCTTTAATAAATTAATCCATATTTTCTTCTTTTACAATATATATTGGTCTACGTTTTACCTCTAAGTAAGTTTTAGATAAGTATTGTCCAATAATTCCAAGTGAGAAAAGTTGTATGCCGCTTACTAGGAAAATTATACAAACAAGAGATGGCCAACCACTAGTTGGATCACCAAAACATATAGTTCTAACAATGATTACAAGAATCATTAAAAAAGCTGCTAAACAGAAAAATATTCCTAGAAATGAAGAGAAGATAAGTGGTGTTGTAGAAAAAGCTGTAATTCCTTCTAAGGCATATTTTACTAATTTCCAGAAAGACCATTTTGTTTCTCCAGCAACTCTTTGTACATTTTCAAATTCTAACCATTTTACTTTAAAACCTACGAAGCTAAATAAACCTTTTGTATATCTATTATATTCTTTTAAAGAAAGAATGGCATTCACTACTTGACGAGTCATAAGTACATAGTCACGAGCTCCATCAACCATTTCAATTTTTGATATTTTATTTATAAACTTGTAGAAAATCCTAGCACAAAAACTTCTAATAATTGGTTCACCTTTTCTAGTAACTCTACGAGTTCCAACTGCATCGTAACCTTCATTAATAATAGTATTGTACATATCTTTTAAAAGATATGGTGGGTCTTGAAGATCTGCGTCCATAAGTGTAACATAATCGCCAGTAGAGTGTTCTAAGCCAGCATAAATAGCGGCTTCTTTGCCAAAATTTTTGGAAAAAGAAACATATTTTACTTTGTTATCTTTGCTTTTTAAGTTTTTTATAACATTTAGTGTATTATCATTAGAGCCATCATCTACAAAAATATACTCAAATTCAGTATTTTCAAAATCTTTAATATTTTTTTCAATTTCTTCATAAAATAGAGGTATGGCTTTTTCCTCGTTATAACAAGAAACTATAACTGAAATCTTTGGCATAATTAATTTTCTCCTAACTTACAAACTATTCATATTATAGCACAAATGGACAAAATTAACAATACTTTTCTTTTTTTAAAAAACTACTTGAAAATTAGAAAATTATGTTATAGAATGAAGGAGGTCAAAAAGACTAAATTTTTTTAGATACTTATTTCTTAAATATAAATACAGTATCAGAATTGGAGGATATAATGGCAGTAAAAGTAGCAATTAATGGTTTTGGACGTATAGGACGTCTTGCTTTTAGACAAATGTTTGGAGCAGAAGGATATGAGGTAGTTGCTATCAATGACTTAACAAGTCCTAAAATGTTAGCACACTTATTAAAATATGATTCAGCTCAAGGAAGATACGCAAAAGCTGATACAGTTACAGCTGGAGAAGACTCAATTACTGTAGATGGAAAAGAAATTAAAATATATGCAAAAGCAAATGCTGAAGAATTACCTTGGGGAGAAATTGGAGTTGATGTTGTTTTAGAATGTACAGGTTTCTATACATCTAAAGAAAAATCAGAAGCTCATATTAGAGCAGGTGCAAAGAAAGTTGTTATTTCTGCACCAGCAGGAAATGATTTACCAACAGTAGTTTACAATGTAAATCACACAATTTTAAAACCAGAGGATACAATTATTTCAGCAGCTTCTTGTACAACAAACTGCTTAGCACCAATGGCAAAAGCTTTAAATGATTTTGCAAAAATTAAATCAGGAATTATGACAACAGTTCATGCTTATACTGGAGATCAAATGATATTAGATGGACCACAAAGAAAGGGTGACTTAAGAAGAAGTCGTGCTGGAGCTGTAAACATTGTTCCAAACAGCACAGGTGCTGCAAAAGCTATAGGATTAGTTATTCCAGAATTAAATGGAAAATTAATTGGTTCAGCACAAAGAGTTCCAACACCAACAGGTTCAACTACTATATTAGTAGCAGTTGTTGAGGGTGAAGTTACAGTTGATGGTATTAATAATGCTATGAAGGCTGTTGCTAATGAATCTTATGGATATAATGAGGATCAAATTGTTTCAAGTGATGTTATTGGTATGACATATGGTTCATTATTTGATAGCACACAAACAATGGCAACACCAATTGGAGATGGAAATACACAAGTACAAGTAGTTTCTTGGTATGATAATGAAAATTCTTATGTAAGTCAAATGGTTAGAACAATCAAATATTTTGCTGAATTAGGATAATTAAATAAATAGTAAATTTAGGAGGTGGCAGGTAAAGGCTATCTCCTTTTATACTTTTTAGCAGGAGGGTGAAAAAATGAGTAAAAAAACAGTCAGAGATATTGACGTTAAAGGAAAAAAGGTATTAGTTAGATGTGATTTTAATGTTCCTATGGACGAGGAAAAAAATATCACAGATAATAGAAGAATTGTTGCTGCATTGGATACAATAAAATATCTATTAGAGCAAAATTGTAAAGTTATTTTATGTTCACATTTAGGAAGACCAAAGGGAGAAGTAAATCCAAAATATTCTTTAGCACCAGTTGCTAAAGAACTTTCTAGATTGCTTGGAAAAGAAGTAAAACTTGCAAATGATGTTGTTGGAGAAAGTGCAAAAGCACTTACTAGCAATATGCAAGAAGGAGAAATCGTTTTATTAGAAAATGTTAGATATGAGGCTGGAGAAGAAAAAAATGACGAAGAGTTATCAAAGAAATTTGCTTCTTTAGCAGAACTATATGTAAATGATGCTTTTGGTACAGCACATAGAGCACATAGTTCAACTACAGGTGTTGCAAGCTTTTTACCAGCGGTATCAGGATTTTTAATTGAAAAAGAGTTGAAATTTTTAGGTGCAGCTTTAGAAAATCCAGAAAGACCTTTTGTTGCCATTTTAGGTGGAGCAAAAGTTTCTGATAAAATAGGGGTTATAGATAACTTATTAGAAAAAGTTGATACTTTAATCATTGGTGGAGGTATGGCATATACTTTCTTTAAAGCAATGGGATATGAAGTAGGAAAATCACTTTGTGAACTTGATAAATTAGATTTAGCTAAAAGCTTAATGGAAAAAGCAAAGACTAAAGGTGTTAAATTAATTCTTCCAGTAGATAATAGAGTTGGTAAAGAATTTAGCACTGATACAGAAAGTAAATTTGTAAATTCGACAGAAATACCAGCTGATTGGGAAGGCTTAGATATTGGACCAAAAACAATTGAAATGTATAGCGAAGAGTTAAGAAAGGCTAAAACAGTAGTATGGAATGGTCCACTTGGTGCTTTTGAAATGGAACAATTTGCGGAAGGTACTAATAGTATAGCAAGAATATTAGCTGAAGTAGATGCTACAACAATAGTTGGTGGTGGAGATTCAGCAGCAGCAGTTGAGAAAGTAGGCTTAGCAGATAAATTTACACATATTTCAACAGGTGGAGGAGCTTCACTTGAATTTTTAGAAGGTAAAAAATTACCAGGAATTGAGGCTTTACAAGATAAATAAATTTTAGGAGGATTTGATTATGCGTAGAAAAGTAATTGCTGGAAACTGGAAAATGAATATGCTTCCAAATGAAGCTATTGAGTATTTACAAGCTTTTGAGCCAATGGTAAAAAATGCAGAGGCTGAAGTTATTTTATGTGTGCCTTATACAGATTTATTTTATTGTATAATGAATGCACAAGGTACAAATATAAAAATTGGTGCACAAAATATGCACTATTCAGAAACAGGAGCATATACTGGAGAAGTTTCTCCTAAGATGTTAAAAGTGGTTGGAGTCGAATATGTAATAATAGGACACTCTGAAAGAAGAGCATATTATGGTGAAACAGATGAAATTGTTAATAAAAAGGTAAAAGCTGCTTTTGAATATGAACTTAAGCCAATTGTATGTGTTGGTGAAAGTTTAGAGCAAAGGGAAGCAGGAAAAACAGAAGAAATTATAACGAGTCAAACTAGACTTGCTTTAGAAGGTTTAACTCCTGAACAAGTTAAAGCTACAATAATTGCTTATGAGCCTATTTGGGCAATCGGTACTGGCAAAACAGCGACTTCTGAAGATGCAAATAATAGCATAAAATCTATACGTGCGGAAATCGCTAAGATTTACGGTAGTGAAGTAGCAGAAGAAGTTATTATTCAATATGGAGGAAGTGTAAAATCTTCAAATGCAAAAGAATTATTTGAGACATCTGATATAGATGGAGGATTAGTTGGAGGAGCTAGTTTGAAGCCAGACGAATTCTCAAAAATTGTAAATTATAACAAATAATGTAATACAGAATAGAAAGGAATATAAAGAAATTATGGGAAAAAAAGTAACTATGCTCATGATTCTAGATGGTTTTGGAATCAATGAGAAAACAGAAGGAAATGCAGTAAAACTTGCAAATATTCCATATTTAAGAAATTTATTACAAGAAAATCCTAATACAATTATTCATACAAGTGGATTAGATGTAGGGCTTCCAGATGGACAAATGGGAAATTCTGAGGTAGGACATACTAATATTGGTGCAGGAAGAATAATATATCAAGATTTAGCTAAAATAACAAAAGAAATTGAAGAAGGTGATTTCTTTAGTAAATCAGAATTAGTTTCTGCTATTGAAAATTGCAAGAAAAATGGTACAAAACTTCATGTAATGGGATTATTATCAGATGGTGGAGTTCATAGCCATAATAGACATTTATATGCTATTTTAGAACTTGCAAAAAGAAAAGATTTTGAAGATGTTTATGTACATTGCTTTATGGATGGTAGAGATACACCACCAGCTTCTGGAGAAACATATATAAATGAACTTGAAGAAAAAATGGCAGAAAAGGGTATTGGAAAAATAGCTACTATTTCAGGAAGATTTTATGCAATGGATAGAGATAAGAGATGGGAAAGAGTTTCAAAAGCTTATGATGCTTTAGTTCGTGGAGAAGGTAAAAAGGCAATATCAGCTATTGAAGCTGTTGAAGAATCATATAGACAAGAATTATTTGACGAATTTATTGTTCCAACTGTTATTTGCAATAAAAATGGAGAGCCAACAGCTAAAATAGAAGAAAACGATTCAGTAATATTCTTCAATTTTAGACCAGATAGAGCAAGAGAAATTACTAGAGCTATAGTAGATCCTGAATTTGATGGATTTGAAACAGATTATAAGTCAACATATTTTGTATGTATGACACCTTATGATTCGACACTTCCAAATGTAAAGATTGCATATCCAAAAGAGGAAATTCATAATACTTTTGGAGAATATATTAGCAATAAAGGATTAACACAATTACGTATTGCAGAAACTGAAAAGTATGCACATGTTACATTCTTTTTCAATGGTGGAGAAGAAAAACAATATCCAGGTGAGAGTAGAATTTTAGTACCGTCTCCAAAAGTTGAGACTTATGATATGCAACCAGAAATGAGCGCTTATGAAGTAGCTGATAAAGTAGTAGAAGCAATAAATTCAGAAGAATTTGATAGTATTATTCTAAATTTTGCAAATCCAGACATGGTAGGACATACTGGAAGTATAGAGGCTGCTTGTAAGGCATTAGAGGCTATTGATGAGTGCGTTCAAAAAGTTGTAAAAGCGATAAATGAACATAATGGAGTTTTATTAATTACAGCAGATCATGGAAATTGTGAACAAATGATAGATTACGCAAGTGGAGAACCACATACGGCTCATACTACAAATCCAGTTCCGCTTGCAATAATAGGATTACCAGAAAATAAAAAATTAAATGAAGGATGTTTAGCTGATTTAGCTCCAACAATGTTAGATATTATGGGACTTGAAAAGCCAGAAGAAATGACTGGAAAAAGTTTGATAATAGGCTAGGAGATTATTATGATAAGCTTAGCAGAAGAAAAATTATTATATTCAGAAATTCAGAAAAAATTATTTTATATAATTCCAGAGAAGTGGGAGAGTATATATTTATACACTTCTATTATTGATGTGCGTGGAGGAAAGCCAAAAGGCGAGTTATATTTTTATTATATACCAAAGGGTATTATAAAGAAAAAACCGGTTAATTGTTATGAAATACCTAGTTTATTCGATATTGACGAAGAAGATTATTCTGCGCGTATTACTGAACTATATAAACTAATGAAAGCCTTAAGAGAAGCTTATACTAAAAGAAAAGGTAGAGCTTGGTCAAACCTTAATATCATTATTGAAAATTTTCAATTTAAAGTAGAATATGGTTTTGAAGACCTAGCAAATTCTGAATATGATTCTTATGAGAGACACGTAATTTGGAGATATAAATATCTAAATATAGATTTTGATTCATTTTCAAAAAAAGATAAAAAAATTGTTGAACGATATTTGCAAGAAGTTCATTCACATGGAGAGTTAAAAAAAGATTTATATATAGAGGGTGTTTATAAAGTGGCAATGAAAAATATTGTAGATTTTGAAAAAACTCTTACAGTCGATGAGGCTATTGCACAGTCTAAACAAGAGGAAATAAAAAAAGTTCCTAAGAAAGTAAAAAAACAGCAAGTACAGCAAGAAGATTCAGAAAATATAAATAATCAAATATTAAATTTTGGAAATAAACCAATAAAGAGAGATTAGAGATTGAAGTGAACCCCATATAGTGGACACTAAATAAAAAGAACTCTTTACTTGGAGACTACATTTTAATGTAGTCTCTATTTTTTATTCTTATTGTATTATAAAATAATAGCCAATCTTTTACAATGTCTATATATTCAGTTAGATTGGTATTTTTTTAATATTTCATATCTTTCTTTATAATTAATTTCATCATTTTTTATACGACCTCGTTTTTGTCTAATAATTTGATTGCTTTTTCTGTATTTTCTAACCCACATTTCAACTGTATGCCAACTTGTAATATTATATTTATCTGCAATTGACTGATATGTACCCTGATGATTAATATACTCTCCAATTACTGTACCAATTAATTCATCCGAATAATCTTTTCTGAATTTTTGTCCTTTTTTTATTCCCATAAAAAATACACCTCCGTTTAAAGTATACCATAACTCTTTTTTATTATGGTCTACTAAACGGGGTGCATTTCAAGATATAATCTCTCTTTTTTAGTTTTCAAGCCTTGAAAAAATTATATGTATAAGTTAAAATTAAATAAGAAAATAGGATATAAGGGAGCTTTTTATGGGAATTTTAGAAATAACAATACTTTTTGTCGTAATAGCTGTATTGCTAGGGATTATATTGATATATAACAATTGTATAAGCGCTAGAAACAAAGTAAGTCAATCAAAATCCACAATAGATGTGTATTTAAATCAAAGATTTGATTTAATTCCAAATTTGGTCCAGTGTGTTAAAGGTTATCAAAAGCATGAAGAAAATATATTAAAGACAATCTCTGAATTGAGAAGTATATATAATGAAACTAAGAATTTAGATACTGCTAAAAATCTCATAAATAAAATGAATGTAGTTGTTTCTATTGCCGAAGCAAATCCTTCTTTAGAATCAAATGAGCAGTTTTTATTTCTACAAAAAAATTTGGTGAAGATTGAAAGTCAGTTACAAGCAGCAAGAAGAATATACAATGGTGATGTAACCTTGTATAATACTACAATACAAACTTTTCCTAATAATATTATCGCAAATTTATTTAAGATGACTCCAAAAGAACTATTTACAATAGAAGAATATAAAGCACAAACTATGGAGGTTAAGTTATAGTGGAAAAAAATAATTTTGATGATATATATAAATCTATTACTTCTAGTGGTGTCGAAGAACAGTTATCTTTATTAAAGAAGAAAACAAATTTAGCTTTTATTTTGTTTTTTGTAGCAATTGTAGTTATATTATTTATGTTTAAAATAAGAGTTCAATTTATTGTAACTTTTATTGGATTTGTTTTTTTAACAGGAACTTTGATGAATTATATTATTCAATCTGGAAATTACAAAAAATCTTTTAAAGAATTGATAATAGGGAGATTAGTTAATTTATATAATAAGGATTTTTCTTTTTCGGCAAGTTGTGGAATTTCAGATTTTGATTATCGTCAAGGACATTTTGAAATTTTTGATAGGTATCATTCAGAGGATTTAATTAGAGGAAGTATAAATGATAAATATGATTTTCAGATGTCAGAGGTAAAGACTGAGGAAGAAGAAGTTATTGAAGATAGCGATGGAAATACGCATATTGAACATAACACGTTATTTTCGGGCGTTTTTGGAATAGTAGAATTACAAGGTGATATGCCTCTTCAAATGCATATAAAATCAAATAGTTTTATAAATAGATATAATAAAGATAGAATTGAAGTGGATTCATTAGAATTTGAAAAAGAATATGATATGTTTGCAACAGATAAGGTACGTGCAATGGAAATTTTTACTTCAGAGCTAATTGAAGAATTTAATAAATATCAAGAAGAAACTAAGCGTAGTATAGAGATAAAAGTTAAAAATAATAGATTGTTTTTCAGAATTGCTTGTGGAGCAACTTTTGAGGCTCCAATGATTAAAGATGCTTTGTCTTATGAATTTTTACAAAAGAACTATAGAATAATAGATTATCCAGTTACTATTATTTCTAAAATGTTAGAAAATGCTACAAGAAGTTAAAAGTAATAAAATCTTTAAAAATCTCTTTATTTCTCATTTAATCTATGATATAATACTAATTGCTTAAATAATAGCTAGAGGAGAAAGTTTTGAGAAAATTTTTTGTAGAAACAGACCAAATTTCAGAAAAAGAAATAGAGATTATTGGTGAAGATGTTAATCATATAAAAAATGTTTTAAGATTAGAAGTTGGAGAAGAAATTAAAATCGGAGATAAATCCACTTCTGAAAATTACATTTGTAATATTTTAAGTCTTTCCAAAGATAATGTAGTTTGTGAAATATTAGAAAAAATAGAAGGACAAAGTGAAAGTAATATCCAGCTTACAATTTTTCAAGGACTTCCAAAAGCAGACAAGATGGAGCTTATTATTCAAAAAGGTACAGAGCTTGGAGTAGCAAGTTTTGTTCCAGTAAGTTTCAAAAGAAGTATAGTAAAATTATCTCGGAAAAGACGAAATAAAGAAAATAGATAGATGGCAGAAGATTGCTGAAATGGCAGCAAAACAATCTGGTAGAGATATTATACCTAGAGTAGAAAATATAATAAATTTAAAAACTTTATGTGAAGAGATTTCTAGGTTTGACTTAGTGCTTTTAGCATATGAAAATGAAAACGAAAAAAGTTTGAAAGAAGAATTACAAAAAATAAAAGGCACAAAAGATAAATTAAATCTTGCAGTAATTATTGGACCAGAAGGACGGAATAGATGAAGAAGAAGTCAAAAATTTAATTTCAGTAGGAGCAAAGTCAGTAAGCCTTGGTAAAAGGATTTTAAGAACTGAGACAGCACCTCTTGCAATGTCTGCAATAATTATGTATGATTTAGAGTCATAGGAGGAAAAATAGTTTTGGATAAGGTTGAAAAGGCAACGGCAGCAATTGCAGAAAAGAGAAAATTACCAGAAGAAATAAAAGCAAAATTGAATAATTATACTTTTGTAAACTTAATTATTTCTATCGCACTAATGATGTATATGATTGTTATAAATATCATATTCTTAAATGAAGATACACAGTTTTTTTCAATAAGTATAAAAGTTTTTTCAATATGTCTTGCGATTATTGATGTATTAGTTTTTGAAATCGGTTATAGAAAAGATGATTTAAGATTATGGATACATGGTTTTGAACTTCTTTCTTGCAGTATATTGATACTTAGCTTGCAGTATATTTACCTATATGCAAATATATTAGTAAAAGCAATTTTTATGCTATTTCCGATTTTTTATTTGATATATTATGTTGTGAAAATTACTTTAGTACACGTAATTGAAATAAAGAAATATCAAAATAATTTAAGTGATGTAAAAGAGATTGTAAAAAATGAAGAAGAAGGATATTTAGATGATATTAAAGAATCTGTAATAAATGATGTAAATAGTATTGAGGAAATAAAGAAGCAAGAAAAAGAAATTATAAAAAAAGCCAAGAAAAATAAAAAAGGTAGGAATAAATAAATGATTAGAAGTATGACAGGATTTGGAAGAGCTATACATGAAGTAGATGGAAGAACTTATACAGTTGAAATTAAGTCAGTAAATCATAAATATAATGATATAAACATTAGATTGCCAAGATTTTTAAACAGTGTTGAAGATGAACTAAGAAAGCAAATTCAAGCAAGTATTTCAAGAGGAAAAGTTGATGTATTTATAAATTTTGACAATTACAGTGATAAAGGAATAAACATAAAAATCAATAGAAATCTAGCAAAAGAATATTTAACAGAATTAAAGCTTTTAGCTGAAGAAACTGGTGTACCTTATGAGTTAAGTGTTGTAGATGTTTCTAAGTTACCAGATATATTAAAAATGGAAGAAAATGGCGACGAAGAACTAATTAGTGAAGAATTAAAAGTGGCTTTAGCAGAAGCACTTAAAAATTTTGTAGACATGAGAACTAAAGAAGGTCAAAAACTTTGTGAGGATATGAAAAGAAGAATTGACTGGATAGAAGTTAAGGTAAATGAGATTGCAAAATTTTCAAGCACATTAGTAGAAGAATATATTGAAAAGTTAGAGGCAAGAGTGAAAGAGCTTATGAAAACTGACGTAGTAGATGAAACTCGTTTAGCACAAGAAATTGTCATATATTCAGATAAATGTTCAATAGAAGAAGAACTTACAAGATTAAGAAGTCATATTTTGCAATTTAATGAATTACTAAAATTCTCATCACCAATTGGTAAAAAATTTGACTTCCTAGTTCAAGAAATGAATAGAGAAGTAAATACAATTGGATCAAAGGCAAATTGCTTAGAAATAACTAATAGAGTTATTGATATAAAAACAGAAATTGAAAACATTAGAGAACAAATTCAAAATATAGAATAAAGGGAGGATGATAGATATGCAACTTATAAATATAGGATTTGGAAATATAGTTTCTGCAGAAAGAATTATCTCAATTGTTAGTCCAGAGTCAGCACCTATTAAAAGAATAGTCCAAGAAGCAAAAGACTCTAAGATGGCAATTGATGCAACTTATGGTAGAAGAACTAGAAGCGTTTTAATAATGGATTCGGGACATATTATTTTATCTGCTGTACAACCTGAAACAGTAGCAGGTAGAGTAAATAATGATTCAATAGAAGAAGAATAAATAAAAATTTTAGGAGGAATAGAAATGATAGTAGAACCATCAGTTACAGAATTATTGGACTTAGTAGAGGACAGATATGAGCTTGTTATAATGACTTCAAGAAGAGCAAGACAAATTGCAGAAGGAGCAGACAAATTAGTAAATGCAGATGATAAATCAGTAGTAACAGTTGCTGCAAAAGAAATAGCAGAAGGTAAGGTAAAAAAGGTATGTTAGTTATATTATCGGGAGTAGCTGGAGCAGGTAAAGATACAATTGCTAAAGCTATTATTCAAGGAATGGAAAATGTAATAAGTATACCATCTTTTACAAGTCGTGCTCCAAGAGCAGATGATGTACCAGGTGTTAGTTATAATTTTGTTTCAAAAGAAGAATTTGAAAGAATGATAGCAGCTGGTGAATTGTATGAATATGATGTACATCATGAAAACTATTATGGTACTTCACGCAAATTACTAAATGAGAAAATTGAAAGTGGTAAGATTATTATAAAAGATATTGAAGTAAATGGAACAGAAACTTTAGTTAATTTATTAGGAAAAGATACTAAAATTGTAACTATTTTTTTAAGAGTGCCAAAGGACGAGCTTAAACATAGATTAGAAAACAGAATTGACCATTTAAGCCCAAAAGAAATTCAGTTAAGACTTAATAGGTTTGATTATGAAGAGTCTAAGATAGGCATTTATGATTATGTCATAAAAAACGATGATTTGGAAAAAACACTTTCAATAATTCAAACGATTATCGAAAAAGAATATGATTTATGTAAAGCAAAATAGGCGATAATTAATTATCGTCTATTTTAAATGAGGACATATGATAGCTGAAATTATTGTAAATAGTAATGCTAGAGCATTGAATAGAATATTTGATTATGTAGTACCAAAGGAAATGGAAAAAGATATTTTTATTGGGGCTAGGATTTATGCGCCTTTTGGAAAGGGAAGTAAATTAGAAGACGGTTTTGTTATTGGTTTAAAGGAAAAATCAGAATTTGCAAATAAAGAAATTGCTAAAATTATTTATGATATGAGTATTCCAGAAGAGAAAATGAATTTAGCAAAGCTAATGGCAAGAAAGTATTTTTGCAATATATCAGATTGCATAAAATTAATGCTTCCTCCGGGAACTGCTGGAAAACAGGAGGCAGGTTGGACTAAAGAGAAAACAGGAAACTTTGTATGTCTCGCAAAAGATCCAAAAGAGATCGAAGAGGCGATAAATATAGGAGATATAAAAACAGATAAACATAAAAAGGTATTAGAATTTCTAATTCAAAATGATGGAATGTATCTTCCAGATTTAGAAAGTATTTTAGAGATTTCTACTTCTGTTTGTAAGACTTTGGAGAAAAAAGGTTATATAGAGATTGTTCAAAAACAGATTGAAAGAAATCCATTTATAAATAAAAAGGTGGAAAAAGACGAGCCTAAGAAATTAAATGCAGAGCAAAAAAAAGCATATAACTCAATTTCTCGCGCTATAGAAGATAATGAGCCTATGAGAGCACTTATTTATGGAATAACAGGCTCTGGAAAAACAGAAATATATTTACAATTGATAGCAAAAGCCTTGGAACTTGGGAAAACTGCTATTATGTTAGTTCCAGAGATTTCACTTACACCTCAGATGGTAGATGGATTTTTGGCAAGGTTTGGTGAGAATATAGCAGTTTTACATAGTAAATTATCAGCAGGGGAAAGATATGATGAGTGGCAAAGAATAGAAACAGGAAAGGCTAAAATTGTAATTGGCGCAAGATCTGCAATTTTTGCACCAGTGAAAAACTTAGGTATAATTATAATAGATGAAGAACATGATATGTCTTATAAATCAGACATGTCGCCAAGATATCATGCAAAAGAACTAGCAAAATATATTACAGAAAGGGCGAGATGTCCTTTGGTACTTGGAAGCGCAACACCTGATATATCAACATATAAGCAGGGATTAGACAATGATATTGCTTTATTTACTTTAAGTAAAAGAGCAAATAATGCTTCACTTCCAGAAGTTCAGATTGTCGACTTGAGGCAAGAACTTGCAAATGGCAATAGGTCTATGATAAGTGATGTCTTAAAAAAAGAGATTAAAACAAATCTAGAAAACAAAAAACAAACGATTTTATTTTTAAATAGAAGAGGTTATTCAACTTTTATACTTTGCAGAGATTGTGGTGAACCAGTAAAATGTCCAAACTGTAGTATAACACTTACTTATCATAAATATGAAAATAGTTTAAAATGCCATTATTGTGGTATTCAAATGCCAGTGGTCAAAAAATGCCCAAAATGTAACAGTGAAAAAGTAAAATATTTTGGGACAGGAACGCAGAAACTAGAAGATGAGATTGCAAAATTATTTCCAGAAGCAAGTATGATAAGAATGGATACAGATACAGTAACTAAAAAGAATTCACATGAAGAAATATTAAATAAGTTTAGAAATGAAAAAATAGATATTTTGATAGGTACACAAATGGTAGTAAAAGGACATCATTTCCCAAAGGTTACTTTAGTAGGAGCCATTGCAGCAGATGGTGCACTTAATATCGAAGATTATAATGCTTCACAAAAGACTTTTCAAACTATAGTGCAAGTAGCAGGAAGAGCTGGACGAGAAGAGGAAAAAGGGCGTGTTATAATTCAAACTTACAATCCAGATCATTATGCGATAATGTATAGTGCAAAACAAGATTATGAACTTTTTTATAATGCCGAAATAGGTATAAGAAAAATGTTGAAATATCCACCATTTTGCGATATAATAATGATTAGATTTGTGGGGAAAAATATAGAAGAAATACAAGATTTATCTAAAAAGGTTTATAATAATCTAGAAAAACTTATTGATAAAAAAAATACTTTTGTTTATGCACCTGTGTCGTCACCAGTGGATAAAATAAAAAGTAAGTATAGATGGAGAATTATATTAAAAGGCAAATTGAATAATAAATTATTAAATATTTTATATAAAGCAATTGATGTACAAGTAAAATATGATACATCAATAACTGTAGATATTAATCCAAATAGTATGATGTAAAAGGAGAAGAAAAATGGCAATAAGAAATTTAAGATTTGAAGGAGACGAAATACTTTCTAAACGTGCTCGTGAAATTGAGGTAATTGACGATAAAATTAAAGAACTTGCAGAAGATATGTTTGAAACAATGCACAAATTTGAAGGAGTTGGCCTTGCTGGTCCTCAAGTTGGAATTTTAAAGAGAATAATTGTTATTGATTTATATGAAGATGGAGAGCAATATGCACTTATAAATCCAGTCATTGTTTCACAAAAAGGTGAACAATTAGTTGATGAAGGATGTTTGAGCTTTCCTAATAAATATGCAAAAGTAAGACGTGCTAAAGAAGTAGTAGTTGAGGGATTAAACTTACAAGGTAAAAAAGTTAAGATAAAAGCAAAAGATTTGTTAGCACAAGCTTTTCAACATGAAGTAGACCATTTAAATGGAGAGGTTTTTGTTAATAAGTGTGAAGCTGGTACTTTAGAAACTGTGACAGAGGAGAGAAAGCAAGAGATAAAAGAGGGTAGGAAATAATATGAAGATACTTTTTATGGGTACACCAGATATAGCAAGGGACTGCTTGAAGGCTGTATATGAGGCAGGACATGATATTGTAGGTGTAGTTACTGTTCCAGATAGACCAAATACTAGAAATAAAAAAATTGTTTTTTCAGAAGTAAAAGAATTTGCAATTGCTCATAATTTAAAACTTATGCAACCAGAAAAACTAAAAGATAACGAAGAGTTTATGTCAGAAATAGAAAAACTTGCTCCAGATATTTTTTGTGTTGTAGCTTATGGCAAATACTTGCCAAAAAGCTATTTAAAAATGTGCAAATATGAGCCTATTAATATTCATCCATCTTTACTTCCCAAATACAGAGGTCCAGCACCAATACAGTGGGCAGTATTAAATGGAGATAAAGAAACTGGTGTTACCTCAATGTATATTTCAGAAGAAATGGATGCAGGTGATATTATACTTCAAGAAAAAGTGAAAATTGGAGAAAATGAGACAACTGGTGAATTATGGGATAGATTATCAAAAATTGCAGGAGAGCTTTTAGTTAAAACTTTACAAGAAATTGAAGCTGGTACAGCACCAAGAATTCCTCAAGGAGAAAATTTTACAAAAGTTTCAATGATAGATAAAGCCATAGCAAAAATTGATTTTGAAAAGTCGGCTGTAGAAATAAAAAATTTGGTGAGAGGATTAAATCCATTTTTAGGAGCTTTTGGATATATCGAAGGCAAGAAAATTAAGTTTTGGAAAGTAGAAATAGAAGAGCTTTCAGAAGAGGATAAATCTAAAGTTAATGGAGAAGTAATAGATGCAGATGATAAGAATGGTTTATTCATAAAAGTAAAGGATGGTGTGCTTGAGGTTTTAGAAATGCAAGGTGAAAATTCAAAGAGAATGAGCGCACAAGATTATCTAAGAGGTAATAAAATAAATATAGGTAATAAATTTGAATAATTACTTGTCAAATAAAGGCAATATTGATATACTTTATTTGTAAAAAACTTTTATTTAGGAGGTTAACTAAAAAATAGTGGAAGAGAATAATGAAAATGATGTAAATGAGACAGGCGAGCCTAATAATGAAGGTATAGTTGAAATGGCAGAAGAGGTTGTAGAGACTAGTACAGATGGTTTAAAAATTTCTAATGATGCAGTGGCAACTTATGCAGGTATTGCTGTTTCAGAAGTGCAAGGCGTATATAGTATGTCAGGAGGGTTTGCAGGCATTACGGAAGCTCTTAGCGGAAAGAAAAATTTTTCAAAAGGAATAAAAGTAGAAGTTACAGAAAAAAGTGCGAAAATAGATGTAAATATAGTAGTTGAGTATGGTGCAAGGATTCCAGATGTAGCATTTGAAATTCAAAGCATAGTTAAGAAATCAGTAGAAAGTATGACAGGACTTAAAGTTGAAGAAGTTAATGTACATGTAAATGGAGTGCATATGCCAAATACTGATAAAGATGAAGAAGAGCAAGAAAATAATATGGAATAGAAAATGGAGGAATTGAAATGAAAATTGTAGAAAGATTCGCATTAATGGTATTTTCACTAATAGTTTTAGTATTATCAATAACATTATTTGCAATAATGTTTAGCATTGTAGATGCAGAAATACTTATAACACCAATACGTTTTATAGCAAGCGATATAATGGTATTTAGAACAGTATTAGTAGTAAATACAGTGATATTTTTACTTGCTGTCAAAGCATTATTTTTCCCAAGTAAAATGGAGAATTTGTCTAAGGATGGGATCGTTTTAGAAAATGCTAGTGGTAAACTTGTTATATCAAGAGAAAGTTTAGAAAATTTAGTTGCAAGTGTAGCAAAGGAGATACCAGGTGCAGAGTCAGTTACAAGCAGAACTTTCTTAGATAAAGATAGAAATTTAAAAGTTTATGTAACAACAACAGTTTCAAGAGATATGACACTTAAAGAAGTTTCAAGTCAGCTTCAAGATAAAATAAAAGCAGCAATGAAAGAAACGGCTGATTTAGAAGTAAAAGAGGTTAATATTAGAGTTAAAAATATTAGTTCTAAAAAAGTAAAGACAAAAGTACCAAAGAATACTGGTGAACCAAAAGAAGAGCCAGCAGTTACTGAAGAAGAGGATAAAGAAGAGGAACAAACAGAAGGAGAGGAGTAATTTATTATGAACGAAAATGATCCAAAAAGTTTTGCTTGGTTTGTTAACCAATACAAAGGAGCTATAATAGGTGGAGTAATTGCTCTATTATTTATAGCAACAGGTTTATCAAAGTTAGTGATTGGTTTAGCAGTGCTAGCTGTTGGTGTATTTTTAGGATATTATATTCAAAATAACAAAGACAAGGTAAAAGATATTTTAAGAGGTTTAATTGACAAATTTTAGGAGGAAATGATGCAAAGAACTGCAATGAGAGAGCTTGCTTTCAAACTTGTTTATGAACTTGAAGTACAAAAAGATAATGTAGACGAGCAAGTAGAACTATTTTTAGAAAGCAATGAAATAACGGACGAAAAAGTGATTAGCTATTTAGAAAACGTAGTAAAAGGAATTAATAAAAGTAGCGAACAAATAAATGAATTAATAAGCAAGAATTTGAAAGAAAACTGGAGCTTAAACAGGATTCCTAAAATTACTTTAAGTTTATTAAAGCTTGCGATTTATGAGATGCTATACAGCAAAATACCGTATAAAGTCGCAATAAATGAAGTAGTAGAGCTTGCAAAAAAATATGCAGATGAAGCAAGTCCTAACTTTATTAATGGTGTTTTAGCAAGCATAGTAAAAGAAAAAGGATTGAACAAAGAGGGTTAAATGGAGCTTAAACCGATTACAGTAACAGAACTTAATAAATATATGAAGGACAAGATAGCAACAGACGATTTTCTTAATAATGTGTTCATAAAAGGCGAGATTTCTAATTTTAAACATCATTATACAGGTCATTTGTATTTTACTTTAAAAGATGAAAATTCTTTGATAAAATGTATTATGTTTAAGTCTTCTACTGCTAGTTTGAAGTTTGTGCCAAAAGATCGGAACTAAGGTTATAGCTTATGGTAGTATACAGGTATATGAAAAAGATGGAGTATATCAGTTATATTGTAAGTCTATGAAAGAAGATGGTATAGGCGATTTGTATACTGCGTATGAAGAGTTAAAAAGGAAGCTTTCTTTAGAAGGTTTATTTGATGAGAAACATAAAAAGAAAATACCTTTCATGCCAAAAGTAATTGGTGTACTTACTTCAAATACTGGAGCTGTAATTAGAGATATAATTAACATTTCTACTAGGAGAAATCCTAATGTGTATATTAGACTTTTTCCAGTACCAGTTCAAGGAGAAGGTGCAGGAGTCAAAATTGCAGAAGCAATTGAGTTTATGAATGAGCAAAAATTAGCAGATGTGCTTATTATAGGTCGTGGAGGTGGTTCATTAGAAGACTTATGGCCTTTTAATGAGGAGATAGTTGCAAGGGCAATATATGATTCAGAAATACCTATTATTTCAGCAGTAGGACATGAAACCGATTTTACAATAGCTGATTTTGTAGCAGATTTAAGAGCTCCAACACCATCTGCAGCTGCAGAACTTGCAGTCACAAACATAGAGGATTTAAAATATACAATAAATCTTTATAAAAACCGATTAAAAATGGCACTTCATAAAAAAACGGAAGTAATGAGACTGCGTTTTGAGAAGTGTATGAACGCAGGCTGTTATAAAGATCCATATAAAATGATAAATGATTATTATATTTTAATAGATAGAAGGCTTAAAAGTTTAGAAAATTCAGTTGTTCAAAAGCTTAAAGATAGCAAGATTAGAGGAGCAAAAGCTATAACTAAGTTAGACACTTTGAGCCCACTTAAGACGTTAACTAGAGGTTATTCAATAGTGCAAAGTGAAGGAAGAGTTATAAGTAGAGTAAAAGATTTAAAAAAAGGTGATATAGTAGATTTACATTTCAGTGATGGAAGTGCAAAAGCTGAAATAAAATAGTGGAGGTTAGTTATGAAGAAAAATAATTTAAAAAAGTATATTTTCCCTGCAATATGTGTATTAGTAGTTATAATAACTTTTGTGTTATTATTTGACTTGCAAAAAAAGGCTAGCAATATTGCAAATGCAAAAAATGTAAATGAAGTAAATATAGAAAATATAATAGACAATACTAACATAAATGCAAATACTAATACAGTAGAAAATATAGTAGATGAAAATTCAGTAATAAATGAAACTACTCAGAATAATAACACTACATCTACTCAAAATGTTCAAACACCTCAAACAGCAGTAACTTCAGGGGATGATGACAAATTAGCTGAAAATAAGCAAAAACAGGCTGTAGAGCTTGTAAAACAAAAATGGGGAACAGATAGTAAAGTATATTTTACAAATGAGAATGTAAAATCAAGTGGAGAATATATTGTAGCTGCTAGGGATAAATCTACTACAGAGGTAAAGCAGTATTTTAAGGTTAATATAGAGACAGGAACAGTAGAGGTGGATTACTAAAATAATATGGAGGAAAAGATGACAAAAAGCGAGAAAGATTTTGAAGAGTTAATGCAAAAACTAGAAGAAATTACTACGAAATTGGAAACAGATAAATTAAACCTAGATGAGTCTGTTAAACTATTTGAAGAAGGAATGCAGATTTCAAAGGAATGTAATGAGAAATTAGAAGATGCAGAAAAGCGTATAACTATGTTAATTAGAACAAATGATGAAATAAAGGAGGAAAACTTCGTACCAGAAGGATAATAATAAATGGAAATAGTTAATCAAATAATTACAAATAAATGTATAGTAGTGCCATTTTGCTTGTGGATAATTATACAGGTTTTTAAATTTGTTTATGAGTTAATAGTAAATAAAAAAATTGATTTTAAAAGACTTTTTGGTGCAGGTGGAATGCCTAGTTCACATTCAGCAGTTGTGTGTTCAGAAGCTATATTAGTAGGTAAAGCCTTAGGATTCGACAGTGCCACTTTTGCCTTAGCTCTTGCTTTTGCAGGAGTAGTTATGTATGATGCAGCAGGTATTAGAAGGGCAGCTGGAAAGCAAGCAAGAATTCTAAATAAAATAGTATCAACACCAGGACTTACACAAGTAGAGGTTAATGAAAAACTAACAGAACTACTTGGACATACTCCATTTCAAGTGTTTGTAGGAGCTCTAATCGGAATAATAGTAGGAGTAATAATATAGAAAGGAGATATCAAAATGAATGATATTGAAATTGCAAAAAGCGTTAAACTAGAAAAAATTAGTGAGGTAGCTAAGAAATTTGAAATTAATGAGGACTATATTGACCAATATGGAAAATATAAAGCTAAAGTTTCAAATAAGTTAACGAAAGATTTAAAAGATAAGAAGAACGGAAAATTAATATTGGTTACATCAATAAATCCAACACCACTTGGAGAGGGAAAAACTACAACAGCAGTTGGGTTATCAGAGGCTTTAAATAGAATCGGAAAGAAATCAGTTTTAGCTTTAAGAGAGCCATCACTTGGGCCAGTTTTTGGTATTAAAGGTGGAGCAACGGGTGGAGGATATGCACAAGTTGCGCCAATGGACGAGATTAATTTGCATTTTACAGGAGATATTCACGCAATTACTACTGCAAACAACTTACTTGCCGCAATGATAGATAACCATATTTTTTATGGAAATGAACTAAAATTTAAAGAAGTAATTTGGAAAAGATGTGTTGACCTAAATGATAGAATTTTAAGAAAAGTTCAAATAGGACTTTCAGGTGAGAAAAATATGGTTCCACGCGAGGACGGTTTTGATATAACAGTTGCGTCAGAAATTATGGCGGTATTTTGCTTAGCAGAAAGCCTAGAAGATTTACAAAAGAAATTATCACAAATAGTAGTTGGATATAATGAAGAAGGAAATCCAATTACAGTTAAAGATTTAAAAGCAGAAGGTGCTTTAACAGTATTATTAAAAGATGCTTTTAATCCTAATATAGTACAAACTTTAGAACATAATTTAGCAATTATTCATGGTGGACCATTTGCAAATATAGCACATGGCTGTAACAGTGTTGTGGCTACAAGAATGGCATTAAAACTTGGCGATTATGTAGTTACAGAAGCAGGTTTTGGTGCTGATTTAGGTGCAGAAAAATTTGTAGATATTAAATGCAGAAAAACTGGTTTAAATCCAGCTTGTGCAGTTTGTGTAGCAACACTTAAAGCTTTAAAATATCATGGTGGAGCAACAGTTGAAGAGTGCAAAGAAGAAAATGAGAAAGCTTTAGAAGTAGGAATTGAAAATTTATTAAGACATGTAGATAACATTAAAAATGTATTAGGAATGAATGTAGTTGTTGCAATTAATAAATTTCCAACTGATACAGATAGGGAAATTGAATTTTTATCAAATAAATTAAAAGAAGTTGGTGTAGAACTTAGCTTATCAGAGGTATGGGCAAAAGGTGGAGAAGGTGCACTTGATTTAGCTGAAAAAGTTATTGCATTATCAGAAAAAGAAAGAAAAATAACACCAATTTATGAGTTAGATGAAAGCATTAAGACAAAAATAGAGAAAGTTGCTAAAAATCTATATGGTGCAGAAGGTATAGAATATTCAGAAGAAGCTGAAAATGAGATTGCAAGAATTGAGAAGTTAGGTTATGGAAATTATCCAGTTTGTATAGCCAAAACACAATATTCTTTCTCAGACGATCCTAAAAATTTATTATGTGAAGATCCATTTAAGATTCATGTAAAAGAAGTAGTATTGAAAAACGGAGCAGAATTTGTAGTTGTAAAAGCTGGAAAAATAATGACAATGCCAGGACTTCCAAGAGTACCAGCTGCAGAAAGTATTTGCTTAGATGAAAATGGAGATGTAGAAGGAATATTCTAATGGAAAAACTAAAACTTTTAAATATTTTAGATACATATTATGATTTAACAAGGTTAAAGACTAAAAAAAGACAAGGTTGGATATATTGGAATGTATCGTCTGAAAGAGTGGAGAGTATTGCTGAGCACATATTTGGAGCTCAGCAACTTGCTTGGCTTATATATTCAGAAGCAGACCTTGATTTAGACATATATAAAGTAATTTCAATGCTTTCACTTCATGAAACTGAAGAATTAACTATTGGTGACATTACACCTTTTGATAAGGTAACACCAGAAGAAAAGTTGAGACGAGGAGAGGCAGCAGTAGAAAAAACTTTATATAAATTGTCAAAAAAAGATATTATGATTTCTTTAGTAAAAGAGTTTGATATACATGAAACTAAAGAAGGAAAATTTGCATATCTTTGTGATAAATTAGAATGTGACTTGCAGGCTAAAAAATATTATGAAAAAGGTTTTGTAAGTATTGATAAAGCTACAGATATTGTAACAGAAAATGAAAAAACTAAGGCTTATGAAAATAAAGGTATTACAGATGTAGGTGAGATATTCTTAAGGAATGACGAAGGAAAATATGCAGGAACAGTATTTGAAGAAATAGCAAATTTTATTAGAGAATATAGAGTGTTATAAATGGGAAAAATAGTAGTATTAGATGATTTAAGTATCAATCAAATAGCAGCAGGAGAAGTTATTGAAAGACCAGCAAATGTTGTAAAAGAGTTAGTAGAAAATTCTGTTGATGCAGGTGCTGATAAGATAACAATTGAAGTAAAAAAAGGTGGCAAAACTTTCATAAAGATTACTGATAACGGAAAAGGTATTGAAAAAGAAGATATGCCTCTTTCGCTAGAAAGACATGCAACAAGTAAAATAAAGTCAGTAGAAGATTTAGAAAATACTTATACAATGGGGTTTAGAGGTGAGGCTTTAGCTAGCATTGCATCTATCTCTAATTTTACTATGATTTCAAGAACTGAAAATGAAGAGCTAGGAGTAAAGATTGTAGCAGAAGGTGGAGATATAGTTTTTGCTGAAGAAGTACCTGCGAATGTAGGAACTACTATAATAGTGGAGAATATATTTTTCAATACACCAGTTAGATATAAATTCTTGAAAAATGATGGTACTGAGTTTAGATACATAAAAGAGTGGATAGAAAAATTTGCTATGTCACATTTAGATGTATCTGTAAAGCTTATAAATGATACAAAAACAGTTTTTACGTCAAACGGTAGAGGTAATATATATGATATGGT
The DNA here is from genome assembly GCA_949745595.1 of uncultured Clostridia bacterium. Taxonomy (GTDB): domain Bacteria; phylum Bacillota; class Clostridia; order TANB77; family CAG-508; genus Scatovivens. The sequence goes on from CATJWN010000069.1 coordinate 63,814, forward strand.
ATATTTACTTTATGGAAAAGATGTAAAGGAAAATATAATAAAAGTAGATTATGAGCAAGAAGATATTAAAATTACTGGAGTAATAGGCACTTCCTTAATTGCTAGAGATACTAGAAAAGATCAAATTGTATTTTTAAATAAAAGAAACATAAAAAATAGTGTTTTAACTGCAAGTAGTGATCAAGCTTTCAAAGGTGGCGGAACAGGTATTGGCAAGCATGGTTTCTTTATTCTAAACTTAGATATGCCAGCAAGTTTTTATGATATAAATGTTCATCCAACAAAAATGGAAGTTAGATTTAAAGACGAAAATAAAGTTTTTAAAGTTTTTTATAATGCTATTAAAAATGCAATGCTTACAAAAGAATTTTTAGGAAATACCGAAGTTGAAGAGAAGAAACAAGCTTATGTTGAAAAAGAATATAATTTTATGACTAACCATTTTATAAAACCGACTTCTATTGTGCCTAGTAATAAAATTGATACAGGCAAGTCTATAATTGAAAGAGAAGAAAAAAGAAAAGTAGACTATAAATATATAGGTATTTTATTTAGAACTTATATTGTAATTGAAGTAAATGGTGAGATATATTTAATAGATCAGCATGCAGCACATGAACGTTTGTTGTATGAACAGATTAGAGAAAATTATAAGAATAATTTACAAAATAATACACAAATGACTTTATTGTCAGAAGTTATAAACTTAACTCACAAAGAATATGAGTTTGTAAAAGAGAATATTGAATTATTTAAAAAAGCTGGTTTTGACTTAGAGGATTTTGGTGATAATAGTATTAAAATAAATGGTATACCAGATATCGAATATAGAGAAAAAACTACTGCTAGAAATTTGTTTATGGATACTTTAGATGAAATGCTTACAAATGAGAGAAGTCAAGGAAAAGACATAGAGGAAAGATTTATTGCTACAGTAGCTTGTAAAGCAGCAGTAAAGGCAAATATGGATTTAACTAAGCAGGAAGTAGATAAATTAATTGATAATTTATTAGTACTTAAAAACCCATATACTTGCCCACATGGTAGACCAACTACTATAAAATTTGATAAAGAAAAATTTTCATTAGAGGATATCTAAAAGATATCCTTTTTTGTAACCTTTTTTATATCTTAAGGAAATATATAGATGTAAGTATATATACTAAAAGGAGCAATTTATGAAAAACGAAGAATTAATTGGAGCATATTTTGACGGAAGTACATTAAACTTAGAGAGAATTTTAGACGATTATGAGGCATATATAATAACAATCATTAGAAACTTTGGAACTTTAAGTCAAGAAGATGAAGAAGAAATTATTTCAGATGTGTTTTTAGTTATATGGAGAAACAAAGATAAGCTGAACAAGAACTTAAAATTTAGCCCATATATTGCTGGTATAACACGCAAGATTATTTGCAAAAAGTTTAGGCAAGTACAAAGTGAATTTGATATTGAAGATTATGAGAAAATTCTAGTTTCGAAATTTAATGTAGATAAGATTATCGAAGAAAAGGATATTAATAATTGGATAATCGAAAATGTCAAAAAATTAGGAGAAAAAGAATATCAAATATTTACCAAGTTTTATTATGAAGATAAGAAGATAAAAACTATTGCAAGAGAGTTAGGTTTATCTTCGAGTAATGTAAAAACTACCTTGCATAGAACAAGAGAAAAGGTCAAAAAATTATTAAATTTAGGAGGTTTTAATAAGTATGAGTAGAGATAATATTTTAAACAATCTAAAAGACAATATAAGTGTTAGCAATTTTAGACGTGAAAAAGCTAAAAAAGACAAGCTTAAGAATGTTTTACAAAGCACATTTGCAGTGATATTATGTACATTTTCTATTACTGGAATAGTTTTTGCAAGAGATATTTCGGTAAAAGTATATGAGAATTTCTGGGGTACAGGCAATGGTGTTGGTCATGCAATGGAGCAAGGATATATAGAAAAGCCAGAAATGGAGCCAGAAGTATCAAGTACAGTTATGGAAAATGAAGAAACAGGTGAAAAAGTAGAGGACTTAGACACTTCTGTAAAAGTTGATGAATTAGTTATGGACGATTTTAACTTAAGTATAACTTTCAATGTTACTTTATCAGACAAAGCTTTAGAAGTTATACAAGGTGAGGCAAAAGATGTGTGGGAAATGGGCTTTCCTGATATGGTTATAAAGGATGAAGAAGATTATGTAGTATTTATGGCACCTCAGCAATATAAAAATTATGATTTAGATAGTGAGAAAGTAATAAATACTGGAATAAACACTTTCTTAGAAGAAAGAAGCGGACATACTTTAAAGGTAGTATATAACATATATACAGGCTCAGCACATTTTCCAAAGAGCAAAGAACTTAATGTAAAATTTGGAAAGATAAATATTTCAAAAGATGAAACTATTGATACAATGAGTGGAAGAGGAGAAATTACATTAACAGGTGATTGGGACTTTAAAGTAGATGTGCCAGAGAAAATGTATAATAGACAAAGAGTAGAATATGTACAAAAATCTTCTACTAATAAAGATTATACTGTAGAAAGTGCCATAGTTTATGATACAGGTATGGAAGTAGGTTTAGAGCTTAAAAATGTTATAAACGATTTACCAGTAGAACGTCCTACAACACCTGAAATAGAGTTTTTAGATTCTTTACCAAAAGACAATGAATTTAGTTTAGCTAATAATAGTGATGTTTATTCATATTTTAGTAATAAACTATTTTATTCAGATGAATATAAATCATATATGAAAGCTTATGATGATGCTTATGAGGTAGAAGTATATCTATTAAATAGTGATGGAGAGAAATTTGAATTTACAATGGGGCCTAGAGAAAACGGAGATAAAGATATTTCAGAAGATAGAAAGAGCTTAAGTTATAGTGCAATGTATGATTTAACTAAATATGATATGACAGATGAGATAACTGTAGTAATTAATAAAAATGGAAGAGAAGATAAAATTGTGCTTGAGAGGAAAGGAGAATAATATGGAAGAAACAGATTGGGAATCAAGAGTTGATAATGTAAAAAGAGATGATATTTGGCAATCATCTGTAAATGAATGGTTAGAAACTTTCAAAACAGAAGAAACTCCAATAGAAAAGAGAATTACAGATTATAGAATAGGTGGTTGGAGTCCTCAATATAATAATGAAGACAGAATAAAAGTTACATTTTATTTTGGAGTAGTACCAGTAGACGAGAATAATACTGAGTGGGAAGTACCAGAAAGATGTATGGGGTTTATTGATATGATAAAAGAAGATGGTGAGTATAAAGTAAAGTATTTATCAGAATATCCACAAGGTTATAACGAATTTATGGAAGAATTTGAGAAATGGAAAGAAGAAAACTCTACAACAGAAACAATAGTTGTGCCAAGCGAAACAAGAAATTTAAATGTTTCTAAGGAACAAGAGATTGATAAGTTAAGTTCAGGTATAGTTGCAATAAGTATAGGAATACTTGCTATCATAAGTGTTTTGGCTATTATAAAAATTATAAAATTGAAAAAATAGCAAATACAAAAGATAAACCATAAAATAAAAATAAGGGATTAGTTTTTTGAAACTAATCCCTTATTTTTTTACCATTCTGTATAGCTTCCAATTACTTTTCCAATAATTCTAAAATTTGAAGTTTTCAAATTGATTACAATTGGCTTGAAAGTTTTGTCTGAACTTTCAGGTTCTAACATAATAGATTTTTTATCAATTATTTTATATCGTTTTAAAGTAGCTTCATCGTCATCATTTGCAAATGCAGCAACAATATCTCCATTTTCAGCAGTTTCTTGTTTCCTAACAAGTACGAAAGAACCATTTTGAATAAGTTTATTCATACTTTCACCAGAAACTTCTAAAAAGAATAAGTCACTATCATCATTTACAGAGAACATCTCGGTAGATATAGGGATGTGCTTAATAATGTTCTGAGTTGCAAGTATCGGTGTACCAGCAGGGATTCTACCAAGCACCGGAACAATTAACAAATTGTTTAAATCTCCTTTCTTGGAATTTTTGCTATTATTACCACCTAAAAGATACTCTGCACTTACATCAAAAAACTTTGCTAAAGTTTGGACTGTTTTAGTAGACATATCACGTTTGCCACGCTCATAATAACCTACAGCTTGTGATGTTTTTACACCAATTATTTTTGCAATATCTTTCTGAGTTAGCCCTTTTTCTTCTCTTAATTTTTTCAACCTATTCATAATTATAATATTCCTTTCAACAATTTAATTATAAAACAATTTGTTTAATTTGTAAATAGATTTTTTATGAAAACATAGCGCAAGAGATATCAAAACAATTTGTTACATTTTGTTCAAAATCCATTGACAAAAAATATTGTCTTTGATAATATCTTTATAGTAACAAAATGTTACACAAGCAAAGGGGACGATAACAATGAAAACTATAAAAGAACTTAGAATAGATAGGAATTTGGCTCAAATAGAAGCAGCGAAGCTTCTAAATATTACAAAAGAATATTTATGTATGATAGAAAAAGGAAAAAGAAATCCAAGTGATGCTTTAAAAGAAAAGTTTTCAGAGATATATCGAGTGCCAGTAACGGATGTTTTTTTAAGCATAAAAGAAACAAAACGTTATGTGAATGGATTTGAAGATGGGCAAAAGACTAGCTAGTCATATGAAATGTAATTACATAATGAGTATTTCTAGAAAATTATTTATAGGAGGATGTTTAAATGGGGTTTAGAAAAGTAAATGAGGATGATATTTTAAGTGATTTATTATCTTGTAGAGAGGATTATTTATTAGGTCGTACCACTGAAGAAGATAAAAAACATAATATATGTATTGATGCGATATCTGAAAGAATTTTGAAAAATGTCCCTGAACAAAATAAGAAATACGTTCAAGAGCAGTTAGAACAATTAGATGACAATTTTTTGGACTATATTTGTTATTGGAATGAAAAGTTTTACAGAAATGGATTTGTTGATGGGGTACAAATGATTTTAGGTTGTGTTGAGTAATAAATTGAGCATAATGATGAAGAAAAGATTGTAGTTAAAGTTATTAATTTCAACCTAAATTAATAATTGCTGAGGCAAAGGTTTTACATCCTTTGTCTTTTTATTTTTATAATTATTATTTTATTTTGATTATTTTCGTTTATTACTTTGGTAAAATGTGAATTTTGAGTTGACACTTATATAAATTCATGTTAATATATAGCACATAAGCAAGAAATTGCAATTCAATTTTGCTGTAATTCTTAAAAGCAAAATTTCAATTTATTCAAGATAAAGCCGGTTCTTAAAGGCTATCTTAAAAAATTTCAATAAAAGTTTTAATTAATATAAATTTTAAAGTTCATTTTATTTATAAAATTTTTTTGCAATTTTTTGATTAAATAATTTTATAAGGAGGTAACAGAAGACGCAAAAAAAGTTATACCAAAGAAATTTAACAAGAAAAGATAAATAAATCAAGGGAGGAATAAATATGGTAGATTATGAAGAAATAAATTTATCAGAAGAACAAAAGAGAGATGCATTATTGCCAACTAATGATTTTCTTTTTAAAAGAATTTATGGTAAGGAAGGGAGTGAAAAAATAACAGAAGATTTTATAAAAGCATTTTTAGGGTTGGATGTAACAATAGAAAAGTTAGAAGATAGTAAATCTTTAGATATTAATGCAATAGATAAAAAGGCGGGCGTTATAGATGTTCTGGTAACTAATAGTGATGGAACAAAAATAAATTTGGAAATGCAAGTAGGCAATTATACCAATGTTGAAGAAAGATTTTGCTTTTATGGTTTTGAGTTGTTTACAGAGCAATTTCAAAAAGGAACAAGGTACTTAAATGCCAAAAAGACAATGGGAGTATTAATTCTAAAAGGTGATTATTCTCGATATAAAGGATATGAAGAATATATGCTTTCATGGAAATTAAGAGAAGATAAATACCATGACTTAATATTGACGGATAAGCTAGAATTGTGTATAATTTCATTAGAAAAGATAAAGAAAAAAGTTGCTCTAGGAGAGATAAGCAGTAAAGACCAAATTGCTATATGGACGAAATTTTTATTGAATCCAAAAGAGCTAAAGGAGGAAGAAATGAGTGAAAACAAAGAAGTGAAAGAAGCTTATGATAAGTATAATGAAATGATAGATGATGTAGAAGTAAGAAGAGCAGCTTTTAAAAGACAATTAGATATTATGGAAAAACACGCAGCAAAAGAAGATGGAATAAAAGAGGGAATAGAAAAAAGTAGAAAAGAAATTGCAAAAAATATGCTAAAAGAAAAAATAAGTATTGAAGTGATTTCAAAAGCTACTGGACTTACTAAAGAAGAAATAGAAAGTTTAAAATAGTAATTGAGAAATTTTTTCTTGATTTTACATAAAAAGTATGGTAATATATTAAATATATGAAAAACAGTGAAGAAGAGGAGTAGGTTTATACTGCTAGAAAAGAGAAAAGAAGTGATTGCTGAGAGCTTCTTATAGATAAGGTAAACTGAAGGTAGCTTTGGAGTTGATATATTGAAGCTTAAGTAGATATATTCGTGTAAGATGCGTTAAATCTGTTAGAGATATTTATTAGTGATAATAAATAAGTAAGGTGGTACCGTGAAACTACAAGCTTTGCCCTTATAGGTGGCAAAGCTTTTTTGTTTATATAAATTTTAAGTAAGGGGGACGTTACTAATGGGAGAACATAAACTACAAGATAAGTTTAATCCTAAAGATTTTGAGGATAGACTTTACAAAGAATGGGAAGAAAAAGGATATTTTAAACCATCAGAAGATAAGTCAAAGGAGACTTTTTGTGTTATGATGCCTCCACCAAATGTAACTGGTAAATTACATATGGGGCATGCGTTAGATGACACACTTCAAGATATTTTAATTAGATATAAAAGAATGAAAGGCTTTAGGACTTTATGGGTGCCTGGTACAGACCATTCTTCAATATCTACTGAAATGAAAGTAGTTCAAAAACTAGCAGAAGAAGGTAAAACAAAATATGATTTAGGTAGAGAAAAATTCATAGAAGAGGCTTGGGATTGGACTAGATTATATGGTGGAACTATTGAAAATCAACAACGTAAACTTGGATGTTCTTGTGATTGGGATAGAAAGAGATTTACTTTAGATGAAGGTTTATCGGAGGCAGTTCTTGAGCAATTTGTTAATTTATATAATAAGAAGCTTATTTATAAAGGTAAGAGAATGGTTAACTGGTGCACAAGTTGTAATACTTCAATTTCTGATGCAGAAGTTGAATATCATGAAGAACCATCTCATTTATGGCATATTAGATACAAAATTTCTGGAACTGAAGACAAATATATAGTAGTTGCAACTACAAGACCTGAAACAATGCTTGGAGATACAGCAGTAGCAGTTCATCCAGAAGACGAAAGATATAAAGACATTGTCGGAAAGACTTGCATTTTACCGATAATGAATAAAGAAATACCAATTATAGCAGATGATTTTGTTGAAAGAGAATTTGGTACTGGTTGTGTTAAAATTACTCCAGCGCATGATATGAACGATTACAATGCAGGTTTAAGACATAACCTAGATATTATTGAAGTATTTGACGAAAACTTCAAAATGGGTGATTTAGTTCCAGAATATAAAGGTATGGAACTAAAAGAAGCAAGAGTAAAAATAGTAGAAAAGCTAAAAGAAATTGGTGCTTTAGTAAAAGAAGAAGAATATACACATAATGTTGCAAAATGTGAGAGATGTAAAAATACAATAGAGCCAAAAATTTCAGAGCAATGGTTTGTTAAGATGAAACCACTAGCTGAGCCAGCAATTAAAGCTGTAAGAAATGACGAAGTTAAGTTTATTCCTAAAAGATATGAGAAAACATATTTCAATTGGTTAGAGAACATACAAGATTGGTGTATTTCAAGACAGTTATGGTGGGGACACAGAATACCAGCATATTATTGTGAAGAATGTGGATATATAAATGTTTCAAAAACAGTGCCAGAAAAGTGTGAGAAATGTGGATGTACACATTTAAAACAAGACGAAGATACACTTGATACTTGGTTTAGTTCAGCTCTATGGCCATTTTCAACACTTGGATGGCCACATCAAACAGAAGACTTAAAAGATTTTTATCCGACAAATGTATTAGTTACAGGATATGACATTATTTTCTTCTGGGTTGCAAGAATGGTATTTTCAGGATTAGAACTTATGGGCGAGAAACCATTTAGTGATGTTCTAATTCATGGAATTGTTAGAGATAGCCAAGGTAGAAAAATGAGTAAGACTCTTGGTAATGGTATTGATCCAATCGAAATTATTGAGAAATATGGTACTGATAGTTTAAGATTTTCACTTGTTAGTGGAACAACTGCCGGAAATGATATTAGATATATGCCAGAAAAACTTGACCAAGCTTCAAATTTTGCCAATAAAATTTGGAATGCAGCTAAATTTGTTATAGGAAATTTAGCAAGCAAAGAAGAGATAATGGCCTTTGATAAATCTGCAAAAGGCGAAGATGGTATGTATAAAGCAGAAGCGCTAAGAATAGAAGATAGATGGATTTTAAATAAATTAGATAAATTAATAGAAACAGTAACTAAAAATATCGAAGACTATGATTTAGGAATTGCACTTGACAACATATATAGCTTTATTTGGAATGAATTTTGTGACTGGTATATTGAAATGGTAAAACCTAGATTATATAGTGATAATCACGAAGAAAAAGTCCAAGTTAGTTTTGTACTTAACTATGTATTTGGAGATAGTTTGAAACTATTACATCCATTTATGCCATTTGTTACTTCAGAAATCTATTCTTGCTTAGTAAATTATAATGACGAAGATTTGATGATGACTCATTTCCCAAAGGTTAGAAAGAGAGTAGAATATAACGAAAATGACAATGTAGTTGAAAAACTAAAACAAATAATAGTTGAAATTAGAAATGTTAGAGCTAATATGAACATACATCCATCTAAAAAAGCAAAACTTATCTTTGTTACTACAAAATATGAGAAAGATATAAATGAAGCAAAAGAGTTTATGTTAAAACTTGGCTTTGGAAGTGAGCTTAAAGTTCAAAATGATAAGACTGGAATTGCGCAAGATGCAATTAGTATAATTCAAGATGGAATAGAATTATATATGCCACTGGAAGACTTGGTAGATATAAAAGAAGAAATTGCAAGGCTTGAAGGCGAGAAAAAAAGATTGGAAGCTGAAGTTTTAAGAGGCGAAAAAATGCTTTCAAACGAAGGATTTGTAAAAAAAGCACCAGAGAAAAAGATTAATGAAGAAAGAGAAAAACTAGCAAATTATAAAAATATGCTAGCAACAGTTACAGAAAGACTAGAAAGTTTAAAATAGAAAAATAACTTAGGGGCGGAAAGGAGACTTATGTTTCTTTATGATGTCCCTAAGTTTTTGTTTCCACCTAAATGCATTTTTTGTGGAAAATACGGAGAAAATCTTTGTGATACTTGTATTAAAAGAATAGAAAAGCTCGAAAAATTGCAAATTATTAAATTTCAAAATAAAAATTTGGATTTTTTAATATATTTCTTTAAATATGAGAAACTAATAAGAAAGCTAGTACTTGGATATAAGTTTTTTAATAGACCTTTTGTTTCAGAAGCATTTGTAAAAATAATTGTAAAAAATGAAAAAATATGTGGAAAATTGAAATTTTATGATATAATAACATCAGTACCTATGTATAAGGCTAAAAAATTAGCTAGAGGATATAACCAAACCGAGCTATTCTCTAAGAACCTGGCTGAAAAATTGAAGCTTAATTATGAGCCACTTTTGATTGAAAAAGTAGTAGAAAATAAGAGGCAAAGTTCTCTTACTTTTAAGCAAAGACAGGAAAATGTTAGAGGAGTTTTTGAGGTACGACAAAAGGATGTTATAAGAAATAAAAATATAATTTTAGTAGATGATATTTATACGAGTCGGTGCAACCTTGGAAGAATGCGCTAGAGTTTTAAAAAATGCAGGCGCGAAGGTTGTTATTGGCTTAGTTATTGCAAAAGATTAAGGGAGATTTTTAATGGAAGAATTAGTTGAGAGTATTTTAGATTATGTTAGAGCAGACTACACAGATTATGCTATTATGATTAATGGTGAATGGGGTAGTGGTAAAACTTACTTTTGGAACCATAAGGTTAGAAATAAGATAGAGTCACTACAATTAAATGGTAGGAAATATACCACTATTTATATGTCTTTATATGGTATATCAAACCTAGAAGATATTAGTAAAAAAATCTTTATTGAGACAACACAACTTATGGATAAGAACTTAAAGAAATATATGAATTCCAATGGTCAAACTAATATACCAGAGTATGCAAAAACTGGTTTAGATATGGCTAATTTCTTTGGTGTTACACAAAATGGTGATAAAATTGATTATGCAAATTTCTTTGCAACAGATGATAAAGTTTTATGTTTTGATGACCTAGAGAGAGCTAATGTTGATGTTATAGATATCTTAGGATATATTAATAATTTTGTTGAGCATGACCATATTAAGACTATTATTATTTGTAATGAAAAAGAACTTTCTACAAAATTAAAAAGCTCTAATTTGGAAATGAAAACTTTTATTGCTACTTATTTGCTAGATAGAGAAGGTAATCTTTTAAAGGCAGATAAGCCAATGGTTGAAAAGATTAGAGAAAAAATAGAATATGTTTTTGATAAAGCAAATGATTATGAAAGAATTAAAGAAAAATTGATTGGTGAGACGTTTGAATATGCTCCAAAATTTAATTACATTATTAATGGTTTGCTTATGAGGTATGAAAACAACCCAGATTTAATTAGATTTTTAAGAGAACATACAGCACTTATAACTAGTACTTTTATAAAGAGTGGTACGAGAAACTTAAGAATTTTAAAACATGCTTTAAATGATTTTAAAAAGGTATTTGAAACAGTTAACCGTTGTTATCCAAATACTAATTTAAGAGTTTTACAAACAATGCTTATATTTACTATAGCTGTTTCTTTTGAAATTAAAGCTGGTAAAATAACAAAGGATAAATTTATTAACATTAACAGTAATGAAGAGTATAAGGCAATCTTAGTATCTTCAAGGGTTTTAATGGACAATAGACAATTTTATATTAAAGAATTTGATAATAACTATTATTTCAATTTTAAATCTGATTATAGATTCTTTAAATTCATTGAAATATATGTACGTACAAGAATTTTCGATATGAGAGCTTTTAAAGAAGATATGGAAGTTATTATCAATACAATTGATACAGAGAAATTACCAGGACATAAGAGACTACTTACAGAAGAGTATTGGAAGATTTCTGATGACCAGTTCCCTGGTATTATTGAAGAAGTTTTGGACGATATTAGAAAATCTAAATTGCAACTTATTGACTTGGTAAAATTATTTGCTTATTTTAGCTATTTTAGTAGACGTGGACTTATTGATTATGATATGAAGTTTATAAAAGCAACTTTCTTAGAAGGAATGGAAGACGCAGCTAAAAAATCTGAATTTTGCGATAATATTGACGAGCAATTATCAAGAATTGGTATTGATGTTGGCGAAGATATGGAAGAAATATTAGAGCATTTTCATGAGCTTAATAGAAAGCTTGAAGATAAGATGTATCGTGAAAAAGCTGATAGCATCTTTAGATGTATACCAATGAAGATGGAAACTTTTTATGATAAATTTGCAAATGAGTTTATGGATAAGCCAATATTAAACCACTATGATCCATATCAAATGTTCCAAAGAGTTACTTGTGCAAGTAATGAGGATATTGTTCTTATTAAAGAAATGCTTATTGATAGAGCAGTTAAGCATAAAGATGAACTTAAACCTGAGGCTAAGTTTATCTTTAAGTTAAAAAGAGTACTTGACGATTATTGTAAGGGTAAAGATATAAATATTAAGATTGTTATGCTTAAAGAATTTGCCAAAGACCTAGACGAAATAATTAATCTGTATGATGATGTTGACTTTACAGTTGAAGACGAACCTATGGAAAATGACTTATTAGAAGATGTTTCTTCATTATCCGACGAAGAAGTGTTAGCAAGAATGTACGAAAAAGAAGAAAGAGGCAAGCACGAGCTATATGAAGACGAGGAAGAAGAATTTGAAGATGACGAAGATATAGAAGAAACAGATGAGGAGCCTGAAGAAGAGCAAGAAGAGGAAGCTGACGAAACAGAAGATAACGACGATACTGTAGAAGATTACGAAGAGGAAGAAACTGAAGAAGAGGAACTTGATGAAGAAGCAGCAGAAGATGCAGACGATGATCTTGAATATACAGATGAAGTAGAAATTGATATAGGAATTTTGGAGGATGACGAAGATTAACTATGGAAAAGGTAATAAGCAAAATCAAAAATGTGAAAATTAAAACACCAGATGAAGCTTTAAAACGTTTGTGTGAGTGGTTTGACGCTAATAAAAGACTTACACTAATTACAGCACTTTTAGTAGGATTTATAGCTCATGTACTGCTTTTATCAATTTTGATTACTAGTCCAGATGGATTATGGAATTCAATAGTATATTCAGCCAATACCACAGAGGTTACTTCTGGCAGATGGCTAATAAATACAATAGATTCTATGAGAAAAAATTTAGCTATCCCGAGTATTACTACGGTTATAAGTATAATTGTGATGGCTTTTACAGCTGTTATTATAACTGATTTATTAGAGTTTAAATCAAAGATATCTTGCATTGTAACAGCTGTATTTCTAGTAGTATCACCTTGTTTAACTATTACTTTGTTATATGCTTATACAGCTGACGCTTACTGTTATGCCTTCTTTTTTGCAGCAATGGCAGTGTGGTGTATGTATAGAAAAAAACATAGAGTTTTAGGCGCAATTTTTGGAAGTATATTTACGATGCTTTCAATTGCAGTATATCAAACATATATTGGTGCAATTGTAGCTCTTTGTATATTAAAAGCAATGGTAGAAGTTTTTAGAGGAGAAGAATATAAAAATATTTTTAAGAATATTGGAATAGCTATACTTTCAACAATTATAGGTTTAGGACTTTATTGGGGTGGAGAGCAAATAGCACTTAGTGTTTATGGTGTAAAGCTTAGCAATTACCATGGAGCAAGTGACATAGGTTTAATGAATACTATAAAGAATTTACCAGTAGCTTTAGAAAAAATGTATGGATATTTTATGGATTTCTTTATTGGTAATTCGATTGTGCATAATACAAATATGTCTAGAAATACTTTTTATAAAGTTTTATTTGCAGCAGAAGGATTAGCTTTAATATATGTATTATTTGCTAGAAAGAGTAAAACAAAAAGGACAAAAATTATAGATGCGTTATTAATCATTGCTATGGTAGCAGTTTTGCCAATGGGTATTAATTTTGTTCTTTTGATAGCACCTGAGACCCATTGTGATCCGATAGTTGCAACACCAACAATATTAATAATTCCATTTTTTATGATTATTTTGGAGAATTTTGAATTAAACAAAGGTGTAATTTTAAAATGGGTAAGTATAGCAATGTGTTTTGTTATTGCAGTTACATATTATTTAGCTGCAAACTCAACATACACAGGAATCAGAATGAAATACAATCAAGCCTATACTATGACAGTTAGAATAGTAGATAGAATTGAAAATTGTGAAGATTATGAACCGGGTAAAAAATGGCTATTTGGAGGAATACTTGATAGTGGAAATACACCAGTAGTTTCTGAAATATATTTCTTAACTTTAGGCGGTTTTGTGGATGGTCCAATCTTCCATGGAAATTATCAAGGAATGATAGCGACTTGGAGGAAATTCTTGCAAACTTATGCAGGAATACAACCAGATTTTTGTTCTCCAGAAGAGTATTTTGAGATTTGTGGAACAGAAGAATTTAAAGAAATGCCAGTGTTTCCGGCACAGGGGTCTGTAGCTGAGATAAATGGTGTGATGGTAGTAAAACTAACACGAAATGTACCAACTAATTAATTATATAAAAAACGTGAGCTTTTTAGCTCACGTTTTAAATTTCTAAATGATTTCCTAAGAAGCCTGCTGCTGATTGTGCAACTTTATCTTCTGCTTCTCCCATTTGTTTAGTAGGTTCTTTAGCAATTAATATAACACTACCTATAACATCTCCATCTGAGATTATAGGATAAATAACTTGTGAATTGTAAATTCTTTCTCTACCTTCGTTTTGAGTTACAGGAATTGCGATTTCGTTGTTTTCCTTACTTTTAAAAATTTCTTTATTTTCCATAACTTCTTCAAGTTCTTTACTTAAGTTCTTTTCTAAAAAGTCTTTTTTAGAACCACCAGAAACAGCAATTACAGTGTCTGTGTCTGTTATACAAGCGATATGTCCAGTAGTTTTTGCTATAGTATCTGCATAGCTAGTGGCAAATTCTGTAAGTTCACCAATTGGAGAATATTTCTTTAATATAATTTCTCCTTCTTTATCAGTAAATATTTCTAAAGGTGCTCCTTCTTTTATACGCAAAACTTTTCTTATTTCTTTTGGAATTACAACCCTACCTAAATCATCTATTCTTCTTACAACACCAGTTGATTTCAATTTTTATTTCCTCCTTTTTAAGTTACATATTTTTTGATTTATACTCTTATTATGACAAAATAGGAAAAAAATATGCGTAAAACTTGAAATATTATGTAAAATATAATATAATTTAAAAGTCATAAAATGAGAAAAAAGGGAGATTTTTTATGAAAGCAATTGAAATTAGAAATAAATATTTAAAATTTTTTGAAAATCATG
>CATJWN010000070.1 GCA_949745595.1 uncultured Clostridia bacterium
CATAACACACCTTGGATAGGAAAAGAATTACAAGGTCAAGTAATGTATACAGTTGTAGGAGGAAGAATTGTTTATGAAAACAGCGATAGATAGATTAATAGATAAAATAAAAGAAATGGACAACCCAACTGTAATTGGATTAGACCCTAGATATGATATGCTTCCTGAATGTATTAAAAGCAAATATGGTACTGATTTAAGAGATGTATGTAGAGCTATCATAGAATACAACTATAAGCTAATTGACAGTGTATGCGATATAGTTCCTGCTATCAAGCCTCAAATTGCTTTTTATGAGATGTTTGGTACTTATGGAATAGAAGCTTTTTGCGAGACTTGCAGATATGCAAAACATAAAGGTATGATAGTAATTGCAGATATGAAAAGAGGAGATATAGGTACTACTGCGCAGGCGTATTCAAATGCTGCAATTGGGAAAACACCAGTAGCTGAAATGAATTATGCAATATATGATATAGATTTTGTTACAGTTAACCCATATTTAGGAACAGATGGAATTAAGCCATTTGTTGAAGACTGCAAGAAATATAATAAAGGTATATTTGTTTTGGTAAAGACATCTAACCAATCATCAGGAGAGTTACAAGATTTAAGACTAGAAGATGGAAAAACTGTATATGAAAAAGTCGCAGAACTTGTTAATATGTGGGGCGAAGACTTAGTCGGGGAATATGGATATAGCTCAATTTCTTCAGTAGTAGGAGCTACATATCCAAAACAATTAGAAGAGCTTAGAAAAATTATGCCTACATCATATTTCTTAATTCCAGGTTATGGTGCGCAAGGTGGAAAAGCAGATGATATAGCTTTAGGTTTTGATGAAAATGGCCTAGGTGGTATTGTTAATGCTTCAAGAAGCTTAATGTGTGCTTGGAAATCTGATAAATGGAAAAATGTTTACACAGATGAGCAATTTGCAGAGGCAACTCGTGCAGAAGCAATTCGTATGCGTGATGAATTAAATGGAGCAATTAAAAGTAAATAAATTAATAAGGAGATTTTATAATATGGCTAGTAAATATAAATTAGATTGTGAAATCTTAAATACAACAAAAATAATTGACGGAATTTATAAATTTAAAATTAAAGCACCAGAGATTGCAAAAATTGCAAAAGCTGGGCAATTTCTTGAAATACAAGTATCATCAACAGGTGAGACTTTTTTAAGAAGACCAATAAGTATTTATAATATTGATGGGGAAGCAGTAGAGTTTATTTTTCAAGTTAAAGGTAAAGGTACAGAAATTTTATCTCACAAAAAAGTTGGAGATACTATCAATGTTTTAGGACCTTTAGGAAATGGAACATTTACTGTTAAAGAATATAAAAAAGTTGCAATAATTGGTGGCGGAATTGGAACATATCCACTATATGAACTTGCAAAAGAGTTAAAAGGCAAAGCTGAAACTACTATGTATATGGGATTTAGAAATAAAGGCTTAGTTACTTTAGAAAAAGAATTTGAGGAAGTAACTTCAAGAGTTGCTATCACAACAGATGATGGCTCATATAAAGAAAAAGGTTTTGCTATTAATGTATTAAAAGAAGATTGCAAAACAGAAAAACCAGATATAATATTTGCTTGTGGACCACTTCCAATGCTTAAAGCAGTTCAAGAGTTTGCAAACTCAGAAAATATTCCTTGTGAGATGTCTTTGGAAGAACGTATGGGTTGCGGAATTGGTGCTTGTGTTGGTTGTAATGTTAGAATAGTTACAGAAAATTCTGATGAAGTTAAATATAACTATGTATGTAAAGATGGCCCAGTATTTAACTCAAAGAAAGTAATGATATAGGAGGTGGAGCAAATGAATACAGAAATAGATTTTTGTGGAATAAAAATGAAAAATCCTGTAACTGTAGCTTCAGGAACTTTTGGATACGGTAGAGGTCACAGTGAATTTATTGATCTAAGTAAATTAGGAGCTATAATTACAAAAGGTACTTCTTTAAATCCTAAAACAGGAAATAAACCACCTAGAATTTGTGAAACTGACAGTGGTATGATGAACTGTATTGGACTTGAAAATCCAGGTGTAGATTATTTTATTAATGAAGATTTACCTTGGCTAAAACAATTTAATACACCAATTATAGTAAACTGTTTTGGTGGAGCAGAAGGTACAATTGATGCTTATGTTGAAATTTGTAGAGTTTTAAATACACTTCCAATTGATGGTGTTGAAATAAACTTATCTTGCCCAAATGTTAAGGCAGGTTGCTTAGCGTTTGGAACAACTTATGAAGGTGTAAAAGAGATTACAACAGCTTGTAGAAAAGTTCTAACTAACAAGCCTTTAATTGTAAAGTTAACACCAAATGTTACTGATATTACACTTCCTGCAAAAGGTGCAGAAGATGCAGGAGCAGATGGAATTTCACTTATAAATACTCTTACGGCTATGAAAATAGATATAGAGAAGAGAAAACCAATTTTAAGCATAAATACTGGTGGACTTTCAGGTCCAGCAATAAAACCAGTTGCTGTTAGAATGGTATATCAAGCAAGCCATGCTGTTAAGATTCCAGTTATGGGACTTGGTGGAATAATGAACGGAGACGATGTAATAGAATTTATGCTTGCTGGTGCAAAGTGTATTTCTATGGGTTCTGCAAATTTAGTAGATCCTGAAAGCAGTATAAAAGCTATTGCAGGTGTTGAAGATTATTTAAGAAAACATAATATAGATGATATAAATTCTATAATCGGTGCAGTAGAAATGAATTAGATTATATGATATAATATAATAAGTTTGAAAATTATTTTGGAGGAACAAATATGTTAGAGAAATTACCAGTATATCTAGAAGAAGATGAAATTCAAAAAAGAATAAAAGAAGTTGCAGAGCAAATTGATAAAGACTATGTAGGAGAAGACGTAGTTGTTATTTCTATTTTAAAAGGAGCTATTTTCTTTACAGTTGATTTAGTAAAGAAAATGAAAACACCTATTGAACTAGAGGTTATGCAAGTTTCAAGTTATGTAGGAACAGAAAGCTCTGGTAATTTATTAGTTAAAAAAGATTTAGATAGGGACATTTCAGGTAGAAATGTATTAATTGTTGAAGATATTATAGATACAGGAACAACACTTAGCTATTTAAAAGAATATTTGCTATCTAAAAATCCTAAGACTTTAAGAATTGCAGTTCTTGCTGATAAGGCAGAAAGAAGAAAAGTACCAGTTAAATTAGATTATACTTGTTTCGTAATTCCTGACAAATTTGTTGTTGGATATGGTTTTGATGTTGACGAGAAAGGAAGAAATATTCCTTACATTGGTTACTTAGATAATTAGGAGATTTTATGTTTAATATAGAGGAAGAACTTAAAAAGCTTCCAACAAAGCCTCGGCGTATATATAATGAAAGACAAGGACGATAATGTCATATATGTAGGCAAGGCAATTGTTCTTCGCAATAGAGTTAGACAATATTTTAGAAAAAATAATAAAACAGCTAGAATTGAAAAAATGGTCTCATTAGTAGACCATTTTGAATATATAGTTGTAAACAGTGAAGATGAAGCTTTAATTTTAGAGTGTAATTTAATAAAGAAATATAGGCCTAAATTTAATGTGTTATTAAAAGATGACAAAACTTATCCATATATTAGAATAGATGTGAAATCAGATTATCCAACTATCACCATGACTAGAAGGCTTTTAAATGATGGTGCAAAATATTTTGGACCTTATCCAAGTAGTGGTAGCGCAAAAGAAATGATAGGCTTTATTAAAGAGAAATTTCAAATAAGACAATGCAAAAACTTTAAAAATAAGGATAGAGCTTGTCTTAATTATCATATAAAAAAATGTTTAGCACCTTGCATGAAGTATGTTTCAGTAGAAGATTATAAAAAGCAAATAGAACAGGTTACTAAGTTATTAGAGGGAAAAGTAGATCAGATTATATCAGAGCTAAATGAAGAAATGATAGAGCATTCTAAAAATATGGAATATGAAAAAGCAGCTAGCATTAGAGATAAGATACAAGCAATTGAAAGAGTTACCGAAAAGCAAAGAATTTCCAATATTTCTGAAAATAATATTGATGTTATTGGTCTATATAAGAGTGATATTGCAGTTTGTATAGAAATATTCTTCATACGTGGTAGCAAAATGATAGGCAGGGAAAGATACATTTTTGAAGAGCTAAAAGATATGGAAGAAAGTGAAATTATATCAGGTTTTATCAAGCAGTTTTATATGGATAGATTAGATTTACCAAATAAAATTATGCTTAGATATGATTTAGAAGATAAAGAAGCTTTAGAAAAATGGTTATCAGGTGAGGCTAAAAGAAAAGTTGAACTTAAGAGTCCACAAAAAGGTGAAAAGTTACGTTTTGTCGAAATGGCTGAATTAAATAGTAAGATAACTTTAGAAAATAAATTAAAGGATAAAACAGAGATACTTACTGAATTAAAAGAAGTTTTAGATTTAGATGACATACCAGTTAAGATAGAGAGCTTTGATATATCTAATATATCAGGAAACTTCATTGTTGCAGGTATGTGTGTTGCATATAATGGCGTTATAAAAAGAAATATGTCGAGAAGATTTAAGATAAAAACTGTTTTTGGACAAGATGATCCAAGATGTATGCAAGAAGTAGTATCAAGAAGAATAAAACATTCTTTAGAAAATCCAAAAGGCGGTTTTGGTGGATTACCAGATTTAATTTTAGCAGATGGTGGTATTACTCAGATTAGAGCAATTAAGGCGGGTCTATCAGAAAATAATGTAAGCTTACCAGTTTTTGGTATGGTTAAGGATGATCATCATTCAACCAGAGCATTGGTAAATGAAGAAAGAGAAGAATTTGAAATTTCAGAAAAATTATTTCACTTCATAACTAACCTTCAAGACGAAGTTCATAACACGGCAATTGAGTATCATAGAAAAGTTAGAGATAAAGAAATGACCAAGTCTAAGTTAGATTACATTGAAGGAATTGGAGATAAAAAAAGAACGCTTCTACTTAAGAAATTTGGTAGTGTTCAGAAAATTAAAGAAGCGAGTATTGAAGAAATTTCTGAAATTAAAGGTATAAATGTAAATTTAGCTAAAAAAATTAAAGAAGAACTAGAAAATTCATAAAATGTGTAAATCAAAAAGAGTAATAAAAACCTTTTTAGTAGAATATTATTATAATGAATAATAGTATGGAGGGATTTTATGAAAAGATTGATTTTTAGACTTATTGTACTTGGGACAAGCATTAGTTTTGGATTTGTACTTGGTATGGTATATACTTTTGTAGGAGTTTTAGGTTCTATGTAGGAGTAACAATGGAAGTAATAATCGGAAAGTATGCAGGTGTTTGCGGAGGGGTAAAGCTTGCAATACAAAAAACAGAAGAAGCAGTTAAAAATGAAAAGAATATATTTTGTCTAGGAGATGTAGTTCATAATAAACAAATTATAGACAATTTGAAAGCAAAAGGCTTGAAAATAGTATATGACATAAAAGATGTACCAGTAGGTAGTAAGATGATTATTAGAGCACATGGAGAAAGTGAAGTAATCTATGAACTTGCAAAACAAAGGAACATAGAAATAATAGATACTACGTGCGGAAGCGTCATATCAATACATAATAAAGTCAAAAAAGCAAGAGAGGATAGTTTTATTATTGTAATAGGTGAGAAAAATCATCCTGAAAGTTTAAGCCATTTGGGGTTTGCTGGAATAAACTCATATTTGATAGAAGAAGAGGACGATATTTTAGACGCATATATGGCTTTTGAAGAAACTGGACTTTCTAAAGTTTATGTAGTTTCACAAACGACTTTTTCTTCTAAAAAATTTGATATATTAGAAAAAGAAATATATACTAATTTTATAGAAGCTGATGTTGTAGTAGATAAGACTATTTGTAATGTAACTGAATTTAGACAGGAAGAGTGCAAAAGACTTTCTAAAGTAGTAGATTATATGGTAGTAATAGGTGGAGAAAAGAGTGCTAATAGTAGAAAGCTTGCAGAACTTGCAAATGAAATTTGCAAGAACACATATTTCATAGAAACGGTAGAAGACTTGAAAAATATATGTTTTGATGGAAGCAAAAAAGCTGGAATTATGGCAGGAGCTTCTACACCAGATTATATTATAGCAGAAGTGAAAAAATATTTAGAAGAGGTTTAAAATGAACATAGCAAGAGATTGGAAAGATTATGAAATATTAGATATGGCAAATGGAGAGAAACTAGAAAGATGGGGGAATATCTATTTAATTAGACCAGATCCTCAAATTATTTGGAAAGATAAATCTTATCCAGAAAAGTGGAAAAAGGCCGATGCTAGATATAGTAGAAGTAATACTGGTGGTGGAAGTTGGAGTTATCAAAAAAGACTTCCAGAAGCTTGGCAAGTAAAATACAAAGATTTAATTTTTAATATAAAACCAATGGGCTTTAAGCATACTGGTTTATTTCCTGAGCAAGCTGTTAATTGGGATTGGATGATTAATAAAATAAAAGGAGCAAATAGAGAAATAAAAGTTTTAAATCTATTTGCATATACAGGAGGAGCAACTGTTGCTTGTAGTTATGCAGGTGCTTCTGTTTGTCATGTTGATAGTTCAAAAGGTATGGTTGCTTGGGCAAAAGAAAATGTTGCTTCTTCTGGACTTGCAGAAAGACCAGTAAGATTTATAATTGATGATGTTATGAAATTTGTTCAAAGAGAAATAAGACGTGGCAATAAATATGATGGGATAATTATGGATCCACCATCTTATGGTAGAGGAAAAAATGGTGAAGTATGGCAATTTGAAAATAATATTGCTGACTTGGTAGATCTATGTTCTGGTGTGCTTTCTGACGAGCCATTGTTCTTTTTGATAAATTCATATACAACAGGAATTTCGTCAAAGGTTTTAGAAAATATTATGACTTTGAAATTACATATGAAAAAGGGAAAATATAGCTCTGGAGAAATTGGACTTCCAATGAAAGATAGTTCACTAGTACTTCCTTGTGGTATATATGGTAGATGGGAGAGCTAAAATGGAATTAAAAGTATTATATGAAGATAACCATATTATCGTAGTAGAAAAGCCAGTAAATATACCATCTCAAGGTGACAAGACAGGTGATGTGGATATGCTGACTTTAGTAAAAGATTACATAAAAGAGAAATATCAGAAGCCTCGGTGACGTTTACTTGGGGCTTGTACATAGATTGGACAGACCTACAGGTCGGAGTTATGGTATTTGCAAGAACATCAAAAGCAGCTTCAAGACTGTCTGAACAGGTTAGAAATAAAGAGATACACAAACAATATTTGTGTATTGTTGATGGAAAGTTGGAAAAGACTAAAGATACTTTCAAAGACTATCTTTATAAAAATGAAAGAACTAATACAAGTAGAATTGCAAAGCCTAACGAGAAAAATGCAAAAGAGGCTATATTAGATTATGAAGTGATAAAATACAATGAAGAAATTAATTTATCTGTTATAAAGGTAGATTTGCATACTGGACGTCACCACCAGATTAGAGTTCAATTTGCAAGTAGAAATCATAGTTTATATGGTGACCAAAAATATGGAACAAGAGGTCGTGGAAAACAACTTGCTTTATGGGCATATTCACTTTCATTTAAGCACCCAACAACAAAAGAAGAACTTACCTTTGAAGATTATCCAGAAAAGATAGGTAGCTGGAAAATACTAGAAGACTAACAAAGGAGAGAAAAATGTTAGAATTAAAAAATGTAATATTATATTTAGCTTTAGTTGTAGTAACATATTTTTTTATGGAAGTACTAACGAATAAAAATAGAAAGTTATCAATAGTTGGAACAATATTAATATGCTTTTCGTCTTTTATAGCATATAGAGGAGTACCACTTGCAATTATTTTAGGGGAACTTGCAATTATTTCATTAGATAGAATTTTTGTGAGTAAAAATAAGATTTTAAAAAGTTTATTTGCAATAATATTGTTAGGTACATTATGGTTTTATGGCAAAGAATACTCTATGGGATTTTATAGGGGTTATACATCAAATGGTTTTACCAGAATAATACTTTTAACTTATTTAGCATTAGCTATTTGGTTGATACTAAAGAATACAAGAGAATTTTCAAAGTGGAAGAAAATAGCTTTATGTATTTTGCCTTTTGTAGTAACAATAGTAATTTTTGCAGTTGCTAGATATTATTACTTACCTTTTGCAAATGATGTGTTAGATTTGGATAATGAAAAAAATGGTATGTTACATTTATTTAGTTATGGTTATAGTATGTTTTTGCCTTTTGTAGATACTAGTAAAAATATAGCATATTCAAGCTTTTTATCAATATTCCCATTATCATTAATTTGGGCGATGATGTATGTATATAAAAAAGAAAAGCATTTAGATTTTTTATTACCAATGATTTTAGTTATAGTAGTGCAGAGTATTTTTTGCATGTTAACAAAGACTAATATGTATTATGACTGTGTTGCAGGAGCAGTTGGACTTTCTTGTATATACATATATATTTATATGTTTGCACATATCGAAGAAAATATTTTTAAATTATCAGATTCTGCCAAGGTTGTACTTGCTTTATTGGTGTTTTATTTTATAGTGCCAAGGCCAGAAATGTTTATGTCAAAAGGATATATGTACGCAATTTCAGCAGTTGTAACACTTTTATATTTTATGTTTATAAATTTTGCAGATAAAAGATATCAAAAAGTATTGCTAATATTATTGGTAGTATGGTCAGTGATATCAACAGTACCGGTACTGTTTGTGAACTAATTGTGAAAAGTTTTTTGTTTTTGTGAAATGGTTGTGAAAATACTTGCCAACCTTTTAAGTTGTGATATAATGACAATAGTTTTAAGATGGATAATTAATGTAGGAGGAAAATAAATGAAAAAAGTATTATTAATTGGAGCAGACGGAATGCTTGGTGGCGAGCTTAGAGAAAGATTAGAAAAAATTTATGAAGTAACTGGAACAACACTTCAGACATTAGATATTTGTGATAGAGAAGCAGTTTTAGCTAAAGCTAAAGAAGTAAATCCAGAGTTTATAATTAACTGCGCAGCATATACAAATGTTGATGGCTGTGAAGTAAATTATGAACTAGCCAACAAAGTAAATGGTTTAGCTCTTGAAAATATAGCAGATGCAGCAAAAGCAACAGATAGTACACTTATACATATTAGTACAGACTATGTATTTGATGGAAAAATGGATGTAGAAAAAGCTTATACAGAAGATATGGAGCCAGCTCCTGTTACAGCTTATGGTAAAACAAAATTACTTGGAGAGCAAAATGCAGCAAAAGCAGGAAAATACTATATTTTAAGAACAGCTTGGTTATATGGTTTAGGTGGAAAAAACTTTGTAAAAACAATGCTTAAATTATCAGAAACACATGATACTTTAAAAGTAGTTGCTGATCAACACGGAAGTCCAACTTGTACAACAACTCTTTGTGAGATTATTGAAACTGTTATGGAAAAAGAGCCAGAATATGGCGTATATCATTCTACAAACGAAGGTTTTACAACTTGGTATGATTTCACTTGTAAAATTATGGAACTTGCTGGAAGAAAAACAGTAGTAGAGCCAGTAACTTCTGAAGAATATAAAGAAATGAATCCAGCTTCTTCAGATAGACCAAAAAATAGTAAATTATCAAAAGAGAAATTACATAAAGTAGGAGTTTATCCAAAAGCTTGGGAGAAAGCTTTAGAAGAATATTTGAAGGAGGAATTAAAATAATGAAAGGTATTATTTTAGCAGGCGGAAGTGCCACAAGACTTTATCCTATAACTTTAGCTGTTTCAAAACAAATGTTACCAGTTTATGATAAGCCAATGATTTATTATCCATTGTCAACACTTATGATGGCTGGTATTAGAGAAGTATTAATTATTTCTACACCGGTACATTTACCAGCATTTGAAAGTTTACTAGGTGATGGTTCAAAATTCGGAATGAAATTTGAATATAAAGTTCAAGAAAAGCCAGTAGGACTTGCTGATGCATTTATCTTAGGTGCAGATTTTATTGGAGATGAGGATGTAGCTTTAATTCTTGGAGATAATATGATTTATGGTTCAAGAATTGAAAGAGTTTTAAAAGCAGCTAGTCACTTGAAAGAAGGTGGCATTATATTTGGATATCAAGTAGCTGATCCTACTTCTTATGGTGTAGTTGAAATTGATAAAAGTGGAAAAGCAATTTCTATTGAAGAAAAACCAGCTGTTCCAAAATCAAATTTAGCTGTTCCTGGAATTTATTTCTATGATAATGAGGTAACAAAAATTGCAAAAGAAATTAAACCTTCTGAAAGAGGAGAATTAGAAATTACTGATGTTAATAGAATTTATATGGAAAGAGGAAAACTTCAAGTTATTCCTTTAGGAAATGGATACGCATGGTTTGATACAGGTTCTCCAGATAGATTATCTGATGCAGCAGATTTTGTAAAAGCAATTGAGTTAAGACAAGGTGTTCAGATAGCTTGTTTAGAAGAAATTGCATATAGAAATGAATGGATTTCTAAAGATACACTTTTAGAGTATGCTGAAAAATATAAGAAAACTGAATATGGTCAGCATTTAAAAAGAGTTGCGGAACAAGATTGGGACACATATAAAGATATATATAATAGTGAATTATTTAATTTTTAAGCAAAGGAGTAAAAAAGTGGGAAAATTTAGGAGAATTGATACAAAAATAGAAGGTGTTTGTGTAATAGAGCCTACTGTATTTGGTGACAATAGAGGTTATTTTATGGAGACTTATAGTAAACCAGATTTCGCAGAAATTGGAATTACTAATGAATTTGTACAAGATAATCAATCAAAATCTAAAAAAGGTGTTTTGAGAGGTTTACATTTTCAAAAAGAAAACACACAGGCAAAACTTGTTAGATGTATTAAAGGTGAAGTGTTTGATGTAGCAGTTGATTTAAGACCAGGAAGCAAAACTTATGGAAAATGGGAAGGTGTTATACTTTCAGAAGAAAATAAGAAAATGTTTATAATACCAAAGGGATTTGCACATGGATTTTTAGTATTATCAGAAGAAGCAGAGTTCTGTTATAAATGTGATGATGTATATAATCATAGCGCAGAAGGTGGACTAAAATGGAATGATCCAGAAATTGGTATTGTATGGCCAGTGGTTCCAGGAATGAAACCAGAAGAATATTTAACCTCTGAAAAAGACGGTTTATGGCCTACTTTAGCAGAACTTAAAAATACAGATTTATTTAAAAATTTATAAAAGGAAGAGATACTTATGAAGAAAAAAATTATTTCTATATTAGTAGCTATATGCATATTAGTTATTATTTTATTAGTAGCTGTATTTGGGAGAAAAAAAGATGTAAATTTTGATCCTACTAAAATGCTAACAGATGCGTCTAATATAAAATATGAGGTAAATGATATAGTTACAGATATAGGGCTTGATATAAATATAAAAGATGGAAAACCATATTTAACAACTGATATAAATAATGAAAAATTTGTATTTATGTTTCCTTTATTGATTGAATCTGTTGAAAGCAAGGAATTAACAGGTTTTTATGGAAAAGTAGAAGAAGTATATCAAGCATATATTGGAAATGGCGATCCAAAACCAGTATTACTTTTTTTAATGAATGATGGAAGTGTAGAATACATTAAATCTAGTACTATATTGGAAAATGGAGTTTTTGAGTCAGAAGGTAAAATAATTGAATTATCAGATATTGTAAAATTTCAAAGCGTTAATGCATACGACATTGATGAAGATGGAGAGCGTTTAAGTGGTTGGCAAACTGTAGTTGCAATAGATAAAAAAGGATATTCTTATGATTTATCTAAAATAGATTATTTACAAGAATATTATGGATTTTAAGTAGAAGGAGAAGAATATGAAAAATATATTAGTAACAGGTGCTGCAGGTTTTATAGGAGCAAACTATGCAGAATTAATGGTAAAAAAATATGAAGGAAAATATAATATCATAGTATTTGATAAGCTAACTTATGCAGGAAATCTACATAATTTAGATAATATTAAAGATAAAATTACTTTTGTTCAAGGTGATATTTGTGATTTTGATTTTGTAATGGAAACTTACAAAAAATACAATATAGATGCAGTTGTTCACTTTGCTGCTGAGTCACATGTTGATAATAGTATTAAAAATCCATTTGTATTTACGCATACAAATGTTATTGGTACACATACTCTATTAGAAGCTGCAAAACAATATTGGGGCGAAGGAAGCGAAAACAGATTTGTACATGTTTCAACAGATGAAGTTTATGGAACTTTAGGTGAAGAAGGTTATTTTACAGAAAAATCTCCAATTCAACCAAACAGCCCATATTCAGCCTCTAAAGCAGGTTCTGATTTAATTGCATTGGCATATGCAGAGACTTTTAAAATGAATGTATCTGTAACAAACTGCTCAAACAATTATGGACCATATCAACATCACGAAAAACTTATACCACATATGATTTCAGCAGCTTTAAAAGATGAGAAATTACCAGTATATGGTGAAGGTTTAAATATAAGAGATTGGTTATTTGTAGAAGACCATTGTGAAGCAATTGACCTTGTTTTACATGAAGGTAAAAAAGGTGAGAGATATAATATTGGTGGACATAATGAAAAGAGAAATATAGAGATAGTAAAACTTATCTTGAAGAGACTAGACAAACCAGAAAGTTTAATTTCTTTTGTTACTGATAGAAAAGGTCATGATTATAGATATGCTATCGATCCAAGCAAAATCCATAGTGAACTTGGATGGCTTCCAAAAACAAAATTCGAAGATGGAATTGTTAAAACTATTGACTGGTACTTAGAACATCCAGAATATTTAGATAAATAGTCTTGACTTTTTTGAAATACAAGAGTAAAATAAATATATTAAATTATCAAGAGTGGACGAGAGAATCGGCTTTATGACTCCACAGCAACCTAAAAAGATAGGTGCTAATACCGACAGAGCAAAACGCTTTGGGTGATAATTATTATTTATAAAGTAATTATTAGGGAATGCGTTTTAGCATTCCTTTTGTTTTGTTAATGGTCTTGATGATAGAAGGAGGAATATATGAAAAAATTATTTACATCAGAAAGTGTAACAGAGGGACATCCAGATAAACTATGTGATTATATCTCAGACAGTATTTTGGACGAGTACTTAAAACAAGATAGTTCATCAAGAGTTGCTTGTGAGACAGTTGCAGGAAAAGGACTAGTACTTGTAGCAGGAGAAATTACTTCAAAAGGAGAAGTAGATATTGAAAAGGTTGTAAGAAATGCTATTAAAGAGATAGGATACGACAATGAAGAAACAGATATCGATTATAGAACTTGTAAGATAATAACAAATATTTCAAAACAATCAGCTGATATTGCAATTGGAGTAGATAAGTCTTTAGAAGAAAAAGCAGGAGAGGATATTGTTTCAGAAGGTGCAGGAGACCAAGGTTTAATGTTTGGATTTGCAACAGATGAGACAGAGGTTTTTATGCCATTACCAATATATTTGGCTCATAAATTAGCCAAAAGGCTTGCAGAGGTTAGAAAAGAAAAAATCTTAACATATTTAAGACCAGATGGTAAAGTTCAAGTAACAGTAGAATATGAAGATGAAAAGCCAGTAAGGATTGATACGGTAGTTGTTTCTACACAACATTTAGAAGAAGTTTCTCAAAAACAAATAAAAGAAGATATTTTAAGGGAAGTAATTAAAAAAGTTATTCCCAAAAACTTATTAGATAATAAGACAAAATTCTACATAAATCCAACAGGTAGGTTTGTAATAGGTGGACCATTAG
This sequence comes from uncultured Clostridia bacterium, assembly GCA_949745595.1. Lineage (GTDB taxonomy): Bacteria > Bacillota > Clostridia > TANB77 > CAG-508 > Scatovivens. The sequence goes on from CATJWN010000070.1 coordinate 13,827, forward strand.
GAGATGTTGGATTAACAGGAAGGAAAATTATAGTAGATACTTATGGTGGATATAGTAGACACGGTGGAGGAGCTTTTTCAGGAAAAGATTATACTAAAGTTGATAGGTCAGCTTGCTATATGGCAAGATTTCTTGCTAAAAACGTTGTTGCAAATGGATATAGTAAGAAGTGTGAAATTCAACTTGCCTATGCAATAGGTGTTGCAAAACCAGTTTCAGTTTATGTAGATACTTTTGGAACAAATAATATACCAGAAAAAGAAATTGCTAAAAAAATCGAAGAAAATTTTGATTTAAGTCCAAGAGGAATCATTAAAACTTTAGAATTGAATAAACCTATATATAAAGAGACAACTAACTATGGACACTTCGGAGATAAAGGCTTACCTTGGGAAAAGGTAATAAGCTTTTAAGTTGATTTAAACTTTAACTTATTATATAATTTTTAAATAGATGAGTAAAAAAGGAGAGAAAATTGGCATATATTGAGTTTAAAAATGTAGTAAAAGAATATAAAATGGGAGAAGTAACCATAAAAGCTCTTGATAACACGAATTTTGAAGTGGAGAAAGGAGAACTAGTTATAATAGTTGGGCCTTCAGGAGCTGGAAAGACTACGGCCCTGAATATACTTGGAGGAATGGACACAGCAAGTTCCCGGAGAAGTTATTATTGATGGCAATGATGTAAGTAAATTTAATAGAAAAAGGCTTATAAAATATAGAAGAGAAGATATAGGCTTTGTTTTTCAATTCTACAATTTAGTACAGAATTTGACAGCTAAGGAAAATGTAGAACTTGCAACTCAAATATGCAATGATCATTTAGATCCAGTAGAAGTGCTAAAAAAAGTTGGTTTGGAAAACAGAATGGATAATTTCCCATCACAATTATCAGGAGGAGAGCAACAAAGAGTTGCTATTGCTAGAGCAATTGCTAAAAATCCAAAACTACTTTTATGTGATGAGCCTACAGGAGCACTTGATTATGTTACAGGAAAACAGATTTTGAAACTTCTACAAGATACTTGCAGAAAAGAAAAGATGACGGTAATCATAATAACACATAATGGTGCAATAGCACCAATGGCTGATAAAATTATCAGATTTAAGAATGGTACAGCGTCAAGTATAGAGGAAAATGAAAATCCAGTATCAGTTGAAGATATAGAATGGTAAGGAAGTTTTAATGAACAGAATTATTTTGAAAAATAGTGTTAAAGAAATAAAAAAGAGTTATAGACGTTTTTTATCTTTGCTACTTATATCTATGCTAGGAGTTGGTTTCTTTGCTGGTGTTAAAGCAACTACTCCAGATATGCAAAAAACAATTGACGCATATTTTGATAAAGAGAAATTATTTGATGTAAAAGTAGTTTCTACTTTAGGCTTAACAAACGAAGATGTAGAGAAAGTAAAAGAGATAGATGGAATCTCAGATGTATATGGAATATATAGCAAAGATGTTTTTGTTAATGTTGATGATGTAGACATTGTGGTTAAAGTTATAGAACTAACTAGTAATATCAATAATGTGAAGCTAATTGAAGGAAGGTTACCAAAAGAAAAGAATGAGTGTGTAGTTGAACATCAAATGATAGCAAGGGAAAATATAAAAATCGGAGATAATATAACTATAAAAGAAGAACTTGAGGAGAATGAAGAAAGTAGCTTTTATGAAAGAGATTTAGTAGTGGTAGGTACTGTTGATAGTCCACTTTTTATATCAAATGATAAAGGTACATCTACTTTAGGTTCAGGAAAACTATCTTATTATTTATACACGCCAAAAAGCAATATAAATTCTGATATTTATACAGAGATATATGCAGCAGCACAAGGTGCAAAAGAAATGGATACAACTTCAAAGGAATATTCTGCCTACATAGATGATATTATAGATAGAGTAGACAAGATAAAAGAAGAAAGACAAGATGCAAGGTACAATAGCTTAGTAGGAGAAGCAACAGAGAAATTAGATGATGCAGAAAAGGAATTAAATGATAAAAAAGCAGAAGGCGAAAAAGAAATTGCGGACGCAGAGAAAAAGATTAAAAATGGAGAGAAAGAACTAGTAGATGGTCAGAAAGACCTTGCAGATGCAAAAGAAGAAGCAAACACTGAAATTAATAACGCTACAAGCCAGCTAACAGTAGCAACTCAAACCTTTGAAAGTTCATTGGCAACTTTTAATTTCAATAAAGAGCAAGCAGAAATAGGTTTTAGAGAGGCAGAAAGTAAAAAAACAGAATTACAGAATAATTATAATCAAGTAATTGCAGGGTTAAACGAGGTTAATAGTCAGTATGATCAAGTTGTAGCAGAACTAGCAAATCCACTACTTCCAACAGATCAGAAAATAGTTTTAGAAGAAACTAAAGCGGTACTTGAAGCAAAAAGACAAGAATTAAATGGGACTGCTAGTCAAATACAAGCAGGTATTGCGCAGATTGATATGAGTGTTGTGGCGGGAAGACAAGAACTGGCAAATGGTGAAAATGCTATTGCACAGGCACAAGCAGAAATAAGTAATGGCTGGAATGAATTAAATTCTAAAAAGGCAGAAGCGGAAGCTGAATTTGCAAAAGCAGAAAAAGAAATTGCGGACGCTAAGAAAAAATTAGCAGAAGGTAAGCAAGAATTAGAAGATGCAAAAAAAGAATTTACTGAAAAAGTTACAGATGCTGAAAACAAATTATTAGATGCAAGACAAAAACTTACAGATATAGAAGAGGCAAAGTGGTATATTCAAGATAGAAGTTCAAACAGTGGATACGATTCTTATGTAAGTGATGCACAAAACATAGAAAAATTGGGAGATGTATTCCCTGTACTTTTCTTTGTTATAGCAATACTAATTAGTTTGACTTCAATGACTAGAATGATAGAAGAGCAAAGAATAGAGCTTGGAACTATGAAGGCATTAGGGTATTCAAACGCAAGTATTTGTTTAAAATATGTTATATATGCGCTAGTTGCTACTGTTATAGGTAGTATATTTGGTATGCTAGTAGGATTTAATTTAATTCCAAGTATTATTATTTCGATGTATCAAATGATGTATCCAAGCATAACAGAAGCCGTGGTTGAGTTTAATGTAAAATACGCTGTTTTAGGTTTAGGTATTATGGCTGTTTGTACAATAGGTGCAACTCTATATAGTTGTATAAAAGAGCTTGTATCAATGCCAGCAATGCTTATGAGACCCAAACCACCTAAAAGTGGGAAACGTGTATTTTTAGAGAAAGTACCTTTTATTTGGAACAGACTAGGTTTTACAGAAAAAGTAACTATTAGAAATATGTTTAGATATAAAAAGAGATTTTTGATGACAATTATTGGAATTATGGGCTGTACAGCTTTGATATTAACAGGATTTTCGATAAAAGACTCAATTTCTAATCTTATGAATTTACAATATGACAATGTGTATAATTATGATGGAATGCTTATTTTAAATAGTAGTTTAAGAGAAAATGAAATAGATGACTTAATAACCAAGATAGAAGAAAAATCAGAAATAACAAAAGTTGCTAAAACATATATAGTTGCAAATGAAGCTACAAGTGAAAAAAATGATTATAAAGTTGATGTGCAAGTAATTGTCACACAAAATAAAGAAGAATTTTCAGATTTTATAAAATTAAATGACTACAAAACTTTAGAAGAGCAGACATTAAATGATAGTGAAGTTTTTATAACTGAAAAAGCTGCTAAACTTTTGAATATATCAGCAGGTGATAGTGTAGAACTTACTGATAAGGATGGAAATATTTTTGAAGCTAAAGTGGGAAAAGTAGTAGAGAATTATGTATATCATTATGTTTATATGACTTCTAATTTGTATGAAAAAATTTATGGTGAAAAATATAGTACTAATATTTTGTATATTAAAACAAATAATTTATCAGAAACGGAAGAAAATATATTAAATGAAGCTTTGCTTAAAGATTCGAAAATAGCTTCTTTAACTTCTACGAGATATTTGAAAAATCTTTTATCAGAAACTTTGCAGGCTCTAAATAAAGTAGTATATGTTTTGATTGTTTCAGCTGGACTGCTTGCATTTGTAGTTTTATATAACTTAGCAAATGTAAATATAAGCGAAAGAATAAGGGAACTTGCAACTATAAAGGTTCTAGGTTTTTACGACAAAGAAGTATATGATTATGTAACAAAAGAAATTATATTGCTTACTTTTATAGGTATTATTCTAGGATTATTTGCAGGCTATGGATTAAGTGGATTTATACTAAAGACTTGTGAAACAGAACCACTTATATTTAAAGTAGTAAGTTTGCCTATAAGTTATGTAATTTCAAGCGGAATTACAATAATTTTTACTGCTATTGTAAATTTTATGACTTTCTTTGTTCTTAAAAAAGTAGATATGATAGAAAGTCTAAAGAGTGTAGAATAATATTGATTTTTTTGAGCAACTATCATATAATGTAAATGTATAAAATAGGGATATAATTATGTTCTTGTTTTCATCTCATAAAAGAGGTTTTATATATGAAAAAAATTATTTTTAAAGGCTGTGGAACAGCTATCATAACACCATTTACAGAGAATGGGGTTAATTTTGAAGAATTTGGAAAAATGATTGATTTCCAAATTGAAAATGGTGCAGACGCTATTATAGTTTGTGGAACTACTGGAGAGTCTTCTACTATGACTTTAGAAGAAAGAAAAGAAACTATCAAATTTGCAGTAGAAAGAGCAAATAAAAGAATTCCAATTATTGCAGGAACTGGAGGAAATTGCACTAAGAATGTTATTGAAATGACAAAATATGCTGAAAGTATTGGAGTAGATGCTGCATTAGTAGTTACTCCATATTATAATAAAACTACACAGGTAGGCTTAGTAGAACACTATAAAGTAGTTGCAAGTTCTACTAAACTTCCAATTATTTTATATAGTGTACCAAGTAGAACAGGCGTAAATATTACTCCTGAGACTTGTTTAGAACTTTCAAAAATTGAAAACATAGTAGCTATCAAAGAGGCTTCTGGCAATTTATCTCAAATTGCAGAGATTGCAAACCTTTGTGGTGAAGAGCTAAATATATATTCTGGAAATGATGATCAAATAACACCAATACTAGCAGTAGGAGGAATCGGAGTAATTTCAGTATTATCAAATGTTTTGCCAGAACATACACATGATATTGTAGATAGCTTCTTAAATGGTAATATTGAGCTTGCAAGAGACGAGCAAATTTCAGTTATACCACTAGTAAAAGCTTTATTTTGTGAAGTAAATCCAATTCCTGTTAAAGCAGCTATGAATATGCTAGGATATAACGCAGGAAAGCCAAGACTTCCACTTGTAGAAATGAGTGAAAAAGGTAAAGAAAGATTAGAAAAAGAGCTTAAGGCTTTAGAATTATTATAAAATACAAAAGAAAGGAAACTTAAATGGATTCTTATGATAATCACAAAGCACTAATTACAGTTGATGAGAGTTGGGTAGAATTTCAAGAAATTGTAAAAGATATTGTAACCAATTCTAATGTACTTGCTTTAAAGGAGCATATGCAACATGTAAGTACTTCAAGGTTTGAACATTGTGAGAAAGTAGCATATTATACTTATCAAATTAGTAAGAAATTAGGACTTGATTATGTTTCAGCAGCAAGAGGTGCTATGCTACACGATTTTTATTTCTATGATTGGAGAAATAAAGGTGTAGAAGGGCAGAAAAAATTTCACGCAATGAGGCACCCTCGGAATTGCTCTAAAAAATGCTTTAGATATTTTCGAACTTAATGATTTAGAAAAAGATATTATTAAAAAGCATATGTGGCCAATGACAGCAGTGCCTCCTAAGTATAAAGAAAGTTTTATTGTAACTTGTGTGGATAAATATTGTGCAACAATAGAATTCTTTAAATATCTAAGAAGTGGTAAAAACTTTTCAGAAAAAGAAGAAAAAGGAGATAAATAAATGAAAGTTTTAATAAATGGTTGTAATGGGAAGATGGGACAAGAAGTTGCAAAAGAGATAAGATTAGATGAAGATGCACAGATACTTTGCGGTTTTAGTAATTCTGATTGTGGTGACAATGATTTTCCTGTTTTTACTGAAGTAAAAGATATAAATCTTATACCAGATGTTATTATAGATTTTTCTGTGCCAAGTGCAACTTTTGAAATATTGGAATTTGCAAAAAAGCACTCTATACCAACAGTTGTAGCAACTACTGGTTTTAATGATAAAGAAATAGAAAAGTTGAAAAAATATGGTGAACTTTTTCCAGTTTTTAGATCTTCAAATATGTCTTATGAAATAAATTTGATGTCTAAAATAGCCTGTGAACTTGCAAGTAAATTAAAGGATTCAGATATTGAAATTGTTGAAGTACATCATAGAAGAAAAATTGATAGTCCAAGTGGAACAGCATTACTTCTTGCAAATGACATTAACAATGCGTTAAATAATGAAAAAGAATTTGTTTATGAACGTCATTCAAAGAGAGCTCCACGCGATAAAAAAGAAATAGGAATCCATTCAATCCGTGGGGGAACAGAAGTAGGAAAACATAGCATAATGTTTTATGGAGATAATGAAAGTTTTGAAATATCTCATAGCTGTACTTCAAGAAGTGTATTTGCAAAAGGAGCAATAAAAGCTGCAAAATTTATTGCGCATAAAGATAAAGGTTTTTATGGAATGAATGATATGATATAATATAACTTAAGGAGTTTACGAATGATACAAAAAGCATTTATGGCTGGGCTAATATTTGGAGTTTTTCCAGAATTGTTAGGTATGCTAATCACAAAATGGAATAAAAATGAGCATAGAATATTTTTGAACTACATATATGGAATTATGATAGAATTTGCAGTTACAGAAGTTTTTGCAGTACCGCTTATTATACTTAAGAAACCGTTTCATATATTATCTGCATATTGGCTTATGTCTTGCATAATTTTATGTATGATTTCAATTATATTAAATGCCTTTAATATAAAAGATATTTTTAAAAGATTTATAGAAAGTTTAAAGAAGATACATTGGACAGTAATTTTAGTAGTATTACTTGTATTATCTCAAGCCTTTGTGCTTACAAGATATGCACATATAGATAATGATGATTCGAGATTTGTTACATATGCTACAATAGCTATTCAGCAAGATGCTATGTATACAAAAGAATACAATACAGATGCTATTGATATTGTAGAGCTTCCTATGAGAGACATTTTTTCTCCATTTCCAATGTATACAGCAATAGTTGCAAAACACTTAGATATACATCCTGCAATTGTTGCGCATACTATATTTCCAGCAATTTTAATACCAATTGCATACATGGTATTTTGGCAAATAGCATTTGCACTTTTGGAAAAAGATATGGTAAGAGCGAATGTTTTTTGCGTCATAATTTCAGTTATATATATGTTTGGAGATTTTTCAGATAGATTTTATTTTACACATCTTTTATATAGAATTTGGCAAGGCAAGGCAATACTTGCGAATATTGTAATTCCAATGAGTTTGCTCGTATACTATGAGTGCGCAACACAGAATAGAATTATAAATTGGATTAGCTTATATATTATGTTTATTGCAGGATGTTTAACTTCTCAAATGGGAATATTGCTACTTCCAATTTGTATAGGAGTTTTAACTGTTATTTATATGATAAAATATAGAAAAATTAGTTATGGAATAAAATCTTTATGTGCAGTAATGCCTTGCTTAATATATGGTTTCATGTATTTATTAATGAAATAATAGGAGAATATAATGCTTGAAAAAATATCGAAAATATTTGATAAAATAATTAATATACCAGAAGAGCATATAAACGATGGTTGGTTTAATATAAAAGTATATTTTAGTAGAACTATTGGAAATGGATGGATGTTTATACTATATCTAATATCAGTTATATACATATTAGTAAAAGTGAAAGACAAAAATAAAAAATGTCTTTTGGCAATATATCCTATACTACTTTCTTTTATAGTTTTTTGCCCAGTTACTCATTACTTAGTTGATCCAATTTTAGATAATACATATTTTAGGCTATTTTGGCTTTTCCCAGTTGGAATAACAATAGCTTATGCAGGTGTAGATTTTATCTATACTTTTAGTAAAAAATATATAAGATTGGCTTGTCTGATTGGGTGCATAACGGTTATAATGCTTTGTGGAAAATTTATATATACAGAAGCAAATTATACAAAAGTTCATAATTTATATAAAATACCAGATGAGGCAAAGTGGATAACAGATATTATTTCAGAAGATGAAGAAGAAAATAAATACGTTTTGGCAGTACCAGAAGTGGTGCCATATATGAGACAAGTAAACACAGATATAAAGTTAGTTTATGGAAGAGATGTCAGTGAGATGTACGTTTGGTGGTGGCCAACACAAGTAAAAAATGGAAATGCAAAAGAAATGCTACCAGCTTGCAAGAAAAAGGGAGTAACTTATTTAGTTTTATATAACAATGTTGAACTAAATGATTTAACATATAAATATGGATATCATATTTTAGCTCAAACATATAGTTATGATGTTTATAAATATAAATAATAAGAGGAGAAAACAGAGTGAACACAATTAAGAAAGTTGATATAATTATTCCAATATATAATGCTTTTGAATATACAAAGCAGTGTATTGATAGCGTACTAAAGAATACTAAACTTAATAAGAATACTCTTATTTTAATAAATGACAATAGTACTGATCCTAAAATGTTAGATATGCTAAATAAAGTTGTTAGTGAAAATGCTGGAAAAAGCATAAAATTAATTAATAATAAAGAGAATTTAGGTTTCGTAAAAAATGTAAATCTAGGAATGAAAATGTCTAATAATGACGTAGTGCTTTTAAATAGTGATACAGAAGTTACAGAAAATTGGCTTCCAAAACTACAAAATACTGCTTATAGAGCTGATAATATTGCAACAGTTACACCACTTTCAAACAATAGTACACTTACTTCAGTTCCTAATTTTATGGAAGACAATGATTTACCTACATATTTAACAGTAGAAGATTACGCTAAATATGTAGAAGAAAAAAGTTATGGCTATGCTCAAGAACTTACAACTGCACACGGTTTTTGTATGTATATAAAAAGAAGTGCAATTGATAAAGTAGGATATTTTGATGAAGAAACTTTTGAAAAGGGCTATGGAGAAGAAAATGACTTTTCTTATAGATGTATAAATAATGGATTAGTAAATGTACTTTGTGACAATACTTTTATTTATCATAAAGGTACACAGTCTTTTTCATCAGAAAAAGAAGAATTCATAAACAGTCATACTAAAATTTTGCAGGATAGGTATCCAGAAAATTATAGTATGAATACTGATTTATGTTCTACGAATCCATATTCTTATGTACAAGATAATATAAAATATAATCTTGGAAATGACTACAGAAAAAATGTGTTAATGGTAGTACATGAGTTTAGAAGAAAAGAAGAAAAGTTACTTGGAGGAACAGCTGAGCACGTTTATGATATTATAAATACTTTAAGAGACAGAATGAATTTCCATGTATTATACTTTGAAGATGGAGTGTATAAAGTAAAATCATTTTTTGAAACTTCAGAAGCAGAAATATATTTAGGTAGTATAGTTTCTTACGATAGAGCAAATATGTATAATGAAGGTTATAAAGCCTTAATAGAAAAATTATTAAGAATAATAAAAATAGATGTAGTTCATGTACACCATATGATAAATCATTATTTTGATTTGTTTGACGTAATAAATGAAGCGAAGATTCCTTATATAATAAGTTTACACGATTACTACTTCGCTTGCCCTAATTTTTCTTTAGTAGAAAATAATGAAAAATGTTGTGTTGGAAATAAAGATAGAAATTGTGAGGTATGCCTTAAGAATTTAAAGAATCTTGAAGGGAATTTTGCAAGAAATTGGAGAAGTATGACTTCAAAAATCCTAAAAGGATCCAAAAGAGTTATTGTACCATCAAATGCTGCCAAAGAAGTATTCCAAGAATTCTTTAGTTCGAACAAATTTGATGTAGTAGAGCATGGTGTAGATAAATCTAGATACTTAATAAAAGAAATAGATAAGAAGCCTCAAGATAAAAAGAATATTGCTTTTATTGGTGGAATAAACAAGATAAAAGGTTGTGATTTTTTAAGGAAGTTTATTGATAAAGCAGAAGATACTCAATATAAATACAATATTCATTTATTTGGTACAGCAATAGAAGAGGACTTAAATGAGGAAAAGGGAAATTATATTTTCCATGGCACTTATGAAAGAGAAAATATTATAAATGAGCTTAAAGAAAATAGCATTGATTTAATTTTACTACTTACTATCTGGCCAGAAAGTTATTCATATACTTTAACAGAAGCAGCAATTGCTGGTATTCCAGTGCTTGCTATTGATTATGGTGCAGTGTCAGAAAGAGTGCAGAAAAATAAACTAGGATATATTCTTCCAAAAGATGCAAGTTTTGAAGATATTGAAAATAAGATTGACGAGATTTTTGCAAATAGTGAAAGTTATAAGGAAACTTTGAACAATATAGATAAATATGTTCAAACACTTAAAACAGTAAAAACTATGGCAAGAGAATATGAGAAAACTTATGAGAAGTTAATGGGAGAAAATAATTCTTACAACAAACTTCCAAAGGAAGAATTAGAATATGTTTTAAGATATAGCAAAGTTTTAGAGAGAAAAGATAGTAGAATAAGAGACGACAAAAAACGTATCAAAGAATATCATTATATGGTAAATGCTTATAAGAATGAAATTCAAAGATTAGATGGAATTATTAATGAAAGAGATAAGACTGTAAGGGAACAAAAAGCAAGAATTGAAGCTTATGAAATAATGGAGAAAAAATATAATCATTTGATGGCTTCAAGAAAACTACAATGGCTAGACAAAATAGGATTTATTGAGATGGATATAGAAGAATAGGGAGAAAAAGTTTGGATAAGGAATTATTTAAAAAGGAAATTGCAGATAATGGAATAAAATGGTATGACTTCAAAAAAGATAGTAGCATATTGGATCTTAGAGAAAATATAGTAGAGTATTCTGAGAAGAATTTTGATTACATTATTATAAAAGACCATATGGAGCAAATAGAAAATGTGCAAAAATATTTAAAACCAGATGGTGTTATATTATTTTTAGTAAATAACAAATATGGACTTGCAAATTCTTCAAAAGCAAATACTTATACCAAAGCTGAAATTGAGAGAACATTAAGAAAGCTAAAAATAAAAGATTACAAATTTTATTATCCACTTCCAAACTATGAACAAGCAAATACTATTTTTTCTGATGATTATTTACCAGATCGTAATCACCCAAAACTAATAAATAATGTGTTTTATGATGAAGATAGCGAAGTTAAATATAATGAAATAGAAGAAATTGTAACTGTAACTGCTGAAGATAAATTTATAGACTATACGAATTCATATATTGTGGAGATAGGAAGTAGAAGTCCTATAAAGTTTGTAAGTTATAATAATTCAAGAAAAGACGAATACAGACTAGTTACAAAAGTATATGATAATAAGGTCGTAAAAGAGGCTGTAAATGATAAAGCTAAACAGCATATTGAGCAAATAAAGGAAAACACAGAAAACTTAACTAAAGCTGGATTTAATATGTTAGATAGATATGAAGATGGAAAAATAATTTCTAAGTATATGGAAGGAAAAACATTATATGAAGAAGTTATAGATACTTTATTTTATGAAGGAGAATATCCAGCATATAATGTAATAGGCAAGTGGTTTAGATATATTTTAGATAGGTGTGAAAAATTAGATATCACATATATTGATTTAGTATTAGAAAATTGCTTTGTAAAAGATGGCGAATATTTCTTTTTTGATCAAGAATGGGAAATGAAGGATGTACCATTAGAGTTTGTACTATATAGAACTATAAATAATATCTATACATATAATTCTTGGATACAGGGTATGTTCAAAAAAGAACGTTTTTTCAAATATTTTCATTTAGAAGAAAAGTTAGATATTATGAGAGAGTGTGAAAAAAAATTGCAAGAACAGGTTGTAAATCAAGAGCTTATAAATGCTTATGACGAGCAGTATAGGGAAAAATATAAAAATGTAGTACCATTTGAAGACTATATAAAAGAAAATTTTATACAAAAAATATTAAAGAAGCTAAAAAAATAGCTTCTTTTTGTTTTAGTTTTTTCGCACAAAATTTACAAAGAAGACACAATAAAATATTGAAATAAGTAGCTGTAAATGATATAATGATAAAGCTTATAATATGGTTAAAAGGAGAAAAAATGGATTTTATAAAAACGCTATGGAAAAATAAAAAATTAGCTATTCAGCTTGGCAAAAATGATTTTAGAAATAGGTTTGCAAGTACAAGCTTAGGAGCTGTTTGGGGTTTTTTACAACCTTTTGTATTTATGATGACTTATGTTATAGTATTTCAGTACATTTTAAAAACTGGCAGTAGTGGGCAGTATCCTTATGTAGTATGGTTTTTACCTGGTATGGCAATGTGGATGTTTTGTAGTGACGCAATTCTTACTGCAAGTAATTCTATTAGAAATTATAGTTATCTAGTAAAGAAGGTAGTTTTCCCAGTAGATATTATTCCAATTATCTCACTTACTTCTGCAAGTTTTATAGGGCTATTCTTAATAGCTATTGCAGTTATAGCTTCAAGTATATATGGCTTTGTACCTAATTTTTTAAATGTAATATATATAATTTTTTGTGCTTTGTGTTTCATAATTGCACTAACAAGGTTTACTTCAGCGCTAACTACTTTAGTGCCAGACTTTGCACAATTACTTACAATTGTAATACAACTTTGTATGTGGTTTACACCAATTGTTTGGAATTTATCAATGTTAGACGAAAAGTTTGTAAAGATATTTAAAACTTTGCCATTTACGTATTTAGTAGAAGGTTTTAGACAAGCTTTTATGGAGGCATCAACGGTAATAACAGAAAGCCGCGGGTTATATACAATAATTTTTTGGGTAATTACTTTAATCTTATTTATGTGGGGTAATTTAGTATTTAAAAAGAACAAAAAAGATTTTGCAGATGTTTTATAAAGGAAGTGTAGATGGAAAAAGTAGATATATTGCTTGCAACATATAATGGTGAAAAATATTTGCAAGAACAAATTGAAAGTATTTTAAATCAAACCTATACTAATTTTAGACTGCTTATTTCAGATGATGGTTCAACAGATAGAACATTAGATATCGTAGATGAGTATGTAAAAAAAGACGATAGAATAGTTACTTTTAAGCAAAAAAACAATATGGGAGTAGTTAGAAACTTTGAGTTTTTAATGCAAAAAGTTACGAGTAAGTATTTTATGTTTTCAGACCAAGACGATATTTGGAAAAAAGACAAAATAGAAAAGTCAGTTAAGAAGATAGAAGAAGGCTTTGGTTTAGTATATTCAGATTTAGAAGTAGTAGATAATAATTTAGAAGTTATGTATAAATCCTATTGGGCTTTAAAAGGTTTTGATAAAAAAGTTAGAAAATATAATAATTTTGAGAGTTTATATTTAAACAACTATATTACTGGCTGTACAATAATTTCTAAAAAAGAATATATAGAAAAAGTATTACCAATACCTAAGAGTACAGGATATATTTTACACGATTATTGGCTTCCAATTATTGTAAGTCAGAAAGCAAAACTAGGGTATATAGATGAACCACTTATTAAATATAGACAACATAAGAATAATAAAATTGGGTCTCAAAAGAAGAGTGACTCTTTAAGAAGTTTAGATGAGATTAGAAACTTGTTTTTAGAAGTAAAATTACAACATTTTAAGGCATTTATAGAGAATGAAGGTAAATTTGATGAAGTTCATAAAAACTTAAATAGAAAGGCTTTAGCATATTTTGAGCATTTAGAGCAAGTAAAAAATTTTAATTTTAGAAATTGGACATTATTTTTTAAATTATACAAATATGAAAATTTTAGCTATATGATGCAAAATTTTGCAATATTAAATTTACCTGGAATTGCAAGAATTTTGTTTAAAGTGAAAGGAAAATTGAATGGAAAATAATGCAATACAAATAAATAACTTAAACAAAGAATATAAGATGTTTTCTAGGAAAAAAGATAGATTGTTAGAGGCTATTTTACCAAAGTATGAAAGACATACTACATTTAAAGCTATTGATAACTTGAATTTGGAAATAAAAAAAGGAGAGATCTTGGGCATACTTGGTAAAAATGGTGCTGGTAAATCAACACTTTTAAAAATGATAACAGGTGTTGTTGCTCCAAGTTCTGGAGAATTAAAAGTAGAAGGAAAGATAAGTTCTCTTTTAGAGCTAGGTGCTGCATTTAATCCTGACTTAACGGGTATGGAGAATATTTATCAGCATGGACAGGTAATGGGACTTACAGATAAAGAAATTAAAGCTAAGGAAAAGGAAATAATTGAATTTGCCGATATTGGCGAGCATTTATCACAACCAGTAAAAACCTATTCTTCTGGTATGTTTGCAAGATTAGCTTTTGCGTGTGCAATAAATGTTGATCCAGATATTTTGATTGTTGATGAAGTTTTATCAGTTGGTGATATTGCGTTTCAATTAAAGTGTTTTAAGAAATTTGAGCAATTTAAGGAAAGCGGAAAAACCATACTATTTGTTACACATAGTGTTGATGATGTACTTAGAAATTGCACTAGGACGATAATAATGCAAAATGGTAGAAAGACTTATGATGGGGATGTAAAGACTGGTGTTGAAAAATATAAAAAACTAATGGTAGGTATTGAAGAAAAAGAAGAAGAGACAGAGCAAGAAGAAGCAGTAAAATCAGAATATAGTTATGATGGAGAAACTTGGAAGTCAAAAATGACAGAAAATCCCAAACTTATAACCTATGGAAATGGAAAAGCAGAAGTTATAGATTATGGAGCTTTTGATGCTGAAGGACATATAGTAAACGTAATAAATAGTGATGAACCTATCACTTTTAAATCAAAAGTTTTGTTTAAAGAAAAAGTAAAAAATCCAATATTTACAATGACAGTAAAGGATTTTAGCGGTAAAGAAATGGCAGGAACTAATACTGATATTGAAAAAATAGCAACTGGCGAGTTTGAAAAAGGCGATATAGTTGTAGCAGAATTTACTCAGAAAATACCACTTGTACCAGGAAAATATACACTTTCTTTTAGTTGTACTAGGTATACAAGTTCAGGAGAATTAGAGGCATTAAACAGAAAGTATGATGCACTTTTGGTAGAATTTACTACTTCTAAAAGAACAGTAGGTATAATTAATATAGATTCAAATATAAAAATTCATAAGATAGAAAAGGATAAATAATATGGGTGTAAAAAACATATATAATCAAATAAAATACTATGCTAATAAATATGGTTTCAAGAAAACTATATCAAAATGTGTGAATGTTATAAAAAACAAAGAATTTAAGAAAAGAGAAGTTGCTTATGGTACTTTTATAGACTGGGTACCTTTTAATGAACTTGATAAAAAGAAAGTAGACGAGCAGCATAAGGTAAAGTTCAAAATAGAACCTAAGATTAGCATAATCGTACCTATGTATAATACTCCTAAAAAATTCTTTGAAGAGCTTGTGAACTGCTGTATAAGGCAAAGTTATACTAATTGGGAACTTTGTTTAGCAGATGGAAGTCCGGAAGAGAATAAAGAACTTCAAAAAATTTATAGTAAAGATGGGAGAATAAAATATAAATTTCTAGGTAAAAATGAAGGAATTTCAGGCAATACAAATGAAGCACTTAAAATGGTTACAGGAGATTATATAGCGCTTTTAGATCATGATGATGTTTTGGCAGATTATGCACTTTTCTTTGTAGTAGAATGTATTAATAAGCATCCAGATGTAGAGTTTATATATTCTGATGAAGATAAAATGACAAAAAATGGTGATAGATATGATGCCTATTTTAAGCCTAATTTTGCGCCAGATACTTTGCGTTCACAAAATTATTTCTGCCATTTTAGCGTATTCAAAAAAGAGCTAATGGACAAACTCGGTGGATTTAGAGGTAAATATGATGGTGCACAAGATTATGATATTTTCTTAAGAATGTCAGAGATTACAGATGAGTCTAAGATAAGACATATATCAAGACTTCTATACCATTGGAGAGTGCATAAAGACTCAACAGCAAAATTAAATAGTCATGCAAAAAATTATGCTTTTGAAAAAGGAGTAGCAGCTGTACAAGACCATATTAATAGGATTGGTTTAAAAGGAACCGTAACACCGGGACCTGTTGAAGGTACTTATAGAACAGATTATGAGGTTATTGGCGAGCCATCAGTTTCAATAATTATACCAAACAAAGATGGTAAAGATATATTAAAAGTATGTATTGATTCACTATTAGAAAAAACTACTTACAAAAATTATAATATAGTAGTTGTTGAAAATAATAGTACTAGCAAAGAGATTTTTGAATACTACAAAGAAATTGAGAAAAATCCAAAAATAAAAGTTGTTTATTATAAGGAAAAAGGTTTTAATTATCCAGCAATTATAAACTTAGGTGTTAGAAGTTCTGATGGAGAATATGTAGTACAACTTAATAATGATACAGAACTTATTACTCCAAATTGGATTGAATTAATGCTTGGTTTTTGCCAAAGGAAAGATGTTGGAGCAGTGGGAGGAAAACTATATTATCCAGATGATACTATTCAACATTCTGGAATTATTATAGGTCTTGGAGGAGTCGCAGGTCACAGATTTAAGGAAGTTGAAAAAGACAAGCATGGATATTTTGGAAAAGAAAGTATGATAGAAAATTTAAGTGCAGTAACAGGAGCATTGCTTTTCTCAAAAAGAAGTATATATGAAGAAGTAGGATACATGGATGAAGGCTTTGCAGTAGCTTTTAATGATGTAGATTTTTGCTTAAAAATAAGACAAAAAGGGTATTTAATAGTATATAACCCATTTGTTGAATTTAAACACTATGAGTCAAAAACAAGAGGATTAGAAAATACACCAGAGAAAATAAAAAGATTTCAAGGAGAGATTGCTAGATTTAAAGATAGATGGCAGGAGTTCTTGGACGAAGGAGATCCATACTATAATATAAATCTTAGCCTTGATACAGAACAGTATCATATGAAAAAAATTAAGGTAGACTATAATATAAATAGTTAAGTGGCGGTAAAAGAGGTTTTTAAATTAATGAGTTTGAAACATAGACTAAATCAAATTAAATATTATCTTAATCGTTATGGTTTTTGGAAAACAGTAGTTAAGTGTATAAAGCGTGCTTTTGGAATTAAAGATGCACCTTTATACACTGATAGCGAAGCTTATGAGAAATGGATAGAACATAATGAGCCAGATGGGAAGGCTTTAAGAGAAATGGCCAGCACTAATTTTGAGATTAAACCTCTAATTAGTGTAGTAGTTCCTATGTATAATACAAATGAGCAGTATTTTTCAGAACTAATTGACTGTATGCAAAAACAAATTTATACTAATTGGGAACTTTGTTTAGCAGATGGAAGTGAAAAGAAAAATCAGAAGTTTGAAGATTTGATAGAAAGGGATAACAGAATTTTCTACAAATATTTAGATGAGAATAAAGGAATTTCTGGAAACTCTAATGAGGCTTTGAAATTTACAAATGGCGAATATATAGCGCTTTTAGACCATGACGATTTATTAGCAGAAAATGCGCTATTTGAATTTGTAAAAGCAATTAATGAAAATAATATGCCAGATTTTATTTATTCAGATGAAGATAAGATTAATAGTGAAGGTAAGAGGTATAATCCATATTTTAAGCCAGATTTTTCGCCTGAGACCTTAGCTGTTCATAATTATATTACTCATTTAATAATGTTCAAAAAAGTTTTGTTAGACGAGGTAGGGCTATTTAATGAAGAGTTCAATGGGGCACAAGATTATGATTTGATTTTAAGACTTACAGAAAAAGCTAACAATATAGTTCATATTTCTAAAGTGTTATATCATTGGAGAGCAGCAGATGGCTCTACTGCAGAGATAGCAGATAGTAAGCCATATGCTTTTGAAGCGGGAAGAGAAGCAGCAAAAGCACACTTAGAAAGACTAGGACTTTCTGGAACAGTAGAAGATGGACAAGATATACCAGGTGTATACAAAATAAATTATGATATTAAAGGTGAGCCAAAAGTTTCTATTTTAATTCCTAACAAAGATGGACTAAAGTATTTAAAACCTTGTATAAACTCGATTTTGAAGTTAACTACTTATAAAAATTACGAGATTGTTATAATTGAAAACAATAGTGAGAATAAGAGTACTTTTAAGTACTATGAGAAGCTAAAAGAAAATCCTAGAATTAAGGTTTTATACTATACAGAAAAAGAGTTTAATTATTCTAAAATAATAAATTATGGCGTAGAAAACACGAGCGGTGAATATGTGTTGCAACTTAACAATGATACTAGAGTTATTACAAGAAATTGGCTAGAATTATTTATTGGATATGCGCAGCAAGAGAAGATAGGTGCTGTTGGAGCAAGACTTTATTATAAAGACAAGAGTATCCAGCATGCAGGAATTGCAATTGGCATAGCAGGAACGGCAGGAGCGCTTTTAGTTAACTTAGAATATGGAAAGCATGCATATTATGGCTTCGAAGCAATAACAAGAAATGTGTCAGCGGTAACTGGTGCTTGCTTGTTTGCTAGAAGAAGTATTTATGAAGAGGTCCGGATATATGGACGAAAATGACTTTAAAGTAGCTTTCAATGATGTCGATTTTTGCCTTAAAATACTTGAAAAAGGATATAGGATAGTATATAATCCATACATAGAATTATTCCATTTTGAATCAAAAACGAGAGGTTATGATGAATTAGATCCAGAGAAAAAAGCAAGGTTTGATAAAGAGGCAGAAAGCTTCAAGAATAAATGGAAAGAAGTATTAGATAAACCAGACAAATATTATAATAGGAATTTTACGAGAAGCAAAGTAGATTTTTCTATTGAACCAGAGGAGATTAAATATTAAAATGGCAATGGAATTATTAGAAAAGATAGAAAATTTCTTTTTAAATATATTAAAGAAAATAAAACTTGGATTTTTGGCAAAAATATATGAAGATCACAGAGAAGGAATGAGGTACATAGTATTTGGTGCACTAGCTACATTTGTTAATTTGGGTGTGTACTATTTATGTTATTATCTAATTTTTAGCAAACTAGATGAATTACATAGAGTAGATTTTAGTAATTACTTTGGTATAGGTCTTGCAATGGCTTTTGCTTATGTTTGTAACAAATTATTTGTATTTCAATCAAAAACAGATGGCATAGTAGCGTTAGTTAAAGAAATTACTTCTTTCGTAGGTTGTAGATTAGTTAGTGCTATTGTGGAATTCTTTATGATGAGAATAACAGTAGTATATTGGCACTGGAATAATTTTATAATGAAGATTATAACAAATATAGTAGTTATGATTTTAAATTATATTTTCAGTAAGATAATTATATTTAGAAAAAAGGGAGCTAAAAATAATGAACAAGAAAACTCCTAATCCTTATAGAGAAAATATTTTATGGGTATTACTTACAGTAATTGCAGGCTTTGTAACAGAAGGTGCAGTTATAGTAATGGGTAGAACCGTTCCACTTCGGAGAGTTAGTAAGAAATATATTTTCTTATATAAGTATTGCAAGAATTATATTTTTTGAAATTATATATATAGGTGCTTTAGCTGGAATTTATATATGTAATAGAAAAGGTATAGATTGGCTAGATAAGATTTATAAGTTTAGGTATTATATAGCTGGTGCAATTTTAATTATATGCATGATTTTTCAAATTAATGGCTCAAGTATCGGATGTATAGATGAAGTTACAGGATATAATGTAGATAGTGGAATTTTAATGGGTTCCTCAAAGGCAATACGTTCAGATGAATGGGCTGTATCAACACCAATGGCAATTGCACAAGAAGCAAATAACTATAAATATACTAACTCTAATCTTAGAGGTGGATATGACTCAGATATGTTTATAGTTTATGGGCAACCAGTAAAAGACATATCAATTATATTTAGATTTTCACATTGGGGATATATATTATTTGGTTCAGGAGTAGGACTTTCATTCTTCTGGTGTGTGAGATTTTTAGGACTGCTTTTAGCATCTTTTGAATTTTTAATGCTAATTACTAAAAAGAATAAATTACTATCTTTTGTTGGAGCTGTAATGATTGTATTTTCACCAACAATTCAGTGGTGGTATGCAACTAATAGCTTGGTAGAGATGCTAATATCAGCCGAAGTTGGACTTGTACTATTTGACAAATATTTAAAATCAGATAATTTTAAACATAAAACAATATATATGGCTGTTATAGCAATTTGTGTAGGCACTTTTATACTTACATTTTATCCTGCTTGGATGGTACCAGTAGCATATATATTTGTACCATTCTTAATTTGGATAATAATAGAAAACAGAAAAAATACAAAAATAACAAAAAAAGACGTAATAGCTTTTATTATTATAGCTCTTGTATTTGCGGGACTTATGGCTAGAATATTTATAAAATCTTGGGACACTATAATAGCAACTTTAAACACAGTGTATCCGGGAAAAAGAGTATTGTTAGAAAGAGGAAGTCCAAAAGTATATATTGGATTTATTGTTAATTCACTTTTAACAATACTTACTTCTATTGCAAACCCTTGTGATATGGCAGTTATGATGGACTTTTGGCCTGTAGTTTTGGTTATACTTGCAGTATTTATATTTAAGGAAAAGAAAAGCGATATTTTAATTACAATGAGTTTAGTAGTAGTTTTGATACTACACGCATATTATCTTTTGGCGGCGCCAGAGTGGCTTGCAAAGATAACTTTGCTATCAAGAACTTGGTATGGAAGAGTATATCAAGTATTTGGACTTTTAAACATATTTATTTTATTCAGAATATTAGCGTTGTCAGAATTTAAGTTTAAAAATAAGTTTGCTGTTATAATTTCTTTTGTATTAAGTATTTTATGTGTGTTAGTAGCTAAATATTATCATCCATTAGTTATTACAAAAGTAATTGCAATAGTTTTAGCCTTAGTGTTCACAGTAATTTTTTACAGTATCTTTATGGCAAACCAAAAAAAGAAAATGTTTTTTACAGTTATAACAATATTTATGCTAGTTATAGGAGGCCTTGTAAATCCTGTAAGAAGTGGAATAACTGCAGTAGAAGGTAATACTTTGTTAAATAAAATTGAAGAAATTGATAACAAAGAAGCTGGAATGTGGGCATTAATTGAAATAGGACTTCCCGAAATTAATATGCCTATTATGGTAGGAGCAAAAACCTTGAACTCTTCAAGTGTATATCCTAATTTAGAATTATGGAATAAAATCGATAAAAACAAAAAATATGAAGATATATACAATAGATACGCTCATATATTTATAACTCTAGTTCCAAACGAGGAAGAAACAACATTTGAACTATTAGCGCCTGATGTTATAAGAATATTTATGAGATATGAAGACTTAAAAGCCTTAGGAGTAGACTACATTGTAAGAGGTGCTAAGTTTGAGCCATATGATATCACAAATGAGGATTTTGAGTTAGACGAGTTATATAAAGACAATAATTATGTAATTTATAAAGTTAAATAAAAGGAGAAAATTTATGGATAAAGTAGCAGTACTAATTCCTTGTTATAACGAGGCAAAAACAATTAAAAAAGTTGTAGAAGATTTTAAACATGAATTACCAGAAGCAAAAATTTATGTTTATGACAACAATTCAAAAGATGGAACAGATAAGATTGCAAAAGAAGCAGGAGCTATTGTAAAATACGAGACTAGACAAGGTAAAGGTAATGTTATAAGAACCATGTTTAGAGAGATAGATGCGGAATGCTATATTATGGTGGATGGAGACGACACATATCCAGCAGAAAGCGCTAGAGAAATGGTAAAAGCAGTACTTGAGGAAGATGTAGATATGGTAGTTGGAGATAGACTTTCTTCTACATATTTTACAGAAAACAAAAGACCATTTCATAATATAGGAAATGTAACTGTAAGAGCATTAATTAACAGAATTTATAAAAGTGATATAAGAGATGTTATGACAGGACTTCGTGCTTTTAGTTATAAGTTTGTTAAGACTTTCCCAGTTATGAGTAAAGGTTTTGAGCTTGAAACAGAAATGACAATACACTCATTAGACAAAAACTTAAAAGTAAAAAATATTATTATCGAATATAGAGATAGACCAGCAGATAGTCCATCAAAATTAAATACAATACCAGATGGAATTAAAGTTATTAAAACAATTTTTGGTTTTTATAAAAATTATAAACCTTTAAACTTTTTCTCAATAATTGCAGCTGTGTTATTGATAGTAGGACTTGCTTTCTTAATTCCTTCAATAGTAGTATTCTTTAGCTCAGGAGAAATAAAGGTACCATCAATTTTAGTAGGTATTTTACTATTTATATGTACATTACAATCTTTATTTACAGGTTTAACACTTGATAATATAATTAAAAATTCAAAGCAAAACTTTGAAATGAGACTTATAGATTGTGAAAGAGAATTAAAAAACGGGAGAAAATAAATGAGTGAAGTAAAAGTTTCAATAGTAGTGCCAATTTACAACCTAGAAAAATATGTGCCACGTTGTTTAGACGCATTAGTTAATCAAACTTTAGAAGAAATAGAAATCTTATGTGTAGATGATGGCTCAAAAGATTCTGCACCACAAATTATAGAAGATTACAAAACTAGATATCCAAATAAAGTAAAAACTTTCCACAAAGAAAATGGTGGCGAATGGTCTGCACGTACTTATGGCTTAAAACATGCTACAGGTGAGTATGTGGGGTTTATAGATAGTGATGATATACCAGAGCTTACTTGGGCAGAAAAACTATATACTGCAGCCAAGAAGAATAATGCAGATATAGCCTTTTCAGGTTATGATAGGGTCGACTTAGACACAGGAAAAACAGTTGCAACTGAAATGACTCAATACGGAACAATGAATAAAGATGTAGATTTTGATGATGATTTTATTGTTTATGCAAATCCATCACTTTGGAATAAATTATATAGAAGAGATTTAGTAAAAGACATAGAATTTTTGCCTTTTAGAGGCTGCAATGATACTTTATTTTTAATTCATAGCTATATGAGTGGAGCAAAAAAGTTGACTTTTATACCAGATGTTTTATATCATTATTATTTACGCTCAAGTTCACAAATTCATAATATGAATGCAGCTGACCTTGAAAATTTAAAAAAATACTTATTAGTAACAAAAGAAAATTCTAAAAAGTTCGGAATAGAAGAAGAATTTAAGGCTGATTTAGAAGCTATGGCATTCTTACATTTAGCTATCTCATGGGCTTTTATGGTTTCTTACAATAAAGAAGTAAATATGAAGGAAATACAAAGAGATATTATAAAATTTTTAGACGAAAACTTCAGTGGTTGGAGAAAAAATAAATTTTATAAATTATCACATTGTTTTCCAAAGGGATTGAAATTTATATGTATTTGGGGTGTACATCTATTTTATAGGATTGGACTTCCAGGAGTATATATAAAAGTGAATAGATTTTTGTTAGATGTAATGAAACTAGAAGTTAAGTGGTAGATTTAAAGAGGAGAATTTTAATGCTAGAAAAGATAAAAGAAATATATTGTAAAGACAATTTTATTAAAATTAAATTAGTTATAGCTGGTATAGTATCAATAGCACTTGCTATGATTTTTGAGTATAAAGTTTATAGTGCAATTGATCCTTTTCCTTCAAAGAACAGAATAATTTTTATTGCAATTGCTTTAATGATAGTTTTTTTACATTTTATTATAAAATTAAATACAATGTATGAATTTTTATATAAACATAGGTACAAAATTGCTTGTGCCTTTTTGTTGTTTGTAATGATAGGGAAATACTCAGGATCTTCAATTACAGAATATAACTATTATATACAGCCTGGAATTGATACTGGTAGATATCATACACTACTTGGAATTGCAAGACCTGCAAGAAGTGATGAGTGGGGAAGTTCAACTACTTATATTTTGTCACAAGGTGTAGGGGAAGATAAATATTCATATTATCAAGATTCTTTAAGAGGAGTAAAGACAGATATGTTCACACTTGTTGGTGGACCTGCGCTTGATATATTAATGCTGGGCAGACCTTTTCAAATAGGACTTTTACTATTTGGAAATAATATGGGCTTCAGTTTTTATTGGTATGTAAGGCTAGTAGCAATGTTACTTGGAGCTTTTGAGCTATGTATGGTAGTGACTAATAAAAATAAAAAGATATCACTTTTAGGAAGTATAATGATAACATTTTCAGCTGCAGTGCAGTGGTGGTATTGTTTAGACTGTTTAATTTGGGCACAAATTATATTAGTTTTAGCAAATTTATTTTTTGAAACTGATAAAAGATATATTAAATATTTATCAGTTTTTGGTATATTAGTAGGTTTACTATCTTACCTTTTTGTATTATATCCACCTTGGCAAGTTGCTTTTGCATATTTTATGATAGCAATGCTAATTTGGATAATACTTAAAAATTGGAAGAATTATAAGATAAATGTGCATGACTGTATTGTTATAGCAGTTACGATTCTTTGTTTTGGACTACTTGTATTTAGATGGTTTATTTTATCAGGAGACACAATTTCTGCTACTTTAAATACAGCTTATCCAGGTTCAAGAGTTGAAACTGGTGGAAGGACAAAAATATTATATCAATATATTTATAACATATTTATGTCTTTTAAAGAGTGTATAAATGCTTGCGAATACTCAAGCATGTTATCACTTTTCCCAATTCCAATGATTTTGGGAGCAATATATTTATTTAGAAATAGAAAGAAAGAACATGCAATATTTTTAATACCAACTATTACTATGTCAATTATATTTACAATTTGGTGTACAGTAGGTTTTCCAGAGTGGCTTGCGAAAATATCAATATTCTCAATGGCAGGTGCAAGTCGTGCAAGTTTAGCACTTGGAACTTTGAACATATATATTTTGATTTATGTATTAGGAAATATTAAAAAAGACGATAAATGGATGAAGTGGTGGATAGGTTTAATACTTGGAATCATTGCTAGTATATTTGTAATGTATATGGCAACAACACAGTTAAATTTAATTTTAGCTGAACCTAATAAAGACTATATAACACCAGTAAAAATTGCCATTGCAAGTATTTTATTCGTCCCAATGTTTATATTAGTATTTAACTTAAATAAACCAAAGTGTCAAACAGCATTTATGGCTTTGGCAATAATTGCAGCACTAGCTTCTGGTTTATGTGTTAATCCAATAATTAGAACAACAGATATTATATATGAAAAACCAGCTGCTAAGAAAATGCAAGAGATAAGAGAAAAGGAGCCAGATGCTATTTGGATTAGTGAAAACTGTGAATTTCAAGTAAGTAATTATATGGTAGCAAATGGGTTAAGAACACTAGATTCAACTAGCGTATATCCTAATTTAGAGTTTTTCCAAAAACTTTTAGGAGAAAATGCAAAAGAACAAGAGTACAATTACAATAGATATGCACACCATGTAGTATTTTTGACAAACGAAGAAACACATCTTACACTTGAGCAGACTGATAAATCAGTTTGGCATATAAATCCAAAGGATTTAGAGAAACTTGGCATTGATTATATATTATCAAATAGAAATATTTATGATTTAGATTTTATAGAGCCAGAAATGTTTGAAAATGTTTATAGTGAAGATAATGTTCATATTTTCAAAGTAAAAAAATAAAGGGGTAAATGGATCAAAATGAGCAAAAAAGTCGTAATACTACTTTCTACTTATAATGGTGAGAAATATTTAAGAGAGCAAATAGATAGTATATTAAATCAGAGTTATCAAAATTTTGAGCTAGTTGTTCGAGATGATGGCTCAAAAGATAGTACAGTAGAAATAGTAAAAGAATATATGGAAAAATCAGATAAAGAAATAACATTAATGGTAGGGAAAAACTTAGGTTTTATAAAAAGCTTTTTTGAGCTTTTGAAGCACTCAGATGCAGATTATTTTTCATTTGCAGATCAAGATGATATATGGCTTCCAAACAAGATAGAACTTGCAGTAAATTCGTTGGAGAAATTAGATGACACAAAACCTAATATGTCGTTTTCAAATGTAGATTATTATGATACAGAAATGAATTTTATGGGCAAAGGAGATAGTGAGAATAAAAAGCCATCTTTCTTAAATTCACTATATGAGTGCATAAATCAAGGTATGACAATGGTTATAAACAAAACAGCAAGAGATTATATTATAAAGAATATTCCTGAAAAATGTTTTTTCCATGATTGGTGGACATATATGATTTGTACAGCTTTTGGAAATGTAGTTCAAGACGATGTAGTTACTGTAAAATATAGAAGAGCGAAAACTAATGCAACAGTTGAAGGGCAAGGAAAAATTACCTTACTTATGTGGAGAATAAAAAAATTATTCTTAGGTGATGGCATGAAAGATATAAGAGCTCAGCAGACTATGTTTAAAAATATTTTTTATAATAGTTTGTCAAAAGAAAATAAAAAGATAATAGATACTTTTGAAGGAGAAAAATATAACTTTATAAAAGCTCTAAAGAAAACTTTTTATCCTAAGAAAATTAGAAGAAAACTTGTAGACGATTTATCAGTAAGAATTTTGTTTTTATTTGGAATATTATAAAACAGTTTAAGGAGAAAAAATTGAAAACAGAAAATAAAAAATTTGCTAATGATTTTATTTGGAACACATTAGGTACAGGCTTAAATTCTTTTAACTCATTGTTCTTTTTGATAATAGTAACAAGAGCAAATGGAGGACATGATGCGGGAATATTCTCTATC
Organism: uncultured Clostridia bacterium; assembly: GCA_949745595.1. Lineage (GTDB taxonomy): Bacteria > Bacillota > Clostridia > TANB77 > CAG-508 > Scatovivens. The sequence goes on from CATJWN010000070.1 coordinate 40,746, forward strand.
GCATATTCAACAGCGTTAATACTATATACAATAGGTTTATATTCAGGAAGACTTTGCCAAGTTACAGATATAGAAAATAAGATAAAAGATAGAGACTACATATTAAATAGAACAATTACTTGTATACTTATGATTGCTTTTGGCGCAGGATTTTTAATGGTAAAACAGTATTCTGCATATAAAACTACAGTATTTATATTACTTTGCATTTTCAAAGCTACAGAAGCTTTTGCAGAAATATTGTATGGAATTATGCAAAAAAATGATTTTCTTTATAGAGTAGGACAGTCCTTGACAATAAAATCTCTTTGCGGAATAGTTACATTTTTAATAATAGACTTAGTTACAGGTGATTTAATATTAGCTTGTATATCAATGATTTTGATAAACGTAGTAACTATGATAGCTTTTGATTATTTATTTGTTTCAAAAAGTTTAATAGATACTTCAAAATCAGAAGTTAGAAATGTATTTACAATATTTAAAAGCGAATTTTTTGTATTTGCAAATTCATTTTTAGGAATATATGTACTAAATGCACCTAAGTATGCTATTGATAGCTTCTTAACAGAGGAACTTCAAGCAGTGTATGGATATATTGTAATGCCTGGTACAGTTATGGTATTATTTGCGCAATTTGTTATATTGCCTTTTCTAAACAAGCTAAAGGAACTATATGCAAAAAGGGACGTTGTAGGATTTAAGGCAATTATAAGAAAAGTAAGATTATGTATAGTAGCATTTGGAGTTTTTGCAGTATTATGTGCATATTTTTTAGGTCCAGAGGTATTAGGAATTATATATGGGGAAAACTTAAAAGAGTATAGAATAGATTTAAGCTTAATAATTGGTGCATATATATTTTATTCAATTTCCTATGTAAATCTTGTGGTTTTAACAACTATGAGGACGACTTTTAAGCAATTTGTAGTTTATATATTTACTGCACTTATTGCATTAATAGGTTCAAAACTTTATGTACAAAATTTTGGAGTTCATGGTGGCGCATATTCTTGTGCAACAACACTTATATTACAGTTTATAATGTATACAATATTAACGATGCTAACAATTAGAAAATATGAAAGGGATAGCTTAAATGAAACTAGCACTAATAATAGTAAACTTTAATGACGTAGCAGATGTAGAACAATATGTAACAAAAATAAAAAATTATGACATTATAGATAAAATTCTTATTGTTGATAACAAGTCTACAAAGCCTGAAAACTCCTTTGAACTTTTACAGAAACTATCAAGTGACAAAGTAGAAGTTATAAGCAGTGAAAAAAATGGTGGATATAGCTATGGGAATAATTTTGGAATTAATTATTTAAAAAGTAAAAATGAAGAATATGATTATTATGCTATTTCTAATCCAGACATAGATATTTCAGAAGAGGCAATACTAAATACAGTGCAGTTTTTAGAAATGCAAAATAAAGCTGGTGTTGCAGCTCCTAGAATGAAAGCTGCAAACGGAAATTGGATAAGGCGTAGTAGTTGGAAATATAGAACTTTTGGAAGAGAGATTGTACATTCTTCAAGAATTTTAGAGTTATTATTTTATAAGATTTTGAGAGATGGAGAGTATTCAGAAGAAGAGTATAAGAAGCCAGCTTTAAAAGTAGAAGCTATTTCTGGTGCGTTTTTTATAATAAAAAAAGAAGCTTTAGATAAGATAAAAGGTTTTGATGAAAACATTTTCTTGTTTTATGAAGAAGATATTTTAGCAAAACAATTACAAGAATTTAATTATGACATATATAGTTTAAATGATATTAGCTTTACACATTATGAGAGCCAAACTATAGGAAAGACTTTTAATTACTTCAAAAAAATGAAAGAATTATATAATAGTAAAATATATTATCACAAAACATACACAAAAATAAATAAATTTCAAGTATTGATTTTTAAATTACTACGTGGTATAAGAATAATAGAATTATTAGTAGAAGTACCAGTAAGAAAAATTTTAAAGAAATAAGAGAGGAATTTAGGGCGGTAATAATATAATGGATTTTTTATATGTAATAACAATGATTATTTTAGGTATAGCATTTATGCTATATAAAAAATCAGAAGAAAAACTTAGTTTTGTAAAATGGCTTATAATACTATTACTTACAATTTTAAGTTATAATATTTTAATAGCAATGATTTTTGGACTTTTAGCAATAGCATCAAATATGTTTATGTTATCAATTATAAACTTAAGCTTTGCTGGAGTTTTAGGATATAAAGCTATAAAGAATAAAGATTTTCAAAAATACTATTATTCAAAAATGGAGATAGCAGGTTTACTTGTCATAGTAGTTATTTTTGGAATAATGCTAGTAAAGGATGTGCAAATACAAAAAGGAAATATTGTGCATATTGCAATAGATTCTTCAATACATTATAGAGCTGCAAAACATTATGCAGATACTATGATGGCTTTTATAAATGTGGAAGATAAGACTTTTTTCGATTTTAATATAATGCAAACAGGTGCATACGTAAATGATGGTTTACTTATGCATGTAGTAAATAGTTTATCAGGTGGACGTATTTCTTATGAGCACACTTATGAATTTTTTGAAGCTTTAATGTTATTTATGTGTGGATTAGGTTTTTATGGAATAATTATGGATAAAATAAAAACAAAGCTAGGTTTTATTTTATCTATGGCTTTTTATGCACTGTTTATATATGGATACCCATATAACTCATACTTATATGGTTTCTCATATTTGACTGTTGGAATGGTTACAACTATTGCAGCTATAGTAATTACAGAAGTCTTATATAGTAAAGAAAAAATAAATAGAAATTTTGTAATAGCACTTATTGGAATTACAGGAGTAGGACTTATATTTTCTTACTGTTTATTTGCACCAATAGTATTTGCGACTATTTGTATTTACACATTTATTAAAGATTTCAAAGAAGAAGGAAAAACTTATCTTAAAATCTTTAAAGGTACAACACTTGCAATTGGATTTACATTATTTGCAGTAGCAGTAGTTGGAATATGTTATTTCATAATTCCAGCGCATTTTATAAATGGACAAAAACCGCTTTCAGAAGCTATTAAAAATGATGGCGCAATTTATTCAGAGCTATGGAGAGATATAATCTATTTTGTACCATTTGCACTTTTGTATCTAGTAACTTTATTTAAGAGATTTAAAGCAAAAGAGAAATTAGAATACTTAGATGTATTTTCAATATTCTATGTTGGATTTTATCTATTAATGTATGCAATATGGCAAATGGAACTTTCTTCAGCATATTATTTTTATAAGACATATTTTATATTATGGATAGTGGTTTTTGCTATTACAGTTAATTTAATTAATAGATATATAGAACTTCCAAAGATAAAATATATAGTAGGAGTTTATAGTGGATTTTGGCCGGTATTTGTAGCTTTTATGGTAATAATAAAAGCAAGTACAATCCTTCCAGAAGATACTAAACATGCTATACCAAATAGAATTGGTATGTATTATAGTGAGAATTGTGATTTTAGAGGATCTGCAAGAGCTACTTTAAATTTCACAAAAGAAAAGCAAGAGATTTCAGATTATGTAAGAGAAAATTTAAAAGACGCAACAGCAGACAATACTGTTTTAATGACAGGCACTTACAATGAGAGATGTTGGGCAACAGTTACAACAGAACTTTCTAGTGACAAATTAGAATATAGAGATGTAATTCAAGATATGACAATGCATCATATTAAAGAATTATATAATAATGACGAGAAGAAATATGCAGTAAGCTACCAAGGTGTTAATGACTATGAAAAATGGCCATATAAAGATAAATTCAAAGTTTTATTTAAAAATGAATCAGGATATGTAATAGAAAAAATAAATGTTGAAGAAAAATAAATATATATATTGTAAAAAAAATGTTTTATGATATAATAGCTTTGATAAATTGTAAGCTTGGAGGCTTAAAATTTGAAGACAAATATAAAAAACTTTACTTTAAACGAACTAAAAGAAGAACTAAAAAATATGGGAGAAAAGCCATTTCGAGCAGAACAAGTATTCAAATGGCTTTTTAGTGATAGAGTAGAGACTTTTGAAGAAATGACTAATCTTTCAATAGATTTAAGAAATAAGCTTTCTGAAAAATATAGGATAGGCAAATTTAATATTGTAAGAAAATTAGAGTCTATAGATGGAACTAAAAAATACTTATTTGATGTTGGAGACGAAGAAGGTAATTTAATAGAAAGTGTATTAATGAGTTATCATCACGGTTATACTATATGTGTGTCTTCTCAAATAGGATGCAGAATGGGTTGTAAATTCTGTGCATCAACAGGAATACCTTTTTCAAGAAATTTAGAACCAGGTGAAATTGTAGAGCAAATTTTGGCCATTGAAAAAGATAGCAATATTAAAATTTCAAATATTGTATTTATGGGCATTGGAGAGCCGTTAGATAATTTTGATTATGTTATGAATGCAATCCAAATTATAAATGATCCAAAAGGTTTAAATATAGGCGCAAGACATATAAGTATTTCAACTAGTGGTATTGTACCCAAAATATATGAGCTTGCAGATAAAAAAACACAATGCACACTTTCGATATCACTACATAGTAGTAATAATAAAAAGCGTAGTAGTATGATGCCAGTAAATAATGCATATCCGATTGAAGAATTAATAAAAGCTTGCAAATATTATATTAAAGTTACAAATAAAAGAATTTCTTTTGAATATGCTTTAGCAAAGGATAATAATGATAATTTAGAGGATGCTAAAGAACTTGCAAAGCTTTTAAAAGGAATGCTTGCACATGTGAATTTGATACCAATTAATAAGATAGAAGATGGAGCTTATACAAAAAGCTCGAATGAGAATATAATAAAATTTAGAGATTACTTAAACGACGCAGGAATTGTTGCTACAATCAGGAGAGAATTGGGTTCTGATATTGATGCAGCGTGTGGACAATTACGACGTCAGAACTTAAAATAAAAGAGGTGATGAAGAGTTTGAGAATACTTGGAAAATCTGATATTGGAAAAGCTAGAGAGATGAATCAGGATAGCTTTTATGTTTCTGATAAAAATGATGGAATTAAGCTTTTTATATTAGCTGACGGTATGGGCGGATATAAAGGCGGGGAAATAGCTAGTAATTTAGCAGTTATGAGTGCTAAAAATTATATTTGTAATAACTTTCCAAATATTTTAAAAGAAAAAGAAGAAATTTTGAAATTACTTAGTGATGCTATAGAGTATGCAAACTTTGTTGTATATGAAAAATCCAAAGAGAGTGCAGAAATTTCAGATATGGGAACAACTTTAGATATTTGTTTAATATATAATAATAAAGTTTTTATAGGTCATGTAGGAGATAGCAGAATATATAGGATAAGAAAGAATATTATTAGGAAGCTAACAAATGACCATAGTTATGTTGCTAAACTTGTAAAAGAAGGAAAGATTACAAAGGAAGAAGCGTACACACATCCTAGGAAAAACATGCTTTTAAAAGCAGTAGGTTGTAATTCATTAGTAGAGCCAGATGTTATGTACAAAGGATTTATAAAAGACGATATATTGCTTATGTGTTCAGATGGTCTAACTAATATGGTTAGAGATGAAGACATATATAAAATTATTTTAGATAATCCAGAACGACCAGTAGATATGCTTATACAAAATGCAAATAATGCAGGTGGTACAGATAATATAACAGCAATAATAGTAGATAATACTTAAATTTAAGGAGAGATTAATTATGAACCTTATTGGAAAAATGTTAAATAATAGGTACGAGATTTTAGAGAAAATTGGCAATGGTGGTATGGCAACTGTTTATAAAGCAAAATGCCATGTATTGAATAGATATGTAGCTATCAAAATTTTGAGAGACGAATTTACAACAGATAGTGAGTTTATTAAAAAGTTTAATACAGAAGCACAATCAGCAGCAAGTTTAACACACCCAAATATTGTTTCAATATATGATGTAGGAAATGAAGATAATTTATATTATATAGTAATGGAACTTATTCAAGGAAAAACTCTTAAAGACATCATAACAGAAGATGGCGTTTTATCTTGGAAATGGTCTGTGAATATCGCAATTCAAATTGCTTCTGCATTAGAAACAGCTCACAAGCATAATATTATACATAGAGATATAAAACCACATAATATCATAATAACAGAAGATGGAATGGCAAAAGTTACAGATTTTGGTATAGCAAAAGCTGTTTCAAATTCAACTATAACAGCCTTTGGAACAACTATTGGTTCAGTACATTATTTCTCACCAGAACATGCAAGAGGTGGGTATACTGATGCAAAATCTGATATTTATTCTTTAGGTATTGTAATGTATGAAATGCTTACAGGAAAAGTCCCTTTTGATGCTGATACACCAGTGTCAGTAGCTTTAAAACAAGTTCAAGAAGAACCTGTTGAGCCTATTAAACTAAATTCTAATATTCCTATTGGTGTAAATAGAATTATTCTAAAAGCAATGCAAAAAGATCCTAATATTCGTTATCAAAATGCGACAGAGATGTTAGACGATTTAAGTATGGCTCTTAAAAAACCAAATGAGGACTTTGTTGTGCTTGTAAGCAAAAATGCAGATTCTCCGACACAAAAAGTACCAACTATTTATGAAATAGAAATGCAAAAACATAATGATAGACATGCGCCAAGACGTGGAGATAATGATGATGAGCACTTAAGTAAGTTTGAAAAGTTTATGAAGCATTTAGAAGAACATCCAGTACAAAAAGTATTATTAGTATTATTTATTTGTATTGTAATTTTCTTAGCAGTTACTTTTGGAACACTTGCTATATTTAATGGCACAAGGCCAAAACAGGTAGCAACACCAAATTTAGCTGGTGCTAAAAATGCAGAAAGATTAACTAAAGAAGAGGCTATTGCTTTATTAGAAGAGTTAGGTTTTAAAGATTATGAAGTTGTAGAAGAATATAATGATGAAGTAAAAGAAGGATATGTAGTTTCTCAAACCCCAGAGTTTAAAGAAAACTATAATATAAATATTACAGAAAAGATTACTATAGTAGTAAGTAAAGGACAAAAATTAGTAACTTTACCTAAGAAAATGGTAGGGGAAGAATATTCTAAGATTACTGAACAATTAGACGAACTAGAGATAAATTATGAAAAATTAGAAGAACCTAGTGAAGAAGTTGAAAAGGGAATTATTCTTTCAGTAGATCCAGAAGAAGGAGAAGAAATTACAGCAGCAACTACTGTTAAAATTAAAGTGAGCTCAGGAAGTGCTTATGCAGATGTAAGCATGAAGAACTTAGTTGGAATGACAGAGGGAGAGGCAGTTGATTGGCTAAATTCTCAAAAGGTGGTGCCAGAAGTTGTTTATGAAGAAAATGCTGGAAAATCTGACGGAGTAGTTACAAATCAAAGTGTAAGCTCAGGAAAAATTGTAAAAGAAGCTTCAACAGTTACAATTACAGTAAATAAACAACCTAAAAAATCAACAGTTACAGTAAATGTAAACTTAAAATCACTTACTGGTTATACACCACAAACTACAAACGTTGCTACAAATACAGTAGATAGTAATGGTAATACTGTTTATGAACAACAAGAAGTTACACCAAACAAAGTAAAACTTACGATAAAAGTTGGTGACGATACAATTTATGACCAAGAACAATATCCATCAGCTACCAATATTACTCAAACTTTTTCTGCTACTGGAGTAAAAGAAGTTAAGGTAATGGTAGACGGAGTTACTAAGAAATCTGAAACAGTAGATTTTAGTAAAGGTGATGCAACAGTTACAGCACAATAAATAAAGGAGAAATTGTTATGAGTAAAGTATCAACATCGATATTAACTTTAGAAAAAGAAGATGCAGTTAAAACTTTTTATGATTTAGAAGTAGCACATACAGATATGTTCCATATTGACATTATGGATGGTAAGTTTGTAGAAAAAAACACAGTAGAACTTATGAAAGATTATAGCTTAACTTTATCGCATATCACTAATTTGGGATTGGATGTACATTTAATGGTAGAAGATGTAGAATCTTTTGTAGATGAATATATTGATTTACAACCTGAATATATATCTTTCCATATTGAAGCTACTAAAACAAAAGAAAGAACTATGGAAAATATTAAAAAGATTAAAGAGAATGGAATAAAAGCAGCTCTTGCAATTAGTCCAGATACGAGTATAGAAGAGATAAAAGAATATATTCCATATCTTCATATGATTTTAGTAATGACAGTTATTCCAGGTAAAGGAGGTCAAAAACTAATACCTGAAACTTTAAATAAAGTATCTTCTTTAAGAGAATACATTACTCAAAACAATTATGATGTAGACATAGAAGTTGATGGCGGCATAAATGGAGAAACAGCAGAAAAAGCAAAGACATCGGGAGCAAATGTACTTGTCGCCGGAAGTTTTATATTAAATGCTACTAGCTTCAAAGAAGCGGTAGAAACTTTAAAAAAATAAATGGAGGTAAATTATGACTAAAAAAATTATTCTAACGATTTTTGTAATCATAGCTTTAGTTGGAACTGTAGTCTATGCAAGTGAAGCACCAGATTTAGCACCAACAACTACTGCTAGTGATTTACAAAACACACCATTACTTGGTACTAATCCTGATGCTAATGAAGTGCATCAAAATTATTTAAAAGAGAATTTAACACCAGCAGATATGGCAAGAATGCCAGATGCAGAAACAGGTTCAAATATAGAGTATGGAGCACCTGAAATAGGGAATGGCACAGAAGATGGTATTATGCCAATAAGTGAAGAATATGCAGATCGTGAAGGTACTATTGTTACAGGTGATACTTTTATAGGAGAAGATGTTATAGAAGTTACAAGTAAACAATTTGATGGAAATGTATTTCTTACAGGTCAAAAGGCTAGCCTTACTAATTCTGTAGTATATGGTGATTTATTTGTATTAGGTCAAGCTACAATTTTACAAAACATAGATGTAATTGGTAATATTTATGTTGCTGCTCAAAGTGCTACTCTATATAGTGTTAATTGTTCAGGAAATATGTATTTAGCAGGTAGTGCAATAAATATATCAGCAACTGCAGCACAAGATGTTTTTGTTGCAGGAAGTGCAATTGTTATAGATAAAGATTCATATATTTTAAGAAATTTGTATGCTGGTGGAGCATCAGTTACAATAGGAAATGTACAGATTGGAAGAGATGCAAATATATCAGCAAATGATATACAAGTATCTGAAGCAGCTGTAATTACTGGAAACTTAAATAAAGATATAACACCAGAAGAAATTGAAGATGCATCTTCTTCTAAGACTATAGGTGATGTAATATTTAGAATAGTAAAAACAGCTATAAGTGCTTTAGCTATTTGTGGATTTATATTCTTATTTGGTAAAGGCTTTATAGAAAAACAAAAATCAGATAATGTTGCAGGCTTTTTACTTAAAAACTTAGGAAAAGGTGTATTATTTACAATTTTAATTCCAGTAGTTGCAACTTTGTTATTATTTACAGGATTAGCTAGTGGATTAAGTGTTATTATAATTTTCATATACATTATAATTTTTGCTATAAGTACATCAATAGTTTCTATTGCAATTACTGCTAATATAACAAAAAATATGGAATACAATGCTTGGAGATTTTATGGAATTTCAATATTAGTGGCAATAGTTATTGCAATATTAAAACAAGTACCAGTAATTAGTATAGCAGTTACATTAATAGTTGCATTTACAGGAATGGGATTAGTTTTCTCAGGTTTAAGAACTAAAAAAGAAAATAAAGAAGTTGTAGTGGCAACTGAAGAATAAAGCAAAGAGAAAATCCTAGTTTCTAGGATTTTCTTTTTTAGATTATAGGTGAAATATGAAAACAAAAAAAGAAGCATTAGAAATTTTAAAAATATTAAAAGAATATTATCCAGAAGCAAAGTGCAGTTTAGACTTTATGAGTCCTTTTGAAATGGCAATATCAGTCATACTTTCTGCTCAGTGTACTGACGAAAGAGTAAACAAGACTACACCAACCCTTTTTAAGAAAGCTAATACTCCAGAGAAAATGATAAAATTAAGTTTAGAAGAAGTTGAAGGAATAATAAAGCCTTGTGGTTTTTATAAGAACAAAGCAAAAAATATATTAGCTTGCAGTAAAATGCTAGTAGAAGAATTTGATGGAGTTGTTCCAAATAATATGGAAGATTTGCAAAAATTAGCTGGTATTGGAAGAAAAAGTGCAAATGTTATAATGCTTGAGGCTTTTAATAATCCTCAAGGAATAGCAGTAGATACGCATGCAAGGCGTATTTCTAATAAGATTGGACTATCAAAGGAAACTGACCCTGAAAAAATAGAACAAGATTTATTAAAGCTTTTACCAAAAGAAAGTTATTATGATGCCAACCATTTATTTGTATGGCATGGCAGATACACTTGTACTGCTAGAAATCCAAAATGTGAAGAATGTCCTGTGAAATCAAAGTGTGATACATATAAGAAAGGTAAATAAAATGATAGGTAAAATATTTAAACATTTAAGAGTAGTATTAAAACATAAATGGTGGGTATTTAAGCTATGTTGTATGGCTGGAATTCCTTGGAGAGGTTTAGTACATGATTTATCTAAATTTAGTTTTACAGAGTTTAGTGAGAGTGTAAAATATTTTCATGGTCATCGTAGTCCACTTGCAATTTGTAAAGAAACAGAAGGATATTCTAAAGCGTGGTTACATCATAAGGGCAGAAATAAACATCATTTTGAATATTGGATAGATCCTATGGCTCCAGAGCCATATCCAGTTATACCTTTTGTTTATACAGTTGAAATGATTTGTGATACTTTATCAGCAGGTATTGTATATCAGGGAAAAAATTGGAAACCTGATTATCAGTTGGGATATTTTAAAGCAAGACCAGATAGAAACTACATAAATCCTAAAATAGTTGCAATATTAGAAGATGTATATAATGAAATTGCAGATAAAGGCGATTTAAAAACTGTTATAAACAATAAACACCTAAGAGAAATTTATGATAGACATGTAAATTCTTAAGTGGTATAATTAAGTCATACTAAAAAGGAGGATAACTATGGCAGTTTTAGTTACAGGTGGTACTGGATATATTGGAAGTCACACAGTAGTTGAATTAATTAATAAAGGAAGAGAAGTAATTATAGTAGACAATCTTTCAAATAGTAAAATAGAAGTATTAGAGACTATAGAAAAGTTAACCGGTGTTAAGCCAAAGTTTTATAATATAGATTGTAGAGATTTTGAGAAGTTAGAAATAGTATTTAAGGAAAATACTATTGATTCAGTTATAAATTTCGCAGGATTTAAGGCAGTTGGAGAGTCTGTAAAAGAGCCTTTGAAATATTATGATAATAATTTAACTATTGCAATTATTTTATTAGAAGTAATGAAAAAATATAATTGTAAGAAATTTATATTTAGTTCTTCAGCTACAATATATGGGGATCCAGGTGTGCCCGAATATGTTGAAGAAATGGGAAGAGGGAAGACTTCTAATCCTTATGGAACAACTAAAGCAATGATAGAGCAAATATTGGAAGATTTATATGCTTCTGATAATTCTTGGGATATATGTATATTAAGATATTTCAATCCAATTGGTGCACACGAAAGTGGATTGCTTGGAGAAAATCCAAATGGTATTCCTAATAATTTAATGCCATACATTATGAAAGTTGCGTCTGGAAAATTAGAGAAATTAAATGTTTTCGGAAACGATTATGACACAAAAGATGGAACTGGAATGAGAGATTACTTACATGTAGTTGATTTGGCAGAAGGTCATAGCATGGCTTTGGATAAACTTGATAAAGAATCTTCTGGGTTATATATATATAATTTAGGTACAGGAAGTGCTTATAGCGTTTTAGATATTGTAAATACTTTTGAACGAGTAAATAATATTAAAATACCTTATGAAATTGTGCCAAGAAGAGCAGGAGATTTAGCAATTTACTATGCTAATCCTAAAAAGGCAAATGAAGAACTTGGCTGGTTTGCTAAAAAAGGCATAGAAGATATGTGTAGAGATAGTTGGAATTTTGAAAAAAACAATTAAAACACTTGATTTTTATGAAAAAGTGTAGTACAATTATTAAGTTAAATACCATTTACTTAGCTAAGGGAAAATCCTACTTTAAGCTCAGTTTATGGCAAATATAAATAATAGGAGGAAATAAAAATGACAAAGGAAAGAAAACAAGAGATTATCAATACTTATAGAAGAGATGAAAAAGATACAGGTTCTTCAGAGGTTCAAATTGCTTTATTAACAGAAAGAATTACAGAACTTACAGAACACTTAAAAGTACATCCAAAAGATAATCACTCAAGACGTGGTCTTTTAAAAATGGTTGGTAAAAGAAGAAATTTATTAAACTATTTAGCTAAAAAAGACCTAAATAGCTATAGAGAGATCACTCAAAAATTATCTTTAAGAAAATAAAATTATTTTGCAACCTACTAAAAGTAGGTTGCTTTTTTTGGTAATATATAGTAAAATATTTATGGCAATTTATTTGAAAAAGGTAGCTTGCATAATGTATTGTTAAAAGAGCAATATATTATAGAGGTTACATTTTCAAGTAAATGTTAATAACCATATAGGAGGAAAAAAATGGTAAAAAGTTATAGTATGGAATTAGCAGGAAGAACACTTACTTTAGAAACAGGAAAAATGGCAGGACTTGCCAATGGTAGTGTTTTAGTAAAATATGGAGAAACAACAGTATTAGTAAATGCGACGGCATCAAAAGAACCAAAAGAGGGAATTGATTTTTTCCCACTTTCAGTGGAGTATAATGAGAAATTATATGCAGTTGGAAAAATACCAGGAGGGTTCAATAAAAGAGAAGGAAAACCAAGTGAGAAAGCAATTTTAACATCAAGAGCAATAGATAGACCAATTAGACCTTTATTTCCTAAAGATTTAAGAAATGATGTTGTAGTAGATTGTTTAGTTTTATCAGTAGAGCAAGATTGCTCACCTGAAGTATGTGCAATGATTGGTGCTTCAGCAGCGCTTTCAATATCAGACATACCATTTGGAGGACCTACAGCAGCAGTTAATGTTGGATATGTAAATGATAAAGTAGTTATTAATCCAACAGAAGAAGAAAGAAAAAATAGTAGATTAACTTTAACAGTAGCAGGAACAGCAGAAAAGATTGCTATGATTGAAGCGGGAGCTGACGAAATTCCAGATGCTACGATGTTAGAAGCAATAAAAGCTGGACATGCTGAAATAAAAAAATTATGTGAATTTATTTCAAATATGAAAGCTGAAATTGGAAAGCCAAAATTTGAATATAAATCAGCAGCAGTAGATGAAACAATTTATGAAACTATTGCAAATGAATTTGCAGATAGAATGAAAACAGATGTGCAAACGCCTGATAAAATTGATAGAGATATTGTTTTATCTAAACTTACTGAAGATGTTAAGGCTTGGTATTTAGAGAAATTCGGAGAAGAAAAATTAGAGGAAGACAAAGCGGCTATTAGAGAAGCTCTATATAAACTAGAAAAGAAAACAGTTAGAAAACTTATCTTAGATGAAGGCAAACGTGTTGACGGTAGAGGTATTTATGATATAAGACCATTATCTTGTGAAGTTGGAATTATCCCTAGAGTACACGGAAGTGGTATGTTTACAAGAGGAAGAACACAAGTATTATCAATTGCAACTTTGGGAATGGTTAGTGAAGAGCAAATATTAGATGGTTTAGATACTGAAGAATCAAAAAGATATATGCATCAATATAATTTCCCAGGCTATAGTGTTGGAGAAGCAAAAACTTCTCGCGGACCTGGTAGAAGAGAAATTGGACATGGTGCTTTAGCAGAAAAAGCGTTGGTTCCAGTATTACCAAGTGTTGAAGAATTCCCTTATGCAATAAGAGTTGTATCAGAGATTTTAAGCTCAAATGGTTCTACATCACAAGGAAGTATCTGTGCGTCTACATTAGCACTTATGGACGCTGGTGTTCCAATTAAGAAGCCAGTTGCAGGTATTTCAACAGGTTTAATCACTGATGAAAATGATCCAAACAGATATGTAGTTATCACAGATATTCAAGGAATCGAAGACTTCTTTGGAGATATGGACTTTAAAGTTGGTGGAACAAAAGATGGTATCACAGCTATACAAGTAGATATTAAAGTGGACGGATTATCTTATGAAATCATTGCAGAAGCTTTTGAAAGAACAGCAAAAGCAAGAGCATATATATTAGATGAAATTATGGCACCACAAATTGCTGAGCCAAGAAAAGAATTATCAAAATATGCTCCAAAGATTGTTAATATGAAAATCAATCCAGATAAAATTAAAGATGTTATTGGTTCAGGTGGAAAAACTATCAATAAAATCATTGATGAAACTGGAGTTAAAATTGATATACAAGAAGATGGAACAGTATTTATTTATTCTGATGATTCTGAAAGAGCTGCAAAAGCTCAAGGAATAATAGATGAAATTACTAGGGACATTGAAGTGGATGGGATTTACACAGGTAAAGTTTCTAAGATAATGAACTTTGGAGCTTTTGTAGATTTAGGTGGAGGAAAAGAAGGATTACTTCATATATCTAAAATCTCTAAGGAAAGAGTAAATAAAGTTGAAGATGTTTTCAAAGTAGGAGATGAAGTTACAGTTAAGGTTTATGAGATAGATAATCAAGGAAGAATTAACTTAACAAGAAAAGATTTATATTCTACTGAGGAATAGTATTTTAATCTCCTTAAGGGATACCTTAAGGAGATTTTTTATTAGAAAGGTAAACAAAAAATGAAAGTAAAAGATGCAGAAAATAAGAATAGTATATTAGCGAAAATACCTTATGCACTTATTATATTACTTGCAAGTGCTTTTTGTATTATAATTGCAGTTTTGGCAATTAAGCTAACTGTATATTTTGACGTGAAAATTAACTTTGCTAGCGAGTCATGTCTTTTTAGATCAGAAAGTCTTGCATTAAATATATTTTTGACTATTGCTGCTTTTCTTATATTTTACATTATGTATAAATTGATAAACAAGATAAATAGTAAGATTTTATTTGTACTAGCTATAGTAATTACTGCGGTGATTGGATTAGCATGGGTAAATACCATAAAGTTAAAACCAGTAGCTGATCAGCTTATGGTAAAAAACTGTGCAACCGCTATATTAGACAACAAATTAGCAGATATATTAAGCCCACGGAGAATACTTAAATAGAAATCCACATCAATTAGGATTTGTACTGTACTTAGTTGGAATATTAAAAGTATTTAATATTAGGAGTAATTTATTATTGCAAACTTTTAATGTAATATATTCTACTTTAAATGGAGTTCTTTTATTTTATATTTGCAAAAGAATTTTTAAAGAAGAAAAAGTGCAAAAAATATGCTTGATATTTATATCTTTCTTTTCATTATATTGGACATTCTTTAATACACATATTTATGGAAATATACCAGGACTTACTTTTGCATTGCTTGGAGTTCTATTTACTTTAAAATATTTAGACAATCATAAATTTTATAATATGGTGATAATTGGAGCTTTTTTAACAATAGCGTATTTGCTAAAAAGCAATTATGAAATATTTTTATGCGCTATACTTGTTACTATTTTGCTAAATATAATTAATATTAAAAAAGCCAAAGATTTACTTGGAATAGTTATAATAATTGTAATGGTATTTGGAACTAAAAGTATAGTTTATAAGGTAGCAGAAATGGCTTTTGGATATTCTTTAGATACAGGTGTGCCAATGACAGCATATATTTATATGGGAATGTCTGAACCAGATACTTTAGCTGCAGGTTGGTATAATAGTAAAGTAGAAGAAATATATAAAAACAGTGGATATAATACTGAAGAAGCTACAAAGATAACTAATGATTTATTAAAAAATAGGATACAAGAGTTAAAAAATGATCCAGCATATACTGCAAATTATTTTTATTCAAAATTCCAAACAACGTGGTTAAATCCTACTTTCCAAACGGTTTGGTGTTCTTTGCCAAATACTTTAATGAATGAAGATGCAGATTATGGCACAAGGATTTCTTCTAATCCTTTGATAGAAAAAGTGCTTTGTGGAGATATATACACAAAAATAGAAAATTTAATGGATTTGTTCGAAAATACAATATTTATTTTTGCAGGAATAGGACTTGCTTTCTTACTTACCAGATTTGATTTAAAAAATATAATATTACCATTAACTTTTTTAGGAGGGCTTGCTTTCCATTTGATTTGGGAGACTAAATCAATTTATGTAATACAATATTTCTTTGTAATGTTACCAGTAGCAGCTTTTGGAATGTACAAAGTATTTGAATATATAGATAAAATATTAGAAAAAATGCTTTATAAAAAGGAAGAAAGCAGTAGTAAAAAAATAAGACTTGCAGTTTTAATTCCAACATTAGTGGTATTAGTTATTATTTTAGGTGTAGCAACATATTTTGTTTCTGGAAATAAAGAAGAAAGATTTAAAAAGGAAGTAGAAAAAGTAAAAACAGCTTTATCTCTTACAGAAGCAAATTACATTTGGAATAACACAAATGACGATAACACTTGGATGTGTTTTAGAAAAAAAGTCACATTAGATGAAGAAGAAGCAGAAAAAGTTATTGCAAAAATTGGTGTAGACTCAAAATACTGGTTATATATAAATGGTGAACTTGTAATAAGAGATGGTGGTTTAAAAAGAGGTGAGAAAAAAGACTCTATATATTATGATGAAGTAGACTTATCAGCATATTTCAATCCCGGAGAAAACACAATTGCTATACTTGCTTGGTATTGGGGGGGGCAAAGTTTTTCACATATTTCTAGTGGACAAGCTGGAATGTTTTTTGAAGCAGAAGCAGGTAATAAATTAATTATTACAGACGATACTTGGAAAGTAAAGAAGCATGACGCATATCAGCAAGATGGAATTAAACCAAATTATAGAATGATTGAGTATAATGTTTATTATGATGCAAGAATGGGAAATGACGATTGGTACAAAGTAGAGTATGATGACTCTATATGGGAAACAGCTAAAGTTTTAAATGTAAAAGGTGAGTTCCCTTGGGGAGAACTAATTAAAAGAGAAATACCACAATTTAAAAATGGTGATATAAAAGAATATGAAAATATGAGCGAATATGCAGGACAAAGTTTTACTGAGCAGAAAATTATTGAAATGAAATTACCATATAATGCTCAGTTTACACCATATTTAAAAGTAGAAGCTACATCAGGATTAGAAATTAATATTCAAACGGATACTTATGAAGATCCTTCAGGCGTTTCACTTAGATGTACATATATAACAAGAGATGGGGTTCAAGAATTTGAAGGCCTTTCTTGGATAAATGGAGAAATAGCATATTATACTATACCAGCTGGTGTAAAAATTATTAGTTTAGGCTATAGGGAAACTGGCTATGACACAGAATTTGTTGGAAGCTTTGAGTGTGATAATGAATTCTTAAATAAATTATGGTTAAAAGCGAGAAGAACATTATATGTTAATATGAGAGATTCATATATGGACTGTCCAAATAGAGAAAGAGCACAGTGGATAGGTGATATGAACATCGAAATGCTACAATCAATGTATAGCCTAGATACAAAGTCATATAGTTTATATGAAAAAGGCATTAAGACTATGATTGGCTGGAGAGATGAAGGTGTTATGTATAGTGTATCTCCTAACAATCTAGAGCCAATGCATTTACCAGCACAAGTTTTGGGCGGAATTGTGGCAATGTATGAATATTATGAATATACTGGTAATAGGGAATTTTTAGAAGAAGTATATCCAGCGGTTAAAGATTACCTAAATTTATGGAAAATAAACGATCAGAATAATTTAATAGAATGGAACTCTGGAAAAGGTCGCTGGGAATGGGGAGATTCTGTTGAAAATACTGATTATGTTACAATTGAGAATGCTTGGTATTATTATGCTATGTCTAAAGCTAAACAAATGGCTCAAGTTTTAGATAAACCAGAAGAAGCAGAAGCGTTTACGGCAAAATTAGGGACTTTGAATCAAGGTTTTAATGCTTTATGGACGGAAAAAGGTTATAAAACTTATAAAAGTAAAATTATAGACGAAAGAGCAAATGCAGTAGCGGTTCTTGCAGGATTAGCAGAAGAGGAAAAGTATTCTGTTATTACGGATGTTCTAAAAAACGAATATCAGTCTACACCATTTTTAGAAAAATATGTATTAGAAGCTTTGTGTAAAATGGGAAAATATAGTGAAGCGCATGATAGAATTAAAATTCGCTATTCAGAGATGGTAGAAGGAAAAAATGCAAAATCTACTTTATGGGAACATTGGGATTATAAAAGAGGTACTAAGAACCACGCTTGGTCTGGTGGACCACTTATTATAATGTCAAAGTATTTTGCAGGAATTGAGCCATTAAAGCCTGGTTATGAAGAAATATCTATAAAGCCTAATTTTACAAACTTAAATAAAATTAGTAGCACAGTAGAAACTATAAAAGGAAAAATAATACTAGAGGCTATAAAAGGCGTAGATAAGATAGAAATGCAAGTGACTGTACCAGCAAGAACTTTAATAGCTGTGCCAAAGATAGGTAATAATTTAATAAAAGTAGATGGAAAAATTACAAATGAAAAAGTAAAAGAAGAAGATTGCATATATTTTTATATAGACGCTGGAGAGCATAAAATAGAAGTTGGAAAAATCCAGTAGTTTCTAGGAATATATGAGAATATGTATTTTTTCTTAAGATGGAAAATTTTTCTTGAAATTATTTTATTAAAATGGTATAATAATAAAAGTGTAGTAATAAAAGTATATAAAAAGGAGAATTAAATGAGATATTTATATCTTTTACAACAAGCTTTAATATGGATTATAACTGTTTATTGGTTATACCAGTTAGTAGTAAGCTTTTGTTCACTTATAAAATTGAAAGATAAGCCACTAAAAATAAATAAAGATCATAAGTTTATGGCAATAATACCTGCGCATAATGAAGAAACAGTTGTTGGAAACTTAGTAGAGAGTTTAAAAGCTCAAAATTATCCAAAAGACAAATATGATATTTATGTTATTGCAGATAATTGTACTGATGATACCGCAAAAGTTGCGAAAGAAGCGGGAGCAATTGTTTTAAAAAGATTTGATGAATTCCATAAAACAAAAGGTTTTGCACTAGATTGGTTTTTAAAACAAAAGATCGAAGAAGATGCAGATTACGATGCTTTTTGTGTATTTGATGCAGATAATATTGTGGATAAAGATTTCTTAAAAAATATGAACAAGAAATTGTGTCAGGGAGAGGAAGTAGTTCAAGGTTACAGGGATATCAAGAATCCTAATGACTCTTGGATATCTTCAGGATATGCAATTTTTTATTGGATGATGCATAGATTTTATCATTTAGCTAGATACAATTTAGGATTATCAGCACTATTAAATGGTACAGGTTTTATGGTTAAATTTGATTTAGTAAAACCAAATGGTTGGAAAACAATTACTTTAACAGAAGATATAGAATATTCTCTTATGAATATTATAGATGGTAGAAAAGTTAGTTGGTCAACAGATGCAATAGTTTATGACGAGCAACCTATTACTTTTAAACAAAGTTGGGTACAACGTTCAAGATGGACAGTAGGACACTTACAATGTATGAAGCATTACACTAAAGATTTAGCAGAAGGTGTAGTAAAGCATAAAACTTTAATGAACTTTGATGGTATGCTATATATGTTTGGTATTCCAATAATGTTAATTACACTATTACTTTTAGGTGTAAACACACTATTATTTATGGGTAATGAAATGACAACTTTTGATTTAGTTGTAAGTTATGGAAAATATTTAGCATCAACCTTCATAGTACCAATAATGATAGCAGTTGTAATTATGAAATTAGATAAAAGAGATATTAAACCAATGTGGTTTGGACTTCTATGTTATCCATTATTTATGGGTTCTTGGATTTTAATAAATCTAAAATGCATTATAAATCCAAATACAAAATGGGAGAAAATTAATCACGTTAGAGATATCAAAATTCGTGAAGTTGCATAATATATAAAAGAAAAACGAATACTTTAAAAGTATTCGTTTTTTTATGAGATTTTATTCACAATTAACTTGAAAAAAAGTTGCAAAAATGATAAGATAAGTAAGTATTATAACGACTATAAAAAGGAGATTATTATGCAGAAGATAAAAGAAGAAAAGGGTATTACTTTAGCAATTTTGATAGTAACAGTAATAGTGTTAATAATTATAGTAGGGGTATCTCTAGATATGGGATTTGATAATGCAGATAGTGCAAAAAATTCAAATGCTAAAGCTGAACTTCAAATGATAGGTCAGGCTACCATTACTGAATATACAAAAGCAATGCAATTAAATTATCTAGTAGATGATGGTGCTACCATACCTTCTAATTTTGTTGGAGAAGCAATAACAGGTCAAGGTGAAAACATTATTCCAGCTCTTCCATCTGGCGCTTGGGCATTAAATCAAAATGAGGCAGTTGGGTATAAATCTTATTTTAGATTGACACCAGAGGAACTTGATGAATTGTATATTGAAAATACTGCAGATACATACATTATAAATTATTATACTGGTGAAGTTTATAATGAAACTAAACAACTAGCTGATGATGGTAGTGTATTGTATTTAAGATTAAATAATGCTACTCATAGTCAAAAAGAAAAAGATACAACTAGTTTTACGAATTAGCATATAAAGGAGACTAATGCTTTGATAGATATTTACAAAGAGCTACAAAAGAGAATTGAAAAAAGAAGGGTTTTAAAAGACGAAAATATGCGAAATCATACGTCTTTTAAAATTGGGGGCTTAGCAGATTTCTTTGTGATAGTGCAAGAAATAGAAGAGTTAAAATTTGTTTTAGATATAGCAGAGAAATACGCTATTCCACTAACTGTAATTGGAAATGGAACAAATTTATTAGTATCAGACAAGGGCATAAGAGGAATAGTTTTAAAAATAGAAATATCAAATTTAAAAGTTATTAGAAAAAAAGATAAAGCAGAAATTACAATTTCTAGTGGATATGCAGTAGGAAAGCTTGCAAATTTAGCGTATAAAGAGGAACTAACTGGATTAGAATTTTTATCAGGAATACCTGGGAGCGTAGGTGGAGCAATAAGAATGAATGCAGGTGCTTATGGTAAAGAAATGAAAGATATAGTTATATCTACGAAATATATGGAAAAAAATGGAAAGATAAAAAAGCTTAATTTGGAAGAGCATATGTTTTCATATAGAAGTAGTATTTTTTCTGAAATGAAAGATGTAATTATATTAGAAACTGTATTAGAAGCTGGATATGGAAACAAAGAAGAAATTAAAGAGAAAATTGACGAATATAGGAATAAAAGAATAGAAACACAGCCGTTAGAACTTCCTAATGCTGGAAGCACTTTTAAAAGAAAAGGTGATATAATTACAGCAAAAGTGATTGATGAGTGTGGATTAAAAGGTTATAGAATTGGTGATGCAGCTGTATCAGAAAAACATGCAGGCTTTGTAGTTAATCTAGGAAATGCTACAGCTAAAGACGTTTTAGAATTGACAGATTATATAAAAGAGACAGTAAAAAAGAAAAAAGGTATTGAAATAGAATTAGAAGTATTATTTGTAGGAGAGAAGTAGAAAGGAAGGATAGATATTGAAGTCGTTTTTAGAATGGTTTAAAGGAAGTACAAAGATTAAAAGGTGGATGTTTTTAATATTAGTAGGTATATCACTAACTTGTTATTCTTTTGCGAAAATCTTAGTAACAAAGGAAATTGATTTTGTAATATTAGCACAAATTATTGGAATGTTTGTAGTTGGCTTTATTTGTGTAGTAGTAGGAATTATATATATACAAAGAAGATTATTAGAGCTTATTATTGAAGCAAATGATGATGCTACAGAAAAAGGTAAAAAAGCCAAAGTAAATATGAAATCTTTGATTTTCAATAAAAAGGTGTATGAAGAAGGTCCAAAAATTGTTGTCATTGGTGGTGGTTTTGGACTTGATAATGTAATTGAGGGGTTAAAAAAATATACTAATAATATTACAGCAATAGTTACAATGTCTGATTATGGTAGAGGTTCTTCAATGTCAAGACAAGCATTAGATGCATTACCATTAAACGATATTAAAGAAAGTATTATTGCAATGTCAGATCGTGAAGATTTGATGAGAGACTTAATGAACCTAAGATTTAGCAACGAGAGATTAAGGGGCTTAAATTTTGGTGATGTTTTCTTAACAGGTATGAATGAACTATATAGTAATATGTCAGAAGCTATTCAAAAAAGTACAGAAGTGCTTAATATTACAGGGAAAGTTATACCAGTTACTTTAGATGAAATTACAATATGTGCTGAGTTAAATGATGGAACTGTTATTGAACAGAAAGATAGAATACCAGAGGTTGTTACTCAAAAGGTAGAGTCAATAAATAGAATTTTTATTTCACCATCAAATTGTCAGCCAGCACCAGGTGTTTTAGAAGCTATTGAAAGTGCAGAAGCTATTATATTAGGTCCGGGGAGTTTATATACAAATGTTATACCAAACTTACTTGTAAAAAATGTTTCAAAAGCTATAAAAGAGAGCAAGGCTATTAAATTATATGTATCTAATATAATGACAGAAGAAGGTCAAACAGATAATTATACTTTAGCAGATCACGTAAAAGCTATTCAAGCACATGCTGGCAAAGGCGTGTTTGATTTGGTACTTGCAGATACAGAAGAAGTTATGCCAGAATTTGTTAGAATATATAATAGAGCAGGAAGTGAAATAGTCGAAGCTAATATTTCTGACACTACAAATTTAGGTGTAAAAGTAATTGAAAGAAATATGTCTTGTGTGAAAAATGATAAGATAAGACATAATCCAGATATTATTGCTTCAACTATTATGGATCTTATTTGCAATGAACTAAAATTTGAAGATAAACAAAATGAAACTGAATACTTATTAATAAATTCAGTACTAAAAGAGCAAAAGAAACTTCAAAAAAAACGTGCAAAAGAAGCACTAAGAAGAAAAGGCAATGTAAAAAAAGAGGTACCACAAGTAAAAAAAGGAAAGAAGAGTAAATTTGCTACAAAATACAAAGACAGAGTTCAGTCAATTCAAACTTCTAATGAAATAACAGCTGAAAACAGAAGAGTTGCAGATGAAGAGAATAGAAGACAGCAAGAAGAATTGGAAAGACAACAAAATAATAATAATCAAGAAAAAAGACAAGATAAGAAACAGAAGAAAAAGAAAAAAAGATAATAGGAGAGATAATTTTACCAATGAAATTAGGAAAGAAACAATTAGATTTAAAAGATGGAATTAGAAAAGAATGGGTAATTTCCAATGGAATAGGTGGATTTGCCTCTAGTACAATTTTAGGAGCGAATACGAGAAGATATCATGGATTATTAATTGCTCCACTTCTTCCACCAGCAAGAAGACATCTTTTAATTTCAAAATTAGATGAAAGTATAACTATAGGTAATGAAAAATTTGATTTATATACTAACATATGTAAAAATTATGTAGCACATGGTTATAAATACTTAGAAAGTTTTGAAAAAGAATATCTGCCAAAGTATAATTATAAAGTGAAAGATATTAAAATTACAAAACAAATAAGTATGATATATGGAAGAAATACAGTAGTAGTAGTATATAAAATTAAAACAGGAAAACAAGATGCAAAACTTACTTTGGCGCCAATTATAAGCTTTAGAGATTTTCATGCTATGAATACAGGGCATAACTATAATATAAATCAAGTAATAGCTGGAAGAAAAACTAGAATAGAAGTTGATGGGAATATACATACACCAATATATATTTATCTATCAGAAGGTCATTATTTTGAACACCAAAATGATACTTTTAGGGATATTTATTATCTAAAAGAATTTGAAAGAGGATTTATGCCTGAAGAAAATTTGGCCGTAGCTGGTAGATATGAAGTAGATATTCCAGCAAATACTGAAAAAACAATTACTTTTGTAGGATCTTTAGAAGATAATACTGAAAACGTTGATGGTGAAAAAGCTATATCTGAAGAAATTTCAAGAATAAGGAAATCTATAGAGGATACTGGACTTATAAAAGAAACTAAATCAAAAACTGGAAAAGAGAGAAATGAGTTTATAAAAGATTTATTAGTTGCAGTAGATACTTTTATAATAGATAGACCAGCTTTTAAAACTAAGTCAATTTTAGCGGGGTATCCTTGGTTTTTAGATTGGGGACGAGACAGCTTAATTGCTTTTGAAGGACTATTGCTAGTTACTTCGAGATTTGAAGATGCAAAACAAGTTTTAAGAACTTTTACAAGAGATATAAAGCAAGGGTTAGTTCCAAATGGTTATTCAGGTTTTGATGGAAGACCTATGTATAATAGCGTAGATGCTTCACTTTTATTATTTGAGCAAATTAACAAATATTTAGAGTACACAGATGATTATGATTTTGTAAAGAATGAATTATATGAAAAATTGAAAGATATTATTACAAATTATAGTCAAGGTACAAACTTAGATAACAATAATATATATGTGGATAGTGATGGTTTATTAGTTTCAGGTACTGACCAGACACAAAACACATGGATGGATGCTAAAATTGGTGATTATGTAGTAACACCAAGAAATGGTAAAGTAGTGGAAATAAATGCGCTTTGGTATAATAGCTTGAAAACTTTAGAAAGTTTAGCTAAAAGGTTTGGCGAAGAAGATGTAGCTGAGTCTTGTAAGTTAGTTGCTAAAAAATGCAGAACTTCTTTCAATAAAAATTTCTATAATCCAAGAAGGAAATGCTTATATGATGTACTTGGAGATAATAAAATTAGGCCAAACCAACTATTTGCTTTATCTACTACATATCCAATTATGACACTTTCTTCAGAAAAAGCTAAAAATGTATTTAATACAGTTACAGATAAATTACTTACAAGATATGGTTTACGTACTTTATCAAGAATTGATGATGGATATATAGCAGAATATGAGGGAGATAGCTTTAAACGTGATATGAGTTATCATCAAGGAATTTCTTGGGTATGGCTTTTAGGTCTTTATTCAGATGCTTTTGTAAATATGATAAAAGCAGAGAAAGATATCAAAGAAAAAAAGAGTATGCAAGAAAGATATAAAATTTTCAAAGATAATGTGTATACTACCTTCAAAAAGGAAATAAATGACGAAGAAGCAGTTCAAAGTATTTCAGAACTATATAATTCTAAGCCACCATATTTACCAGGTGGAACTTGCTCACAAGCTTGGAGTATATCAGAGATATTGAAAATTATTGTAAAAGGAAGTATTAAATGAGAATACTTGGTATAGATCCAGGCTTTGCAATAACACGGATATAGTGTAATTGATTATACTGGAAATAAGTTTAAGTTAATAACTGCAGGAGCTGTGGAAACAAAGGCAAAAACGCCTTTTCCATATAGACTTTCAAAAATATATGACGATATAAATTCGATAATTAATGAATATAACCCTGAGGCTATGTCAATTGAAGAGTTATTTTTCAATAACAATATTAAAACAGGTATAAATGTTGCACAAGCGAGGGGTATTGTACTTCTTTGTGGATATCAGCATCAAATCCCAATTTTTGAATATACTCCACTTCAAGTAAAGCAAGCGGTAGTAGGTTATGGACGAGCTGAGAAAAAGCAAGTACAAAAAATGGTACAATCTATACTAAAAGTAGATAAGATACCAAAACTAGATGATATTACTGATAGTATGGCGATTGCTATATGTCATGCTCACTCTTCTAAATTCTCAGAGGCGTTATAAAAGTATAAATTAATAATATAAAAGGAAATTATGGAGCTAAATAATATAAAAACTAAATTTTTAGGAAAAGTAATTAAATATTTTGAGGTTTTGCCTTCAACACAAAGCTATGTTAAAGAGTTGGATAAGAATAATAAAATTGAAGAGGGCGAGATTGTTTTTGCAGAAAGACAAACTGCTGGAATCGGTACACATTCGAGAAAATGGTATACAGGAAAAAAAGATAACTTAGCTTTTAGTTTTGTAATTTACCCAAATTGTAATATAAAAAAGTTAGATAATTTAACACTTATTATTGCTGAGAGTTTTATACAAGCAATTAGAGAGTTATATCTTATAACTCTTGAAATAAAAGTTCCAAATGATATAGTTTTTAAAAACAAAAAAATGGGTGGAATACTTACTGAAAGCATAACAGAAGGAGAGAAAACAAAAAAAGTTTTTATTGGAATTGGTTTTAATGTAAATGAAAATAATTTTCCAGGCAATTTAGGTGAAATAGCTACTTCATTAAAAAGAGAGTTTAAAGCAGATTTTTCTAGGGAAGATATATTAGGCAAATTTTTAGAAATATTTGAAAAAAGATATTTAGAATTGATTGAAAGGTAAAGCAATGATTGAAATTAAAAATGTTACGAAATCATATGTGAAAAACAAAAAGACTATTGATAATTTGAATTTACAAATTAAAGACGGAGAAATCTTTGGATTTCTAGGACCAAATGGAGCAGGAAAGACAACTACTATAAAAATGATTACTGGCATTTTAAAAATAGACGAAGGTGATATTTTGATAGATGGAAAATCTATTAAAGAAAGTCCAGTAGATGCTAAAATGAGTTTTGGGTTCGTGCCAGATTCTCCAGATATGTTTTTGAAGCTAAAAGGCATTGAATATCTTAATTTTATAGCAGATATATACAAGGTACCTGCTGAGGATAAAAAGGAAAGGATAGAAGAACTTTCAAAGGAGTTTGAAATATATGAAAATTTGAATGAGCAAATTCAAAGTTATTCACATGGAATGAGGCAGAAGATACTTATAATAGGTGTATTGCTTCATGAACCTAAAAATTGGATTTTAGATGAGCCATTAACTGGTTTGGATCCAAAATCTGCTTATGATTTAAAAGAAATGATGAAGTCTCATAGTAAGAAGGGAAATACTGTATTTTTCTCAACACATGTTTTAGAAGTTGCTGAAAAATTGTGTGATAGAATAGGAATTATAAATCAAGGAAAATTGATCTTTGTTGGTACTTATGAAGAAATGAAAGAACAATTTAAAGGTAACAATTCTTTAGAAGAAATATTCCTAGAAATGACAGAGAAATAGAAAGGACTTTTTGACCAATGAAAGAGACTTTAATACTAAGTAAGATATTATTAAAAAATTCATTAAATATAAATAACGGAAAATCAAAACTAAAAGCAACAGCTAAAAAACTACTTGTGTTTTTTGCTGTTGCTTATATTGCTTGTGTAATGGGTTTCTTAAGTGTAGAACTAATAAATACTTTAAAGACAGTAAATCAAACAGGCATATTTTTAAGTTTGTGTCTTATATTGACAGTTGCAGTTTCTTTAATTAGAAGTATTATTTCGTCATTACAACTATTGTATTTTTCAAAGGATATAGAATATTTGTTGCCGCTTCCAATTTCAGCTTTAAAAATTGTTTTAGCAAAATTTAATGTAATTATAATATCTAGTTATGTTTTAGAAATTTTTACACTTGCTATTCCTTTAATAATTTATGGAATATATATGATGCAAGAAGTTCATTTTTTTATAATGACAGGTATAGTGTTTATGTTTTTACCAATAATACCAACTATCTTAAGTGCTTTAATATCAATAGTTTTAATGAGATTTACAAATATATTTAAAAACAAGGATACTGTTCAATATATAACAGTAATAATGGCTTTTGTTTTAGTTATAGTAATGCAATTTTATATTATGAATAATTCAGAAATGACAGAGTTTATGTTTGCAAACAAACTATTAGAAGTAGATGGAATTGCGAAAGAGCTTTCAAATTATGTAATAATAGTAAAACAAGCTTTTATTTCACTTACTGAATTTGAAGGATTAGAATATGTTAAAAATGCTATCCTTTTAGTAGGAGAAAGCATTACGGTGTATTTATTAACGGGACTACTCACAGCAAAAACCTATATCAAAAGTGCAACCAATATTACTTCTGTTAAAAGGGTAAAAAATGCAAAACTTAATATTTCAAAAAGGAGTATAGCAAGATCGTATATAGATAAAGAAGTAAAAATGCTATTTAGAACACCTGCATTTTTCTTAAATACAGTTTTGCCGATTTTTATTTTACCTGTGCTATTAGTACTACCATTTATAGATGTTGACATGGCAAGTGCAGAAGATATATCAATTGCTATTAAAATAATTTCAGAAAACTTACAAAATACTATGGGACTTGCAATTATTTTATGTATAATGCTTTTTCTCTATATATTTAATTATATTTCAGTTACTAGTATTTCTAGAGAAGGCGAAAATGCAATTATTATGAAGTATCTGCCAATTGATCTTAACAAGCAATGTAGATATAAAGCAGTGCCAGGTTTCTTGTTAAATTTATTTCCGATTTTGCTTGTGACAATAGGTATTAAATTTATTTTTTCAGTAAATAATATTTTTATATTAGAAATATTACTAATAGGTTTAATTTTAAATGTGTTTATAAATTATTGTGGTGTTCTTATAGATATTATAAATCCAAAATTACATTGGACTACGGAGTATTCAGTAGTTAAGCAAAATATTAATATGCTATGGTATATGCTATTTATGATAGCTTTGGGATTTGCTATATTTGCTATTTGCTCATGCTTTGATAATATCCATATAGTTACTATGCTTTTAATTGCAATTTTAGCAATTACAATAGCATTTTTAGATAATTTTGTTAAACAATATAATATAAACCTATTTAAAAAGATTAGTTAGAAGGGATGTTTATGAAAACTACAGAAACATTAAAACTTATTGAAGAAATTTGTAAAGAAAAGGAAATTGATGTAAAGGTGCTTTCTTTTGGGTGGGTAAGAGCGCTTACAAAGAATGGAAAAATTCGTTATATAGTAGACGAAGCTTTTGATTTAAATCCAGCAGGAAGTTTTCTTATTGTAAATGACAAGTATGCAACTTATGAGGTTTTAAAAAATAATAATGTAAGAGTTTTAAGGCATAGAGCGCTATTTAATAAAGAAGGAAGAGAAGAATATGCTAAAGATATAGAGCAAGAAGTGGAAAAAGCTATAGAAGAATATGGAGAAAAATTAGTAATTAAAGCTAATGATTCTTCAGAAGGAAGAGATGTATTTCTAGCAGAGACAAAAGAGCAAGCGATAAATGCTATAAAAGATATTTTTAGCAGACATTTTTTGAATTTAAGTATTTGTCCTTTTGAAGAAATAGAAGCTGAGTATAGAGTAATTTGCTTAGATGGTGAGATTTTATGTTGTTATAAAAAGATTGCTGCTAATTGGAAACACAATTTATCAAGAGGTGCTAGAATTGTAACAGATATAGAAAACGATGAAAAAATTGACGAAATAAAGGCACTTGCTTTAAATGCTTTTAAAGCAGTTGATGCTAGATTTGTAAGTGTGGATGTTTCAAAAAAGGCAAATGGCGAAATTTTTATAATGGAAATAAATGGTAGTGTTTGTATGAATAAATTTATCACAGATGCACCAAATGGCAAGGAAATTGCAAGAAAAATATATGGAAAAGCTATCGACAAAATGTTTGAGTAATAGTTGATTTATTAGGTAAAATAATGTATAATTTTGTATGTAGTTAATAAAACAAGGAGGAACTTTATTTTGGAAAAATGTTTGTTGTTAGGTAATGGTGGTAGAGAAGCTGTTATTGCAGAAAATATTGCAAAAACTTACAGCTTATATTCAGTGTTACCATATGAAAATCCATCTATAGTAGAATATGTAGAAAAATCAAATGGAAAATATATTATTGGTTCTCCATTTGATAAAGAATTAGTTAAAAAATTTATTGAAGAAGAAAATATTGAAGTTTGTGTAATAAGTAGTGATAATTTATTGCAAGATGGTTTGATTGACTTAGCAAGAAGTTTGGGACTTAAAACATTTGGACCAACAAGCAAGGCAGCAAAACTTGAGTGGAGCAAAACTTATGCATTAGATATCGTTCAAAAATTAGCACCAGAAATGGTTATTAAAAATTTTGATATTTCAAGTGTAGAAGAATTAGATAAAGCTGTCGAAAATTATTTAGATGAAAACTTTGTTGTAAAACCAGAAGGATTAACTGGTGGCAAAGGGGTTAAAGTAGGTGGAGAACATTTTAGTACAAAACAAGAAGGATATGACTATGCTAAAGAATGCTTAGAAGGCAGTGGCAAAGTTATAGTACAAGATAAAGTAAAAGGTTCTGAGTTTACAGTTATGGTATTAACAGATGGAAAAAATGTAGTACCACTTCCAATTACTTTTGATTATCCATATAGATATGAAGAAGATAAAGGACCTGGTACTGGTGGAATGGGATGTATGAGTTTTTCAAACGGTTTACTTCCTTTCTTAGAGCAAGCAGATGTTGATAAATGTGTTGATTTAATACAAAAAACTATTAATTACGTAAATAGAGAAAGTACTGAATTTACAGGAGTTTTATATGGTGGCTTCTTTAAAACAGAAGATGGCATTAAATTTATTGAATTTAATGCACGTTTTGGAGATCCAGAAGCAATGAATGTATTAAACAGTCTTGAAACACCTTGGAATGAAGTTATGGAAAATATCTTTAAACAAAATTTAAGCAAAGAAAATTGTAAATTCAAAAAGACAAATACATTTTTAGTATACATAGTTAGCAAAGATTATGCAGTTAAGAAAAACAATGAGCCAGTTATTTTCAAATTAAATAAACAAAATATTGAAAATAAAGGTGTTAAAATTTACTTTGCCAATGCAAAAGAGATAGGACAAAATGAATATACATCTGTAAGTAATTCAAGACTATTTGCACTTGAGAAAACAGGAGAAGATTTAGTTGAAATAAAAAAAGCTGTTTATAGAGTAATAGAAGAAGAAGTAGATACAATTTTAGATTATAGAAAAGATATAGGAGAAATTTATGAGCATTAATTTAGCAGTTTTTGCTTCAGGAAGTGGCACAACACTTCAAGCTATTATTGATAGTATAGAAACTGGAAAATTAGATGCTAAAATTACCATAGTAGTTTCTAATAATCCAGGAGCATATGCATTAGAACGTGCGAGAAAAGCTAATATATCTACTTATGTTATTACTTCTAAAGGAATAGAGAATATTGATAGTGAGCTTTCTGAAGTTTTAAAAGATTATGAAATAGATTTAATAGTGTTAGCTGGTTACCTAAGAAAAATAGGTGATAAGCTACTCGAAAAATATAGGATAATAAATACACATCCATCTTTACTTCCAAAGTTTGGAGGGAAAGGAATGCATGGAATGCATGTACATCAAGCAGTAATAGATGCTAAAGAAAGTGAAAGTGGTGTAACAGTTCATTTTGTAAATGGTGAGTATGATAGTGGAAGTATTATAAGACAGACGACGGTTCCGGTATTAGAAACAGATGATGCAGAAAGTTTATCAGCAAAAGTTCAAAAAGCAGAGAAAATTCAATTAATAGAAGTTTTAAACAATTTTTCAAAAGGAGTAATTTAAAAGGTATGTTTAGTAAAATTAAAGAGGAATGTGGAATTTTTGGAATTTATGCTATGGAGAATGAGGAAGAGCTAGCACCAACGATTGGTATTGGTTTATCTTGTTTACAACATAGAGGAGAAGAAAGTTGTGGTATTGCAATTAATGATGGAGGACTTGTTACTTGTGAAAAGGATTTAGGTTTAGTATCAGATGTATTTACACCAGACAGACTTGCAAAATTACCAACAGGAAAGATTGGCATAGGACATGTAAGATATTCTACTACTGGAGCACCAAAAAGGGAAAATGCACAGCCTATAGTAAAAAGATATGCTAAAGGAAATATATGTGTTGTACATAATGGAAATCTTACAAATACAGAAGAACTTAGAAATGAATTAGAAGAGCATGGTGCTATATTTAATTCTACAAGTGATACAGAAGTTATTTGTTCTATTATAGCTAGAGAAAGAGTAAAAACAGGTTCAATAGAAGAAGCTGTCAAGAATGCTACAAAATATTTAAAAGGAGCTTATTCGCT
The DNA here is from genome assembly GCA_949745595.1 of uncultured Clostridia bacterium. Classification (GTDB taxonomy): domain Bacteria; phylum Bacillota; class Clostridia; order TANB77; family CAG-508; genus Scatovivens. The sequence goes on from CATJWN010000070.1 coordinate 72,892, forward strand.
TTTAGTAATGAGTTCAAGAAAATTAGTTGCTGTTCGTGATCCTTATGGTTTTAGACCATTATGTATGGGAAGAATGGGAGACGATTATGTTTTTGCCTCTGAGAGTTGTGCTTTAGATGTAGCAGGAGCGACTTTTGAAAGAGACATCAAACCACGGAGAAATTGTTACATTATATAAAAATGAGATCAAAACAGAAAGTTTTAGAAAAGACGAAAAAGACGGATTATGTATATTTGAATATGTATATTTTTCAAGACCAGATTCAAATATAGATGGAATGAACGTACATAAATTTAGAGAGCTTGCAGGTAAATATTTAGCAGAACAAGCCCCAGTAGAAGCCGATTTCGTTGCAGGTGTTCCAGATTCAGGGCTAGATGCTGCACTTGGATATTCAAAATATTCAAAAATACCTTATGATTTAGCTTTTGTAAAAAATAAATATATTGGTAGAACTTTTATACAATCTACTCAAACTAAAAGAAGAAATCAAGTTGCATTAAAATTAAACCCAATACCATCAACTGTTAAAGATAAGAGAATTATTTTAGTAGACGACTCAATAGTAAGGGGAACAACAATTACAAGAATAATAAAAGTATTAAGACGCGCAGGAGCAAAAGAAATACATCTAAGAGTTGCTTCACCAGCATTTTTAGGAATATGTTATTTTGGAACAGATGTAACAGATAAAAATGGTTTAATTGCTACTAAAAAATCAGTAGAAGAAATTAGGCAAGAGATTGGAGCGGATTCTTTAGAGTATTTAAGTTTAGAAAACTTAAGAAAAATTGCAGAAGGTTCAAATATGAAAGGCTTTTGTGAAGGATGCTTTACTAGCAAATATCCAATAGAAGTTCCAGACGAAATTCATAAAGACAAATTTGAAAAAATATTCTAAAATAACAACATACTAAATATACTGTATTTAGTGAGGTATAGTATGTTTAATGTAGCAGTTATAAACTTAAAAAGTTTAATAAAACATATAGTAAAAATAATCATTGCAGTAATTATTATTGCAATGATTTTTAATTTATTTATAAGGAAATCTTATATAGATAGTTATAGTTTTCATATAGCTTGCATAAATTTGATTTCTAGTAATCTAGCAGTTTCATGTGTATATGAGGAAGAAAATGAAGGAGTAAGTTTAGGAACACTTTTAGGACATGAACTTGTAATTTTTGGAAGCCAAGGGGTATTTGCGTTTGAAGATACAAACTCAAAAGAAGTGGTAGAAGCAGAAAAGAATGACGAAGAAGTGCCTCAGGAAGAAATAGTAGAAAATACTCCAGAAGATATTCATACACTTACTACACAGGTAATTGAAGAAAATAATAAAGTAGATAAATTTACTAATACTTATGGAAGCGTAAAAATTAGAAATGAGAGTAAATATGAGCTAACAGAAGATATGATAAGACCTACAGTAGATTTCAATAATAAAAAAGATATTATTATTTTCCATACACATACTTGTGAAAGTTATACGTCAACAGAAAAATATAATTATGTATCAACAGGAAATTTTAGAACTACAGACCTAAATTTTTCAGTTGCGCATGTCGGAGAAGTTCTTAATCAAAGACTTACTGAAAGAGGATATAATGTGACACATGACCAGACTTATCATGACTATCCAGCCTACACTGGTTCTTATAATCGTTCTTATGCAACTGTTGACAAACTAATATCAGGAGATGTATGGACAGAATTTGTTATAGATTTACATAGAGATGCAATGGGAAATAGTAGCGAATACGCACCAGCAGTTAGAATAGGAGATGAGGTTGGAGCACAGCTAATGTTCGTTATGGGAACAGATGGTGGAGGATTAGAACACCCAAACTGGCTTAATAATTTTAAACTAGCAGTTAAGATACAAGAAAAAGCAAATGAACTTTATCCTCGGATTATTTAAGCCAATTATCTTAAGAAATTCAAGATATAATCAGAACTTAGCAAGTGGAGCTTGTATAATAGAAGTAGGTGCAACAGGAAATACACTTGAACAGTGTGAAGTAAGCATGAAGTACTTAGCAAATGTTATAGCAGAAGTAATGAAATAAAAAAGCTCTTGCAGATTCTTTGCAAGAGCTAAAATATTTATATATTATCTTTCATCACGTTCTATAGCTTGTGAGTCAATAGTAATTTGCTGTGTACCATTTGCTCTGTTATTAAAACTTTGAGCAAATTTAGCAGAGTTTTGTCCATAAACATATACTGCATATGTATCTTCAGATTTGCCATCTGTACCATAATAGAAATAGTCTTTTATGGTACTTGCTAAACCATCAGTTTCTCCAAGAGCTTTTGAAAGTTCAGGATCTTGAAGATTGTAACTATCTGATAAGATATATGCTGCTACACAAGCGCCTTCTGATAAAGAGCTTGTATCTCTGCCTTCTGCTTCTAATATTGCTCTACCATTTTGTACCATTTGTTGATTATACATATAACCGCCACCAGAAACAGTAGGTTCAAGAACTTTACCACTTCTTACAGGGTTCCCTTGACTATCTACAATTGCAATACTTTTAGAATCATCATATTTATCTATAATACAAGTTAGGCCAGATGTATATTCAGTATATGAAACACCAAGTGCATCAAGAGCTTCTCTTAAATATGTAGGATTTGAAGCAGAGTTACTTTGTGTTGATATACGATAAGTAACACCATCTTTTTCAACTTCTAATATTCTTGCATTATTGCTAACAGAAATATTGTTTTGTCCATAACCAGATAAATCTATATCTTTACCAGTATTATACTTATAAACTTCTGCAGTTTTCTGGAAGAAATCTTCACAAGCAGTTTTATAAGAATTTATATTAATGCTATTTGAAAAAATTCCATCTTGAGAAACTTCAGGTGCTTGTTCAGGAGATAAAGCAACAACAGAAGAAGGAGATACTTCAGTAATACCAGTATGTGGGTTAATATCACCTTGTACTAAATCAGCATCTGCTCTTTTTAATCCAAAACCACCTGCAATTAATACTGCAGAAAGTGTTGTAGCAGCAACAAGTGCTGCACCAGCATGTATAAATTTTCCATTAAGATCTTTAGACAAACTAATATAAGGTGCATTAACATCAAAAGCCTGATCGGTTTTTTCAAGAAAAACTTTATTTGCAAGGTCATTCCTTTGGGCAAGGTCCTTAGCTGCAGTTTTATATCCTAAACTTAAAAACATAGGAGAATGTTTTTTCATATCACTAACAAAGCGTTGAAATATTCTTGTGTGATCTTTACTATTTATAAATTTGTTAAAATCATCAAAAGATACTTTTTCTTTAGCAAGAAGTTCATTTAAAGCTTGGTAATCTGCTAAAGTACTTTGCATACGATTAGTTTTTCTTAAGGTGCTCATATAGCTATTAACTTCAGGTAATTCTTCAGTAGATGGATTATATTGCTCATATTCTGATAATGGAACACCAATTAAATCTTTCGTTTCTGGATTTACAATTTCTGCTTCGCCAGCTAAAGCCAATCGTCTATTTAATTCATGTGTTAGCATAGTTTTTAAATGTGGATAATGCTCGATTAATCTTTTTTGAGAGTATGTAAGTTTAGCTATTTCTTCAGTTAATTGAATAACTCTAACTTGTGAACAAGAACGCATTAATTTTAAATTTTTTTCTAATTTTTTCCCTGGTACTAATTTCATAATATCTCCTCTAAATTTCAAATAAATATACAATTTAATTATAATCTATTTATAAATTAAAAAGGGACATGTTACTTAAATGTAATATAAAAAATATATAAATGTTATGGAAAAACTTGACATAATTCTAATAAAGTAGTATCATAAAAATGTAAGCTGTGAAGAGGAAAAGTAAAATATAGGTTACTTTTAGAGAGAATGTGCCTTAGGCTGAAAGCACATTTAAGAAAACATATTTGAAAACTACCTTGGAGCTTCTAGTTGAAAAATTAGCGTGGTAAGATTACGTTATAAATCTATTAAGAGTTAAATATTAGGGTGGAACCGTGAGATAAAACTTACCCCTATAAGCAATATGCTTATGGGGGCTTTTTGTACCTATTTGCATATAAATTTAATTTTTAAGGAGGAACATATTTATGTTTAAAATTAAGTTAGGTGGAGGAAGAACAGCAGAAGTAGAGGAGTCTATGTACTGGCATACAACTTCTCATATTATGGCACAAGCTGTTAAAAGATTATTTCCAAGTGCTAAGATTGCAATAGGACCTTCAATTGAAAATGGGTTTTATTATGATTTTGATGTTGAAAAACCTTTTTCAGAAGAAGATTTAAAAGCTATTGAAGAAGAAATGAGAAAAATTATTAAAGAAGACCATCCATTAGAAAGATTTGAACTTCCTAGAGAAGATGCTATTAAATTTATGGAAGAAAGAGAAGAGCCATATAAGGTAGAACTTATCAAAGATTTACCAGAGGGCGAAGTTATTTCTTTCTATAAACAAGGTGATTTTACAGACCTTTGTAGAGGACCACATTTACCAAGTACAGGAGCTGTAAAAGCTGTTAAACTACTAAGTTCGTCAGGAGCTTATTGGAGAGGTGATGAACATAATAAAATGCTACAAAGAATTTATGGTATTTCTTTTCCTAAAGCTAGCGAAGTTGATGAATATTTAGCAAAACTTGCTGAAGCTAAAGAAAGAGACCATAGAAAAATCGGTAAAGAATTAGATTTATTTATGACGCATGAGCTTGTAGGTTCAGGACTTCCAATGTATTTACCAAAAGGTGCAACAGTTAGAAGATTACTTGAAAGATATATTCAAGATAAAGAAATTAGCATGGGATATAGCCATGTTTATACACCATCACTTGCAAATGTTGCATTATATAAAACAAGTGGACATTGGATGCACTATAAAGACGATATGTTTCCAGTAATGAAAATGGGAGACGAAGAAATTGTTTTAAGACCAATGAACTGCCCACATCATATGTTGATTTATAGAAACAAAATGCACTCATATAGAGAATTACCAATAAGAATTGGGGAGCTTGCACATGACTTTAGATATGAAGATAGTGGAAGTGTTTGTGGGTTAGAGAGAGTTCGTGAGATGTGTCAAAATGATGCTCACCTTTTCGTAACACCAGAGCAAATAAAACAAGAATTTAAAAATGTTGTTGATTTAATTCTTTCAGTATATAAAGATTTCGGTTTTGAAAATTATTCATTTAGATTATCTTTAAGAGATAAAAACAATAAAGAAAAATATTTTGATGATGATGAGATGTGGGAGAATGCTGAAAGCCAGTTAAGAGAAATCTTAACAGAAACAGGGCTTGAGTTCTATGAAGCAGAAGGCGAAGCAGCTTTCTATGGACCAAAACTAGATGTGCAAATTAAAACAGCTTTAGGACATGATGTAACGGTTTCTACTTGCCAATTAGATTTCTTATTACCACAAAGATTTGAGCTAGAGTATATTGGAGAAGATGGTGAAAAACATAGACCAGTAGTTATCCACAGAGCTATCTTAGGTACATTTGATAGATTTTTAGCTTTCTTGGTAGAAGAAACAAAAGGAGCTTTCCCAACTTGGCTTGCACCAGTTCAAGTAAAGGTTCTACCAATTACTGATAATCAAAGAGATTATGCTATGTCAGTAGTAGAGAAACTAAAAAAAGAAGGTGTAAGAGTAGAACTCGATGATAGACAAGAAAAAATAGGATACAAAATCCGTGAAGCACAACTTCAAAAAACTCCATATATGTTGATTATAGGAGAAAAAGAAGTAGAAAATTCAGCAGTAGGCATACGTACAAGAAAAGAAGGCGACGTAGGTCAAATGGCATTAGAAAATTTTGTAGCTAAAATTAAAGAAGAAATAAATACTTATGCTAGATAAATAGTAGGAATTAAAAGCTAACTCATAATATTTTTTATGAGTTGGCTTTTTTTAGTTGCTAAAAAAAGTTAGGTGTGATATACTTTGCTTGTGAATTTTTGTCACTATATGATAGGAGGGGAAAAAATGGCAACCGCGAAGAAAGCAAATAATGGAGATTTAACTACAAAATTAGATTTTTTAGGTTTAGATTTAGAAGAGATACCAGATTATCTAAGAGACTTTAGTCCATTAAATTTCAATACATCTAGGCTTAACAATGATAAGGAGCATAGAGTTTATCGCTATGTGCCAATTGATAAAATTGAAATTTTAATTACACCTTGCTTAAGAAGTGACGATATTAAGAAGAAATATTCAGAAGCTGTACCACTTGGCAAATTCTTTGGTACAGAAGGTGATGAGGAAGATATCGAAAGGTATACTACAATGTTAAGGATAATCAATTCAATGTCTATAGCAGATATTGAGAATATGTCTTTACTTCAAAAATCACTTGAAAAAACAGAACCCTTCAAGATTAAATATAACAAAGATTATTTATGGCAAATTTATTATTCTCCTAGTACAAATAAGTACTTTATGTTAGTATGCACTAAGGAAGAAACTTTCTCAGAATTTTTATACTTATTAAAAAAGAAAATCGAGTTTTTTGAAAGCGGTGCAAAGGTTGCACCAGCAATTTTTGTTCCAATCAATTATATAAATTATAGTGAAGAATATTTAAATAGAGATGAAATAGGAAATATAGAAAGCTATTTATGGCTTTTTACAAAGAATTGGCCATTAATATTTGAAGTGTATAATAAACAAAATGAGATGTCACTTCAAATTGTTGGCGATACTTATGTATATAATAATGTAAAAAGTACATATAAAATGAAACTTACAAACAAGGAAGAGGCTTTGAAGTTTTATAAATTACTAAAAGCTTTATTTATCTTGCAAACAGAAATCAAAGGAAGGTTTTTGTTTGAGACACAAATTGATAGTAAAAATGGTTTAGAGTTTTATTTTGAAAATATACGAGTTACTTATGAGACTTTAGAAGATTTTATTAAATTACAACATAAGCTTGCAAGAAAATCTATTGCAGAAATGAAAGAAACTTGTCAGAAACTTGAAGAGAAGTTAGAGAAGTTAAAAGAGAAAGCTAAGAAAAAGGAAGAAGAGTATTTAGAAAAGCAAAAAGAAATTTCTACATATTTAGAGTATAAAAAGACTTTTTTTGGGAAAGTAAAATATTTCTTTAAATCTTCTAATAAAAAGGGAAAGAAAGCAGCTAAGGAAGAAGAAGTAAAAGAAAAGGAAACATCTAAGACTATTGAAATTGAGCCTGCAATGTATAAGATTGATGAAAAGCAATTTTATACTATTGAGGATTTAGTTGTAGCTTATTCTGTTAAGGAAAGAGCTGATAAAAAGCAAAAAGATTTAGAGCAAGATACTAAGGCTTTAGAGTTAAAGTATGAAAACTTAAAGAGTAAAGTAAGAAATGCAGAATTATATATTGAAGAAATTGATAAGCATAAAAAGAGTATATTTGAATTCTGGAAATTCGCAAATAAAGACGAAAAGCTTAGCTTAGAGATGGGAAATGAAAATGATAAGAAGAAGGATAATGGAAATATCAAAAAAGCCTTTGACTTTGAAATGGATTTTGAAACTATGGGTGTAGCTGTTGATAGAATGCAAAGAGTTAAATTCTCTAAAGAAGAGACAGACAGTTTATACATTGCAAATACAGAGCTTATTGAGATTATTAATTTACTTCGTTCAGGTAAAATGGATAAGCAAAAAATGGAAGCTGCTCTTACATATTTAAAAGCTGAGTTTAATAAAAACAGATTATATATGGAAAGCGAAGATTATGATATTTTCGGCAACATAGATAATGATAATAGGAAAATAAAATACATAGGAAGTAGAAGCCATAGAGAAAATGAGAAAAGTAAGTTTAGAATACTTAATATAAATAAGAAAATTGATGTTTTTGATTTTACAGAAAAATTATTAAGTATTGTTTCTTATTTAGAAGGTGCAATTCCTAAAATGACTTCAAAATATGAGATGCCATTATACAAAGTAGTACCAATAACAGATAATATTCATGAAGAAGATTTTTCAATATTCGATATAAATGTGGAAAGCGAGCTTCAAAATTATCAAGATTCTGGCGAAGGTGCTGTAAACCTTATAAAACTTAATTTTAAGGAAGATATGCCATTATTATATTATTCTAATATAATTTTCTATGACAATACAAACCAGACTTTACCAGAAGGAATGGATTTATCTTCAAATGTTTTAGTAGATTGCAAGAAGTTTGATTTTTCTTTAGTAAATCAAACTAAGTTTAGAACAAATAATTATTTTAATGAGCAAAATAATTTGATATTACCAAAATCAAAGGATATTTTGGTATATGAATATGAAGTTACATTAAAGACAGAGGATAAAAAGAAACCTAAAAAAGGAGGTAAAAAGGAAATACCTGCGAAAAAAGAAGTACCAGAAGACTTTGAAGAAGAATTTGCAGAAGAGTTAATAGAAGAGGTTAAACCTAAAAAGAAAGTTCCTAAAAAACAGGTAGAAGAAGATATAGATCCTATTGAAGAAGTAAAACCAAAGAAAAGAAAAAGGACTTTGAAAATGAAAGTCGAGGAGGAAGAGGATGAGTAGAGTTAATATTATTGTTTTAGATAGCTTTGGAGTAGGAGAATTACCAGATGCAAATGTTTATGGTGATGAAGGTAGTGATACTTTAGGCGCTATTTATAGAACGACTACTTTAAACATACCTAATATGAAAAAACTAGGGTTATATAATATAACAGGTGTTTCAATACCGGAAAAAGAAGATTATTGCATAGGAAGTTTTGGAAAGGCAGCAGAAAAGTCACAAGGTAAAAATAGCCCAGTAGGGCATTGGGAAATATCCGGATATGTAAAAGAAGTAGGTTTTACAACATATCCAAATGCTTTTCCACAGGAGCTTTTAGATGAGATATCTAAAAGAGCAAATTTACCGGGATTTTGTTGTAACAAAGTAGGCTCAGGTACAGCTCTATTAAAAGAATATGGTGAAGAAATAATTGCAACAGGTAAACCAATGGTATATACTTCAGCAGATAGTGTTTTCCAAATTGCAGCACATGAGGATTATATTTCATTAGATAGACTATATGAAATTTGTAAGATTTCAAGAGAAGTTATTGACGAAATGGGTTATAACATAGGAACTGTTATAGCAAGACCTTTTGTTGGAGACAGTCCAGATACATATAAAAGAACATATAACAGAAAAGACTTTGAAGCTACTGATTTTGGAAGAACAATGTTAGATGTATTTGTAGATAATGGGAAAAAAGTTTTAGCAATTGGTAAAATAGAGGATTTATTTACTGGAAGAGGAATTACAAGAGCTATACACACAAATGGAAATACTGATGGAATTGCTAGAAATATTGAAGCTTTAAAATCAGCAGAAGAGGATATTATTTTTACTAATTTGGTTGATTATGATATGCTTTATGGGCATAGAAATGACCCAATAGGATACGCTAGAGCATTAGAAGAATTTGATAATAAGCTTCCAGAAATAATGAGTTTACTTAGAGATGACGACATTCTTATAATTACTGCTGACCACGGATGTGATCCAGTTACACCATCAACAGACCACTCAAGAGAATATATACCAATTTTAATATATGGGAAAAATATCAAAGAAAATGTTAACATAGGCATTCGTGATACTTATGCGGATATTTCTGCTACAATACTTGATATATACGGTTTTGAAAAATTGCCTTATGGAACAAGTTTTAAAGAATTAATAATGAAATAAATTCTAAAAACCTTTAAGCATTAAGTTTTTAAGAGTTAATCTGTCAGAAAATTGTCGTAAAATTCTAAAACTATAATATGGCACCCTTCCAGTACTTTACTGCGTAAAGACTGAACTCTTTCCATATTACAGCTTAAGAATTTCTAACTTAATTTTCTTTCATCATAACTCACAAAACATAATTACTTAAAGGTTTTCATTTTATCAAATTAAGTATATCTTGTGGAAAAGGTGCTTCTAGTGTTAAATTTTCTTTTGTAATTGGGTGAGCAAAAGTTACTTTATGAGCATGTAAAGCTTGGCGTGAAATTAAGTCAGAAGTAGTACCATATAAAGAGTCACCTAAGATAGAATGACCTATGTATTTACTGTGAACTCTTAATTGATGTGTGCGTCCAGTTTCTAAGGTATATTTAACGGCACAATAATTTTCGAAATTTTTAATAAGTTCAAAATGAGAGATTGCAGTTTCACCTTTTTCTGAAATTTCTCTTTCCATAATACTCCCAGCTTTTCTAGCAATAGGCGCATTTATTGTATCAGAGGTTTTATCTAAACTACCTTCTAAAATGGCAAGATATTCTTTTTTAAAAGTATTATTTTTCATTTGCCTTACTAGTATTTCTTGTATATATTCGTGTTTTGCAAAGATAACGATACCAGAAGTATCTTTGTCCAATCTGTTTACAGGTCGTATTTTCTTATTTAAACCTATTGAATTAAAATAATATTTTACGCCATTTGATAGGCTGTTTTCATAATGATTACAAGATGGGTGAACGGGAATACCAGCAGATTTATTTATAATTAACAAATAATCGTCTTCAAATATTATATCTAACTTCATTTCAGTAGGAACTATATTATCTGATTCTTCAGTAAAGTTCATATCAAGTTTTAAAACATCTCCAATACAAACTTTTTCAGTAACATAAACAGGTGCATTATTCAAAAAAATTCGTTTTTCTCTTTTTAGTTTAATAAGCAATCTATCAGAAATTTGAAAATACGATTTTATAATTTCTTTTACATTAAAAAATTGATTATTTTTTACTTTAAATTCTAATTCCATTTATAACATTTTCCTTTAAATTATATATATTCAAATATAGAATCTATATCTTGATGAGCCTCATTTGACATCAAAATTTTCATATTGTTTTCTCATCCTTTCTTTAGATTCTTCAATAGTCATTACTCTACCATTTTTTATATCATCTTTGCTTTTTTGTGCTTTTGAATGTAGATATAAAGCATAGATAGCATCATCCCAGGTAGTATTATCAGGTAGGGTATTAACTGCTGCAATAATTTCTTTTTTTCATTAATCATTTTTTATTCTCCTTTCTTTTAAAATATTAATAATAGTATAACACAGTTCAAGAATTTATTGAAGACATAGTAAAAGATAAGAATGAATATAGATCAAGTTATGCATTAAATTATAAAATCCTGGCTTTTAATTATTTAAAAAATATTAAAAAGCAGTAGTAAAAAAATATTTTGTATGGTAAAATATATACATGATTGGAGGAAGATATATGAGCGATAAACAATTAATTTTAGATACAGTGCAAAGCATTGACGATAAATTAAGTTATGAAGAAATATTATATACACTTTATATGCAATTGGAAATTCAAAAAGGGATTAAAGATATGGAAGAAGGAAACACAAAAACAACTAAGGAAGTAAAGGAGATTATAGACAAATGGTAGTGTGGACAGATACTGCAATATCTCATATTACGGAATTTATAGACGAAGCAAGGCAAGATACAGAAAATACAGCGAAAGCTTATATGCAAAAACTTGTTGATTATGCAGATATATTAAATTCAATGCCTAAAATTGGAAAAAACATAAAATATATTATTTCAAATTATGAATTAAGACAAATAATTTATAAAAAACATAGAATAATTTATTATATAAAGGAAAATGATATTGTAATTATAGCAATTTTGCATACTAGGTTAGATATAAACAAAGCTTTAAAACGTATAAAAAGAGATATATCATAGCAAGAAAACTAGAAAAATTGCTTGATTTTTGGACTTAGATATTATATAATATTAAGAATATATAAATTATTAAAGGAGGGATTATCAAATGGCTAAAATTATAGGAGATGTATCAAGAACATTTAGTGAGTTTTTACTATTACCAAACTTAACAGATGAAAGATGTATACCTAGCAATGTTAGTTTAAAAACACCATTAGTAAAATTTAAAAAAGGAGAAGAACCAAAATATACAGCGAACGTTCCTTTCGTTTCTGCAATTATGCAAGCTGTTTCAGGAGAGCAAATGGCTATTGCGCTTGCACGTGAAGGTGGATGTTCTTTTATTTTTGGTTCACAATCAATCGAGTCACAAGCTCAAATGGTTAGAAACGTAAAAAGACATAAAGCAGGATTTATAGACAGTGATTCAAACGTAAAGAGTGGTACACCACTTCGTGAAGTAATTGCAATGATTGAAAAAACAGGACATTCAACAGTAACAATTACAGAAGATGGTAGTGCAAATGGAAAATTCTTAGGTTTAGTTACAGATAAAGATTATAGAATTTCAAGAGCAGATTTAGATGCACCAATCGATACTTTTATGAGACCTATTAATGAAGTTGTTTGTGCTAGAAAAGGAATAAGTTTAACAGAAGCAAATGATATGATATGGGACCATAAAATCAGTTGTTTACCAGTATTAGACGAAAATGATAACTTAGAGCATTTAGTATTTAGAAAAGACTATGAAGATAAGAAAAATAATCCCGAATCTTTATTAGATGAGAATAAGAGATATGTTGTAGGTGCAGGTATTAATACAAGAGACTATGAAGAAAGAATTCCAGCCTTAGTTGAAGCTGGAGTTGATATGGTATGTATGGACTCTTCAGACGGATATTCTGTATGGCAAAAGAACACTATCGATTGGGTACGTGCTCATTATGGTGATAGTGTAAAAATAGGAGCTGGAAATGTTGTTGATAAAGAAGGTTTCTATTATTTAGCAGAAGCTGGTGCTGATTTTATTAAAGTCGGTGTTGGTGGAGGTTCAATCTGTATCACTCGTGAAACAAAAGGTATTGGACGTGGACAAGCAAGTGCTTTAATGGATGTTGTTGAAGCTAGAAACGAATATTACGAAAGAACAGGAATATATATTCCTGTATGCTCAGATGGTGGTATCGTACACGATTATCATATTACTTTATCATTAGCAATGGGAGCTGATTTTGTAATGATGGGTAGATATTTTGCTAGATTTGACGAAAGCCCTACAAAAGTTGTTAAGAGAAATGGTACTTTCGTAAAAGAGTATTGGGGTGAAGGTTCAAACAGAGCTAGAAACTGGCAAAGATATGATTTAGGAGATAATAAAAACAAATTAAGTTTTGAAGAAGGTGTTGATTCATACATACCTTATGCAGGACCTTTAAAAGATAACTTAGCGGTTACAGTAAGTAAGATAAAATCTACAATGTGCAATTGTGGTGCTGTAACAATACCAGAGTTACAAGAAAAAGCAAGACTTACACTTGTATCTAGTGTTAGTATCAAAGAAGGCGGAGCACATGATGTTATGCTTAAGGATATTGAAAGCTCAAACCATTAAATTTTAAAGAAAGAGAAGAATTTATGAAAGAAGAAGAAAAAATTTTAATAATCGATTTTTATGGTCAATATAATCAATTAATTGCAAGACGTGTTAGAGAATGCAATGTATATTCTGAGATTGTACCATATAATACACCAGTAGAAAAAATAAAGGAAATGAATCCAAAAGGACTTATATTTACTGGAAGTGCTGCAAGTGTATATGCTGAAAACTCTCCAAAATGCGATCCAGAGATTTTCAATCTAGGGATACCAGTGCTTGGAATTTGTTATGGAATGCAACTTATGACATATAATTTTGGCGGAGAAGTGCAAAAAGCAGATAAACGTGAATATGGTGTTATGAAGGTTAATATTAATAATTCTTCAAAACTATTTGCTGGTTTTGAAAATACTAATAATTTCTTAATGACACATGGAGATTTTGTTTCAAAACTTCCAGAAGGTTTTGAAAATATAGCTGCAACTGAAGATTGCCCAAATGCTGGAATGCAAAATGAAGCTAAGCGTTTATATGGAATACAATTCCACCCAGAAGTTAATAACTCTGAAAATGGAATACAAGTTATTAGAAATTTTGTATATAATATATGTGGATGTACAGGTACTTGGAAAATGAGTGCTTTTGTAGAAGAAACAATACAAAATATAAAAGAAAAAGTTGGAGATAGAAAAGCTCTATGTGCATTATCAGGAGGGGTTGATTCTTCTGTTGCTGCAACACTTATGAGTAAAGCTATTGGTAAAAACTTAACTTGTATATTTGTTGATCACGGTTTACTTAGAAAAAATGAAGCAGACGAAGTAGAAGCAGTTTTTGCAAACTCAGAAGTTAACTTTGTTAGAGTAGATGCAAAAGATAGATTTTTAGGAAAACTTGCTGGAGTTACAGAACCAGAAAGAAAGAGAAAAATCATTGGCGAAGAATTCATTAGAGTATTTGAAGAAGAAGCTAAAAAGATAGGTACAGTTGATTTCTTAGTTCAAGGTACAATCTATCCAGACGTTATAGAAAGCGGTGTTGGAGTAGGTGCTACAATTAAGAGTCATCACAATGTAGGAGGACTTCCTGACTATGTTGATTTTAAAGAGATAATTGAACCACTTCGTGATTTATTTAAAGATGAAGTAAGAAAAGTTGGACTAGAGCTTGGCTTACCAGAGTATTTAGTTTATCGCCAACCATTCCCAGGACCAGGTTTAGCAATAAGGGTTATTGGAGAAATAACAGACGATAAATTAACAATATTAAAAGATGCAGATTATATATTTAGAGAAGAAATTGCAAAAGCAGGTCTTGATAAGAGTATCAACCAATATTTTGCAGTACTTACAAATTTAAAGAGTGTTGGTGTAATGGGAGATGAAAGAACTTATGACTACACAGTTGCATTAAGAGCTGTTACAACAACAGACTTTATGACAGCTGAATGGAGTAAAATTCCTTTTGAAGTTCTTGAAACTGTTTCTAGTAGAATTGTAAATGAAGTAAAACATGTAAATAGAATTGTTTATGATATTACTGGAAAACCACCAGCAACTATCGAATGGGAATAGGAGGAAAATAATTTGAAAATTTTGGCAGTAGGAGACATTGTCGGCAAAACTGGAGTACAAAGCCTTAAGATAAATCTTCCGAAGATTATTGAAGAACATAAAATTGATTTTGTTATAGTTAATGGCGAGAATGCCGCAGATGGTATGGGACTTACAGAAAAGCTATATAGAGAAATTTTAGCTTGTAAAGTAAATGTTGTAACTATGGGAAATCACACTTGGGCAAAGAAAGATATATTTGGATTTATTGAAGATAAAAATATAATAAGACCTGCAAATTATCCAAGTAATAATTCAGGAAAAGGATACAGAATTTTTGAATGTAAAAATAAGAAAATAGCAGTTATAAATTTAATTGGTAGAGTAACGATGTCAGTGCTTTCAGAAAATCCATTTTTAGAAGCTAGAAATATTATAGACAAAATAAAAGATACTGTAGATATAATAGTTATCGATTTTCATGCGGAAGCAACTGCAGAAAAGATTGCACTTGGCTATTATTTAGAAGGAGATGCAACAATTATTTTTGGTACACATACTCATGTACAAACAGCTGATGAGCAAATCTTAGAAAATGGAACAGCTTTTATAACAGATATTGGTATGACAGGTCCAAAATATTCTGTAATTGGTATGGATCCAAAAGCTTCAATTAAAAGGTTTGAAACTTCGTTACCTGAAAAGTATAGAGTAGCAGAAGGAAATGCGATTTTTAATGGTGTTATATTTGAAATAGACGATATAACAAACGAGGCAAAAGATATCGAAAGAATTTATATAAAATAAATATGTTTACGACAAGGTCAATTAAAATCTTGTCGTTATTTTTTTGAAAATTTTAATAATTTCTTTACTTTTCGTTTATTTTTTCTTAATAAATAATTGATATAATTTAATTATAGATTACAAAAATGTAATGTTAAGTTAAGGTAAATCAATACTTAAATAAGGAAAAGACTAGTATAATGAAATTGGAAAGGAAGAAATTATGAAAGAGATTTTTATAGTATTAACATATTCTGGAACAGCTTTGTCAACACTTATTAAGAAGTTTACCAAAGACGAGTTTGCACATGTGTCAATTGCACTTGACGAGAACTTAGACGAGATGTACAGCTTCGGGAGATTAAATCCATACAATCCATTTATGGCTGGCTTTGTACGAGAAGGATTGCACTGTGCATTTTTTAGACGTTTTAATAACACAAATGCTGCAATATATTCTTTACAAGTAGAAAATAGTCAATATGATAAAATTAAGAATACAATTAGTATTATGAAAAAATGTAATTCTCCTTATAAATTTAATATAATAGGACTTTTTGGTGCAGGTTTTAATATTAGAATTAAACAAGAACATTCTTTTTACTGTGCTGAGTTTGTGAAATACTTAATTGATAAAGCAAAAATAGAAAATGATTTACCAGAAGTTATAAAGCCAGAGGATTTTAAGACTATGAATTTAGAAATGAAATATAAAGGCAAATTACAAGATTATGATATATCAAGATATTTAGAAGTAGCAGTGTAAAAGCACTGCTATTTTATTACATAAATGTAAGGTAAATTGATGAAAAATATGGTATAATACTGGTGGAGGTTTTTATGGACAAGATTTTAATAGTAGAAGATGACGAAAAGTTACGTCAAGAGCTAAAAATATTTTTAGAGAAAAATGGTTATGAAGTTTTAATTTTAGAGAAGTTTGAAAATGCAGTACAAGACATTATAGAAGCTTCAGCAGATTTAATTTTATTAGATATTAATTTACCATACTTAGACGGAGAATATATTTGCAAGGAAATAAGAAAGGCTAATAATACGCCAATAATAATGGTAACTAGCAGAGATAGTGAACTTGATGAACTAATAAGCTTAAATAATGGTGCAGACCAATATGTGACAAAACCATATAATATTCAAATATTACTAGCGAAAATAAGTGCACTACTTAGAAGAGCTAAAGACTTAGAAGTAAATCAAAGTAAAATAAATCTTCGGAAATTTTGTTTTAAATATATCTAAAAGCCTTATTGAAAATGATAATACAAAAATCGAGCTTACTAAAAACGAATTAAAGATATTACATTATCTAGTTATGAACAAAGGCAAGATTGTATCAAGGAATGAAATTATGGATTATTTATGGGATAGTGAAAGTTTTATAGATGACAATACTTTGACAGTTAATATGACTAGATTAAGAAACAAGCTAGAGCAGATGGATGTAGTTGATTATATTAAAACGAAGAGAGGACAAGGTTATATAGTAGAATGAGTTTTAAAGCATTTTTAAAAGATAAAATAGTGTATATTATATCAATCATTTTAGTAGTAATATCTTATGAAATTTTGTTTATACCTTTTGAGTTTCCAACATACATAAAAATATATGCTGGATTAATTCCACTAATAGCATTCTCTATTTGTTTTTTTATAGAATACTTTATAAAAAAATCTTATTATAACAACATAAAAGACAAGCTAGAGGAACTAGAAGAAGCATATTTGTTAACAGAAGTAATAAATACTCCTGATTTTCTTGAAGGGAAACTCTTAAAAGAAATTTTAGAAGAGACTTCAAAGTCCATGTATGAAAATGTTGCGAAATTTAGATATTTGCAAAACGATTATAAAGAATATATAGAACTTTGGATACATGAAATCAAACTCCCAATAGCTACTCGGAAAAATGATTGTTGAAAATAATAAATCTAATATAACAGAAAGTATAAATGAAGAATTAGACAAGATTGATAATTTCACAGAACAAGCACTTTTCTATGCTAGAAGTAGCACCGTTGAAAAAGATTATTATATAAAGAAAATGAATTTAAAAGAACTTATAAATAGTGTAATTATTAGAAACAAAAAGAATTTAATACAAAATAATATTAGTGTAGAGCTCAATAACTTAGATATAAATGTTTATTCAGATGCTAAATGGTGCACTTTTATTTTAAATCAAATTATACAAAATTCTGTAAAATACAGCAGGGAAGATAATAAAAAACTTGAGATTTATGCAAAAGAAAATAGAGAAAATGTTGTATTATTCATTAAAGATAATGGAATCGGAATAAAAGCATCAGAAGTATCTAGAGTTTTTGAAAAAGGATTTACTGGAGAAAATGGTAGAAGAAGGGGACAAAAGGCGACAGGTATAGGTCTGTATTTATGTAAAAAGTTATGTGATAAACTAAGTTTAGGCTTAGAATTAAAATCAGAGGAAAATGTAAGCACAGAAGTTTCGATAACTTTTCCTAAAAATAGTTTCTTAGAAGATGTAAGATAATGTGTAATTGAAATATATAAGTATTTTGTGGTATAATTATAGTCGATAATTGAAATTAGGAGAGTTAAAATGTACTATACGTATATGCTAAGATGTTCAGACAATTCTATTTATACTGGTATGACTAATGATTTAGAAAAAAGATTAAATACACATATGGCTAAAGATAAAGCAGGAGCAAAATATACTAAGTCGCATGAAGTATTAGGTATGGAAGCAGCTTGGCAAACTAAAGAAAAGAGTTTAGCTTGCAAGCTAGAATATCAGATAAAAACACTTACTAAACAGCAGAAAGAAGATTTAATAAAAGGTGAGAAGTTATCAGTATATTTTAAAGGTAAGTTAGATTGTAGAAGATATAAAAGAATTATGGAGTAAAAAATGGATAATAGATTTTCAAGAACAGAGCTTTTAATAGGAAAAGAAAGTTTAGAAAAATTAAATAAATCAAAAGTTGCATTGTTTGGTATTGGTGGTGTAGGTTCTTATGTAGTAGAAGGCTTAGCAAGGGCAGGGGTACAAAGCTTTATTTTAGTAGACAAAGACGAAGTAGATATTACTAATATAAACAGACAAATTATTGCAACTACAAAAACAGTTGGTAGACCTAAAGTAGAAGTAGCAAAGGAACGTATTTTAGAAATAAATCCAGAGGCTAAAGTAGAAATTTATCAAGAATTTTTTATGCCAGAGACAGAAGGTATTTTAGATGATAGCATAGATTATACAATAGATGCAGTAGACACTGTTACAGCAAAGATAGAGTTAGCAGAAAGAGCAGAAAAATTAAACATTCCTATTATATCTAGTATGGGAACAGGTAATAAACTTGATCCAACGAGATTTGAAGTAACAGATATATATAAGACAAGTATGTGTCCACTTGCAAAAGTTATGAGAAAAGAGTTAAAAGATAGAGGTATAAAGAAACTTAAAGTAGTATATTCAAAAGAAGAGCCTATTAAACAAGAAGAAAGAGGAGTACCAGCAAGTATTTCTTTTGTACCATCAGTTGCAGGCTTAATTATTGCAGGAGAAGTTATTAAAGATTTAAGTAAAGGTAGAGTAAATGAGTAAAAGAGAGCTTACAAGAAATCAAATAATAGAGCAGAGTATTATTACTACTTACAGAAAAACTATTTGGCACCAGTTTATCAAAGGAATACAAGAGTTTGAAATGGTAAACGAAGGTGATAAAATTGCAGTTTGTATTTCCGGTGGTAAAGATTCAATGTTACTTGCAAAATGTATGCAAGAATTAAAAAGACATAGAAAAGTAAATTTTGAAGTAGTCTTTATTGTAATGGATCCTGGATATAATGAGAAGAATAGACAGAAAATTATAGATAATGCAGAGTTATTAGAAATACCAATTACAATATTTAGGTCAGATATATTTGATGTAGTAGATAGAATAGATGACAACCCTTGCTATTTATGTGCTAGAATGAGAAGAGGCTTTTTATATGAGAAGGCACAAGAACTAGGTTGTAATAAAATAGCACTTGGTCACCATTTTGACGATGTAATAGAAACTATACTTATGGGTATGCTATATGGCGCTCAAATGCAAACTATGATGCCTAAACTACATAGCACTAACCATAAAGGCATGGAACTTATTAGGCCTTTATATTATGTAAAGGAAGAGGATATTATAAAATGGAAAGATAAGAACGAGTTAGAATTTATACAATGTGCTTGTAAAATTACAGAAAAAAACAAAGTATCAGAAGACGGGTCTAAAAGATATGAGATGAAAGAACTTATAAAACAACTAAGAAATAAGTATGACAGAGTAGATTACAATATCTATAACTCTACTAAAAACGTAAATTTAAACACGATTATCTCTTACGAAAAAAATGGAGAAGTACATCATTTTATGGATGATTATGATGAGAAAATATAAATTGATATAATGAGAGGGTGAAGTAGTCCAAATGGAGTATATACCCTCTTTAATAATTAATAAATTACAAAACTGTAAGATTAGTGAAAGCAAAAACTATGGTAGTAGAGAAAGAAAAGTTTTACAATAAATTTAGAAAATTTAGGGAAGGAGTTTCTTATAATGGAAAATATATTAGAGGTTAAGAATATCGAGAAATATTATGGGAACAAGTCAAATTTAACAAAAGCTATTGATAATATAAGCTTTAATGTAAAAAGCGGAGAGTTTATTGGTATAATGGGTGCGTCAGGTTCAGGTAAGACAACACTACTTAATTGCATTTCTACTATCGACAGGGTAACTGCAGGAAGAATAGTTATAAATGGAAAAGATATAACAAAACTAAAAGGTAATAACTTAAATAAATTTAGAAGAGAAGAGTTAGGCTTTATCTTTCAAGATTTTAATTTATTAGATACTCTAACTTGTTATGAAAATATTGCTCTAGCACTTACTATACAAAAAGTAAATGTAAATGAGATTGATGAAAGGGTAAGAGATGTAGCTAAAAAACTAGATATAAGAGAAATATTAAATAAATATCCATACCAAGTATCTGGTGGTCAAAAGCAAAGAGTAGCGTCAGCAAGAGCAATTGTTACTAATCCCAAATTAGTTTTAGCAGATGAGCCAACAGGAGCGTTAGATTCAAAATCTGCAAAACAACTTTTAGAAACTTTTGAGGCTTTAAATATAAAAATGAAAGCAACTTTGCTTATGGTTACTCACGATCCTTTTTCTGCTAGTTATGCAAACAGAATTTTATTTATTAAAGATGGTAAAATTTTTAATGAATTATTAAAAGGAACTGATACTAGGAAACAATTCTTTGAGAAGATAATTGAAGTACAAACACTTCTTGGAGGTGAGCTTAGCGATGTTATTTAAGTTATCAATGAAAAATGTCAAAAAGAGTTTTAAAGATTATGCAATATACTTTATAACATTAGTGCTAGGTGTTGCAATATTTTATCTTTTTAATTCTTTAGACAGTCAAGAAGCAATGCTTAAAGTATCAGCTTCTACTAAAGAAATTATTAAGCTTATGATAGAAATGCTTAGTATGTTATCTATTTTTGTAGCAGTTATTTTAGGACTTTTAATTGTTTATGCTAATAATTTCTTGATTAAACGTAGAAAAAAGGAATTTGGAATATATATGACTCTTGGAATGGGCAGAAGACAGATTTCGAAAATAATATTATTAGAAACAATACTTATTGGAGTAATTTCATTAATTATAGGTTTAGTAGTTGGAATTTTTGGTTCACAATTTATGTCTATATTTGTAGGGAAGCTATTTCAAGCCGATATGAGTGATTTTGAATTTGCCTTTTCACAGTCAGCTTGTATAAAGACTTGCATATATTTTGCAATAATGTATGTAGCAGTAATATTTTTCAATGCAATTACAATTTCAAGATATAAACTTATTAATTTGCTAACAGCTATTAGAAAAAATGAAGAAGTTAAAATTAAAAATCCTATTTTATGTATTGTTGTATTTTTAATTGCAGCAATAATACTTGGTTATTGTTATTATAAAGTAACACTTGGAATAAATACTTTAAATTCAGCAGATAAGATTTTTCCAATAATATTAATGGGAATTATCTCAACAGTTTTGGTTTTCTGGTCTTTATCAGGTTTTATATTAAAGCTTGTGCAAATGAGAAAGAAAACATACTTAAATGGTACAAATATATTTGTATTAAGACAAATAAATAATAAAATAAATACAACTGTAATTAGCATGTCTGTTATTTGTTTAATGTTATTTGTAACAATTACAATTTTATCAACAGCTTTGTCATTGCGAAATTCAATGGAAACAGCTTTGCAAGAAATGACATCAGCAGATATAAACTTATATAAGACAGCTAATCTTCCAGAAAGTATTATTAGATATGGAAAAGAAGTTGTTTATTCAGAAGAGGCAAGAGCAGATTCAAAACGTAGTGTTGGAGAATCTATGATAGAAGCAGGCTTTGATATGAATAAATTTAAAGACAAAGTAGAAATATCTATTTATGCAATAAATGAAGTAAATATTGCTTCATCTCTTGGAGAAGAAGTGCTGGCAGAAGCTAAGTCTAAGTATCCAATGATGCTTTACGATACTGCTGAGCCATTAATAAAGGTTTCAGAATATAATAAAGTTGCTAAACTATATGGAATAGAAGAGTACTCATTATCAGAAAATGAATATATAATGTTATGTGATTTTGGACAGGTGGAGGAGCTTAGAAATAAAGCATTAGCTTTAGGAGTAAAGGTTAATATAAACGGAAAAGAATATGAACCAAAATATAGAGACTGCAAAGCAGGCTTTGTGCAAATGAATGTTAGCCAGGTAAATACAGGAATTATCTTAGTACCAGACAGCTGTGATTTAAAAGACGAGCAAAGAGAGCAGTGGCTTTTAGTCGCAAATTATAACGCAAAAACAGAAGAGGAAATAGAAGAAATTGAACAAAATTTCACTAGTGCAAGTGATTCTGAACTTTTCAAAACTTTTAAAGAGAGACATATACTAATTGACGGAATGACAAAAATAAGTTTGATAGAAAGCAGCTTAGGACTTACAACAATAATATTATTTATAGGTATTTACTTAGGAATAATCTTCCTTATAGCAAGTAGTGCAATCTTAGCTTTAAAACAACTTACAGAAAGCTCTGATAATAGACAAAGGTACGTTATTTTAAGGAAAATAGGTTGCGATGAAAAAATGATAAATAATGCTTTATTTAAGCAAATAGGAATATTCTTTATGATGCCACTACTACTTGCAATAATTCATTCTATTTTCGGAATACAGTTCGGTGTAGGAGTTATGGAAGCATTAGCAACTAAAGACGAACTAATACCATCAGCAATCGTAACAGTAATTTTAATAGGAATAGTCTATGGAATGTATTTTTTAGCTACATACTATGGTAGTAAAAATATTATAAAAGAAGACTAGACAATAAAAAGACCTTTGTGATATAATAACAAAAGGTCTTTTTTGATTGGGACCTATTTTAGGAGGTGCAATATATGGTTATTACAATTAGTAGAGAATTTGGTAGCGGTGGCCGTGAGATTGGCAAGAGATTAGCAGATGCGCTAGGTCTTGCTTATTATGATAGTGAAATAATCACTATGATTGCAAAAGAAACTGGAATGAGCGAGGAGTATATTAAAAATATATCAGAAAAAGGTGTGTATCCTTATACTTTTCATTTTGCAAAATCTTTTTTGAATTCTTCACCTGTGCCTAATAGTCAAATTGAAGTCTTTGTAAAGCAAAATAAAATAATTAAGGAAATAGCACAAAAAGGAAATTGTGTTATTGTTGGTAGGGCGGCAAATATTATTTTAAAAGAATACAATACAATTGATTTATTTATATACGCAGATATGAAGTCTAAAATTGAGCGTTGTAAATTGAAAGCAGACGAAAATGAGAATTTAACAGAAAAAGAAATTGAGAAAAAAATTATTGAGATAAATAAAAATAGAAAGAAATTTCATAATATTATCTCAAATGAAGAGTGGGGAAAGAAAGAAAATTATGATCTTTGTGTTAATACATCAAGTATTGATATAAAAGATATTATTTCACCACTTAAAAATTATATAGAAAATTGGTTTAGGAGGAACTAAAGAAAATGCAGATACAATTATCAGAACATTTTACATATAAAAAATTAATACGATTTACATTACCAACAATTTTTATGATGATATTCACATCAATTTATGGAATAGTAGATGGAATATTTGTATCAAACTTAGTTGGAAGTGATAGTTTTGCAGCAGTAAATTTAACAGTGCCAATACTTATGATTATGGCTTCAGTAGGTTTTATGTTTGGAACAGGAGGAAGTGCTTTAGTTTCAAAAATACTTGGTGAAGGGGATAAAGAAAAAGCAAACGAGCTTTTTTCTATGCTTACATATTTATTGGTTGCAATAGGTGTAGTTTTCACTATAGGTGGGCTAATACTGTTAAGACCAGTAGCAAGTCTTTTAAAAGCAGAAGGAGATATATTAGAAGATTGTGTTATTTATGGAAGTACACTTATGTTTTCAATGATTCCATTTTTATTACAACACTATTTCCAAAGTTTCCTTATAGTTGCTGAAAAGCCTAATATGGGCTTAGTAGTTTCACTTTGTGCAGGAATAACAAACATAGTTTTAGATTTTCTATTTATATATGTTTTCAAAATGGGACTATTTGGTGCAGCGATTGCAACTGCAATTAGCGAGTGTGTTGGTGGAATTGTACCACTTACATTCTTTATTGTTAGCAAGGATAGCCCATTGAAATTAAGAAAAGCAAAATTCGATGGAAAAGCAGTTTTCCAAACTTGCACAAATGGCTCATCAGAAATGCTTACACATATTTCTTTATCAGCAGTAAATATGTTATATAATTTCCAATTAATGAAATTTATAGGTTCAGATGGAGTAGTAGCTTATGGAATTATTATGTATGTGAGTTTTACATTTATAAGTGCTTTCTTAGGATATTCTATAGGTTCAGCACCGATTGTAAGTTATCATTATGGAGCTGGTAATGTAGATGAACTTAAGAACTTATTAAAAAAGAGTTTAAGATTAGTAATAGGAGCTTCAGTAGTATTAACTATACTTGCTGAACTTGCTTCAAAACTATTAGCAAGCATATTTGTAAGCTATGACCCAAATTTACTAGAGCTTACAACTAGAGCAATACAGATTTATTCTATTTCTTTCTTATTTAGTGGATTTAGCATATATGCATCATCTTTCTTTACAGCTTTAAATAATGGAGTGGTTTCAGCAATTATTTCATTTTTAAGAACTTTAGTGTTCGAAGTTGTTGCAATACTTGTATTGCCGTTGATATTAGGATTAAATGGAATTTGGCTTGCTGTAGTAATTGCAGAGCTTGCGGCAGTAATATTAAGCGCAACATTATTATTTGTAAATCGTAAAAAATATCAATATATATAAGAAAATATATAAGAAAGAGGAGATTGTTAAATCTCCTCTTTTAAACTACTGGTGTATATAGTAAAGTAATTCTTCTACCATCAATTTTTATAAATTTTTCTTCTTTCAAATATTTTAGTTCTCGAAACATAGCAGATCTATTTGTAGAAAGATAATCTGCTAAGTCTTTAAAGTTACTAGGCAAATATATGAATTTTGAACGAGTTTTTTTATACTCAATTTCAAAATAAGCAAGAAGCTTATCACGAATAGATTTCTGAGTTAAAATCTTAATCCTATCATTATTATCTTTAAGTCTAGAATGAATAATATCAAAAATATTAAGCATAAATTGGTTATAATAAGCATAACAAGTATTTTTTGAGTTAACTAATTTATTATAATCTATAACTAAAACTTTAGAAGGTTCGACAGCGCGTATTTGATATTCAGTATCACTAATATTAGAGATATCACTTCCAAACACACTGTTTTCAATTAGTTCCTCGATTAAATTTTCTTCACCATTATAGTTTATATTAAAGATTTGCGCATAACCTTCTAATAAAATACAAACTATATTTTTGTTTTTTAAAGTTGATAAAATTTCTTCATTTTTATGAAAAGTATAAATGTGAGTTGCTAAAATTTTAAAAAGCCTATTCTTCTGTAATTCGCTTATACCAGCAAAAGGGTTTTTCATTTTCATCACCATTACCATTATATCACAATTGTGTTACAGTTGCAATTGCACCTTTATATATTATTTTTTTATCAGTATAATGAGTACAACAAAAACATACACGAAAGGAAAAGATTTATGAAGATTGTTAAAAGAGATGGACACATAGTTGATTATGATCCAAGTAAAATAAGAACAGCTATTAAAAAAGCAAATGTAGAGGTTAGACCAAAAGAAAGAGCAACAGAAGACGAGATACAAAGTATTGTAGAATACATTGAGGAATTGAATAAGAAAAGAATTCTTGTTGAAGATATACAAGATATTATTGAAGAGAAATTGATGGAAATTGATAGATATCAATTGGCCAAAAAATATATTACTTATCGTTACACTAGGGAATTAGTTAGAAAAGCAAACACAACAGATCAAACTATAAAAGAATTAATTGAGGGTGAGAACGAATACTGGAATAGTGAAAATTCAAATAAAAATGCTGAGCTTGTAACTACACAAAGAGATTATTTAGCAGGTATTACAAGTACAGATATAACAAGAAGATTTTTACTACCAGAGGAAATTGTTAAAGCACATGATGAAGGAATTATACATTTTCACGACGCAGACTATTTTGCACAAAATGCACTACACAATTGTGAGCTTATTAACTTAGATGATATGCTTCAAAATGGTACAGTTATAAATGGTGTTATGATTGAAAAACCACACAGATTTATAACGGCTGCAACTATTGCTACACAAATCATTTTAGCAGTTACATCTTCTAGTTATGGTGGTGCAACAGTTACACTTACACATTTAGCGCCATTTGTTAGAAGTAGCTATGAGAAATACTATAAGAAATATAAAGAGAGAAAACTAAGTGAAGCAGATTGTGAAAAATATGCTTGGGATGACACAAGAAAAGAAGTTGCAGATGGTGTTCAAACTTTTAACTATCAAGTAAATTCAATGACAAATACAAATGGGCAAGCTCCTTTCTTAAGTGTATTTATGTATATGAATGAAACTAAACAATACAAAAAAGAACTAGCAATGATAATTGAAGAATTCTTAAAACAAAGAATTATTGGTTTTAAAAATAGAAAAGGTGTATATATTACGCCAGCTTTCCCAAAACTTTTATATGTACTCGAAGAAGATAATATTAAAGAAGATGGAGAATATTTTTACTTAACAAAACTTGCAGCAGAATGTACAGCTAAGAGATTAGTACCTGATTATATTTCTGAAAAAGTTATGTTAGATCTAAAAGTAAATGAGAATGGCGAAGGTGATTGTTATCCTTGTATGGGTTGCAGAAGCTTTTTGACACCAGATAGAGCAATGTCATTAGGAAATATTGCTAAAGCTAAAAATTATGAAGAAGGTAAAGGTAAATATTACGGAAGATTTAATCAAGGTGTTGTTACTATTAACCTACCTGATGTAGCTTTATCTTCTAAGGGTGATATAAATAAATTCTGGAAAATATTTGATGAAAGACTAGAACTTTGTCACAAAGCTTTACAATTAAGACATAAGAGATTAAGCAATGTTACAAGTGATGTTGCACCAATCTTATGGCAAGATGGAGCACTAGCTAGACTTGAGCCAGGAGAGAGTATTCACGAATTATTACATCACGGTTATAGTACTATTTCACTTGGATATGCTGGTTTATATGAGTGTGTAAAATATATGACAGGAAATTCTCATACAGACAATGGTGAAGGAAAAGAGCTTGGCTTAGAGATTATGAAACACTTAAATGATGCAGCTAAAAAATGGAAAGAAGCAGAGGATATTGATTATTCTGTATATGGTACTCCAATTGAGTCTGTAACATATAAATTTGCAAAATGTTTAAAAGAGCGTTTCGGAACAGTTGAAGGCGTAACAGATAGAAATTACATTACAAATTCATATCACGTACCAGTTTTCGAGGATATAGATGCTTTCACAAAATTAAAATTGGAAAGCGAATTCCAAAGATTAAGTCCAGGTGGAGCAATTTCATATATTGAAACACCAAACTTACAAAATAACTTAGAGGTTATTTTAGATGTTATCAAATTTATTTATGAAAATATTATGTATGCTGAACTTAATACAAAATCTGATTATTGTCAGAAATGTGGCTATACAGGCGAAATTATGATTGATGACAATTTAGAATGGTATTGTCCAAATTGCGGTAATACAGATCACACTACTTTAAATGTAGCAAGAAGAACATGTGGATATATCGGAACAAACTTCTGGAACAAAGGAAGAACACAAGAAATAAAGGAAAGAGTTTTACACATTGATAATAAGGACGCTTAAGCTGAAGTTGTTATGAACGTAGTGAATTACAGATTTAGTTCGCAACGGAAGCAGCAAATACGAAGTATTTGCGAACAGCGGAGTTACGTTCATGTAAAATTGCGAAAATAGCGGAGTTGCACACATATAACAGGGGAGTAAAAAATGAGATATAGCAAAATAAGAAAAATGGATATTTCAAATGGAAAAGGAGTTAGAGTATCAATTTTTATGCAAGGTTGTACTTTTAATTGTAAAAACTGTTTTAATCCAGAAACACATGATTTTGAAGGTGGAGAAGAGTTTACAGATAGCACAATAGATAAAGTACTAGAGCTTTGTAGTAAAGACCATATTGACGGTTTATCTATATTAGGTGGTGAACCAATGCACCCTAAGAATATCGAAGGAACTACTAAACTTGCTAAAGCTTTTAAAGAGAAATTTCCAAACAAAAATCTTTGGGCTTGGACAGGCTATAAATTTGACGAATATTTAAAAGATAAAGAAATTTCAAAATACCTAGATGTTTTAATAGATGGGCAATATGTAGATGAGCTTCATGATCCAACACTAGAGTGGCGTGGCTCTTCTAATCAAAGAGTAATTGATGTTCAAAAAAGTTTGCAAGCAGGAGAAGTAGTAGAAATTTGTAAATAATGATAATAAATGAGCAAAGTCTTGGAATTTTGCTCATTTTGTATTATAATATACGAAAGATTAAGAGGAAGGATAGAAGTTTATGGAATTTAATTATAAAATATTAAACCCAGGTGGAAATAAAACAGCAATAGTAATAGGAAATGAATATAGTAAAGAAGAAAGAAAAGAGATAAATGATAAAATATTAAAAGATAATCCAGAAGTAGAGCAAGTAGGTTTTATTAGTACAGATAAGAATAGATTAGATATGGCAGGTGGCGAGTTTTGCGTAAATGCTACTAGATGTGCAATTTGGGAATATCTAAAAGGTGAAGAAGGAGAAATTGAGCTTGAAGTTTCTGGACTTAAGAGTAGAGCAAAGGGTGGAATAACAGCTAAAAAAGATGTATATGCAGATATGAAAGTAGAAAAAGGATTAAGTAATTTAATAGAGAAAAAAGGAATATATAACATAGTTAAATTAGACGGAATAACACTTGCAGTTGTTGAAGAAAAGGATAGCAAAGAATATATAAAACTTTTAAAAGAAGATGAAAACAAAGCTAAAAATGAATTAAAAGAGATAATGAAAACTTTTAATACAGAAGAGAGTGCAGCAGGTATTATTTTGTTAGAAGAAGAAAACGGAAGAACAAAAATAAATCCTGTTATTTGGGTAAAAACTGTAGATACTCTATATTATGAAACAGCTTGTGGCAGCCGGAAGCTTAGCAACTACAATATATAAATATGCTATATCAGGTTTAGAAAATTTAGAAATAGTACAACCTTCTGGATATAGTATAGATGTTACTTTAAATATATCAGAAGATTATATTGAAAAAGCAGTTATATTAGGAAAAGTAATGGAAAATGAGTAAAAATACTACACAAATTAAAAATAATATGATACAATATAAAAGTAAAAATTAAAAGGAGGAATTGAAGATGTCAGGACATAGTAAATGGCATAATATTGCAGCTAAAAAAGGTAAAGCAGATGCTGCAAGAGGAAAAATATTTACAAAATTAGGTAGAGAAATATTAGTAGCAGTTAAGCAAGGTGGACCTGATCCTGCCGGAAATTCTAAATTAAAGGATGTTATAGCAAAATGTAAAGCAAATAACATGCCAAATGATACAATAAATAATGCAATTAAAAAAGCTTCTGGAGAAGGAAGCTCAGCAGTATATGAGGAAATTACATACGAAGGTTATGGAGCAAATGGTGTTGCTGTTATAGTAAATGCAAGTACAGATAATAAAAATAGAACAGCAGCAGATGTTAGACATATGTTTGATAAAGCTGGAGGAAACTTAGGAACTTCAGGTTGCGTATCATATATGTTTGAGAAAAAGGGTGTAATTGTTATAGAAAAAGAAGGATGTAAATTAGGAGAAGATGATTTAATGATGCTTGCTATTGAAGCTGGTGCAGAAGATTTTTCAGCTGAAGAAGAGGTATTTGAAATCACAACAGCTCCAAATGATTTTACAGCAGTTACAGAAAAATTATCAGCAGAAGGAATTACTTTCTTAGAAGCTGGTGTACAAATGGTACCAAGCACTTATGTACAACTTGATGAAAAAGGTGCAGAAAAAATGCAAAGATTGATTGACAATCTTGAAGATTTAGATGATGTTGTTGAAGTATTCCATAACTGGGAAGAATAAATTCAGTATAATTTTTTTGAAATCTCTCATACTAAGGTATGGGAGATGTTTTTTATGATTTTTAGAACTGATTTAGCTCTTGAAAGAAGAGAAGTGTATAAGAAAGCTCAAGCTATCGAAGATGAAATCGAGGGGATTGAGTGTAATGAGGAAAAGCCAAACGAGAGAATTCAAATAACTAGAGTTAAGATTTTAAATGAAAAAGGGGAAGAGGCACTTTCAAAACCAATAGGTGAGTACATTACTTTAGATATATCAAAAGTAAAATATATGGAAGAAGAAGCTATTGAAGAAGCGAGTAATATATTAGCAGAAGAGATAAAAAAATTAGTGGATAAACATATTGGAAAGGAAGAACCAGTTTTAATTGTTGGTCTTGGAAATGAGTATGTAACACCAGATTCGCTAGGGCCGAAAGTTGCAAATGACATTGAAGTTACAAGACATATAATTAAATATTGTCCACAATTTGTAAAAGAGGGTACAAGAGAAATATCTGCAGTTTCACCAGGGGTATTGGGGGTAACTGGTATAGAAACTTTGGAAATTGTTAAGGGTATAGTAGAAAATGTAAAACCTAAATTACTAATTGTAATTGATAGCTTGTGTTCTAAAAATATTGAAAGAATAAGTAGCTCAGTACAATTATCAGATACTGGAATTGTTCCTCGGAGCAGGAGTAGGGAATACGAGAGCAGAATTATCTGAGAGAACACTTGGCATTCCAGTAATTGCTTTGGGAGTTCCAACAGTTGTAGAAGCTGCTACAATTACAAATGATGGTTTAGATTTATTTATACAAAAATTACAAGATGAAGCGAAATCTAATGAGTATCTAAACAAGTTAAGAGAAGAAGATAATTATGAAGAAATAAAAGAAGCACTTTTGCCAAATGATTTTAATTTTATAGTTACACCAAAAGAAATAGATGAGTTAATAGAAAACATGTCAAAATTAATTTCTTATGGTATAAATATGAGCTTGTAGTTAAACAAGCTCAATTTTTTGCTTTTTGAATAAAATAATATATAAAGTTTTAAGAAGGAGGAGATATGAAATCTTTTTGTATAAAATTGAGTAGTGATAAGCAAGAAAGTTTTTTGATAGAACAGTTAAGCCAAATAAAGTATATTGATTTTGTTATTTCTTCTTTTCAGTTTAAAATATTTAAAAATATAATAGTCCATTATAAAGGAGATAATATAACTTTATTTAATCAAGCGATAAGCGAAGCTATTGGTAATACTATACAAAAATTTTATGAAGAAGAAATATTAGAGAAAATGATAAGGAAAAATTATTTTTACTTAAGTGAAGACGAACAAGATAGTATAATAAGAATTTCTTTAAGAATTTTAGTTGCAAGCAAAGAAAATGACGATTTTGGAAAAGAGATTTTAAAAGAGCTTATATATGAGTATATAGAAGAAAATAAAAAAATGATTTTAGAAGGTTTTGTTACTTTTAGAACAAAAGAATATAAAGAAACCTTAGACTATATTGCGGAACTTGCAGTGACTTCATATTTGAATTTAATACAATATTAGCTTTTAATTTAAAAACATTTGTGATAGAATTATTGCAGGTGATAAAATGACAGGTTTTGTTTTAAAAATGCTTGCAATAGTAAGTATGACACTAGATCATATAAAATATGCAGTGCCAGCTACAAATAATTTTGTAACAATGTATTTTGGAAGGATTGCTTTTCCAATATTTGCTTTTTTAGTAGCAGAAGGCATGATACATACAAAAAGTAGGAAAAAATATTTATTAAGAATGACTATTTTTGCTGTAATTTCTCAGATACCATATATACTTTTTAGAGGGCTAATTTCAGATAGGTTTGTACTAAATATAATGTTTACTTTTCTATTTGCAATCATAGGAATCATGATATTTGATTGGTTTGAAAAGCTAGAAAGCTATCCAAGTTTTTTGAAATTTATAACAATAGCATTAATTGCAAGTTCTATTTTAATGATGACTAATTTTATATCAATAGATTATGGTTGGTATGGAATAAGTACAGTGTGGTTATTTTATGTTTTGAAAGACAAGAAAATTTTGAGAACTTTGCGGATATATTATTTTAGTTTGCTTATATTATTTTTCAAGATATATTGGATTTTTAAATCAGTTAGATTATATAAGTTTATTTTTTGCAGCATTACCTGCAATTATAATTTTATTTTACAATGGAAAAGAAGGAAAGAAGCTAAAATACTTTTTCTACCTTTTTTATCCAGTGCATATGCTAATATTTTATGGATTATCTTTTATTTTTTAGATATAAAAAGTCTCCCAAAAGGGAGACTTTAATTTTATAATTTTATGCAAAAGCTTGACGCTTTTTGAAAGATAAAAGATTTGTAATTTCGTTTGGCTTCTTGTTTGTCGCTGCTTTTTGTGCTTCTTCTTGAGCAATTTGTTTTGCTTGTCTTTCTGCCATTGTTTCACAGATTGCTTTTTGATAAGTAAAGTGGGTGTCTTGAGCAATTTTAGTCCAATTATATTTTGTTTTCACTTCTTGTTTAGCATTTTTTACAATATTATCACACAATTTGTGGTCAAATAGAAGAGCTAAAATTGAATCTGCAAGAGAATTTGAGTTTCCTGCATAACTCTTCATACCAGTAACACCATGATCAACGATTTCATTTAAACCACCAATATCTGTAACAACAGTAGGAACACCTGAAAGCATAGCTTCAATTGCAACAATTCCAAAAGGCTCATAAGTGCTAGGGAAGACAGCAATATCCGCACATTTATACATTTTTTGTACTTGTTTTGGAGAAAGTTGACCTGTAAAATATACTTTATTTCCAAGACCTAAACTATTAACTTCGTTTTGAAGTTCTCCAAGCATGCCACCTTTACCAGCAACTATAAGTTTTGCGTCATGATAATTATTTAAAATTTTAGGCATAGCACCAATTAAGTGTTGAATACCTTTTTCATAAACTAATCTACCCATAAAAAGAATAATTTTTTCATTATCCATAGCGTATTTACGCCTAAAGTCATAATCTCTTTCACTAACAGTAAAGTTAGAAGGGCTAACACCATTAGGTACAACATTTATTTTTTCAAAAGGAAGTCCGAACAATCTTTGTAATTCATTTTTCATATAATTACTATTAACAATAACTTCTGAAGATTCGTAAGTAAGCATCCATTCAGTATCATTAATATACTTTTGCTGTTGTTCTCTGATACCACTATTTCTTCCTGCTTCAGTAGCATGGATAGTAGAAACGATAGGTGTATTATATGAAGTTTTTAAAGTTTTTGCAGCATAAGCAACTAACCAATCATGAGCGTGAATAATATCAAAATTTCCTTCTTTTGCAATGATTTCACCAGTTTTTGCTATCATATTAAAATTAAGTTGCATAACCCAATCTATAAAATTATTTGGTTGTATCATAAAATTGTCAACTCTGTAAACTTGTACCCCATTGTCATCTTCAAAGTATGGTACATTACCATCTCTATAAGTAACAACTGTAACTTCGTGACCATCTTTTATTAATCTATGAGATAAATCGTGAACAACTCTAGCAATCCCTCCTACAACTCTTGGGGGATATTCCCATGATAGCATTAAAATTCTCATTTGATTTTTGCTCCTTTCAAACTTTCTTTTGTAACCAAATTTTATGATTAAATTCTTCTATTATTCTATATAAAAAAATACTAAAAGTAAACAGATTTTGACAAAAAAAACAAAAAAATTTTTAAAAAACTTGACAGATTACATTTATATTACAATTGCGTTAATAAATGTTTCACAAATAAAAATTAAGATTTAAAAAATTAAAAAAAATAGGATTTAGGTATTGTTTTTAATTTTCTTTTAGTATATGATATATGAATAGAGTGAATATATTATTTAGAAGATATATAAGATTATACCAAGGAGGAAGCAATGCCTAAGAAAACAACAGAAAATGAAGAAAAAAATAAGAAGAAAAATGTAGCAAAAAATAATACAGTGGCAAAGAAAAATTCTACAAAGAATGGTAAAAAGAGAACTAATAAAAAAAATACTAGTTCTAAAAAAGCTACAAGTAAAAATACAAAGACTAATGTATCTTCTAATAAAAAGAAAAACAATACAAAAAATGTAACAAGAAAAGTCGAAAATAAGAAGATAGAGACTAAAAATGAAGTGAAAAAAGCTGAACCTAAGAAAGAGGCAATAAAAAAAGACGAAATTAAAGAAAAAACAGTTATAGAAAAAATAAAAGCTTTTATTGCCAAAATAGTTGCAATGCAAGAAGAAGCTAGACTTGAAGCTGAAAATGAGAAAGCAAAAACAGAAGGAAAAGAAAATCCTAAAGCAAAGAAATCAGAGAAGAAAGTAGAACCAATTTCTACATCATATATGTTAGAATATTATGATTTACCATATAGATATAATGAGACAGTTGTTAAAATATTAGCACAAACACCAAAAAGATTATTTGTATATTGGGATATTTCAGATAATGACAGACAAAAATATTTGCTTGCTTTTGGTGAGAGATTTTTTGAAGAAACTTACCCAGTATTATTAGTTCACAATGAAGATATGAATTATACTTTTGAAGTCCCAATAAATGATTTTGCAAATAGTTGGTATTTAGATATAAATGATTCAAAAGCAAAATATACAATTCAACTTGGTAGAAAGTTTAGAGAAAAACCAGAAATGGTAAATATAATTGCTTCTACAGGAACTGAGAGTGTCGTATTACATAATGATTATGTACCAATTATTACTTCAAATATATTAGAGGTACCAAATGACCATATTTTATTTGAAAATTTACAATCAAAAGTTTTATATAGAAATGTAAAAACAGGCACAGATAGTTATGTAGAAATTGACAATTTAGAATTTAGCAAGAGAATGGGTAAAATTTACAGCATTTATGATGTTTACAAAGAGATCTATAAGAATGAAATTGATAGTGAAACATTGACAGATTTATTAAATCCATCAAGTATGACATCAAGTAAAATGTCAAGCAATGCGTTTATATAAAAGAGAATATGAGAGGCGTATTTGTCTTACGCCTCTATTTTTTAAATAGAGGAGAAGTTAATGAAAAAAGATATTAAAGGATATGTATGTTTCGTATTGCACGCACATCTCCCATATATTCATCATCCAGAAAATGATACATATTTAGAAGAAGAATGGCTTTTCGAAGCTATTTCTGAAACTTACATACCACTTATACTTAATTTCCAAAAATTAGTTGAGGAAGGTGTTAATTTCAGAGTTACAATGACAATGACACCACCTCTTTTAAATATGCTTGATAATAAGCTTTTACAAGAGAGATATATTAAATACTTAAATAAACATATTGAACTTGCAGAAAAGGAAATTAGTAGAACTACTTACGATGAAAGAGTTAATCGTTTGTCTAAGTATTATTTCGATAGATATTCAAATGATTTACATATCTTTAGAGATGTATATAATTGCAATTTAATTACAGCTTTTAAAGAATTACAAGATAGAGGTGTACTTGAAATTATTACTTGTGGCGCAACACATGGATATTTTCCAATTTTATATGTAAATGAAAAAACAGTTAGAGCACAAATTGGAGTAGGTGTACAAACTTATGAAAAATTCTTTGGGAGAAAACCTAGAGGAATATGGCTTCCAGAGTGTGGGTATGTCCCAGAAGCTGATAAGTATTTAAGAGAATTCGGAATAGAATATGCAATAACTGAAAGCCATGGTATATTATATGCTGATCCAGCTCCATTATATGGAACATATGCACCAATTGTTTCACCAGAAGGCTTATGCTGTTTTGGTAGAGATATTGAATCTTCAAGGCAAGTATGGAGTTCTATTAATGGGTATCCAGGAGATTACAATTATAGAGAGTTTTACAGAGACATTGGATATGATGCGCCTTATGATTATATTAAGCCATATATAGCTTGCAATGGTGTTAGAGTGAATACAGGTATAAAATATTATAGAATTACTGGAAAAGATGGTGAGAAAGACTATTATGATGTTCAATGGGCAAAGGATACAGCTGAAAGACAAGCTGGGCATTTTTTTGCTTGCAGAACTGAACAAATAGATAATTTATCTAAATATATGCATGTTCCACCTATAATTACTTGTCCTTATGACGCAGAGTTATATGGGCATTGGTGGTATGAAGGTCCATATTGGCTATATATTTTATTTAAGAAAATTTATTATAATGCAAGTAATTTTGAGTTAATAACACCAGGTGAATATATTGATAAATTCCCTAATATCCAAGTGGCAAAACCTTGTAGATCAAGTTGGGGAGCAAATGGGTATAGTGAGGTTTGGTTAAATCAAACAAATGATTATGCACATCGTCACTTACATAAAGCAGGCGATAGAATGTGCGAGTTAGCTGCTATGTTCCCAAACGAAGGTGATACACTAAGAAGACAAGCTTTAAATCAATGTGCGAGAGAATTGCTTTTAGCCCAAAGCAGTGATTGGCTATTTATTATAACTAATGGCACAATGGTGGAGTATGCTCATAAAGCAATAAAAGATCATATTGGGCGTTTTACAAAGTTGTATTATCAAATAAAGAATGATAAGATTGATGCAAAATATTTGTTAGATGTTTTTGACAAAGATGATATATTCCCAGAAATAGATTACACAATATATTGTTAAATAAGAAAGGATGTATAACATGAAAGTATATGATGAAGTAAATAACTTAGCACAAGCGATAAAAGAAAGCAAAGAATACATTGAATACAAAGAGATAAGAGCAGAAATTTTTGCAAATCCTGAACTAAAAAATCAAGTTGAAGAGTTTGAAAAAATTAGATATGAAGAGCAATTATTAGCTATGCAAGGAGAAAAACAAACTGATGAGAAAATGGCTAAATTACAAGAATTATACACTATTCTTGTGCAAAATGAAAAAGTAAAAGAATACTTTGACAAAGAAGTTAGATTTAATGTAATGATG
Source organism: uncultured Clostridia bacterium (assembly GCA_949745595.1). Taxonomy (GTDB): domain Bacteria; phylum Bacillota; class Clostridia; order TANB77; family CAG-508; genus Scatovivens. The sequence goes on from CATJWN010000070.1 coordinate 110,310, forward strand.
GCTGATGTTAACAAGACAATAGGAGAAGCTATTAAAGACGTAATTCAATAACTTTTATAAGCTCAGACTTTTATAAGTCTGGGCTTTTTTGTGAATTTTTTATGAAATAAAAATGTTGCTATATTTTGTAAAATGTTATATAATTAATGACAAATATTTATTTTAGGAGAAAAGGAATGTACAAAAAGTGGGAATTTTATAAAACTGATGAAGATAAAGTAAAGTCAATTGCTGAAAAACATCATATCTCAGAACTTTTAGCAACAGTTTTAGTAAATAGAAATATAATTGAAGACGAAGAGATAAGAGTGTTTTTGGAACCAAATAGAAACGATTTTCATGATCCATATTTGATGCCAGATATGAAAGAGGCAGTAGATAGGCTTTTAAAAGCTATTGAAAGTAATGAAAGAGTTATGATTTATGGAGATTATGATGTCGATGGAATTACTAGTACAACAGTTTTAAAAAAGTTCTTGCGGGGAAAGAGGATTAGATGCAGCTTTTTATATTCCTAATAGATTAAACGAAGGCTATGGACTTAATAAAGAAGCGGTTAAGAAAATAGCTGACGAAGGATATACATTAATTGTAACAGTAGATTGTGGGATTTCTGGAATTGAAGAGATAGAATATGCTAAAGAACTTGGAATGGATGTTATTGTTACAGACCATCACGAGCCTTTAGACAATCTTCCAAAAGCAATAGCTGTAGTTGATTGTAAGAGAAAAGATAATAAATATCCTTTTAATAGTCTAGCAGGTGTTGGAGTTGCTTTCAAATTAATACAGGCAATTTCTCAAAAGTTGAAACTATCAGAGAAAGATTATTTAAAATACTTAGATATAGTTTGTGTTGGAACTATATCAGATATAGTTCCACTAATTGATGAAAATAGAGTTATTGCAAAGCTTGGACTAATGCTTGCAGCAGAAACTAGAAATTTTGGACTTAAATCTTTGATTATAAATTCAGGTTATAAAGATGTAAATTCAAATACAATTTCTTTCGGAATTGCTCCAAGGATTAATGCTTGCGGAAGAATGGGCTTTGAAAATGAAGCACTTAATTTATTTTTAAATGAAGATAAAAATCAAGTTTTAGAAATTACTGAAAAGCTTAATTCATATAATAAAGAAAGACAAGAAACTGAAAAGCGAATTTTTGATGAAGTAATAGAGAAGATTGAAGCTGAGAATTTAGATGAAAAAAATGCAATTGTTTTAGCAGGTAAAGGATGGCATCATGGTGTTATTGGAATAGTGGCTTCAAAAGTTACTGACCTTTACTTTAAACCAACTATTTTAATATGCTTAGATAATGGCAAAGGAAAGGGCTCAGGACGTAGTGTCCCAGGTTTTGATTTGCATGAGGCCTTGTGTAAAACCAGTGAATACTTAGACAAATATGGTGGACATGAGATGGCAGTTGGCTTAAGTTTAGACGAGAAAAATGTAGAGGCATTTGCAGAAAAATTTGAAGAAATTAGTGCAGAAGCACGTACCAGTGAAATTGTTTCGATAATAAAAATAGATAAGGAAATAAAATTAAAAGATATTGATATAGAAAAAATAAAAGAGCTTAGCAAGTTAGAGCCGGTCGGTGAAGCAAACAAAATGCCAATATTTATTTATAGAAATTTAAAAATAAATTCTATAAGGTCTCTATCAGAAGGAAAACATATGAAATTAACTTTAAAAGATGGAAATACAATTATTAATGCAATAGGATTTAATTTAGGTAATATTGCTAGTGACTATTTGATAGGGGATAAAGTTGACGTTGTAGGTGTTTTAGAGATAAACACATTCAATGGCTTAGATACAATACAGATAAATTTAAGAGATATTAGAAAATCATATTAATGGGGGAAAGATATGAGCGAGGAGAAAGAGATTACAATAGACGATGTAATTGAAAGACAAAAATTACATAATCCAAATGCAAATATCGAACTTATCACAAAGGCATATAATTATGCTAAAGAAAATCATGGAGATCAAGTTCGTATGTCTGGTGAACCATATATGATACATCCTGTAAATGTAGCATACATATTGTCTGAATTGGAATTAGATGATGAGACAATTTGTGCAGCACTTTTACATGATGTTGTTGAAGATACACCAAAAACACATGAGGATATCGTTGAAGAATTCGGTGAAGAGATTGCAGAAATGGTTGCAGGCGTTACAAAACTTAGTAAATTACGTTTCGAGACTGTACAAGAACAACAAGCTGAAAATTATAGAAAGATGTTTTTAGCAATGCGGTAAGGATATTAGAGTTATCCTTATTAAACTTGCTGATAGACTTCATAATATGAGAACACTTAAATTTTTAAAGAGAGATAGACAACTTGCAAATGCTAAAGAAACAGCTGAGATTTATGCGCCACTTGCAAACAGATTAGGTATTTATTCATTAAAATGGGAACTTGAAGACTTAAGCTTTAAATACTTATATCCAGACGAATATCATGATATTGTAATTGGTCTTGATAGAAAAAGAGAAGAAAGACTTGAATTTATAAATCAAATAAAAGACAATATTGAAGAAAAGATAAAGGAAGAAGGAATAGAAGCAGAAGTAACAGGTAGAGCAAAACATTTATATAGTATTTATAGAAAAATGGAAAGAGATCATAAAAATCTGGATCAAATTTATGATTTATTTGCACTGAGAATATTAGTAAATTCAGTTAAGGACTGTTATGCAGTACTTGGTGTAGTACATGAAAATTATACACCAATGCCTGGTAGATTTAAAGACTATATAGCTGTTCCTAAAAAGAATATGTATCAATCAATACATACAACTTTACTTGGAACTAAAGGTACACCTTTTGAAGTGCAAATTCGTACTTGGGATATGCATAGAACAGCTGAGTTCGGTATCGCAGCCCACTGGGCATATAAAGAAGCAAGCAATAGCGGAAAAAAATCATCAATTATTGTTACAGATGATAAATTATCTTGGCTTCGTGAGACTTTGGAATGGCAAAAGACTGCAGATACTCCGGATGAATTTTTAAATATCTTAAAAACAGAATTATTTGAAGACGAAGTATATGTCTTTACTCCTAAAGGACGGAATAAAAGTATTGCCGGCAGGTGCTACACCAATAGATTTTGCTTATAGTATACATGAGCAAGTTGGACATAAAATGGTTGGCTGTAAAATAAATAATAAAATGATGCCAATTATTACTCCTTTAGAAAGTGGAGATATTGTTGATATTATTACTTCAGACCAATCAAAAGGCCCAAGCCGTGACTGGTTAAAATTTGTAAAAAGTTCTACTGCTAAAAGCAGGATAAATCAATGGTATAAGAAAGCTGAAAGAGCTCAAAATATTGAAAAGGGTAAAGATGTAATTGATAAAGAAATCAAGAAACTTGGAATGAAATTTTCTGAACTTATGAGAGACGAGTGGCTTGAAGCAGTACAAGAAAGATATAAATATAATACCTTAGACGATATGTATGCAAGTGTTGGTTTTGGTGCACTTTCAGTAAATAAAGTAATTGCAAAACTATTAGACGAATATAGAAAAGAACATGAAGAAGAAGATATTGAGAAAAAGATTGAAGAACTGGCAAACACAAAACCAGTTAGGGTAAAACCATCAAGAACTGGTGTTGTAGTAAAAGGAATTGATAATTGTTTAGTTAAACTTTCAAAATGCTGTAACCCATTACCACGGAGACGAGATTGTAGGATATATAACAAAGGGCAGAGGAGTTTCAGTGCATCGTACAGATTGCGTAAATATTAATGACTTATTTGCTGAAGAAAACAGAATGATAGATGTATATTGGTATGATGATATTAAAGGAACTTACAGTGTTGAAATAGAAGTGTTAGCAAATGATAGAGCAGGACTTTTGAGAGACATTATAAAACAATTAGACAATTCAAAAGCTAGACTTATGGGAGTAAATACGAGAACTACAAAAACAAATATTGCAATTATCAATATTATGGTTGAACTTGAAAATATTGATGAGCTTAATAAACTAGTTAATCAGTTACGCAATGTTGAGAGTGTTTATGAAGTTAATCGTAAAAGAGGATAAACGAAAGAGAGAAAGTATATGATTTTAAAGAGATTACAAGTTCAAACCCCACAAGACTTTTTGACAAATTCTTATGTGGTTTGTGACGAAAATAGCAAAGAAGCTATGGTAATTGATCCAGGTGGCGAACCGGAGAGAATTGCTGAAGCTTTAGATATATTAGGTGCAAACTTGAAATATATTTTTATTACTCATTGCCACGCCGATCACATCGGCGGTATTAGTAAATTAAAAGAATTAAAAGGCGGAAAAATTTTAATAAGTAGAGAAGATAGTGAAGGGTTATATAATGAAGAAATAAGTTTGGCATATTACATAAATATGCAGAATCCAGAGTTGGAAGCTGATTCTAGAGTGGATGATAATGACTTGATTCATGTAGGAAACCTAGAGTTTAAAGTAATAAGCACACCCGGTCATACTAAAGGAGGTTTATCACTTTACTGCGAAAAGGAAAGATTAGTGTTTTCAGGAGACACAATGTTTTCAGGCTCTTGGGGTAGGACAGACTTGCCAACAGGAGATTTTACAGAACTTATGGAGTCAATAACTAATAAATTTATGACATTGCCTGACGAAACTATTGTGTATCCGGGACATCGGAAAGACAACAATGATACAGGACGAGAGAAATATATATATAGATCTTAAACCAAAAGATTTTTAAAAATTTTAAAAATGAAAGGAAAGAATATTATGGAAATGATACAAAGACCGAAAGGAACAAGAGACTTGTTACCTTATGAAAGTTATAAGTGGCAATTTGTTGAAAGAAAATTAGCCAAAGTTTTAGAAGATTATGGATTTAAAGAGATTAGATTACCAGTTTTTGAATATACAGAGTTATTTCAAAGAGGTGTTGGAGAAACTACAGACGTTGTTCAAAAAGAAATGTATACTTTTGACGATAAAGGTGGAAGAAGTATAACTTTAAGACCAGAAGGAACTGCAGGAACAGTTAGAGCATACTTAGAAAATGGAATGTCTAGTAAACCAAGCCCAAGTAAAGTATATTATAATATGGGAATGTACAGATATGAAAATGTACAAAAAGGAAGGCTTAGAGAATTCCACCAAATAGGTGTTGAACTTTTAGGTTCACAAAGTTATTTAGCTGATGTTGATACTATATTAGTTGGAAAAAGCATTTTTGATACATTAAATATACCTAATATTAGCCTAAACATTAACAGTATTGGTTGCCAAAAATGTAGAGGTGAATATCAAAAAATATTAAAAGAGTTTATAGGAAAGAACTTAGATAAATATTGCGATACTTGTAAAACAAGATTTGATAAAAATCCACTTAGAATTCTAGACTGTAAAGAAAAAAGATGTAAAGAACTAAATGTTGGAGCACCAATGATGATTGATTATTTATGCGAAGAATGTAAAACCCATTTTGAAAATGTAAAATCAGCTTTAACAGCAGTAAAAGTAGATTACACAATAGACAGCTCTATTGTAAGAGGATTAGACTATTACACAAAAACAGTATTTGAGTTTGTAGATGAAAAAACAGGTCTTACAGTATTAGGTGGCGGTAGATATGATGGATTAGTTGAAGAAATTGGTGGACCACACACTCCAGCAGTAGGTTTTGCAATGGGCGTTGAAAGACTAATGGAAATGTTTGAAGAAACTAATAATACAGAAGTTCAAGAAAAAGTACCAGATTTGTACATTGTTTCTTGTGGCAATAAAGAAAATATCAAAGCAATAGAAATTGCAGAGAGCCTTAGAAATCAAGGAGTATATGTTGAAAAAGACATAATGGAAAGAAGTTTTAATGCACAGCTTAAATATGCTGATAAAATAAATAGCAAGAACTTACTTGTAATAGGCGAAAACGAGCTAAGCACAAATAAAGCTAAAATCAAGAATATGGCAACAGGTGAAGAACAAGAAACAGAACTTTTAGCATCTAGCATAGTAAAATTAATAAAATAGAATGAATAGACTACGAGGAATTTTCTGATAAGGAACTTCTTGTAGTCTAATACTTTTATAGAGTTGTATTTTAATATATAACAAAAATAGGAGCAAAATATTATGAATATAGGCATTGATATAGACGATACAATAACAGAAGTTGAAGAAGAATTGGAAAATGCAGCGTATGAATATGCTATTAAATTAGGTAAAAATATTAAAGATGCTGGAAATAACTTTGAAGATACAAAAAATAATGGAGATATATACAGAGATAAATTTCAATTTTCTTATGAAGAGCTCAAATATTTCTTAAAGGATATTCAAGAGGAAATCATAAATAGAGCAAAGCCAAGAGTTAATGCTGCTAAGATAATTAATAAATTGAAAGAAGAAGGTCATAAAATAGTTATAATAACAGCAAGAGATAGTGAATTTCACGATGATCCATATATTTTAAGTAAAAATTGGTTAGATAAAAATAATATACATTATGATAAATTAATAGTAAATGCAAGAGAAAAAGGAAAAGTATGCAGAAATGAGGGCATTGATTTATTTATAGACGACAAATTAGGTAATTGCTTGGATGTTTTAAAAGAAGGAATAAAAGTAATAAGATTTAGCAATGAAGACTGCAGTAATATGAATATAGTTAATTTGAATAATTGGATTGAAATATATAATTATGTAGGAGTATTGGAAGTAACAAATGAAAAAAATAAAATCTGAAAATAAAATATTAATAATGTTGGCACTTTTTAGCATATCTATTGGACTATGGAGTAATTTTAGACAGCTTTGGCTACAAGATAATAACTTTTCTGTAATGCAGATAAGCAAAATCATAAGTGTAGGAACTTTTATAAGTGTTATAGGAATAGCTTTAATTGGTAGATATGTAAAATTAAATAAGCTAAAGAAAACACTAACAATAACTTTAATAATAAAATATATAAATATGTTATTGTTATATTATTTAAATGGAACAGCTAAAGTGGGGTTAATAAAATTATCTGTAGCTATGGATATAGTATTTGAATATATAGTTATAACAGGTGTATATCCATTAATAACTACCATAGCAAAAAGTGATGCAATTTATAGTAAAAGGAAACTAACAGAATATCTGTTTAGAGATATAGGAATTTTGTTTGGAGGAATATTTATAGGCAAGAACATTGCTGGAATATTTGTAGATTATAATTTTTGTTTAATAATATCAAACATATTTTTATTAATTTCAATAACTAATATTGTTAATATGAAAATTAAAAGAGTAGTAGAAAAAAAACGAGCAAAACACTTAATGAGTAGATACATATTGAGAGACAAAATAATGACATTATATTTATTATATGTATTTATAGGCTCAACAGCAATGTCAACAGCTTTAGGGCTGAAAATGTTAACACTTACGAATTACTTTTCTTTTTCTGATAGTGTTGCAACAAATTATTTGTTGATAGTTGGTTTGGTGGCTGACGTAATAGGAATTTTAGCATTAAGATTTCTAACTCCTAAAAATGATTATCTAACAATTACAATAAAGTTTGGAATAAGGTTTATAGGATATGTTATTGCTTTTATATCAGACAACTGGATAATAACTTTAATAGCAATGACTTGGTCACTTCTTATATCAACAGCTTATGAGAATGTGTGTGATGGAGTATATATAAACCGTTTAGGAAGTGAGCATCAGTTATCATTTGCCAACATGAGATATATAACTAAACTTTTGGGAGATGCAATAGGTGTATTTTTTTGCGGTATGATGTATGAAATAGGACTTAAATATACGTTTGGATTATCTGCAATATTTATGATTTTGCAAATAGGACTAGCATACTATTTAATTTATTTAAGAAGAATTGAAAAGAGAAAAATTATAAAAAAAGTTCAATATAGAAAAGATAGAGTTGGAGAAGGTTTAAAATGAAATATGTAGGAAGTAAAGAAGAAAATATAGAATATAGGAAAAGGCCGGGAGCATACGCAATTATTGTAGACAACAATACTGATAAAGTAGGAATCGTAACTGATGGAGCAGATTATTTCTATTTAGGTGGTGGTATAGAGAGAGGGGAAACCAAATTAGAGGCTTTGAGAAGAGAATTAATTGAAGAAGCAGGATATTCAATAAAAAATATCAAGCCATTTAAAGAGGTTGGTTCTTATATATATGCAGATGATAAAAACGGGTATTTAGAAGTTATTGCAAATGTATATATTGCAGAGTTTGATAAAAAGATAGCAGAACCAATTGAAAAGGATCATACTGTATTATGGGTAAAGCCCGAAGAATATGAAGATAAATTGTGCAGAGAATGGCAAAGATATATTATGAGAAACTTTATTAAAGAAAGAGCTGAAGGCAATAATGAATAGATTAATAAGAATAAGTAGAGTGCACCTTGGATTTATAAATGCTTCTTGTGAAAAATGGTATAGTATGAAAATATGTTCTTTTAAGAAAAGCACTTTGTGCTTATTAGAAGGACATATCTTCGTTTTATTCATTAATAACTGAGATTGATAAAAACGGAGATTGCAGAGGGCAGGGCACGGATTTATTACCCTTCGATTTACAGGTGATAATAACAATGTCGTCAGCACATATTCTTTTGACGTGCCATTGTATCACAATGAAGGGTTGATAAAGTGCAACTTACCTGCAGGAACCTACACGATAACTAAAATTGGAGGAACACCTGGTCGAATTGGACACGTGAATATGAATTTTAAACGAGTAGCTACGGATTAAATTTTAGATACAAATAAGACTAACAATGCGTTAAAGAATTGAACTAAAATTAAAATTTGACAGTGTCCTGCTCTTTGCAACAGGATTGGAGCTCTGGCTCCAGTCCTGTCTATATTAAATATTAGGGGGAAATAAGTTATGAAAAAATATATAAAAATATTTTTTATCTGTATGATAGGTATAATAACTTTAGAGTTAATATTTTTTATTGGAAGAACTATAAGAAATTATACTGTCATTAACGAAATAAAGAATAAAGGTAAAGATATTTTAACAAGTCCAAATTATAAATTTGTTAAAGAGTTAAATACAGAAAATGGTTATAATGCCAAAGATATAATGTATTATAAAGATGGGATATGCAAAACAGAAACCTACAATAATGGAGAATTAGCTTATATAAATTGGAAAGATTATAATACTAACGAAGTTGCAGGAGAATTTGCAAGCTTGAGTTCAGATGATACTGATTATTTAGTAACTATAAAAACTGGTTATTTTGTGCAAGAAGAACCTTTAGAGTTCAATTTTGTTCAAACATTAAAAAGTGAGGGAGATTATTATGTTACAGGAACAGAAGGAATGGTAAAAAAGTACTTCGATAAAAAAACAAAGGAACTAAAGAAAGCTATTTTTTTAGGAGAAGCAGACAGAAAAATATCTGAATATACTTTTAAAATTGAGTATAATATTGTTACAGATGCGGATGTAGAAAAACCAGAATAAAAAAGCCCATAAGGGCTTTTTATTTTGCAAGTTCATATATAGCTTCTGCATAAATTTCTGTTGCAAGGAATAGTTTTTCAAGATCAATGTATTCGTCTACTTGGTGACACATATCAGAATCATTTGGCATTGTAGGACCATAAGCAATACAGTTTGGAAAACACCTTGCATAAGTTCCACCGCCGATTGCGATAGCTTCTTGTTTTGTAGCAGTAGCTTTGTTAAAAATATCGACTAAAGTTTTTACTAAAAAACTATCTTTCTGGACATACAAAGCATTGCTTGCAGATAGAGTTTTAACTTCTATATTTTCAAAAATGTTAGCAAGTTTTCTATATTGTAGAATAACATCATCTAGTTTTGTTTTTACAGGCACACGAAGGTTAATTTTTATGGTTAATTTTCTGTTTTCATATTCTAAACTTGCTACATTTGAAGTAAGGATACCGCTTTCGTCTTGAATAACAGAATTATCTTCGAATTCAGTTGCATAAGCAATTTCTTTCCTTGATAAAAATTCTGGACTTTCGATTTCAAAAATACCTAAATGTATAAGTGTTTCTAAGTATTCATTTTTAAAATATCTTAATAAGTAATTTACTAAATTGTATATTGCATTTTTTCCAAGTGATGGGTGAGCAGCATGTGCAGCAATACCAGTTGATATAATTTTTACAGTAGAACAATCTATATTTTGAATTTCAATGTTTTGAGCAGTTTCAAAAGAAGGCATTTCACTGCTTCCAGTATATTTTAAAGTAATAGCTGCATATTTTGGAACAACATTTAAAGCATTATTCTGACAGTCTATATCGAAAATTTCAAAATTATCTAATCCGAAATTATTAGTTAAGCTAAGAGATAAGATACCTTTTTCGGCATATATAGCAGGGAAGTTTGCATCAGGTGAAAAACCAATAGTAGGGATTTCTTCAGTTTCTTTATATCTTGCCATACATTTAGAATCTTTTTCTTCATTTAAGCCAACAATAAGTCTAACACGTTTATTTATTTTACAATTATCTGCTACAGCTTTCATAGCGTAAAGGCTAGCGACAACTGGCCCTTTATCGTCAATGCAACCTCTTCCAAAAAGTTTTCCATCTCTTACTGTAGCCTCAAAAGGAGAAGAAGTCCAACCGTCTTCCATTTTAGCAGGAACTATGTCTAAATGTCCGATAATTCCTACCATTTCAGTACCTTCTCCAAACTCAATATATCCGCAATAACCATCAATGTTTTTAGTTCTAAAGCCCATACTTTCAGCAATTTCTAAAGTTTTCTCTAAAACTTCTTTACATTCTTTTCCAAAAGGCATTTCTGGATTTCCAGTTTCATTTGAAACGCTATTAAACTTTACAAGTTCACTTATTGTATTTATAATATTTTCTTCATTATTTTTAATAAATTCTTTAAACATAAAAACCTCCTAAGCTAGAATATGTCTATATTAAATATTATATACTAAAAAATGTCAACTAATCATTTGAATTATATAATAAAATATGATATAAAGTAATTGTAAATTAAAAAAGGAGATAGAAAAATGGAAGATTGTATTTTTTGTAAAATAGTAAAAGGAGAGATTCCAAGTTATACAATTTATGAAGATAATGATGTAAAAGTTTTTATGGATATAAGCCCAATTTCTAAAGGACATTCATTAGTTATACCTAAAAAACATTATACAAATATAGTAGATATAGATAAAGAAACTTTAAGTAAAATGGATGAAGTTATAAAAGAACTTTATCCAAGATTTAAGAAAATCGGAGCAGAAGGATTAACAAGGACGCAAAATAATGAGCTTGGTCAAGAAGTTAAGCATTATCATATGCACTTAATACCAAGATACCCAAATGACAGGTTTGTACCAAGCGTAAACGAAGAGGCAAAAGCAGCTGTTCAAGAAACATATGAACTACTAAAATAAGGAGGTTTGTTATGAACCAAAATTATGATGCAATTATTATAGGAATGGGGCCTAGTGGAATTTTTTGTGCTTATGAACTTATTAAATTAAAAAAGGCGCAAAATATTCTACTTATTGAGCAAGGAAAAAGAGTTGAGGAAAGAATTTGCCCAATTAGTAAAACTGGAAAATGTGTAAAATGTAAACCATACTGTAATATAACCAGTGGTTTTTCAGGAGCAGGAGCTTTTTCAGATGGCAAGCTTTCACTATATAATCCAAAAGACGATGATATTCATATAGGTGGTGAATTGCATAAATATATTGGTGTAGAAGAGACTAAAAAGTTAATTGACTATACAGACCAAATCTATTTGGAATTTGGCGCAGATAAGCACTTAGAAGGTGTTAAGCATCAAGAAGAGATTGAGAAAATCTATAATAAAGCTAAAAAAGAAGGCATTAATTTAATAAATATACCAATACGTCATTTAGGTACAGAAAAGGCGCACGAATTATATAAAGGTATAGAGAAGTACTTAGAAGACAATGGGATGAATATGCTTTTTGAGACTGCTGTAGAAGATTTAATTATAGAAGAGAACAGGATAAAAGGTGTAAAAACTGTAAATAGTAAAACAGGTCAGAAGCAAGAATATTATTCAAATAATGTTGTATCAGCAGTTGGTAGAAAAGGCGCAAACTGGCTATCAAATATGTGCGAAAAACATAATATAAGTACAAAATCTGGGACTATAGATATTGGTGTTCGTTATGAGTTAAGTGATAAGGTTATGGAAAAAGTAAATAAGTATATGTACGAAGGTAAGTTTATTGCAAGACCATTTCCTTTTAAAGATAAGGTAAGAACTTTCTGTCAAAATCCTAGTGGCTTTGTGTCTTCAGAAGTTTATGATAATGATATGGCATTAGTTAATGGACATTCTTACAAAGATATTAAAAGCACAAATACGAATTTGGCAATACTTGTATCACATAATTTCACGTATCCTTTTAAAAAGCCAATTGAATATGGAAGAAATATTGCTAAAAACTTAAATGAATTGGGCGCTGGAAATGTTATAGTACAAAGACTTGGAGATATCTATAGAGGAAAAAGAACTTGGGAAGAAGACCTAGAGAAAAATTCCGTTGTACCAACTCTAAAATCAGCGGTACCGGGAGACATTACTTATGCAATAGGTTATAGAACAATGACAGATATACTTCAATTTATAAGAGAACTTGATAAAGTAGTAGAAGGCTTTGCAGATCCTGACAATTTATTATATGCACCTGAAATAAAGTTTTATAGTAATAAGGTAGAAATAGACAATAATTTCGAAAGCAGTATAAAAGGTTTATACTCTATTGGTGATGGTGGAGGAATGACTAGAGGATTAATGATGGCATCTTGTGCTGGTGTTCAAATGGCAAGGATATTACAATGGAAATTTTAGAGCAGTGCAAATTATGTCCAAGAAATTGCAAAGTAAATAGAATGGTAGGAGAAATTGGAAGATGTAGAGCAGGACGCTTACCTAAAATTGCACTAGCTAACCTACATTATTATGAAGAACCATGTATAAGTGGTAAAAATGGTTCAGGCACAGTATTTTTTACAGGTTGCAATTTATCTTGTAAGTTTTGCCAAAACTATAAAATAAGTCAGGAATATTTAGGTAAGGAAATTACTGTAAATGAGCTTTCAGAAGAGTTTTTAAATTTACAAAAACATGGAGCACATAATATAAATCTAGTAACAGCTTTTGCGTTTGTACCAATGATCGTAGAATCATTAAAATTAGCAAAACAGCAAGGACTAAATATTCCAATAGTATATAATTCTAGTGGTTATGAAACTATAGAAACTTTAAAAATGCTAGAGGGTTACATAGATGTGTATTTACCAGATTTTAAATATGCTTATAATGATTTAGGAAAACAGTTATCTAATGTGGATAATTATTTTGAAATTGCACAAACTGCTATTAAAGAAATGAAAAGACAAGTTCGGAAGTCCCATTTTTGATGAAAATGGAATGATACAAAAAGGGTTAATAGTAAGACATTTAGTGCTTCCAAACCATTTACAAAATAGTAAAAAAGTTTTAAAATGGATTAGAGATAACTTAGGAAGTAATACTTTTGTAAGTCTTATGGCGCAGTATTTTCCAAGCTATAAAGCTTTAGATACAGAAGATATAAATAGAAAATTGAATGAAGTAGAATATCAAGAAATAGAAAATTATTTTTATAGCTTGAGCTTAAAAAATGGGTATATGCAAGAGATAGAAGAAGATGAAGAAAGATATGTGCCAAATTTTTGATATTGCCAAAAATAAAAGTTTATGGTATCATAAATTTAACATATGAATAAACATTGTTCCCTGCGTAGTACGTATAGGCAGAATTTTTAGAACCTACAAGTTTTGGAAAGGGAGCCAGAACTCTCGATATGGCGTGTATGCTTGCATTTATGTAAGAAACCCAGGAGTATTGAGGACGGCACCCACCTGTGTGAGTACAGGTCCATAAAAATTCGCATTTTTTATATCGGCTAAGGCGGGGGACTTTTTTTGTTAGAAAGGTTTGTTATGAAAATATTAGCAATTGACACTTCTAGTAGTGTGTGTAGCACAGCTTTGCTAGAAGATAATAATTTAATAGATGAAAATAATTTGGATAATGGAAAAACACATTCTGAAAATTTAATGCCACTTATAAAAGAGTTGCTAGATAGAAATAATATTAATTTAAGTGAGATTGAATTAATTGCAATTTCTTGTGGACCACGGTTCTTTTACTGGTATTAGAATTGGAATTGCAAGCATAAAGGCTATTGCAGAAGTTCATAGTATTCCTATTGCAGAAGTTACATCATTAGAAACTTTATCCAGAAATGACGGAAGTGATAAAAATAAAATTGTTTTAATAGATGCTAGAAATGATCAAGTATATGCTGGTATATTTGATAAGGGTTATAATTTATTAGAAGAATATATGGCAGATGATATAAATGAAGTGGTTAAGAAACTTTCAAAATACACTAATGCAATTTGCATTGGAGATGGAGGAGTTTTACATAGAGAATTATTATCAAAAATAGAAGGAATTACTTTTTCTGATAATAACACGCAAAGCGCTTTTAGAGTAGGGCAGATGGGATATAAAAAATATTTAAGTAATGATTTGAGAAATGCTGACACAGTTATCCCAATATATTTAAGAAAATCTCAAGCAGAAAGAATGAAGAAATAATATGGAAATTTTAGAAATGACTTTAGTGGATTTCGAAGAAATTAAAGATATTTTAGTCCTTGAATTTGACGAGTTTTGGAAACCTAGTATACTAGAAAGCGAGTTAAAGAGTGAAAATTCAAAATACATAGTTGCAAAAGAAAATAATGTGATTGTTGGCTTTGCAGGACTTTGGTTTTCGCCAGTAGATGCAGAGATAACAAATATAGTAACTAAAAAAAGTGAAAGAAAAAGAGGTATAGCAAGTTTACTTTTAGACAGACTAATAAGGATGGCAAAAGAAGAGAATAGAGATAATATTAGTTTAGAAGTAAATGAGAATAATATTGCAGCTGTTTGTTTATATGAAAAAGCAGGCTTTGAAGTAGTAGGAATTAGAAAGAAATATTATAATGGAAAAGATAATGCAATAATTATGACAAAATATCTATAAAAAATGTCTAACCTTGTTGCATTTTTTTTCCGTTTGATATAAAATTTAAACAAGTGGATAAAATCGGAGGAGTACAAATGAGAAGAAGTAATGAATTATTACCAAGAGATTTAAAAGATATATGTAATCCAACTTTATTTAAGTTTGAAACAACAAAGGAATTAGTTGATACTACTGATTTAATTTATGGACAAGAAAGAGGAATAAGAGCTTTAGAGTTTGGATTAGATATTGATATAAAAGGCTATAATTTATATCTTGAAGGTCCGTCTGGCGTAGGAAAAACAATGTATACTAAGAAGTTCTTGAACGCTAGAGCTGCCAAAGATAAAGTTCCAAATGACTGGTGCTATATTTATAATTTTGAAGAGCCAAATTCACCAGTAGCAATTAGTTTTCCTGCAGGACAAGGTAAAGTTTTCCAAGAGACTATGGAAAACTTTGTTAAAGATATAAGAAAAGATATTAAGAAAACTTTTAATAATGATGATTTTGAAAAAGAGAAAAAATTAATAAAACAGCAATATGATTCTAAAAGAGATATGCTTTTAGAAAAACTAAATAAGAGAACTTTAGTACAAGGTTTTCAAGTAAATCCAACAGAAAATGGTGTATATATGATGCCAGTTTTAGATGGAAAAACTCTTGCAGAGGACGAGTTTGAAAACTTAGACGAAAAGGTAAAAAAAGAATTCGAAGAACGTTCAGCATTAGTTCAAGAGCAAATTTTTGAAGCTTTATCAGATATGAAAGCTATTGAAAAAGAAGCTGAGAAAAAAATAGAAGAGTGGCAAGCAAACATTGCCCTTATGACAATAAATATCCATATAAATTCAGTTAAAGCAAACTATAAGAGAAATAAAAAAATTAGCACATATTTAGACGGAATAAAAAAAGATATATTAAAAAATATTAATAAATTTTTAGAGCCTGAACCAGATCCAAAATCACAACAACAACCGCAATCAATGCAAAAGCCTGAGATTAGAGAACCATGGCTAAATTACAGGGTAAATTTGTTTGTCGATAATAGTAAATTAGAGGGTGCACCTGTTATAATGGATACAAACTATTCATATAACAATATATTTGGTGGCTTAGAATATGAAAATCAGTATGGAATGTTAAAAACAGATTTTACAATGATAAAACCTGGACTATTGCATTTAGCAAATGGTGGATACATTATGTTCCAAGCAAAAGATTTATTACAAAATCCAATGTGCTATGAAGCTTTAAAGAAGTTTCTACGTATAAAAGAAATTGCTATTGAAAATGTTGTTGACCAAAGAACTTCTATGATGATGGTATCATTAAAGCCAGAACCAATACCACTAGATTTAAAAGTTTTGATAGTTGGAAATTCTAATATATATCACACACTTTTATCAATGGATGATGATTTTAGAAAATTATTTAAAATAAAAGTTGAATTTGAAGAAGAAGCACCAAAAACAAATGACAATATTGAAAGATTAAGTAATTTTGTTAGAAGTTTTTGTGTACAAGAAGAATTATTAGATTTAGATAAAGAAGCAATGGCAAAAGTAATTGAGTTTGCTTCAAAGTTATCAGGTGATAAAGAAAAATTATCTACACAATTTAGTGAAATTGGAGAGATAGTCGGAGAAGCTTCGGCTTGGGCAAAGCTTGATAAAGCTAAAATAATTACAAAAGAATATGTACAAAAAGCTTTTGATGAACGTGTTGATAGAATTAAAAAATATGATACAAAGTATTTACAAATGATTAAAGAAGAAGCACTTTTGATTGAAACAGATGGATTTAAAGTCGGACAAATAAATGGTCTTACGGTAATAACTATTGGTGATTATTCTTTCGGAAAGCCTGCAAAAATTACAGCTAATACTTATATGGGTAAAGAAGGAATTGTCAATATTGAAAGAGAAGTTGAGATGTCAGGATCTTCACATTCAAAAGGTGTGCTTATATTAACAGGTTATTTAGGAGGACAATTTGCACAGGAAATGCCTTTATCACTTACAGCTAGTGTATGTTTTGAACAGCTATATGGCGGAGTTGATGGAGATAGTGCTTCAAGTACAGAATTATATGCAATACTTTCAAGTTTATCAGGAATACCTATAAACCAATCAATTGCAGTGACAGGTTCAGTAAACCAAAAAGGTGAGATACAGCCAATTGGTGGCGTTAATGAAAAGATAGAGGGATTTTATCAAATTTGCAAAATGAGAGGTTTTAACGGAATGCAAGGTGTTATTATTCCAGCACAAAACGTTAGAAACTTACATTTATCAGATGAGATTATAGATTCAGTAAGAAAAAGCAAATTCCATATATATGCAGTACGTACAATTGACGAAGGTATTGAAATTTTAACTGGCGTACCAGCAGGTGCAAAAGATAAAAATGGAAAATTCCCATTAGGTACAATTAATTTCTTAGTGTCTGAAAAATTGAAGAAGTTTTCAAAGCAAGCAAGTAAAGAAAATTAGTAAATAAAATGAAACAATTTTTATAAAAAAGTATATGCAAAATAAGATGATATATTATATTAAAAAATGATACTTGAAAAAGTATCATTTTTTTTGCATTTTTGTTCTAAAAATAAAATTACCTGCATATATAAATAATATACCAAAGAAAAAGGAGAGTAATAATGGAGGAAGTTTTAAGTTATTTTCCTGAAAGTATAAGGGAAAATATTAAAGAGAACGCTAAAGACAAGCTAGATAAAATCGAAGAAATAAGGCTTAGATTAGAAAGACCAATTATTTTAAAATTTGATGTAGGAGAAAAAGTTATTAAGGCTTCTGTGTCTACAGAAGAAATAATTTCATGTTTGCAAGCTATATGTGAAAATTCGATATATACTTACCAAAATCAAATTGCAAATGGTTTTGTGACTATTAAAGGTGGACATAGAGTAGGAATTAGTGGTTCTGGCGTAATGGAAGATGGAAAGATTATTAATATCAACCATATATATAGTTTAAATTTTAGAATAGCAAGACAAGTCATTGGAAGCGGAAATAAAGTTTTAAAATTTATTTTAGATTTGCAGTCTAATAATATCTATAATACTTTAATTGTTTCTATACCAGGTGCACGGAAAAACAACAATGATAAGAGATATTGTAAGACAGATTTCAAGTGGAATAAAAGAAATAAAGTTTTTAGCGATAAACGTAGGTGTTGTAGACGAAAGAGGAGAAATAGCAAGCCTTTTTAGAGGAGTTCCTCAAAACGATTTGGGAATTAAAACAGATATTATAGATAATGTACCCAAAAGTTTAGGCATGAAAATGTTAGTACGTTCTATGTCACCTAAAGTAATTGTTGCTGACGAAATAGGAAGCGCAGAAGATATTGAAGCTATAAAATATGCAATATGCTCTGGTTGTAAAGGACTTTTTACTGCACATGGTGCAAATTTTGAAGATATTTCTTTAAATCCAATCATAAAAAATTTAATTGCCACTAATATAATAGAAAGAATTATTTTCTTAGACGAAAACAATAAAGGAAAATTAAAAGATGTATTTTGTTTAAATAAAAAAAGTGGAGAATATGAAAGAAGTGCAGAAAAATTATGATTTTGAAATTTATTATATCAATTTTAATTATATATATATGTACATATATAGGCATTTATAAAGCTAAAACTTATGAACAAAGAGAAAAAGAACTTAAGAAAATTAAAAATTCTTTAGCATTTTTCAAAAGTAAAATAGAGTTTACATACGAACCGATCGAAGAAGTTTTTAATGGAATTTCAAAATCTATATATATACATAAAGATAATATTTTTAAAAATACAATAAATAAATTAAATGAAACCGACCTAAATACTTCTTGGAATACGGCAGTAGAAGAAGCAATATATTTTAATAAGGAAGATAAAGAAGTTTTAAAGATGTTTGGTAAATTACTTGGAAAAACTGATAAAAAAGGGCAAATAGGCGAAATAGAAATTACGATGGAATTTATAGAAAAGCAAATTGATAAAGCAGAGTTAGAAAAAAATAAAAATTCAAAATTATATAAATCACTTGGGATACTTTGCGGACTTGGAATTGTTATTATATTTATTTAAAGGGGGAAGTTATGGACATTAATATATTATTAAAAATTGCTGGTATTGGAATTTTGATTGCTGTAGTCCATCAAATTCTTTCTAAAGCAGGAAGAGAAGATCAGGCAATGATGACGAGCTTAGCTCGGAATGATTATAGTTCTTACGATGGTAGTAACTGAAATAAGCAATCTTTTTGAAACTGTTAGGACGGTGTTTAATTTATAATGGAAATTGTAAAAGTAGTAGGTATTGGTTTCCTAACATTAATTATATCAATAGTTCTGAAAGAATATAAAAAAGAATATGCAATATATGCAAGTATAATTGGTGGAATAATTTTGCTTACAATGTCTTTTGAAACTATAAATGAGATTGTAGGATTTCTTAGTAGAATTTCAGAGAAGACAAGTTATAACAATTCGAGCTTTATAAGTTTACTATTAAAAATTACAGGTATTGCTGTTTTAGTAGAATATGGGACAAGTATATGTAAAGATAGCGGAGAAACTGCGATTGCAAGTAAAATAGATTTTGCAGGAAAAATAATTATTATTTCTATGTCAATACCAGTAATAAGTTTAGCACTTGATACTTTGCTTAAATTACTTCCATAAATTTTTGTTACAAAGGAAAGAAAATGCTTAAAAAAGTTTGTGTTGTTTTTCTTATTTTAATATTGTTATGTAGTTTTTGCTATGCTACAGAAGAGATCTTTGAAGAAACGAAAAAAGCTTTTGGAATAAAGGAATTTACTGATGAAGCTAAAACTTATACTGAAGAAGCCTTTCCAGAAATAGATATTGGAGAGTTAGTTACTTCTGGTTTAAAAGGTGATATAGATTTAAGTTTTTTCCAAAAAGTGATATCAGCGGCTGTAGGAAATGAAATGATAATTGCAATTAGACTTATGGTTACAGTATTAGTAGTAATTGTAATAAATAGTATATGTAAAGCTATTTTGGAAAACCTAGGAAATGAAGAGACTACAAAAATAGTATATATACTTCAATATTTAATGGTGGTAATATTAGTTTCCACAAGTCTAGTTAGTATACTTAAAATAACTGATGAAGCAATAAATAAATTAGTTAATTTCATGAATTTATTAATACCATTATTTACTACTTTGGTTTTATCCACTGGTTCTATTGCAACTACCAATATGGCTCAGCCAATTTTATTATTCATAATAAATTTTATTGGTAATTTTTCAAATAATTTTCTAATACCACTACTATTAATATCTTGTGTACTAAGCATTGCATCTAATATTTCAGAAAGAGTGCAAATAGCTGGAATAGCAAAATTTTTAAGAAGCTCAATTGTTTGGTGTTTAGGAATTATTTTAACGATATTTACATCTGTAATTTCTTTGGAAGGAACATTAAGTGCATCAGTAGATGGACTAACTGCAAAAACTACAAAAGCTGCAGTAACGAATTTTATACCAGTAGTTCGGAAAGATTTTGGGAGACGCAACAGAAACTGTTTTAGGTTGTGCAAACATACTAAAAAATACAGTTGGTTTTGTGGGTGTAATAATAATAATTGGAATTGTACTTTTACCTATAATAAAAATTGCAATTTTTACAGTTTGTTTTAAACTTACATCAAGTGTTGGAAGTGTAGTTGCAGATACTAGAATAGTAAAGCTTATTTCTGAAATAGCAGATACTTATAAAATTTTACTAGCAATACTTTTTGCAGTATCAGTTATGTTTATTATTGGTATAACTTTAGTACTGAAAATTAGTAATAGTTCAATAATGTATAGGTAGGTTTATGATTGTATTTTTAAGAAGTTGGTGTGAACAAATAATTATTAGTATATTTATTTCTATGATTGTAGAAATGTTTGTTCCAGCAGGAAATATAAAAAAATATGTAAAGGTAGTAGTTGGAGTTTATATTATGTTTGTAATCTTAAATCCAATAATATCAAATATAGGAAATATTGATTTTGAAAATATAGGATCATTATTTCTAAACTAAGGAGAAGTTATGATTGAGAAATTAAAAGAAATGTTTAAGAAAAAAGACAAGAAAATAGAAAATTTGATTTTTCTATTAGTTTTATTAATTATCACTTTAGTGTGCATAAACTATATTATGAAAGATAGCACGCCAGAAATGGAAGATAAATATGCTGATGCAGTGCTTGCCAATGCCAATAATACATCAACAAGTTTAGAAGCTCGTATTGAAAAAATCTTAAGTGAAATAAACGGAGTACGGAAAAGTTTCTGTACTACTTACATATGCTGACGAAAAATTAGAAGGAATGGTAATTGTAGCAGAAGGTGTTAATAACATAAAAGTTCAGACTGATATTATTTCAGCGGCAGAAGCAGTAACAGGACTTGGCAAACATAAGATAAAAGTATATGAAATGAAATCAGAGGAAGGAGGAAATACTTATGGAGAAGAAAATAAATATAGAGAAAATTAAACAAGTAACTTTG
Organism: uncultured Clostridia bacterium; assembly: GCA_949745595.1. Classification (GTDB taxonomy): domain Bacteria; phylum Bacillota; class Clostridia; order TANB77; family CAG-508; genus Scatovivens. The sequence goes on from CATJWN010000070.1 coordinate 131,943, forward strand.
GTAGCCTGTGGAGTTCTATTATTAGCAGTAGGATTTATAAACTATAACCCACGGAAATGAAGGTGTGGATACAGTAGCTGTTACAGATGTTGGAAGAAACACAAATAACATTGGAGATGTTCAGCTTGTAAGTAGTAATGCACTTGTGGAAAATGAAAATACAACAGTTTCTGCACTTGTGGATAACCTTGAAAATACAAATTCTAACACTGTGGATAACTCTGTAAGCACAGCTATAACAAGTGAAGAAGACTATTTTACAAAAACTAAGCTTGAAAGAGATACTATGTATTCAAGAATGTTAGAAAGCTATCAAAATATAATTAATAATAAAGAACTTCCAGAAACACAAAAGTCTATAGCAGTTCAAGAAATAGATAAAATCAATAAAGCTCAGAACTCTATTATGATTGCAGAAAATTTAATAATGAATAAAGGCTTTGATAATGTAGTAATTTTAGTAAATAATAATGCAATAAATGTTGTCATAAAGACAGCACATCTGAGCAATGAGGACATTGGAAAAATACAAAATGTAATAGAAAGAGAATTTGCAGTTGATTTATCTCAAGTTAATATAAGTAGTAGAAATTAGAGGGAATGTTTATCACATTCTCTTTTTTATTATTTTTCACTATTTTTCACTAAAATATTGAAATTTGAATAATATACATATATAATAATAAGGACTGAAAAAAGATAAAGTCTTCAGGAGGTTATGACAATTGAGAAAATATTTTGGAACAGATGGTATTAGAAGAATTGCCAATACTGAATTAACACCAGATTTGGTTTTTAGAGTAGCAAAAGCCGGTGCATACATACTTTCAAAACATTCTACACATACACCTACTATTTTAATAGGTAGAGATACAAGAATATCAGGAACACTTATAGAAAGTGCAATGACAGCAGGCTTTTTAAGTTATGGTGCAAATGTAAAAAATGTAGGCGTTATACCTACACCAGGTGCAGCATATTTAACTAGGGAATTAAATGCAGATGCTTGTGTAGTAATTTCCGCATCTCACAATACTTTTGAGTTTAATGGAGTAAAATATTTTAGTAACAAAGGGACTAAAATTCCAGATAGCATTGAAGAAGAGATTGAAGAGATTATGGATTCGGATAAATTATCTTCATTAACAGCTGTAGGAAAACATATTGGTGTTTCAGAAAATGCAGAAGGTTATATAGAAAAATATATTAATTTTTTTGTAGATTTATTTAAAGACGATTTTAAAAACTTGCCAGAAGAGTTTTGCATAGGAATAGATACTGCAAATGGTGCTACCTATAAAGTAGCTGAGGAAGTTTATACAAGACTTGGAATAAAACATAAAATCATAAATAATACTCCTGACGGAATAAATATAAATGAAAATTGTGGTTCAACACATATAGAAAGCCTTTCAAAATTAGTAAAATCAGAAGGATTATCACTAGGCGTAGCTTATGATGGTGACGGAGATAGATGCCAAGCAGTAGATGAGAATGGTGAGCTCGTTGATGGTGATATTATGATGGCAATTTTAGCAGATTTTCTAAAATCGCAAAATAAATTAAAAAATAACGCATTAGTTTCAACTGTTATGAGCAATTTAGGTTTAAATAAGTTCGCAAAAGCAAATAATATAGAATATAAACAAACTAAAGTTGGGGATAGATATGTATTAGAAGAAATGCTAAAGAGCGGAGATAATTTAGGAGGAGAGCAATCAGGACATATAATTTTCTTAGACTACAATCCAACTGGTGATGGTATTTTAACGTCTTTAATGCTTATAAAAGCCTTAAAAGGTAGAAAATTATCAGAAGCTAGAAAAATGGTAAAAATATATCCACAAGTACTAATAAATGCTAAAGTTCTAAATGAGAAGAAGTATGATTATGACAAAGATGAAGAGATAAATGCAGAAATTAGAAAATTAGAAGAAGAATTTTTAAATGATGGTAGAGTACTTATTAGAACATCAGGAACAGAGCCTATTGTAAGAGTTATGATAGAAGGTGAAAATCAAGAATACATAACTGAAAAAGCAAAAGAATTAGCAGACTTAATTGAAATGAAATTAGGAAAGTAGAGGATTAAAAATGAAAGAAAGAGCAAGTGCAGGGCAAATTTGGGAGATGTCAAAAGCATATACGTCTTCAAATACTGTAAAGAGATATGATGCAATTATAGAAGGTCAGAGTGTACAAAACTTAGGAACGTATTTGCAAACACATCCAGCAGATTTTTTTGGAATATCAAATGAGACAAAAGCAGACGAAAAATTACAAAAATATAATATTATGAAAATTACTCCTACTAGACGATTAGGTGAAGTAGAAAATCCTTCTGAAATGTATTTAATCACTGATGTACAAGGTCATGATATAGGGACTTATCAAATGACGGACAGAGGACCAGTGTTTAAGTTAAGTCCTAAAATACAAAAAGCAAATGAAAAGATAATGAGCCAATTTCCTGAAGGTACTAGAGAGATATTAGAACATAGATTTGAAGTTAAGTCTATGGAGGACTTGGCTGAAAAATTATCTAAAGGAGATAAACTTGCTCTTTATAGCAAAGAGCAAGCGCAAGATGAGATTGAGGACGAATATGCTGAAAGAGGCATTGCAATAGATAATGGTTCTGATCAAGATCCAGAAGAAGAAAAAGCAATTGGTAGTTTGCCAGCAGATATGAGAGGACAAGTAATTGCTTTATGTAGAGATAAAGGTATTAGAATAAAAGAAGTATTAGTAGTAGACTGTCCAAAATGTATTGATGAAGAAATGGTAAATGGCACAAACCATATAAAACCAGATGGTGAACCTATTATTATGATAAAAGCAAAGAGTGGAAACGCAGGACAACTTTCAGATGATTTATATATGTTTCAAGGTAATACTCCAATACCAAATGTTGAAGCAGATAAAGACAGAATGTTAGAGCTTATGAATCAACATAAAGGTGAAGGTGCAGTACCAGAACTATCTGATACCATTGAAGACGATATTAGAAATAAAATACAAAATCAAATTGTGCTTGCAGAAGATATGAAAAGACAAAATCCAGACCAAGTAGAAGAAATAAATAATAATTTAAGATTAGCAATAACAAGTATTGTAGGAGATTATGTTCCTAGTGAAGAATTAAGCCAAGATTTAGATAAAATGGAAGAAGAGCATCATAAAGAAGATAAAGAAGCTGAAGAGGCAAGAGAAGCTGAAGAAAGAGGAGAGAATCCTGAAGAAAAAGACGAAGTTAGTAAAGGCTTTAAAGCAGGAGTAGGTATAATGGCAGGTGCAGGACTAGCAGCTGCTGGATTAAGTAGTGTGGCCAATAGAAGAGTAGAAAAAGAAGACAAACAGGATAAAGAAGAAAATAGTGATGATGAAGAAAGATCAAGATGGAGTTCATCAGATCCATTAAATCATAAACCATTTTAAATAATTAATAAATAATATTTCACTAAGGAGGAAATAAAATGAATCAATATCTAATAATATTTGTTACACTAGCAATAGCAGGTGCAATAGCCTTTGCTAAAAAAGTAGAAAAACCATTATTTGTAGCTGTTTTAATAATACTAAATTTAGGACTTTTGATATATCATTCTTATGTATTAAATTCAATACCATCAGAATTTGCTGATGCAATATCAGATATATATTTATGTATAGCAATGGATTTCTTATGGTTATTAATAAGCTTTTTAGCATATTTATGGATTGATGATGTAACAGCACGTAAATTTAATAGGAAAAGTTATGATAACAGTTTATCTTGGTTTTGGGAAAAACTATAAGGAGTTGATAAAATGGAAAAGAGAAATATAATTATAGGTGGAGCATGGCCTTATGCTAATAGCTCACTACATTTAGGACATATTGCAGGTTTAATATCAGGTGATGTTTTGGCGAGATATTACAGATTAAAAGGAGATAATGTAATGTATGTATCTGGCTCAGACTGTCATGGAACACCAATTACAGAAAGAGCTAAAAAAGAAGGCAAAGAGCCTTCTGAAATAGCAGATTATTATCATGAAGAATTCACAAAAATGTTCAAAGACTTAAATTTTTCTTATGATTTATATAGTAAAACAGCTACAGATTATCATAAAGAAAAAGTAGAAGAGTTATTTAGAAAATTATATGATAATGGATATATTTATGAAAAAATAGAGCCACAAGCTTACTGTGAGCATTGTAATAAATTCTTATCAGATAGAGAAATTAAACTTACTTGCCCAGTATGTGGCGAAGAGACAAAAGGTGACCAATGTGATAATTGTTTACATGTTCCTACAGGTGACGAACTAAAAAAAGGTTTTTGTATTGAGTGCGGAAACAAGACTGTAGAAAGAGATAATAAAAATTTATATATTAAATTATCAGCTTTCCAAAAGCAAATTGAAGATCATACTGCAAAAGTAAATCATGAATGGAGAATAAATGCACAAAATGAAACTAATAAATACTTAAAACAAGGTTTATTAGATAGAGCAGTTACTCGTGATTTATCTTGGGGAGTAAATGTACCAGTAGATGGATATGAAGCAAAAAGACTTTATGTGTGGATTGATGCTGTGCTTGGCTATGTTACAGATACTATGAAAGTATGTGAAGAAAGAGGCTGGAATTGGGAAGATTTCTGGAAAGAAGGAAATAATAATAAAATATATATGTGTCACGGAAAAGACAACATTATGTTTCATAGCATCATTTTAAATGCTTTATTATTAGGACAAGAAGAAAATTATCATTTAGTAGATACTATAGTTTCAGCAGAATATTTGAATTTCAATGACCAAAAATTCTCAAAAAGTAAAGGTATTGGTATGACTGCAACAGAAGCTATCGAAGAATATAATTCAGATTCTTTAAGATACCACTTAATTGCAAATGGGCCAGAAAAGAAAGATACCAACTTTACAATAGAAGATTTTACAAATACACATAACAGCGATATAGTTAATAAATTTGGAAATCTTGTAAATAGAACTCTTAAATTTAAAGGTTTAGAAAAGCTACCAGCAGGTAAAATGGACGAAAATATTAAAAAAGAAATAATTGACACTTACAATGAAGTTGGAAGTTTAATTGAAAAATTAGAATTTAGAGAGGCAGTTAGAAAAGTAATTGAATTAGTAGAAAAAACTAATAAATACTATGATGATAAACAACCTTGGGTAGCAAGAAAAGAAAATGAAGAAGAGTTTAATAACATTATCTATACATGTGCAGTAGTTATAAGTAATTTATCAAATTTATTTGAACCAATTATGCCAGAGGCATGTAGTAAAATTCGTAAATATTTAGAACTAGGAGATCCTTCTTGGGAATATATAGAACCAAAATCAGAAATTAAATTAGAAGTAGAAGCATTATTTGAAAGGATGTAATATGGGAAATTTATTTGTTATTGACGGTACTGATGGTAGTGGAAAACAGACACAATTTGAAAAGTTAAAAGAAAGTTTAACTAATGATGGGATAGAGTTTAAGACAATTGCATTTCCTAATTATGACAGTCCATCTTCAAGTTTAGTAAAAATGTATTTATCTGGTGAGTTTGGAGAAAACGCAAAAGATGTAAGTCCATATATTGCTTCAACATTTTATGCAGCAGATAGATATGCAACTTTCAAAAAAGATTTAGAAGAATACTACAACAATGGTGGACTTATACTTGCAGATAGATATACTACTGCGAATATGGTACATCAAGCAGGAAAGATTTCAGATTCAGCTGAGAGAAATAAATTTATGGAATGGCTTTTTGATTTAGAATTTAATATTTATGGACTTCCAAAACCAAGCAGAGTATTTTTCCTTAATATGCCACCAGAAAAAACTATGGAACTTATGAAAAATAGGGAAAATAAATTCTCTCATACTGATGTAAAAGACATACATGAAAGAGATAAATCACATTTAATTGATAGCTATAATGCTGCTTGTAGTGTTGCTAAGGATTATGATTGGTATGAAGTTAAATGTTGTGTAGGAGATAAAATAAGAACCATAGAAGATATACATGCAGAAATATATAAAGAAGTAAAGAAAGTATTAGGTAAATAGTAGTGGAAAGAATAGGTTTTTTTGGAGGATGTTTTAATCCTCCAACAATTGCTCATATAGAACTAATAGAAAAAGCAATTAAAGAACATAATTTGAATAAGGTGTATTTTGTACCAATGGGAGATAAATATCAAAAAGAAAATTTAATACCAGCATATCATAGAATTAAAATGTTAGAATTGGTACTTAAAGATAATATGGATATGATTTTTAATTCAGTATATAGTCCATATGGAATGACAGCTGCAGAATGTTTTAGGGAGATTGAGAAAGAATTCAAGAATAGTGAAAATTTTTACATAATGGGCTCCGACAATTTCGACAAGATAGAAAGCTGGTCAGAATATGAATTTTTAATGCAAAATTTCAAATATATTATTTTGGATAGAGATGAGAAAATAAGTTCAAGAAAAGTAAGAACTAGACTAAAAAAAGGACAAAGTGTAAAAGATTTAATTTACGAGGAAGTTGAACAATATATTATAGATAATAAGCTATATAAATAATTTTTGTAGCGAAGGAGATTTATGAGAGGTAGAATTGTAAACTTATGTATAGGTTTTATGAACATATTGTTTGGTGTGCTCATTCTAATTTATACACTAAATGTACCACAAGATCAAACAGTACTTACAGTCCAAGAGCAGTTTGTTACGAAAATAATCTTAACTGGTATATATGCTGTTTTAGCAGTTGTTTTAGTTATTAATGTTATACAATATTATAATAACATAAAAGATAACACTTTTAAAACTGGATATATGCTAGCACTTTTTGTAGTAAGTTTTCTGTTTATAAAACAACCAGCAATAGCTAGCTTTACTATAATTTCAGGAATTATTGTAATGTTCAACAGTATTCGTGAAAATCTGGTGGAAATAGATAGTACAACTGCAATTTCGGTAACAGCGCTAATAATGGCTGCAATAGTTTTGCTTATGGGTGTTAGTTTAAGTTATGAGCAAATTGGAACTTATATAAAAGATAAGAAAAATGAAAATGAATTAGAATTCAAGCCAACTTTTTTCAAGTATATAACAGAGCTTGGAATAAATGATATATATATAAATGTAAAAAAAGATGGAAAATATGGATACATTGACCAAAATGGTGAGGTAAGAATAGACTTCAAATATGATTATGCAAGCCCATTTATTAAAATAGTTCAATATAATAAGATATTTGATATAGCACTTGTTTGTGAAGACGGAAGTTCAAAAATTATATTAAAAAATGAAAGAGTAGTTATGTCTTATAGATCAGAGTCTTCTGACGAAAATTATGACGCTAAGTGGGAGGAATTAGAGAAAATTTATAGAGATATTCTTGGACAAGGAACTTCTGAAATGATTACTGAAGCACCACAAGTTACTAATAATAAGTCGAAAATTCCAGCATATAAAGAAGATTATGAGACAGGATATACTTATAGATATGATTACAATGACGAATACGATATTATAGTAACTCAGTCAAGTCTAGGATTAGGTGATATTTATGAATTAGCAAAAAAAGACAATTCAGATATTAGGCTTACATTAGATACCAAAGGTTTAGACTATGACGAAAACTATTTATACTTGTTTAGCAATGGAACTATTCCATATTATGATATAGCTAATAGAGAACAGGGATGGTTTACAAGCTATGGTAAGAAAAATGCAATGCTTGGTAGAGCTCAAATTTTAGATTTTTTTGATGATAAAATACTACTTAAAAATTATAATGATAAAACCATTTATTTTATAAATGGTGATGGCGATGGTGAAGGAGAACCTTTATCAGAGGCTTATAGAAGTATTTATGTTTGTCAAGATAATGAAAGATTTATTGTAAAGACTATGCAAAACAAATATAAGGTTATAGATCAAAATTATAATCAAATATTTGAAGGAGAGTACGATGTATTTGATCCATATTTGGCAAATTTTGGATTATATATAGTTGCAAATATGGACGAAGATGTTGAGTTTAATGATTATGGTTATGCAAAAATGCATTTTAGCTTGTTAAATGCAAATGGTGATGTTATTTTAGATGATATTGAACAGATTTACAAAAATTACTATAAATTGTCTAAAGACAAGAGTATAGCACAGTCTACAAGATATTCTAAGTTTCTAGAAGACGTAACATCTATTAAATATGACTTTGTTGGAGACAAATATTACACAAATTATTAAATGAATATAAACAATTTTTATGAGCATAATAAGTTTAGGTAAGGAAACTTACTTTTAAGCTTAAGGAGGAAAACAAAATGGACAAACAAAGAATTAATTGTACAGTTCACAGTTGTAAACACAACGAACAAAATTGTACTTGCAGTTTACCTCAAATAGACGTATGTGCTTGTGAAAATTGCTCAAGCGGATTACCAGATGAATCTAAATGTGGAAGTTATGAGTGCAGAAAATAGCACTAATGAAATGACCTGAAATTTATTTTTCAGGTCTTTCATTTTGTGAAATTTAAATGAAAAAATGGTGATATTCTTGACATTAAGCAAAAATAGACATAAAATAATTTTAAAGTAAAACGGCAAAAGGAGGAATTTATTATGCCATTAGTAACAACAAGAGAAATGTTTGAAAAATCTATGAAAGAACATTTTGCAATAGGAGCTTTTAACATAAATAATATGGAGTTTATCCAAGCAATTACAGATGCTGCTGAGGAGGCAAAATCACCTGTGATTTTACAAGTATCTTCAAGTGCTATTAAATATGCTAGAATGGAATATTTAGTAAAAATGGTTGAAGCAGCAGTAGAAACAACAACTATACCAATTGCTTTACATTTAGACCACGGACCAGATTTTGAGACTTGCAAAAAATGTATAGATGCAGGATTTACATCAGTAATGATTGATGGTTCAAAATATGATTTTGAAGAAAATGTTGCATTAACAAAACAAGTTGTAGAATATGCTCACTCAAAAGGAGTAGTTGTTGAAGCTGAACTTGGTAAATTGGCAGGAGTAGAAGATGATGTTAATGTTGCAGAAGATGATGCAAGATATACAGATCCAGACCAAGCAAAAGAGTTTGTAGAAAGAACAGGTTGCGATTCTTTAGCAATAGCAATAGGAACAAGTCATGGAGCTTATAAATTTAAAGGAGATGCTAAATTGAGATTTGACATTTTAGCAAAAGTAAAAGAAAAATTACCAAATACTCCAATTGTATTACATGGAGCTTCTTCAGTTATTCCTGAGTTAGTAGATATGTGCAATAATAATGGCGGTAATATCCCAGGAGCAAAAGGTTGCCCTGATGAAATGTTAAAACAAGCTGGAGAGACAGGTGTTTCAAAAATAAATGTTGATACAGACTTAAGACTTGCAATGACAGCACAAATTAGAAAAGTATTTAATGACGATCCATCAGTATTTGATCCTAGAAAATATTTAGGTGCTGCAAGAGAAGAAATTACAAAAACAGTTTCACATAAGATTAAAGATGTATTTTGTTCAGCAAATAAAGCATAGATTTTAGCTATTCAATTTACTGGAGAAGAAAATGGGAAGAGTACTATTAAATATAAGCATTTTAAATAAAAATTATTGTATTTTTGAAAGTAAGAATGGAGCAAACCTAAATGCTAGTTTTTATGATAAAAAAACTAAAGTGTTTGGGTTTGTTACTGACGAAAAAGAAATAATAATATTAAATGAAATAATACGTAAGTTAAATAGAAAATATGTCCGAAGAAGAGATGTAATTTTTAATGACGAAAATTTCATAAGATATGTAAATAGGTATACAGGGATGAGCTATTTTGCAAAAATGGAAAATGGCTCTTCTCAGTCATGCTCATATTTAGAATATAAAGATTTATATAATGAATATAATGGTAAGCAAATATTATGTATGTCTAGAAGGCCAAACAAAAGAAGACCTAGCCCATATGACTATAATAGCAATTATAGGAGTGGTTATGATAATTATAAAGATTTGTGGGACGAGCCTATTCCTAGAAAAAGGTATAAAGGTCATAGAGGAGATGGAATAGTAAAGAAAGTAGTTGTTGTGATTGCTGGAGCTGCAATCACCGTGCTCATAGCTTTTGGAGGATATAAGGTATTATCAGCAGGAAGTTTACCAGAACTTGAATCTGCAAATACAATTGTTACTGAAACAGGAGAGCCTGAAATTTCTTTAAAAGATTTTGATACAAAGGCAGACACAGATGCTCAAAAAGCTCTAAAGGAAAAGTATGACAGTATAGCAGAACAATTTGAAGTCGCTGGATTAGAGCCTTGGGAGATTGCATTACAACTCGATGTTATTTCTGTTTTTGAAGAAGATAAAGACAATATTAGTTTTTATTATGATAACGATAAAAATGAAGTAGTTTATATATATGAGGCAATTGAAAGAGCTAGGAGCGAAGAGCCTAAAGCTGATATGCAAGTATCTGCTGACATACAAAGAATTATTCAGGCGATAAATTCAAACCCAAAATTATCAGATAGCGAGAAAGCACACATTATTGATACTTATACTCCAATTTGGTGTAAAAATGAACAGTATCTTAATATATATGAACTTATAAATAGGTATTCCATGTTAGAAACAGAATTTGAATATACAGAAGGCGGGAAAGTTTTGCAAGAGACTTTGGCATATAATCCTTATGAACATGCAGCAGGCACTTACACTCACAGAGGAATTTTAGCAAATGGAGAGGAAGATTTAGGTAATTGCTTTGAAAGTAAAATAACAATTTATGATGCGGAGTCTTTTGAAGATACTATGAGAGATAATAGTAAAACTTCTACTTTTGACCATGAGAACAATCATGTAAATGGTGAGTTGAGCTATTATTATGCAGGTTTGTTAAATGAAGGATATACTCAGTTATCACAAGCTAATAGCACAAATAGATATAAAACAGAAGCTGCTATGGCAATGATTTGTGTAGAAACTTTTGGAGACGAAGCTTTTAGAGAAGGTTTTTACGGTTTTGACTTGCAAACAGTTTTAACCAATAAAATTGCTGGTATAACTAAAAGAGATGCAATTGAAGTAGATAGAGAAATATATGAACTTTTTGAAGATATTGAAACAGTTTTATATTCAGCTCGGAAAAGATGAAAATTTTAGACAAGATAGCAAGCTTATGGAACAGTTTGAAGATATTTTTAGAAGATTAGGTACATATCATGAACTTATAACTGGTAGAGAAATGGAAGATAATCAAGCTGCAAATATCATAGAAGATTATATAACAGGCACTAGAAGGTCTAGTTTATATGGTAAAGATAGTGATAATATAAAAGAATTTAGCCTTGATTACGATTTAGATAAAGGAGAACTTACGGCACATATAGGAGTTGGACATGGAGAAATATCATATAGCACTTCGCCTTTTATAGTTGCAAAGGTAGGAGAGCGGAACTTTTAGAAGAGATATCGTTTTAACAGAAGTTAATAAATATGATAGAGAATATAAAATACAGGATAAAGATTTAGGATATAGATAAAAAATAACCCTTATGGGTTATTTTTTAGTGCTCTTTTAATTTTCATTTCAGCGTCTTTTTTTGCTAAGTCTTCACGCTTATCATAAAGCTTTTTACCTTTTCCAATACCAATTTCAAGTTTTACTTTATTTCCTTTAAAATAAATTGATATAGGAACAAGTGAGATTGCTTTTTGCATAACTTGACCTGTGAGTTTATCTATTTCTCTACGATTAAGTAGAAGTTTTCTGTTTCTAACAGGATCCACATTGAAGCGATTTCCCATTTCATAAGGGCTAATGTGCATACCATAAACAAAAACTTCACCATTTTTAATACTAACATAAGTATCTTTAATATTTACTTTCCCATTTCTAATAGATTTTATTTCAGTGCCAGTAAGGATGATACCAGCTTCAATCTTATCTTTTATATCATAATTGTGATAAGCAGTAGGATTTTTTGCAATTAATTTATCCATAATTATATCCTTTCATTTGAACTATTCATATTATAATATAAAACAAAAATAAATTCAATTTTTGTTCACATAATTTGAAAGTCAAAAATATTATATTATAAAGGAGGAAATAATATGCTATGTATTAGACGAAAAAGAATTTTATCAGGTTGTATGATGGGATTGGGGCTAGGGATAATTTTAGTGTTATTTCTTCCTTTTACGGCGTGGCTTTGTATAATAGGTATAGGACTTATTATAGGCGGAATAGGTTATTTGTGTGAAAAATAAAAGGAGGGGTGTATATGACTATAGTTGTAAAAAAAGTTCCAAAGGCCTTGAGAGGAATAGTAAAATTTTTATTTGGTGTAAAAGACAATACATAAAAATAAAATGAAAAATGGGTTAATCACTTAAGATTAACCCGCTTTTTTATTATTATTAGTTAGCTCTTTGTACTTTTCCAGAACGTAAGCATTTAGCACAAACTGTTATTCTTTTAGGTTCTCCATTAATAATTGCTTTAACAGTTCTTAAATTAGGTTTTACTGTTCTAGTTGTTCTTTTACTAATATGTGAACGTGTAATACTTAGTTGTTTTCCAAAGCTTGTTTCTTTATCACAAAATGCGCATTTTGCCATCTTTAAGCACCTCCATTTATTATAATAAACTGACTATTTATTAGTTTACCATAGTTACCAAAAAAATGCAAGTTTTTTTGAAAAAATCTTTGATTAGAATTTTTTATAACATATTGAAAAGAATATATATAAATGATATGATACATCTTGAAATAAGATTAAAGGGGGAACTTTTATGAAAAAAGTTTTAGGAACAATTTTAGCTATGATTTTAATTGTGGCTATATGTATAGGCGCATATATGTATGTAATTAGTATTCAAAACAAGCAAGATAAAGTGGAAGAAGGATTAAACGCTAAAATTGGAACAGAAGCTTTATTTACTTTAGAAGATTATCCAAAAGTTGATGCATCTCTTGCGACACAACCGCTTACAGATGCTTTTATAGAGAATTTTATAGGCACACTCCCTAGTGAAGCAGAGCTTGATTATACAAATACACATCCGGGATATGTAAGACTTATAAATGACGAAGTAGATTTATTAGTAGTGACAGAACCAAGTGAAGAAGAACTAAAATTAGCAGAAGAGAAAGATGTTGAACTTGAAGTTATTCCAGTTGTGAAAGAAGGCTTCGTTTTTTATGTAAATGCTCAAAATCCAGTTAAGAGTTTGAGCTTAGAACAAGTACAGGATATATATACTGGAGATATTACAAATTGGAAAGAAGTCGGTGGAAACGATAGTAAAATAAAGGCATATCAGAGACCAGAAAACTCTGGAAGTCAAACAGGAATGTATTCTCTTGTTATGAAAAATAAAAAGATAATGGAAGCACCAAAAGAAGACTTAATTGAAACAATGTTTGAAATTGTAAATTTAGTTTCTAATTATGATAATGGTGTAGACTCAATAGGATATTCATATTATTATTATGCAACAACAATGTTTGAAGATATGAATAAGGATATTACAAACAGAATTAGACTTTTAGAAATTGATGGAATAGAGCCAAATAATGAAACAATTAAAAATGATACTTATCCATTGCAAACAGCATATTACATTGTAATTAGAAAAGATGAACCCAAAGATAGCAATACTAGAAAATTGGTAGATGCAATGTTATCAACTAGAGGGCAGGCAGTAGCAAAGGAGGCTGGTTATGTCCCAGTTAAGTAGTGGAGGTCGAAAGACTAGAATCAAGACTAAAAAAATAAATAAAACACTTTGGTTCTTGGTAATTTTTGCGATACTATGTGTGATAGCAACCATAATTTGTATATTTACTACTTTAAATTCTAGAAAAAATGGAGAAACGAGCCTTCTGGAGAGTTTGACAAATAAGGTTGAATCAGCAGAAAAGATGTCTCTTGGAGATAAAGCTTGGACTAATGGATTAGAAATAGAAAATATAGAACTTAAAGAAGAGCCGATAATTGATCCTAATATGATTATTATGGAATCAGAGCCAGATTATAAGTATGAGATAAATTATGAAAAAATTTCTGGTTTAAGGAACAAAGAAATTCAAGATAAAATTAATAATGAAATCGAAGAATATGTACTTTCATTAAAAACTAAACTAGATGAGCATTCTGAATGTGACCAAATATACATTACTGCTTCAGTAGTAGGTAATTTTTCTGATGTATTATCTGTAAACATATATTATTCTTTATTAGATAATGAAGATAGGAGTGGAGATAATAATGTTTATGTAAATACTGGTTTGAATTATAGATTAGACACTGGGGAAAAGCTAAAATTTGAAGATTTATTTAGAAAAGATGCTAGTATCAAACAGGTTTTATCAAGTGCTCTATATAAGGCTTTCGCATGGCAACATGCATATAGTGAAGATGTGGATATGACTAATAACTTTAATAAAACAGATTATGGATATATAGAGAATCAAACTTTTAAAGCGTTAGCAGAGTACAATAAGAACCCTGATATTGACTTCTATTTTTATCCTAATATGATTTATGGAATAATTAGAGACTTTCAGTTTCCAATTGATATGAGTAAATTTAGTAATAGCATAGCAATTTATACTAAATATGTATCAGATGACAAATTATATGAGAGTTCAAGCTTGAAAAAGGAATTTTATGCTTTTACAGATATGTATCTAATAGATGCTTTTGAAGCAGAAGGTTTAAAAGGTGATAATTTTTATTATGAAATTATAAGATATCCTGAAAATGAAGAAGGCGTGAATGCTGAAGTCAAAGCAGTAGCTCAGGCTAAAGTAGATGAAAGGCTAGCTCACTATTTTGAAATTGCAAAACAAAATCCTGATAAAGCATATATGGTATCTGTGATGTATTATTGCGATAGTAAGAATTCAAGTAGTCAAGGATATCAATATAATGGGTATGTTGCTGAGTTAGATTTAGATTATTTTAGAAAGAGCATGTCGGAAATAGTTGCAAAAAGTAGGCTACAAGGAAGAGGCGATATAGGCTCTTATGACTATTCTATGTTAGACGAAGACATTGAATTTTATGAAGAATTTTCAGCTTATGTAGACGATTATATGAAGGAAGAAATTGAGGAAAACATTACAACAAAAGAGCAAAGAAAACAAGAAGAATTAGAATGGGAAGAAGAAAGAAGAAGATGGGCAGAGGAATATGGCGAGGAATAAAGCCCAAAATCTTGACTTTTCGGTAAAAAGTGGTATAATATATAGTGATTGATTGCTTTTATGAAGGGAGAAAAATATGCTAGCAAAAATTTGGAAAAAATTGTTATTAGCAATATGTATAATCGCTTGTTTATTTAATATAACTTATAAATTAGTTAATAGAGTTTCACTTGAAAAAGTTATTTCTGGACAGCCTGAAGGTGTAAATGTAAGAAATCTATTAAATATTACAGAAGATTCGAAAGTAGTTATGGATAAATCAAGTTATTATAATAATGTTACAAATACTACAGTAACTAATAATACTGAAAATAGCGAGCAAGTAAATCCAGAAGAAGAGCAACAAGTAGAAAATTCTGAGGAAAATGTTGAACAAAATCCTGAAGATAATCCTGAGGAAACACAAGAGCCAGAAGAGAACAAGTCTATGACAGTAACAGATTTTATAGATAGAGTTATTGACGGTTCTTTTAAGAATTAATGAAAATTAGAAATAAGTACTTGCATTATAATTTTAATTATGTTATGATATATAAGATTGTTTAGATAAGTAAGAAAGAGGTGAAGTTACAATGAGAGAAGGTATACATCCAAATTACGCAGCATCAAAAATAATTTGTGCTTGTGGTAATGTTATAGAAACAAACTCTACAAAACCTGAAATGAAAGTTGATGTTTGTTCAAAATGTCATCCATTCTGGACAGGAAGCTTAAAACAAAATACTACAGGTGGTAGAGCAGATAGATTTAAGAAAAAATATGGTATTGCTTAATAATACAAAAATTGGACTGGAATTAACCAGTTCTTTTTTTTGACTTATTATTATAAAACTTGTTTCTTTTAGGATTTTGTGATATAAATTGTGAGAGGAGTATTTTAAATTATGAGAAAGATAATAATGTTTGGTGGAGCATTTAATCCGCCACTTAACTCACATTTTTTATTAGCACAGCAAATAGTAAACGAAATAGAAGATGTAGATAAGATAATTTTTATTCCTGTTAATATTAATTATGAAAAAAAAGAAGCGGTTATAGCTAGTGAACATAGATATAATATGTTAAAACTTGTATGCGATAAAAATGAAAAGTTTGAAGTTTCACGTATAGAGATTGATAGTAATAGACCATTATATACAATAGAAACATTAGATATTTTGCAAAAGAAGTATCCAGAGCATCAGATTTTATTTGCAACTGGTACTGATAATTTAAA
This sequence comes from uncultured Clostridia bacterium, assembly GCA_949745595.1. Taxonomy (GTDB): domain Bacteria; phylum Bacillota; class Clostridia; order TANB77; family CAG-508; genus Scatovivens. The sequence goes on from CATJWN010000070.1 coordinate 148,397, forward strand.
GGAATTTGATACTTGGGAAGGTGCAGACAAAATAACTGCGAAATACAAGGTTTTAGTTTTAAGTAGAGATAATGATAATATAGAAGAAATAATTACGTCAAATGCCTTTTTAAAAGCAAATAAAGATACTTTTATAAGCTTAAAAGGTAACACTAGAACAAACCTTAGCTCAACTTTTGTAAGAGAAAAGATAAGGGCTGGAAAAAGTGTTAGATATTTAATGCCAGACGAGATTTATGAATATATAAAAGAAAATAAGTTATATGAGGTAAAATAGATGTTGAGTGAAGAAAACTTAAAAAAAGAAATGAATAATGCTATAGATTGGATTTCAGAATATGTAAAAAAATCCGGCGTAGAAGGTGTAGTATTAGGCTTAAGTGGAGGCAAAGACTCTGCAGTGGTGCTTGCAATGGCAGTAAAAGCTTTGGGAAAAGAAAGAGTAGTAGCTGTTTCGATGCCTTGTAATTCTATAGCATCTGATTTTAATGATGCAAAAGAATGTGCAGATAGGTTTGGAGTAAAATTCCTTACAGTAGATTTAAGTAGCACATATGCAGAGTTTGGAAAAGAAGTTTCAAAAGTACAACAATTATCAAGTGAAGCTGGTATAAATGTTAAGCCAAGACTTAGAATGACAACACTATACAGTATAGCGCAAAGTTTAGGATATTTAGTTATAGGCACTGGAAATTTGTGTGAAGCGATGGTGGGATACACTACAAAATGGGGAGACAGTGCTTCTGATTTCAATCCTATTGCCAACTTTACAGTTGACGAAGTATTAAAAATGGGAGAATATTTAGGAGTACCAGATACTATAATAAAAAAAGCGCCAAATGATGGACTAGGTGGAAAAACTGACGAAGAAAAAATGGGTATTAAATATTCTCAAATTGCTGAAATGATTGAAAAAGGTAATATAGAAGATAAGACAGCAAAAGAAAATATTTTAAAGAGATTCAATAGCTCAAAACATAAACGAACTGGAGTTCCAACTTATAAATTTGATAGAAATAATTATTTATTAGAAAATAATTAATGGAGGACATATAATGAATAGAGAAAAATTAGAATTGGTAACAGACCTTTATGAATTTTCAATGTCAAATGGGTACTTTGAATTAAACAGAGACGAAATAGCATATTTTGATATATTCTTTAGGAAAGTTCCAGATAAAGGTGGATACGCAATTGTTGCAGGTTTAGAGCAGATAATAGATTATGTAGAGAACTTAAGCTTTGACGAAGAGGATATAAATTATTTAAAAAGTTTAAATATATTCTCAGATAAATACTTAGAGTATTTATCAAATTTCAAATTTACAGGTGATATATGGGCTATTCCAGAAGGAACAGTAGTATTTCCAAGAGAGCCTTTAATTACTGTAAGAGCTAATATTGTTGAAGCACAAATTTTGGAAACAGCAATGCTTTTATTACTTAATCATCAAAGTTTGATTGCTACAAAGACAAGTAGAATAGTGAGAGCTGCAAATGGAAGATCAATTATGGAATTCGGAGCAAGGCGTGCACATGGAGTATCCGCAGCTGTTTATGGAGCAAGAGCATCTATTATAGGAGGAGCAGTTGGAACTTCTTGTGTGCTTACAGCACAGAGATTTGAAGTACCAGCAAGTGGCACAATGGCACATAGTTGGGTGCAAAGTTTTCCAAGTGAGTATGAGGCATTTAAAGCATATGCTGATATGTACCCTAATAATTGCTTGCTTTTAGTTGACACATATAATACCCTAGAAAGCGGAATAAAAAATGCTATAAAAGTATTTGATGAAGTATTAAAACCAAAGGGAATATGTCCACTTGGTATAAGATTAGATAGTGGAGATTTAGCGTATTTATCAAAGAAAGTACGTACTATGCTAGATGAGGCAGGATATAGTGATGCTAAAATATGTGTAAGTAATTCACTTGATGAGCACTTAATTACTTCACTTTTGGAGCAAGACGCGAAAATTGATAGCTTTGGTGTTGGAGAAAATTTAATAACAGCTAAAAGTGATGCTGTTTTTGGAGGAGTATATAAATTAGTAGCAGTTGAAAAAGATGGTAAGTTAACTCCTAAAATAAAGATAAGCGAAAATGTAGAGAAAATTACTAACCCAAGCTTTAAAAAAGTTTATAGATTTTATAGCAAAGAAACTAATTTTGCAATTGCTGATGTTATCACTCTTGCAGACGAAGTAGTTTCCGAAGATGGTTATGAACTATTTGACGAGCACAATACTTGGAAGAAGAAGCATATTTCAAATTATTATGTAAAAGAATTACAAGAAAAGATATTTGAAAACGGAAAATTAATATATAAGTCACCAAACTTAAAAGAAATTGCAAAATATTCAAAAGAGCAATTAAATACGATTTGGGATGAGGTAAAACGTTTAAGAAATCCACAAAGGTATTATGTAGATATTTCACAAAAACTATATGATTTGAAAAATGAAATGTTAAATAACTAAAGCAAAATAAATCAAATATTTTAAAAGGTAAAAATGGAATTATCACTACAGAAAAAGATTAATTTAAGACTTATACGTTTGTTACGAACAAGTATGATAGAAGAAGCTGGTCTCCATATTGAAGATAAAGTGACATATAAGCAGTTTTTAGAGCTTTATGAAAAATATGGAAACGGCTTTGATAAAGACGTTTTTGCTAGATATTTTCTGGATATAGAAGGAACTAAGTTGTATTATCTCTCTATTCGGAAAAGTAATAGAAACACCCATATTAAAAAGAGAATATGTATCAGAACAAGAATTAGATAACATACGAGAAAAAATGCATGAAGAAGTTAAGGCACGTGGAATAAATTGGTTATCTTACAGAAGGCTTATACAATATCATCAAAAATTTGGAGGAAGACTATCTTTAAAGAGTTTTGCAAAAGTTGCATTAAATATTAATGAGCATAATATAGAAAGCTCAAAATCAGATGGCGGTTCTATGCTAGTTGATTTAGAAACTGAGAGTGAATATGATGCAAATTTTCTACAAAACATTAGAAAAGAAGTAATTGCAAAATCAAAGCTACATATAGGTGATTTAATTACTTTACCACAGTTTAAAAAGCTTTACGCAAAATTTGGAAGAGGTATTCCTGAAAAGCTTTTTGCAACTGAAATTTTAGATATGAATAATGGAAAGGCTACTAGATTATTAGGTGGAAGAAATAAACAAGCATCAGTATTTTCAAATTATGTAGTAAATCCAGAAAACATAGCTATATTAAGGGAAAAAGTAATAAGAAAAGAAAGACTTCATATTGGTCAAACTATAGACAATGAAGAATTTTTACGATTATATAATAAATATGCTGGAATGTTGTCACAAGAAATGTTTGCAGAAGAAATACTAGATATAAATGCAATTGGCGTGAAAAATATGAGAGTAGCTGGTACTAATTCAGCGGTTTTGCAAGATATAGATGTTCCAAAAGAATATTTAGAATTCTTAAAAGACAGGGTTTGTCGTAGAGAACATTTAACTTATAGACAAGAGTTTGCAAGAGATGAGTTTTATAGAATATATGATAAGTATGGTAGCGTAATACCTGAAAGACAATTTGCAGTTGAAGTATTAGGAATACCAGAAGATTCTGTATCATATTTTCTACTTGGAAAATATAAAACAACTAAAGTTTTTTATAATGAAGAAATAACGGATTTTGAAACTTTAAGAAAAAAAGTAATAAAAGAGAATTTTTTACACTATGATGACCCAATAAATTATGAAAGATTTTTAGAACTTAAACAAAAATATGCACCTAATATGAAAGAACATATTTTTGCTGAAAAAATTTTAGACATACCACTAACAAGACTTCCTAATATAAGATATGATAGAAAAAGTACAACACCAATACTACTTAATGAAGAGTTGCCAAGTGAAGAAGATATAGCAATTTTAAAAAGAAAAATTTTAATTAGTAATGGTATGCATATAAAAGATAGAATTAAATATGCTAAAATTCAAGAACTTCATAGAAAACATGGCGGAATTATGCCTGAGTATATGTTTGCTGATAAAATTTTTGATATAGCCAAAGGCAAATTAAATTCGATGTCAAGAAATCTAGAGGAAGAAGCAGTTATATTAACAAGAACCAAAATTCCTATACAACAATTATCAAAATTAAGAAATAAAGTTTTAGGAGAAAATAATATTGTAAAAGGTTCACCAGTTACTTTAGCAAATTTTGAAAAATGGTTTACAGGATATAAACATATATTATCACAAATTATGTTTGCAAGAGGTGTTATAGGTGTAAGTAAATCGAATTATGGCAATTTAAAAAGTAAAAAGACACCATCCATTAAAGCACTTATGGACGATGCGCCAGAAACTTTGTCTTGGGTAACAGTTGAAAAAACAAAAAAGAAAAAGAAAGAAGAAAAGAAAAATTCAAATAAGAAAACACTTAAGCCGCCAAAACCTAGAAAAGCTCTGGCAGGCAATATAGTAAAGAAAGCAGCTAAATCTATTTTAGATAAATATGTATATACACCTAAAAATGTAGCAAGAGTAAAAGAATATATACATAGTTGCAAAGCAGAATATGAAAGAGGAACCTTTAGCGTTTCTGATTTACCATTTTTATATGATTGTATAGAGTTTGTTCAAGGAGGACTTCCAGAAATTTCTATATATACACAAATAGCTATTTCTTTTAGAAAATATAGTGATGCAAGGCGTTGTGTAATGGTAAATATGAATAACGAAGTGGTCAGCGTAGAAGAAAAAGAAAAGTTAAGAGAGATGGTGAAGGGCATAGACAGAGCAATAAGTAGAGAAAAAGCAGTAAATATATTAAGTAACGACCAAAATGCTGACATAAGACGAATTATGGAAGAGACTAAATTAAGTGAAATTGAAATAATGGCACTTAGGAGAAAATTATTAGGAGAAGGGCAAAATCCTTCTATAAGAGAAAAATTATTTGACGAAGATTAAAAATATCTTGAATATTTATTTAATTTGAGTTATCATATTATTAAGGTTTTATTTAAGGAGCAAATTATGTCAAAATTTTTAAAAATATTATTAATAATAACTGTAATAGCTTGCGTATTTATAAATGTTGTTACAGCTACAGAGGGCGATGGAGAGGACCTTGAAGATAATCCTATAGAAAATACATCTAGTACAAACACCTCTTCTGCAAGTTCAAGTACCTACCCTGATATTAGTGCTCAAGTTACGAAGGTAGATTCACTTTCAAATTTGCCAGAAGCTAATTTAGGACTTAATAATATATTAAACGTTATTTTAATTTCAATTGGAGTATTGCTAATCTTGTTTGCAATAGCGATACTAATTAGATTAAAGAAAACTGGTACATAATAAAAAGTCGGTATGTAATACCGACTTTTATTGTTGTTAGTCTCTATCATTACCTTGCATTGCGTAATACCAAATAGCTGCGATTATAATTACTGCAGCAATTGCAAATATTACCCACATCCAAGTTGTTGTTGACATACCAGCTGTTGTAGCTGCACCATCAGCGCTTGTTCTAGTAGTGTTGTAATTTCCATTATACATACGATTTGTATTGATACCATTAGTTGTTCTACTATTATTATTTCTTGCGTTATTGTTGTTTCCCATATTTCCGATAGCGTCGCCAGCATCATCTGCTGTTCTTTCTCCAAAACCTGCTACATCTCTTACAGCGTTTCCTACAGAGTCCATACCTTTATTTATTGATGAGCTTACATCATTACCTAAATTTACTTTATCTGTATCAGTTGCTGCAAAGCAAAAACTTGTACATAATGAAAGAAGAATACTAACTAAAATACCTATAAAAACTTTCTTAGTCATAGTGTCCTCCTAAAAATCTATCTTAAAAAATGAAAATATAAATTTTCATTTCAATATTATTATTGATTTTTATAATTAAAATATGCTAACAAAATTTGCAAAATAAAAGTCAAAAAATAACATTGATTTTTTGGCAAAATCGATATATAATGACATCAATAATCGAAAGGAGATTTTTTGATATGGCGAATAAAAAAGACGATATTACAAAAGATAAAGATGTAAAGAAAATTTTAGAAGAGATTGATAGTCAAATTAATGACAAAAAGAAAGAAATGCTTGAAGAATTGAAAAAAGAAATGGACAAGCAAATAGAAATTAGTGCTCAAAAAAGAGTGGATTTAGAAGCTAAAAAGTTAATTAAGGGAAAAACTGGTAAAATTATTAGAAGAGATTTTGTAATTATAATTTTAATTGCCATAATTGGTTATTTAGGATATTGCTTATATGACATAGGATATTTTAATAAAAATTTGCCTGTTCAAACTGAAGTGGTAGAAGTGCCAAAACAAGAAGAAGTAAAAAATAGCACATATTACATAAAAAATTATAGTCAGTTAGTAGAAAATATACAAGTTCCAAATATTGTGCAAGAAATACAAAACAGTGTTTCAAAAGATAATATGTCAAATAATTTAAAATTGAAAATTGCATATAAGAATTTAGAAGATAGTAAAAAAATTAGTGATGGAGATGTATTAACTTTTGACAGTAGCAGTTTATTAGAAGCTTTCCAAAGTGTTTGTGGAGAGAGTGCAACTTTAGAGAATACAGTTTTCGAATATGATAATTTGAAATTCTTGTATTTTAATAATACATTCATAGCGGAGAATTCTACAGTAATTGGTTTAGAAAAAGCAAATTACAAGATAACAAATGCTTATGAAACAGGAAATAAGTTAAATTTCGAAGTAACCTATGATGGTCAAGTAGGAGTTTATAAATATACTTTCGAGAAATCTGGTAGCAATTATTATTTTGATAAAATTGAAAAATAATACAGTAGCAATTGTGATAAGGTAATTTCCAAATAGTTATAAACGAAAATATTAAAATATCACTATATGAAAATATTTATTTTTGTGCAAACAGAATTAGATAAAATTTAAGATAAAAGCAACTGCATAGTTGCTTTTTCTTGACACTGTGAGAAAAGTATGCTAATATAGCACATAAGCAAGAAATTGCAATCATTTGCTTTAGTTCTAAAAGCAAAATTCAAACGTTATTCAAAACAAAGCCTATTCTAAAAGGTATCTAAAAAATTTCATTTTAAAAATAGTTTTTTATTTGTTATGTGTTGTTGTGATTTCTTACTAAAATTTATTTAAAGGAGGTCATTTATGACAACAAAAATACCAGAAAACATCAACTTATATCCAACAAATGACTGGATATTTAAGAGAATTTATGGAAGGAAAGGAAGTGAAGAAATTACAAGACATTTTATAAAAGCTTTTCTCGATTTAGACATTAAAGTAAAAGACTTAAATGAACAAAAGAATCTAGAAACAGACATTATTGATGAAAAGGCAGGAATTTTAGATATACTTGTTGAAGCAGAAGATGGTACTCAAATTGACTTAGAAATGCAAGTAGGAGATTATAAAAGCATAGGTATAAGATTAACAAAATATGCTTCTAAGATTTTTTCTAATAGTGTAAAAAAAGGCGAAAGATATTATGATGCTCGTAAAACAATAGTAGTTATGTTTGCACAAGATGAAATAGATGTTTTTAAAGGAATACCCAACTATAAGTTAACATGGAATTTCAGAGAAGAAGCATATCACGATTTAATATTGACTGACAGACTTGAAATTGTTATAATAAGTTTAGAAAAGATAAGAAAACTAGTAGAAATTGGTAAGCTTGATAGTAAAAGTAAAATAGCTTTATGGACTAAGTTTCTATTAAATCCAAAAGAGATTAAGGAGGAAGATATGGAAAATAATAAAGAAATTAAAGAAGCTATTGATGTATACGATAATATTACAACTGATATGGGAGAAATAAATGCTGCTATACGAAGAGAAATGTATTTGTCTGATATCGCCACTTTGAGAGGCGAAGCTATTGAAGAAGGCTTGAAAGAAGGAATAGAGCAGGGAATAAAACAAGGAATTGAACAAGGTATAAAGCAAGGTGAAGAACAAGGTGCAAAGAAAGCCAAGAAGGAAATTGCTAGAAAAATGTTAGAAGCTAATAAGCCAATTGAAGAAATTATGGAATATACAGAATTAACAAAAGAAGAAATTGAAAAGATAAAATAAATAATGTATAAGCAAATAAGATATGTGATAAAAAATAATTTTGTGCATAAAATGTACAAAATTATTTTTTTTATCTTGAGGAGGAAATATGAATAAGAAGATTTTAGCAAGTTTTATATTATTTGTACTTTGTATATCAAATGTATCTTATGGCTTAGATTTTGCAGTACCAGTCTGGTCTGAAACAGGTGAAATAGAAAAAGCAAGCACAGAAGCGTTAGGAGAGAATTTTTTGAATATTGAAAGTGAGAGTTGTATTTTAATAGAACAAACTACTGGCAAGGTATTATACGAGAAGAATTCACATGAGCAGTTAAGACCTGCAAGTGTAACTAAAATTATGACAATTTTACTTACTATGGAAGCTATAGACAGTGGGAAAATATCTTTGGAAGATTCCGTTCCTTGTTCAGAAAATGCAAGTCAAATGGGTGGTTCGCAAATATGGCTTGATACAAGAGAAACTTTAACAGTAGATGAAATGCTAAAGGCAGTTTGTGTAGTATCAGCAAATGATTGTGCAATGTGTTTGGCAGAGCTTTTAGCGGGTTCAGAAGAAGTTTTTGTTGGACTAATGAATGAAAGAGCCAAAGCATTAGGAATGAATGATACAGTTTTCAAAAATTGTCATGGTATTGATGAAGATGGACATATTACTAGTGCTTATGATATTGCACTTATGTCTAGAGAGCTTTTACAAAACCATCCAGATGTAAAAAAATATACAACGATATGGATGGATTCATTAAGAGATGGGAAATCTAGTTTAGTAAATACTAATAAATTAGTAAGAAATTATCAAGGTTGTACAGGACTAAAAACAGGCTCAACTAGTCTTGCCTTATATAATCTATCTGCATCTGCTACAAGAGACGATTTATCACTAATTGGTGTCGTTTTAAGAGGACCTACTAGTGAGATTAGATTTAGAGATGCAAAAAAACTATTAGATTATGGATTTACTAACTTCAAATTCGAGAAAACGAGTACCAAAGATAGTATAGTTCAAACAGTAAATGTAAATAAAGGTGTTGAAAAAGAATTAAACTTAGTATACGAGAAGGATAATGGCGTATTAATACAAAAATCAAATGCCTCTAACATTGAACAAGAAGTAGTTATAAATGAAAATATTTCGGCGCCAATTATGAAAGGAGATGTACTAGGTACAGTTCATTTCTATTTAGATGGTCAGCTTTTAGATAGTGTTAATTTAGTAGCTGAAAAAGATATTAGTAAGATGTCAGTGCTTTCAATGTATACACGTATTACTGATGCTTGGCTTAATTTACTAAGATAAAAAATTCTTTTATTATAGCGAGTCTAAGATTTTTGAATAAAACTAATTAAAAAATCGTAGACTCGATTTTTAAGTGAACTTTAATTCGTTTTAAAAACTAGATAATATAAATGTGAAAAACTGACCGCCTATCATATTTTATTTGAAAAAGATTTATAGTATAATAATAAAGATTTAAGATAAAAAATATTAGAGAGGTGCATTATGAAGATTGGTTTTTTATTTTCAGGTCAAGGCGCACAGAGTGCTGGTATGGGAAAAGACCTATATGAAAGTTATGAAGAAGTAAGGAAAGTTTATGAAAAAGTAAAAGAAAGTACAGGAATAGATGTAGCAGAGATTACTTTTAATTCTTCTGAAGAAGAACTAGCAGAGACTAATAATTCACAAATTACTATATATACAATGTGTCTTGGAATATTAGAAATTCTTAAAAAGAATGAAATAGCAGCAGGTGAAGTAGCAGGTCTAAGCCTAGGCGAATATACAGCTTTGACTTATGCAGGATGTTTTGATATTGAAACTGGCGCAAAGTTAGTTGCTAAAAGAGGAAAGATAATGGAAGCGAACATTCCAGAAGGAAATTGGCAAATGGCTGGAATTTTAGCATTATCAAATGAAGATGCGGAAAAAGCTTGCAAAAGTGTTACTAAAGGTTTTGTAGTTCCTGCAAATTACAATTGCCCAGGGCAAGTAGTGGCTGCTGGAGACGAAGAGGGGATAGCAGAACTTACTGAAAAGGCAAAAGAACTTGGTGCAAAAAAGGTAAGTATTTTTAATGCTAAAGGACCTTTCCATACAGAAAAAATGGCAAAAGCAGCTGATATATTAAAAGTTGAACTTTCTAAAATATATATTAAAAAGCCAGTAAAAAAAGTATATAAAAATATTGATAGTTTAGAGTATAAACCAGAAGATAATATCGTAGAAATATTAGCTAATCATACTAAAAGCCCAGTACATTTTTCTGAGATTATTTCAAATATGATTGCAGATGGAGTAGATACCTTTGTGGAAATTGGACCAGGTAGAGTATTAACTAGTTTAGTAAAAAGAGTTAGTAGAGACGTGAAACTTATAAATATAAACAATAAAGAAAGTTTAGAACAAGCAATATTAGAATTAAAAGGAGAATAAATAATGGAAGATAGAAAAGTAGTATTAGTTACAGGTGCAGCAAGGGGAATTGGTAGAGAAATAGCACTTATAATGGCTGAAAAAGGTTATGATATTTCTTTGAATTTTAGAACAAAATCAGATGAGTTAGATAAATTAAAAGAAATAATAGAAGAAAAAGGTGTTAGATGCTTTTTAGTACAAGGAGATGTTACACATTTTGAAGAAACAGAAAAAATAGTAGAAGAAACTATTAAAGAATTTGGAAAAATAGATGTATTAGTAAATAATGCAGGAATTACAAAAGATGGACTTTTAATGAGAATGGCAAAAGATGACTTTGAAAAAGTTATTGATACAAATCTTGTAGGCACTTTTAATATGACAAGAAATGTTATTCCACATATGGTAAAGCAAAAATCAGGTAGAATAATTAATATTTCTTCAGTAGTTGGGGTCGTTGGAAATGCAGGTCAAACAAATTATTCAGCTTCAAAAGCTGGAATTATAGGCTTTACAAAGAGTCTAGCCAAAGAAGTTGCAAGTCGTAATATTTTAGTAAATGCAGTCGCGCCAGGATTTATATCAACTGATATGACTAGCATTTTAGCAGATAGTGTAAAAGAAAATATAAACAATCAAATTCCGCTTAAGAAAATGGGAACAGCAGAAGATGTGGCAAAAGTTGTTAAATTCTTAGCTTCAGAAGATAGTAGTTATATTACAGGGCAGGTTATTAATGTAGATGGCGGAATGGTAATGTAAGGAAAGGATATAGAATATGAATAGAGTAGTTGTTACAGGTTTAGGAGCGATAACTCCTATTGGAAATAATGTAGAAGATTTTTGGAATGGAATAGTAGAAGCGAAATGCGGTATTGATGAAATAAAGGCTTTTGATACTACTAACTTTAAAGTAAAACTTGCAGGTGAAGTAAAAGACATAAATATCGAAGAAATTTTAGATAGAAAAACTGCTAAAAGAGTTGATAGATATGCTCAGTTTGCTATGATTGCATCAAGAGAAGCTGTAAAAGATGCTAATATAAATATGGAAGAAATTGACGCTACTCGTTTTGGAGTTGCAATTGCATCAGGTATAGGTGGATTAAATACCATGCAAAATGATATATTCATTTTACAAGAAAAAGGTCCTGACAGAGTATCTCCAATGTTTATTCCAATGGCAATAAGTAATATGGCATCTGGAAATGTGTCAATTGATATTGGTGCAAAAGGAGAAAGTTTCTGTATGACAACAGCTTGTGCAAGTGGTACACATGCGATAGGTGAGGCATTTAGAATTATAAGACATGGATATCAAGATATGATGTTAGCGGGCGGAACAGAAGCTTCAATAAATGAAACAGGAATTGCAGGTTTTACCAATATAAAGGCTCTTACACAAACTACAGACAAAAACAGAGCGAGTATACCATTCGATAAAGAAAGAACAGGCTTTGTTATGGGTGAAGGTTGTGGAGTAATAATATTAGAAGAATTAGAGCATGCTAAAAAAAGAGGAGCAAAGATTTATGCAGAAATGGTTGGCTATGCTGCAACTTCTGACGCATATCACATAACTGCACCAGCACCAAACGGAGAAGGTGGAGCAAGAGCAATGATTAATGCAATGAAAGATGCCAATATCAAACCTGAAGATATAACATATATAAACGCACACGGAACTTCTACACATCTTAATGATAGTGGTGAAACTTCTGCCGTAAAAACAGCTTTTGGAGAAGCTTCTAAAAAGGTAATGATGAGCTCTACTAAAGGTCACACAGGACATTTACTTGGAGCAGCTGGAGGGGTTGAAGCTATTGCATGTGTAAAAGCTATAGAAAAATCTATTGTACCACCTACAATAAACTATAAAGTACCTGACGAAGAATGTGATTTAGACATTGTTCCAAATGAAGCGAGAAATCATGAAATTAAATATGCAATGTCAAACTCATTAGGTTTTGGTGGTCATAATAGTTCTATAATTTTCAAAAAATATGAAGACTAGCAAAAACTTGAAAAAATGCATAAAAAATGATATAATTTAAAAACCTAAAATATTGTAAGAGACTTACATAGAAAGGAATTATAAGTTATGAATTATGAAGAAATAAAAAAGTTAATGGATGATATGGGGAATTCTAAATTATCCGAAATAGAAATTGAATTTCCAGATGGAATAAAGATTAGTATGAAGAAGGACAGTGGACTTAAATTGTCAAGTCCAGTTCCAATGGTACAAGAAATTAATAGTCCAGCAGTTAAAGCACCTGCAGAATTAGCAGTACAAGAGCCAAAGTTAGATGGAAAAATTGTAAAATCACCAATGGTTGGTACTTTCTATTCTAAATCAGCTCCAACTGCAGATAGTTTTGTTACAGTAGGAAGTAAAGTAAAAAAAGGTGATACACTTTGCATAATTGAAGCTATGAAGCTTATGAACGAAATCGAAAGTGAGTTTGACGGTGAAGTAGTAGAAATATTAGTAAAAGATGACGAAATGGTAGAATACGGACAACCATTATTTGTTATTAAATAGTGAGGTAAAAATGTTAGATATAAATGAAATTATGAAGATAATTCCTCAAAGAGCGCCTTTCTTAATGATAGATAGAGTTGAGGAGTATGTACCAGGAGAAAGCTGTATAGCTTATAAAAATGTGTGTATCAATGAACCTCATTTTGCAGGACATTTCCCAGGTCAACCGATAATGCCAGGAGTATTGATTGTTGAAGCATTAGCACAAACAGGTGCAGTAGCTATTCTTTCTATGGAAGAAAATAAGGGAAAAAATGCTTTATTTGGTGGTATTGATAAATTACGTTTTAAAAAGCAAGTAGTACCTGGAGACACTTTGAAATTAGAAGTTAAGATTATAAAACAAAAAGGACCTGTAGGAGTAGGGGAAGCAGTGGCAACTGTTGCCGGAAAGGTTGCAGCAAAAGGCGAGCTTACTTTTGCAATAGTATAAAATAAGGAGAGTTTAAATGCTAAACAAAATATTGGTAGCAAACCGTGGAGAAATAGCGGTTAGAATAATTAGAGCGTGTAGAGAACTTGATATTAAAACAGTTGCTGTATATTCAGAAGCAGATAAAGATGCATTACATACAAGACTTGCTGACGAAGCTGTTTGCATTGGCCCTGCACCTTCAAAAAAGAGCTATTTAAACATAAAAAACATATTAGAAGCAGCGTGCTTAACACATGCAGATAGCATACATCCTCGGTTTTGGATTTTTATCAGAGAATGCGGAGTTTGCTAAAATATGTGAAGAAAGTAATATAAAATTTATAGGTCCATCTTATAAAATAATCGATTTAATGGGAAATAAATCACATGCAAAAGATTTTATGAAAAAAGCAAAAGTTCCAGTAGTACCAGGATCTGATGGCAGTATAAAAGGATACAAAGAAGCTTGTGAGATTGCAGATAGAATAGGGTATCCTATAATGATCAAAGCAGCAGCTGGTGGTGGCGGAAAAGCCATTCGTTTAGTTACTAAAAAAGAGGATTTAGAAGATAGCTATAACCTTGTAAAACAAGAAGCAAAAGCTTTTTTTGGTGATGATGAAATATATATAGAAAAATTTGTGGAAAATCCTAGACATGTTGAAGTTCAGATTTTGGCAGATGAATATGGAAATGCAATTTACTTGGGCGAAAGAGATTGCACAGTACAAAGAAGAAATCAAAAGGTTATTGAAGAAACACCATCTACTGCATTAGATGAAAAGCTTAGAAAGAAAATGGGCGAAGCTGCTATTAATGCAATAAAAGCTTCAAAATATGCAAATGCTGGCACAATAGAATTTCTAGTAGATAAAAATAGAAACTTTTATTTTATGGAAGTAAATACTAGAATTCAGGTAGAGCATCCTGTAACAGAAATGGCAACAGGAATAGATATTGTAAAAGAGCAGATACGTATTGCTTCAGGTGAGAAACTAAGATTTACTCAAAGTGATATAGTACCACGTGGACATAGTATTGAGTGTAGAATAAATGCTGAAAGCCCTGAAAAAGGGTTTATACCAAGCCCTGGTCAGATAAAGGAACTTAATTTGCCAGGCGGAAATGGTATAAGAATTGATACAGCAGTTTATTCTGGTTATACAATTCCAGCAGCTTATGACTCTATGATTGCTAAGATAATTGTACATGGAGAAGATAGGGAAGAAGCTATTAAAAAAATGAAAAGGGCACTAGATGAGTGCGTAATTGATGGAGTTGATACAAATATTGATTTCTTATACAAAATTTTAGATAATGAAAATTTTCAAAAAGGCAATTATGACACTTCTTTTATCAAGAAGGAAAATCTAGCCTAGAAGGAATGAAATATGATTATAGATAAAATCAAAAAAAGAACTACTACTGACGATCAAAATGTCGTAAGTCATGCGGATATACCTGTTGGAAAATGGGTTAAATGCGATAAATGTGGAGAAATAATTTATAAAGAGAAATTGCACGAAAATAATAGTGTTTGTCCACTTTGTAATTATCATTTTAGATTGTCTGCCAGAAGAAGAGTTTGGCAAATAACTGACCAAGATAGTTTTAAGCCTTTCGAAGAATTGCAAAGCATAAAAACTGTTAATCCCCTTGGTATGCCAGAATATATGGATAAACTAACAAGTTTACAAGAGAAAACAGGTATGACTGAGGCAGTTTATTGTGGTATCGGAAAAATAAAAGGTGAAGAAGCTGTAATTTGTGTTATGAATGCTAATTTCTTTATGGGAAGTATGGGAAGCGTTGTTGGGGAAAGAATAACATATTCTATTGAAAAAGCAATAGAGCTAAATCTTCCACTCATTATATTTTCTGCATCTGGTGGAGCTAGAATGCAAGAAGGAATAATATCGTTAATGCAAATGGCTAAAACTTCTAGTGCAATTGCAAAAGCAAATGAAGCAGGTATTTTGTATATATCAATTCTTACAGATCCTACTTATGGAGGCGTAACTGCTAGTTTTGCTACACTTGGTGATATTATTTTAGCAGAACCAGGAGCAATGATTGGTTTTGCTGGTACTAGAGTAATTGAGCAAACTATCAATCAAAAATTACCAGATGGTTTTCAAACAGCAGAGTTTTTATTGGAGCATGGTTTCATAGATAAAATTGTTGAAAGAAAAGATATGAAGGAGACTCTATATAAACTTATAAAATTTAATAAGTAAGGTGGTGAGATTTTGGCAAATAGTAAAATATTAAATCAGATTGAAGATTTAAAAGAAGAAATAAGAGAATTAGAAAATATCAATACAGATAAGATGATAGATGTAACAAGAGATATTGAAGAAGCAAAAAAGAGATTAAAAAATTTAGAGAGAATAAGCAGCCGGAAATCTTACTGCTTGGGAGAAAGTAGAAATTGCAAGAAGTCCAAATAGACCAACAGCCTTAGATTACGTAGAATACATTTTTGATGAGTTTATGGAATTACACGGAGATAGAACTTCTACTGATGATAAATCAATAGTATGTGGCCTAGCAAGATTAGGTGAACAAAACTATACAATTGTTGCAGAGCAAAAAGGAAGAAATACTAAGGAAAATATAGAAAGAAATTTTGGTATGCCAAACCCAGAGAGCTATAAAAAAGGCATAAGATTTATGAAACAAGCAGAAAAATTCCATAGGCCTATAATTACTTTTATAGATACAAAAGGAGCTTATCCAGGCATTACAGCAGAAGAGAGAGGTCAGGGAGAAGCTATTGCAAGAAGTATGTTTGAAATGTCAAAATTAAAAACTCCTATTATAGTTATTGTTATTGGAGAAGGTTCTAGTGGAGGAGCTTTAGCAATTGGTGTCGGAGATAAAATACTTATGTTAGAAAACTCAGTTTATTCAGTTTTAAGTCCAGAAGGCTTTGCAAGTATACTTTGGAAAGATGGTTCAAGGAAGGAAGAAGCTGCAGAAAAAATGAAACTTACTGCAGAAGATTTATACAATTTCAAAGTAATAGATGAAATAATTAAAGAGCCAGAAGGACGGAATAGAAAGAACAGATTTGAGTAGTGTTGCTGAAAATTTAAAACAAAGAATTATAGAAATTACTAAAGACCTAAAAGCTAAAGATACTGATACTCTTGTAGAAGAGCGTTATCAGAAGTTTAGGAATATGGGTGAATATATTAGGGAGGAAAAATAATGATATTAGAGAATAAGATTATTTTAATTATGGGAATTAGAAATAAATGGAGTATTGCATACGGTGCAGCAAAGGCTGCAGCAGAGCAAGGCGCAAAACTATGCTTTACTTTTATGGGAGAAGATAATAGACCAAAAATAGAAGAATTAATTAGCGAGTTTGAAGGAGCAAAAGCTTATACTTGTGATGCGTCAATAGATAGCGACATCGAGAATTTATATAAAAAAATTAAAGAAGATTATGGAAAACTAGATGGAATAGTGCACTGTATAGCACATGCTTTTACAGAAGACTTACATAATGATTTTATCGAGACAAGTAAAGAAGGTTATGCTCATGCAGTAGATGTAAGTGCATATACTTTAGTAGCAGTTGCAAGAATTGCTAAAAATATGGATATGCTAAACGAAAATGCAAGTATTGTATCACTTACTTATCATGGCTCTACAAAAGTTTTACCAGGATATAATGTAATGGGTGTTGCAAAAGCAGCATTAGAGTGTAGTGTAAGATATTTAGCAGATAATTTAGGACCAATAGGAATTAGAGTAAATGCTGTTTCTGCAGGACCAATTAAAACACTTTCTGCAAAAGGCATAAAAGACTTTAATTCGATCTTGGATGTAGTAGAAGAAAAATCACCACTTCGCAGAAATGTAACAAAAGAGCAAGTTGGTAATACAGTTGCGTTTATGCTAAGCAATATGTCAGATGCAATTACTGGTCAAGTAATTTATGCTGATAGTGGATATAATATAGAACGGAATTTAACATTTTTTAATCACCTAGAATATACTATTCTAGGTGATTTTTTATGAAATTAGGTTTAAGTTTAGCGGGAGGCGGTATAAAGGGCGCAGCACATATAGGTGCAATAAAAGCCTTGCAAGAAGAAGGAGTACAAATAGATTACATATCAGGTACCTCTTCTGGTAGCATAGTTGCAAGTTTGTATGCTTGTGGATACAGCACTTCAGAAATGTATAATATTTTTAAGAAATATGCAAAAACAATAGGATATTTTGATAGTAGAAATGTTTTGAAGTTTATAAAAGATTTAGTATTTCATACTGATATTAGAGTGTCAGGTTTAAATAGTGGAAATTCTATATATAAACTTGCAAAAGATATAACTTATGCAAAAGGAATAAAATCTATAGATGGTGTACAAATGCCTCTTCTAATTCCAGCTGTAAATATTAAAAATGAAGAATTATATGTGTTTTATTCAAAAGATATTAGAGGTTTAAGTAATTCGAAAGTAAAATATATAAATGATATTGAACTTGCTGGTGCAATAAGGGCTAGTTGTAGCTATCCACGGAATCTTCTCACCATATAATTATAAAGGAGAGTTATTAGTGGATGGCGGTATAGCAGAAAATGTACCATGGAGTGAACTAAAAAGAGTTGGAGCAGATAAAGTATTAAGTATTACTTTTAAAGATATTGAAGGCAAGAAGTGTTGCAAAAATTTATTTGAAGTGCTAGATAAATCCTTTAGTGTGATGTGCCACGAGCTTGCAAAATATGAAATTTTTGGGACAGATTATCTAATAGAAATTGAACATGAAAATGTAGGATTATTAGACGTAAAACATTTAGACGAACTTTATGAAATAGGGTACAAACAGACCAAAAGTAAATTAAAAGAAATGAATCTTAATAATTAAACTTTGCATTACGTTCCTCAGATCTGCACTGCATACATTAATGAATTCTAAAAAATCTATGGAGCCTCTTTCACTTAGCACTCACTTCGTTCGGCGTGAACATTACTCCATAGATTTTTAAAGAATTCATAAATGTACTCCGTTTGTATTCGGAACTTCATTTAAAGTTTAAATTATTAAAATTCAATATAAATAGTTTTATTTTTTATCCTTATGTTTATATTCAAATGTAGGAAAAGCATTAATAAGTCTTTTGTGTAAATAAGATTTTTTAGAAAAAGCTTCTTTTAATTCTTTTGTATAATCACGATTAGAAGCTTTTACTGTATTTAAGTCTTCATGTATTTTGTCTTTTAGCTCATTTATTCTTCTAACAGTTTCTTCGTACTCATAATTAATTCTTTTATTAATTTTAAGCTTCATATGAAGCATTTTTCTTTGACGTTTTAGACGTCTTTTTCTTTTATTTTTCCTTACATCAGATTCTAATTGCATTGCCATAGTTTCAGCCTGTTCTTGAAGGTAACTAGAGATATTTTCAGTATCGTCAGCTGCTGATAAATCAGCTTCAGCAGTTTTAAGCCCTGAAAGTATATAACAAGTTAAAATGCAATCTATAATTATACCTATAAATAATATTATAGAAATAATGTGACAAATAAGTGAAGGAAGGCTATTAAACAATTTTATGAAAATAGGGTTTGTAAAGCAAACAGTTATTACACCAGCTATTCCAAAAGGAAGTAAAGTTTCTAAACAAATTCTTCCATTTATATTAAATTTTCTAGAGCTGTAATCCCACCAGCGAGCATCAAATAGTTTCTCCATAATAAAACTAGTAAAATATTCTAATATTCCACAAGTAATCATTGATAACCAAAATAGTGCTGGCATATCATTTTGATATTTTCCAAGTAGCAATTGTATAGCAACTACTCCAAAACCATAGATTGGAAGATACGGTCCAAGTAAAAAGCCTCTATTTACAAAGTGTCCTACATTTTTATTAAATATCATTTTAACACTTTCCATAACCCAACCTAAAATAGAATAAGTCATAAAAAGCAAGAAGTATATTTCTAAAGAATAACGCATAAATTCCTCCTTAAACATTTTAATAAAATAATATCACATATTACAAGATTCTTCAAATTTTACTGTAAATTTTGGGTAAGATATTTATATAGAGGTGAGGTAATGAGGATAGATAAAGTAAAAGCCATTTCAAAGATTATAGCATTTTTCTTGTTTATTTGTTTTTCAGTTTTTATTAGTTTTAAGCTATTTGTATTTTATATACCCTTTTTAATAGGATTTGCTATTGCAGAACTATTAGAGCCCATAATAATTAGTATTAAAAACAAAAGCAATTTAACAAGAAAGACAAGCAGTATACTTGTGCTAGTTATATTTTTTGCAATATGTATAAGTTTAATTTCTTTAGGTAGTATTTTTCTAATTTCAGAAGTAACAGATGCTTTATCTGGAATGAATGGATATATTGAAATCATTATGAATAAAGTCCAAGATATAAAAATAGATAATTGGAATATAAATAGCAATATAAAACCGATAATCGAAAATGCAACTGTTAGCTTTATAAACGAGTCTGGAAATATCATTAAAAATTATTTAAGTGAATTTATAAAATGGATAGGGAAAATACCAAACTTTTTTGTATATTTAGTAATAACAATACTTAGTACGTATTTTATATCTTCAGATAAATTCTATATTTTAGATAGAATGGAATATCATTTTCCAAAGAAATGGATAGGGAAGTTAAGGGAAAAGACAAGGAAAATTAAGAGTAGCTTGGGTGGATATTTAAAAGCCGAAATTATCATGATTTTCATATCTTTTATCATTGTTTTAGTAGGTTTAACGATATTTAATTTAATTGGTTTACCATTAGAATATCCTCTTCTGATGGCGCTAATTATTGGATTTGTTGATGCGCTTCCAATACTTCGGAAGTGGGACAGTACTAATACCTTGGTCAGTTATCTCTTTCATAAATTCTGACATATCTTTAGGCTCAGCACTTTTAGGATTATATGTATTTACTTTACTTGCAAAACAGTTCATAGAACCGAAGATTGTAAGCAATAAAATAGGTATACATCCAATCTTTACTTTGATTGCAATGTATACCGGATTCAAGTTTTTAGGATTGATAGGACTTTTGGCAGGTCCAATTATTTTGATAATATTAAAAAATATCTTTTCTAATACTATAGATAAAGGACTGGTAAATAGTATTTTAGATATACTTTAATATATTACAGCTGTTGGAACATAGTAGTCATCTGGAACAGGAACATCAGACTTTTCTGGTTTTGCCACTTTTTCAATTTCAGTTATATTAATAATTGGAACTTCTCCGAGAATATTCGCCTTTTTCTATAGTACCTACAATCCTTACCCAAGCGTTATTTTCAAATTTAGTTGCATCTTTGCACTTGCTTAAAAAACCAACTACTAAGCTTTGCTTAGGCGAATCTGAAATAATCATATCACGAGCTAAGATAAATTCGTCTTCTTTTATATCAGATACTCTATAAACATAACCGGTAAAACAAATTTTTTGACCTATATATGTGTCAATATTGTCATTAACCATTTTCAATATATTAGTATAATCTTCGTCACGGATTATAGCAATATCAGTATTAGGCAAACACTCTAAATTTTCAAAGGTTTCTCTGTTATAACCTTTAAAAATCTTAAAGCCCGCTACGATAGCAAGGCATATACAAATAATAGCAAAAAAGCCTAAAATCCATTTAAAACAAGCATTTTTATTAAATTTTACATTACAAACAAACATAGCATAAGACCTTCCTTCAAAAGTAGTTTTGTAAAGTCTATTCTTGAAAGGTGTTTTTTATGAATAAAACTTGCAAAAGACTATGAAAAATGATATAGTCTATAGGTAAAAACTTAAATAGAGGTGAAGTCAAGTGGGATTTTTAAATAAGATTTTTAAAAGTTATAGTGAAAAAGAAGTAAAGAGAGTTATGCCAATAGTTGAGCAAATCAATGGTTTAGAACCTGAAATGGAAAAATTATCTGATGAAGAGCTAAGAGCAAAAACAGATTATTTCAAGGGTGAGCTTGCAAATGGCAAAACTTTAGATGATATATTGCCAGAGGCTTTTGCAGTTATGAGAGAAGCTTCAAAAAGAGTTTTAGGAATGAGACATTTCGATGTGCAATTAATAGGTGGTATTATATTACATCAAGGTAGAATTGCAGAAATGAAAACTGGTGAAGGAAAAACACTTGTTGCTACATTACCAGTGTACTTAAATGCACTTGAAGGAAAAGGTGTTCATGTTATTACTGTTAACGAATACTTAGCTAAAAGAGATAGTGAGTGGATGGGAAAAGTATATAGATTTTTGGGATTATCTGTTGGTCTTGTACTAGGACAACAAGAGAGTTCTTTAAAACGTGAAGCATATAATGCTGATATTACTTATTGTACTAATAGTGAACTTGGTTTTGACTATCTAAGAGATAATATGGTCATTAGAAAAGAAGATATGGTACAACGTGGTTTGCACTATGCTATCCTAGACGAGATTGATAGTATTTTAATTGACGAAGCACGTACACCACTTATTATTTCTGGTATGTCACAAAACAAAACATCTGATTTATATAAAAAAGCAGATAGTTTTGTTAAGAGATTAGAAGCTAAAACTATAGTAGAAGACGATGTTAAAAATGTAGAGCAAACAGAAGATAATGAAAATTATGACTATATTATAGACCTAAAGGCAAAAACAGCAGCACTTACTGGAAAAGGTATAGCAAAGGCTGAACAATATTTTAATCTAGAAAATTACAATGATCTAGAGAATTCAGATATAGTTCATAATGTTACACAAGCACTTCGTGCAAATGGTATTATGAAAAAAGATATTGACTACATAGTAAAAGACGGCGAAGTCTTGATTGTAGACGAATTTACAGGAAGAATAATGTATGGAAGAAGATATAGTGATGGTTTACACCAAGCAATTGAAGCTAAAGAAGGTGTTAAGATAGCTGACGAGTCAAGAACACTTGCTACTATTACTTATCAAAACTTCTTCAGATTATATGATAAATTATCTGGTATGACAGGTACTGCTATGACAGAAGAGGCTGAATTTAAAGAAATTTATCATTTGGACGTTATTTCAATTCCTACAAACAGACCTCTTATAAGAAAAGATGAGATAGATGCAGTTTATAAAAATGAAAATGCAAAATATGCTGCAATTGTTAGAGATATTAAAGCTTGCCATGAAAAAGGTCAGCCAGTACTTGTTGGTACAGTTTCTATCGAGAAATCTGAAAAACTAAGTGCACTTTTACAAAGAGAAGGCTTGAAACATGAAGTATTAAATGCTAAGAATCATGAAAAAGAAGCTGAAATTATAGCACAAGCAGGTAAATTTGGAGCAGTTACAATTGCAACAAACATGGCTGGTCGTGGTACTGATATTATGCTTGGTGGTAATAGTGAGTACTTAGCTAAACAAGAAATGCGTAAACTAAAATATTCTGATGATTTAGTAGAGCAAGCAACAGCTTTTAACGAAACTAACGACCAAGAAATTCTTGATGCAAGAAAGAAGTTCAAAGAATTAAAAGATAAACATGAAAATGAAATTGCAGACGAGAAAGCAAAAGTAATTGAAGTAGGTGGACTAAGGATTATTGGTACTGAAAGACATGAGTCAAGAAGAATTGATAACCAGCTTCGTGGACGTAGTGGACGTCAAGGTGATCCAGGTTCAACTATGTTTTATTTGGCAGTAGATGATAATTTACTTAAAATATTTGGTGGAGATTTAATTTCTTCACTTGTAAACACTGATAAAATTCCAGATGATCAACCTTTCCAAGTTGGACTTTTAGGAAAAACTATAGAACGTGCTCAATCAAGGGTTGAAGGGCAACATTTCTCAGCTCGTAAATATATTTTAAGTTATGATGATGTTATAAATGTACAAAGAGAGATTATTTACAGAGAAAGAAGACAAGTTTTAGATGGTACAGATATTAGAGATAATATTATAAATATGCTTGAGTCTGCTTGTGAGCTTGTAGTAGATACCTATAGTGCTGATATGGAAGAGGAAAACTTCAATAAAGCACCTTTAGTAAATGAGATTAGAACAACCTTTAATATGCCACAAGAAGAACTTGCAGAACTTAAAGAATTAAATAAAGATACTATAAATCCAGTAGAACTTATTTCAGAATTACAAGCAAAAGTTATTGCTAAATATGAAGCAAAAGAGCAAGAAATTGGTCCAGAATTAAGAGAGTTCGAAAGAAGAGTTATGCTTATGATAGTAGACTCTAAATGGATGGACCATATTGATGCAATGGATGAACTTAAAAATGGTATTGGACTTCGTGCTTATGGTCAAAAGGATCCAGTTATCCAATATAGAATTGAAGGCGCAGATATGTTTGACGAAATGATTGCTAAAATCAAAATAGAAGTAGCACAATACGTACTTCATGTTACTAAAAAACCAATGAATGAGCCAAGAGTAAGTAATGTAAGAATAACAAATACAAGATTAGATACAAGTGCAATTGACACAATTACTCCAGTTGGCGAATCAGCACCAAATAAGACTTCAGATAGTAAACCACAACCAATAGTAAATAATGGTCCAAAAGTTGGTCGTAACGATCCTTGTCCTTGTGGAAGTGGTAAAAAGTACAAGAACTGTTGTGGAAAAAATCAGTAAAAGAATAGAGCTATAGAAATATAGCTCTAACTTTATTTATAATCCAAATTTAGAAAATTTAAAAAAACTATTGACTTGGAGCTAACTCCAAGTGATATATATTTAATAGAAAGGAAATTTTATTATGAAATGTAATAAAAATATGATGCTGCTTTATGCAGTTACTAACAGTAAATTACCAAGCAAACTACCATTGATGGAACAAGTTGAAGCTGCACTAAAAGGTGGAATTACTTGTTTGCAATTAAGAGAAAAGGATTTAGATGAGGCATCTTTTCTTGCAAGAGCAATAGAAATGCAAAAGCTATGTGAAAAGTATGGTGTACCATTAATAATTAATGACAATGTCAATGTAGCTATAAAATCTGGAGCAAGTGGAATTCATGTTGGACAGTCAGATATGAAATTAAGTGAAGTTAGAAAATTAGTTGGAGATAATATGATTATTGGTGTTTCTGCTCATAATGTTGAAGAAGCAAAAGCAGCAGAAGCAGGTGGTGCAGACTATCTTGGAGTTGGTGCCATATATGCAACTACTACAAAGCCAGATGCTACTTATGTACCATTAAACGAACTGAAGAGAATATGTAAAGCAGTAAGAATTCCAGTAGTAGCAATTGGTGGAATGGAGAGAAGTACAATATCAAAATTATCAGGAACAGGCGTAGATGGTGTTGCTATGGTTTCAGCTATTTTTGCAGCAGAAAACATTGAACAAGAGTGCAGAAGATTGCTAAGACAATCTAAAGATATGGTATATGAAATGGAAAGATAAGGAGAATTTTATATGGAAAAGAAATTAGGCTTTGGATGTATGAGATTACCAATGAAAGATGGTAATGTAGCCTATGAAGAGTTTAACAAAATGATCGATTTATATATGAGTGAGGGCTTTAATTATTTTGATACGGCTCATGGATATTTAGAAGGCAAAAGTGAGATAGCAATAAGAGAATGTTTAGCAAAAAGATATCCAAGAGAAAGTTATGTACTTACAAATAAATTAACAGGAATGTATTTTAAAACAAAAGAAGATATAAGAAGATTTTTTAATCAACAGTTAGAATGGACAGGTGTAGAGTATTTTGATTATTACTTAATGCACGCACAAGATAGAAATACATACCCACATTTTCAAGAAACAGATGCTTATGAAGTTGCTTCTGAATTAAAGGAAGAAGGAAAGATAAAACATTTAGGAATTTCTTTCCACGATACTGCCGAAATGCTAGAACAAATCTTAACAGAACACCCTGAAGTTGAAATAGTACAAATTCAATTTAATTATATGGACTTCAAAAATCCTAGTGTTCAAAGTGAAAAGGTATATAATGTTTGCCGTAAATTTAATAAACCTATTTTAGTAATGGAGCCAGTAAAGGGTGGGGGACTTGTAAATCTTCCAGATGAAGCAAAAAAAGTTTTTGACGGATTAGGTGAAGATTTAAGCTATGCAAGTTATGCAATTCGCTATGCTGCAACATTTGATGGAATGTTTAAAGTTTTATCTGGAATGAGTAACTTAGAGCAAATGCAAGACAATTTAAGCTATATGAAAGATTTTAAACCATTTACTGATAAAGAATATGAAGCAGTTGAAAAAGTTGTAAATATTTTAGGCAATTTAGGTGGAATACCATGTACTGCTTGTAGATATTGCGTTGAAGGATGTCCAAAGAAAATTTCAATTCCAGATTTATTTGGATGTTATAATGCTAAAAAACAATTTGGAGATTGGAATAGCGATTATTATTATAGAGTACATACTCAAAACAATGGAAAAGCATCAGATTGTATTAAATGTGGAAAATGTGAAAAAATATGTCCACAGCACTTGCCTATAAGAGAACATTTAGTAGAAGTTGCAAAAACTTTTGAAAAATAAAAATATAAAAAGGATTAAATTTTATATGAAAAAAGGTAAAACAATAGTTGATATTTTACTATTTATAGTTACTATTTCTTTATTTGATATAGGACTAACTGGGAATTTAAACCATGAAATATTAGGAACAGCAATTGGCATTTTATTTACAATTCATATAGTATTAAATTTTAAATGGATAAAACAAGTAAGTCAAAACTTAAAAAGTGTAAATATAAAGACAAAAATAATGTACATAATAGATATTTTTATAATGCTAGTTTATCTAGGATCTATAATTTGTGGAGTATTAATATCTAATGAGATATTTAATTTCAAGATGAGCAGTAATTTATTTGTAGTCATTTTACACCTTATTTTAGGGAGATTAGCAATTATTATAATGCTTATTCACTTAGGATTGCATTTATATAGAATACTTGCAAAAATAAAGAATAATAAGCTAAAAATGGTAGTTTATTCCATCTATATTGTTCTTGTTTTATTAATAACAATTTATTTCTTGTATACACTAACT
The DNA here is from genome assembly GCA_949745595.1 of uncultured Clostridia bacterium. Taxonomy (GTDB): domain Bacteria; phylum Bacillota; class Clostridia; order TANB77; family CAG-508; genus Scatovivens. Next base: position 174,947 of record CATJWN010000070.1, read on the forward strand.
CATAGTTTTCAATGGATGTATGTTTTTGGAAACATGGAGTAGTAAATATAAAATTTTAGTTAAAGGAGAGATATTAAAATGAACAAAAAAGTAATAATAGGGCTAATTCTAGCCGTTATAGTCATAATTGTTGCAGTTATAGGGTTTACAGGATACACAAAGAATAATGGTGCAGAAGAAAATAATTTAAACAACAATACAGGGAATGCAGAAAATGAAAATACAGAGGCATTAGCTGATTCAAATACTTCTATTAACCCAAATGTAACAGGTGAGGATGTAGAAAGTAATAATACTGAAGAGCCTTCAAGTAGTGAAAGTAAAACCTTAGTTGTATATTATTCAGCTCAAAATCATACAAAAGCAGTTGCAGAACAAATTGCAGAAAATTTAAATGCAGATATCTTTGAAATAGAACCTGAAGAAAAATATTCAGATGCTGATTTAGACTGGACAGACAGAGATTCAAGAGTTTCAAAAGAACATGATGACGAATCATTAAGAAATATAAAACTAAAAAAAGACACAGTAGATAATTGGAGTGATTATGATACAGTGTTAATTGGTTATCCAATATGGTGGGGAACTGCAGCTTGGCCAGTAGATACTTTTGTAAAATCAAATGATTTTGAAGGAAAAACAGTAATTCCATTTTGTACTTCTAGCTCAAGTGGTCTAGGACAAAGCGGAAGATTACTTGAAGAAGAAGCAAATGGTGGAGCTTGGGAAAAAGGACAAAGATTTGAAGAAAATCCATCAAATTCTACAATTAAAAATTGGACAAACAGCTTGAAATAAAGTCCAGAAGATTTTAAAGAAAATATTTTGTATTAGGGTAAAAGCAGTTGGCAGATATTAAAAGGAAGAAGGTATTATTATGGAAAAGCAAACAGCAGGTAGAGATAATTTAGGAAAATTAGCACCTGAATTTGCAGAATTGAATGACGACGTATTATTTGGAGAGGATTTTTTTCAATCATTCTCAGCTATTGTTCAAAGTAATGCAGCAAGCAGAGAAAAAGGAGATGTTGTAGATTATAATCAGGCATTAGATATATTAAAAAAGAAAGTTTCATCTAAATATAGTATTCGTTTATTAATGCAAGCATTGGGAAAACGAAATAAAGGAAATGATTCTAATATAGAATATTTATGTCAGATAATGGATGAGACTAAATCTTGGCATTTAGTAAAAGATTTTGTGCCTCAACTAAATGAAAAAGCCATATCTGGTAAAGATAGTCAAACATCAAGTCCTATGGATTATATTAAATTAGATTCTACACCTATGCCTAACTTGGAAAAATCACAAATAAGGAAACCAGATTGTAGAGAAAAAGAGTGAAAATTTTATATAAAGGAGCGTCATAAGAATAACGTCATAAGAATAACGTTTCTTTTTTTATTGAGAAAGTTTTACTATTATGTTATAATAATATCAAATTTTGCCCCAAAGGATATATATGAAATATATTAATTCTAAGAAAGTAGATAACATAATTATAAGTTAGGAAGTACAGGTAATGAAAAAAGAAGAAAATATTAATTTTATATTTAAAAGTCTTAATAAGAAAAAGGTAATAATTTGTTTGGTAATAGAAGCATTTTTAGATTTTATTTATTTCTTTGTGCCTTTCGCTTTTACATTGTTTTTGAATTTACCATTTACATTAGAAAAAGCAATGATTGTAATAGGAATTTTTATAACTTCTAAAACACTTCGTGTTGGAGGCAATTATTTACTAAAGAAATATGGCGACAACTATTTATATGAATATTCAAAAGTTCAATATGAAGAATATTATAAAAAGTTAGATAAATTGCCAGTTGAAACAATAGCACAATATCAAACTGGATATTTTGAAAAGATAATTGAAAAAATTAGCGAATTAGTGAAAAAGATTTTACAAGCTGAATATATAAGTATAATAATAACTTTTGTATTTTTATTTTATACATTATATAATCAATCTGTACTATTATTTATTATCTCATTAGTAACTACTATATTATGTATATATTTAAGTATTAGAATATTAAAAAGAGCAAATGAACAAGTAAAAAAATTATATGATCAAGAATATGAATATTCATCAGTATATAATGATTTTATTAGTAATATTCGTACTGTTAAATTACTAAATAATGATAATTATTTTATTAATAAGATTAATAGTGAAGGAAAAAAATGTTATAAAGAAAATAGAAAATATGTTAAATACTATTCCTTAGAAGAGGCATTACGAAACTTACTAATAGTTATGCCATTCTTTTTAGGACTTGTTAAGGCTGCTATTGATTTATCCAATGGAATTGATACATTGGGAGTAATAACTTTCTATATTTCATTACATGTTGAAATGGGATTTATTTTTGAAGAGTTGTCTGGAACAATAATAAGTTGGTATGAATTAAAAGCAATAAAGACTAAATTAAAATACATATTTAATAAATTAGATAACAGAAAAGAATTGAAAAACTTTAATGAAATCAATTTATTAGATATATCAATCCAATATCCAAAATCAAATTTAGAAATAAAAATAGATAATCTTGTAATAAATAAAAATGACAAAATATCAATTACAGGTAAGTCAGGGCAAGGAAAAACATCCACAGTAAATTTGATTTTAGGAAATATAAATACATATAATGGACAAGTTCTTATTGATGGTGAAAATTTAAAAAATAGCAAATTAGACATTGGAGTTGTAAGTCAAGAAATAGAACTATTTAATATGTCAATACAAGAAAATTTATCGTTAGAAAAAAAGATAAGCGAAGAAGAAATTGCAAACTATTTAGAAGAGTTAGAACTAAATGAAATATTACTTTTTAATAAAGGAATTAATACTATAGTTGGAGAAAAAGGTCAAAAATTATCTACAGGTCAAAAAAGAAGAATTAACATTTTAAGAAGTTATTTAATGGATAAGGATATTTATATTTTAGATGAACCAACTTCTAATTTAGATAAACATACAGAAGAAGTTGTTGTTAATTTTATTTTAAAATATTTCAAAGATAAAACATTAATCATTATTACACATGACGAAAAAATAAATGAAATATGTAATAAATTTTATAAATTTGAAAATCACAATTTAATAGAAGTAAAACAAGAAGATTTAGTAATTAGATAGAGAAGTAAATTAAAGGAGATTTAGGCATATGGAAAATATTAAATGGCTTGGACATAGCACAGTAAAATTGTTAGGAGATAAAATTATATACATAGATCCGTTTGAGATAAAAGAGAATTATAAAGATGCGGATATTATATTTATAACACATAGTCACTATGATCATTTTTCAGAAGAGGATATCAAAAAATGCATGAAAGACATCACAAAAATAGTGATTACAGAAGACTTATATGACAAATCATTAAACTTAGGCTTTACTCCTAAAAATATAACAAAGGTTACACCAGACAATCACTATGAAGTAGAAAATATAGCGTTTAGCACAGTTCCCGCATACAATATTTCTAAGCAATTTCATCCTAAAGCAAACAACTGGGTGGGATATATTATTAATACTAATAATACTTTATATTATATAGCAGGGGATACAGATATAACAGAGGAGGCAAAACAAGTTAAGTGTGACATTGCCTTTTTACCAGTAGGTCGGTACATACACAATGAACCCTGAGGAAGCAGCAGACCTTGCCAATACAATTGAGCCTAAATTAGTTATACCAATCCATTATGGTAGCATAGTAGGCACGAAAGAAGACGCTTTAAAATTCAAAGAAAATATAAAAGATACCATTAAATGTGAAATTTTATAATATGGAGAGAACTAGAATGAATAATAAAAAAATAACTATTGAAATGGCTTGCTCTATAAATGGAATAATTGCAAGAGAAGATGGAGAAGAAGATTTCCTATCTGAAAGAGGATGGGAGATAATGCTGGAATTCCTAAAAGAGTATGATGTGCTTATTTGGGGAAGAAAAACTTGGGATAATATATTATCTTGGGGGAAAGAATATCTAGAAGCTTTGAAAGATATAAACATCATAATATTAAGCAATTCAGAAAATAGAATGGCTGAACTTCCTAAAATTATATATTGTAATTCAGTAGAAGATTGCTTAAGAGTTTGTGAGGAAAAGAACTTTAATAAGTTATTTATTTCTGGTGGAGCAAAAGTAAACAACGCTTTTATGGAAAAAGGAATAGTTACTGATGTCATTTTAAACTATAACCCTTATATATTAAATAAAGGAATACCGTTATTTGAAGGCAAGTTTTTTGAAAATAAATTGAAACTTGAAAAAGTAATAAAAGAAAGAGATGATATTTTGCAAGTGCATTATAGTGTAATATAAAGAATAAAGATAAATATAACATTTTTTAAATAAAGTATTGACAAATAAAAAAGAACAATGTATAATAAAATAATTCGTTAAAGATAATAACGATAAATAACTGAAAAGTTATAAAAATAAGAAGATTAAAAGAATTTATTATTAAGGTTTTAAGATTACAAGAAGTAGTAATCAACTACAACCATTACATAATAATTTTATTTGTTATGTAAAATATTAATAGTAAAGGTAGGTTTTTATTATGAAAACTAAATTTAATTTTGTTATTTTTATAACTTTTTTTGTTACTCTAATATTGGGAGTGACTGCACTTGCAACATATGTATCAGACACTACTAATGTAAAAATTGTTGGAGCATATAATTATGATCTAGCAAAAGAGGTTTTGTCCATTGTAAATGAGGAAAGAGCAAAAGCAGGCTTACCTGCATTAAGTTTCGATTCTTCATTACAAAAAACTGCAAATGAGAGAGCTGCTGAGTCAGCAATATATTTCTCACATGATAGACCAAGCAAAAATACAGCTCAAAATAATAGTTGTTTTGAGTTATATCCAATAAACAGAGGTGGCTACTATGCTGAAAACATCGCTATTGGAAATTCAACTGCCAAAAGCGTAATGGATAGTTGGATGAGGTCAAGTGGGCACAAAGCTAACATTATGGATTCAAAATACAAATACATTGGTATTTCTTGCTTTGTAACTAATGGCAATTATGTTTGGGTTCAAGCGTTCCAATCAGTGGGCAATAAATCTGAGCTAGCAACCAGCGGTACAGTCAAAAAGGATATATCTGTATTATCAAGTCGAGTTAAGCTATTTGCTTCTGATTTAAAATTAAAAACAGGTGATGTAAAAGACATTACAGTATTAGGGCAAAATGCTGGCTTCCAAAATTTTAAATATGAGGTCGACATATCAACAGTATCATTAAAATCAAACAATACAAGTGTTATCCAAATTAATGACAAAAAACAACTAATTGCAAAGAGTGCTGGTAGTGCAACAATAACAATATCTGTTTCTGGCAAATCAAAAAAATTTGACGTAACGGTCACTGACAAAATACAAGGTTTACAATTAAATAAAACCGAGTTAACACTTACATTAAGTGAGAGAGAGTATGCAACAGAGACATTAACAGCCACAATATATCCAGCAACTGCTAATAGTGCTAAAATTACATGGCAAATACAAGATTGCAGCCCAAATACAATTATAATGGTTGGCAAAAACAACGGTAAAATTAATGCGTATACACCAGGTACAGCAACAGTTGTAGCTACATTAGATAATGGTATGAGCGCATCTTGTAAATTAACTGTAAATGCTTACCAAAAGCCAAATACAAATACTGTTGCTAATACAACAAACCAAGCTACTAATACTAATTCTATTACAAATACTGTATCAACTAATAATGTTAACCAAAATACTAACGCAACGATTAACAATACATCAACTACAAACAGTGTTACAAATCAAACAACAAATACGGTTGTTAATACCACAAATACTACTATAAACAATAACACCACAAACAATAATACAACTAATACTGTTAATAACAATACAACTAACAATCAAACTACCACTTCTAATCCAAGTGAGCCAGTACATAACGATACGCCAACAAGCCTTGTTGTACAAAATCCAAATAAAACAATAAATATACATATTGGCGAGTCACATAATATTGTTGCATATGTTTTCCCAGCCGAGGCTCAAAAAAATGCTGATTTAACATTTTCACCAAGTGATAGGACAATTGCAAGCGTTACTAAAGTCGATGACTCTTGTGCAAGAGTTGTTGGTCAAAAAGCTGGTACAATGACTGTAACAGTAAAAGCAGCAAATGGTTTGACAGATACATGTACAATAAATGTTACAGATGATTTCGTACCAGGTACAGCTAGCATCATAGGTGATTTAGATAAAACACTAAAGGTGGGTGAGACTCATTCAATTTATGCTATTCCATTATCTAATGCATCAACAGACCAAACAGTTAAATATGAGTCTGACAATCCAAGCGTTGCAACAGTTGATACTAATGGATTGGTTACAGCTCAAGGAGCTGGTACATGCACAATATTTGCATATTTATATGCAGATAAAGAGCAAACTAGCAAGTCAGGACAAAATCTAAAAATAACAGTTGTGCCAGATTAAAATATCAAAAGCAGAGGATAGATTTTCTCTATTCTCTGCAAAAATAAATTTGCATTATTCTATCAAAAAGGTATATAATTAAATAAAAATTGGAGGTTAGAGAAATGTTAATTGATAATAATACGCTAAAAAGAATGCATACTGAAATTAAAACTAACTTAACTTTAGATGAATATATATATAAGTCTAGATTATTAGACAAGTTTATAGATATGTGTATAAATTATGATAGAAATAATATAAATGAAAAACTATGTTCAAAATTTGAAGAGTATCAAAATGATATTGAGCAAATTAAAGACGAATTTGATAGGAAAAGCTATGAAGGCAATTATTTCTACTTTAGAAATATTGGAAAGATAGATGCATTTATAAAAGTCATATATATTATAACAAAAAGAGAATATTCTGAAGAGTGGTACAAAAATTTAATTGATTTAAAAATATTAGAACCAATAGATTATGAAGAACTTGCTATAGAAGGAGTAAATGACATAGATAACCTCTTCTCAAAATTCAAAGAAATACTTAAAGAGGGAAAAGAAAAAGAAGAAGTCAGTGAAATTGTAGCTAAATTAGGTACAGGTACATATAAAAATTACATACCATTTTTATATAGTTATTTTATTATAAATAATGACGTTATCTGTAAACAAAGTGAGGAAGCAGAACTAGACAATACTTTATATAATAAATATCTAAATAAAATATTTATTTCTATTTTAGAAATTGTACTATCACAGGAAGATTTAATTAATAAATATTTCATAAATAAAAATATAAATATAAAGAAATACTTAGAAAACATAACAAATTCTTATATAGAATTTAAACAAACCAATGATATAATAACATATATTCCCGCAAGCGTATACAATACCAGAGATTTAAGAAGCATGAATACTTTTGCAGAAAGCGCATACTTACCGCAATCATTTACAGAAATTATTGAGAACGAAAATCTACATAAAATAAGACTTACTGGATATGCTGGAGTAGGTAAAACAACGACATTGAAATATTTGCAAAATTTAGATGCAGAAAAATATCTTGACAAAATTGATAAGGAAGGATTAGCATTTTATGACGACAACGAAAAAATTCCAGTATTAATTGGGTTAATTGATGTTAAGGAAAAGAAGCCATTTAAAGATATAATTTTAGAAAATTTAGGACTAAGAATTAGCAATGAAAATAAAGATCTTTTAAATTATATGATAAGAAAAAATAAGATAAGTTTATATATTGACGGAATTGATGAGATTAAATTTGATATTACAAATGTAGTGGAACATAACGATGCAAAAAGAGCATTTATATCAGAAGTGCAGGCAATGTTATTAAGTCCTGAATTCAATAATATAAATATTATAATAACAGACAGAGATAGTAATAGAAACAGTATTACTTTAAATGCGGACGAATACACAATATCAGGATTGACTATACAAGATGTTTGCAAATTTGTTGAACAAAACACAGTTGACTTATCTAATTTAAATGAAGAACAGAAAAAGCAAGCAGAAGATAAGATAAATAATATAAAAAATAGGTTATTTTCTACTCAAAATAATGACTTAAAGTATAGTGAAGAGGCTATAGAAAAATACGCTTTTGGTATTGATAATATAAAACCATTGTTTTTGCGTCAACTTCTTACTATACTATATGATCAATCACCAAATGAACCTTTACCAGATAAAAAGGATTTAAATATCAAATACTTAGATACTTTAATTGAGAGAGAAATTAAACAAAAAGAGAATAAACTTGCAAAATATATAGTAGGGTCATTACAAAAAATGATTGAGCAAAATGGGAGCGAATTTCCACAAGGAGAGTATAAAGTACTTTCAGCATTTTTTGAATATTTTAATTTAGAGGATACAAAGGAGCAATTACAGAAGGATAATTTAAATCCAGACACTAGAGCATTATTAAATTTAATAATAAGAATGGGCATAATGGTTCGTGTAGATGCTCAAAATTATGATTTTAAATATAACAGTTATATAGATAAATTTATGCAGAATAAGGATTTACTAGACAGCTTTTTAGAAAACTAACTTATTTTTTTGGGAGGAAGTATGGGAACAGAAAGAATTGAATATACCGATAATGAAAGAAAAAAACTAAAAAATATAATAGAATCTGTTTTTTGTAAAATGGAAGAGAATGATAAAAAATCTCTTGAAGAAATCCAAAAAGATGTTGATGTATTTTTTATGTCTATGGAAATTCTTCAAGATGAAGCTATAATTAATGATATTGATAAATTGGATAATCTTCAAAAAAAGTTAAATGAAATAGAAAGTGATGTAGAAGAAAGCCTAACATTTGAGCATATAAAGAAACTTCCTTTAAAAGTAAAACACATAATGTCTAAAATTACAAAAGGGAATAAAGTAATAGGCGAAGATGGGTATATTGGTGACGCTAATTTTTTAGAAGGATGTTTACAATATATACGTTTTTTAGATGATTATAAAAAAACAGAAAACAATCTTAATTTAGAAGACATGAAATTAGCAAAATTATATAAAGATTTGCAGGTATTGGGTACTCCATATACGCATTTTTTAAATGATTATAAAAAAACAAATAACAAATATATAGGTGACAGTGAAGCTAAGGCTAAATATAAAGAAAAATATGCAGATAGGTATAAAAATACTCCTCAAGATTTGTATGATAAACTATTTCAGCCCAAATATATTCAATTGACTGATTCTGATCACCCTGAGCAAACAATGAAGATGTATCCAGCATTAATGCCATATATACAAGCATATATTTTTAGAAACGAATGGAGTCATAGAGGCGATTTCCAAGAGGCTAGTGCAAGAGAGCATGTGGAAGCCATTTTGTTTACTTGCGTTGAATGTATGAGTTTAGTTGCGAACAAGGTAAAAGATAAATATGAAATGATTCATTTTAAGGATATATTTAAAAATTATATTTTAAATATAATTAAAGAATATGAAACTAATATGCATCATTTAGTAGATGGAAAATTTAATGATGAACAATATTATTTGCCTTTTAATTGTGAATTTGCAGTACCTAAAGGCGAAGAAAAATATAAATCTTTAACTAGAAACGGAATACCAGGAGCCCCAAAAACTCTTTATTCAGAATTAGGTTTAATAGGCAATTCTGATAAAATAAATAACATCAATTTTGAAGAAATAAATAAATTAGTAGATGGTGATTCTAAATATGCATATGAAATATATTCATTAAAAAAAGATAAACAATTAAATAATAATGAAAAAATTAAAAATATTCAAAACAATTTGAAAATTAAATTTGATAATAAATTACATTTCAACATTATAAAAGTAATTGGCTATGCTGGAATGGGGAAAACTACTTTTTTAGAGCATATTACATATAATGAGCTAAAAAAACTAACTGAGCAGAATGTTAATAATGAATTGGTGATAAAAAATTTAAAACAAAAAGACTTTATTGTTCCTGTAATGATTAGATTGTGTGATATAAATCAGAACAATTGTAAAGCTCCAATAGAAAAGATGATCAAAGATATAATAAATCCTAATATACCTCAAATGGTTATAGATAATTTGTTGGAACAAGGACTTATAAATGTATATTTTGATGGATTAAATGAGATAAATTTAACTGGTGAAGAACTTACAGAATTTATAAATAAGATTAATAGCTTTGTTACAAATGATAAGTATAAAAATAACAAAATTATAGTAACAGACAGAGATAGCAATGCAAATTCAATATTAGAAAGCTATCCTAAGCTAAATATGAATGGCGTGCATAAAGAAAATATAATGGAGTTTGTGAAGAAAAATGCTACTCGTTATTATCAAAAAAGTGAAGAAGAGGAGTATTTAATAGCTGAGAAAGCTTTCGAAATATTTTTACAAAATGATATACCAGAAAAATATAAAGAAGCTCTAAGCAAACCATTGTTTTTAAGAAAATTAATAACAATTGCTGAATCAGGTCGCAATATCCCAGTAACATATAATGATGTAATAAAAGAATTTATAACCTCTTTAATTGAAAGAGAAAGAGATGAAAAGAGAAACGAGAATGCTCAAAATATTGATTTATTATTAACAGAAATAGTAAAAAAATATGGTAAAGAAAATGGTTTTTGTGTAAAAGCCTTTTCTGTGAACTTTAAAGATGCTAAAAATTATTTAGATACAGAAATTATAGCAAAAGGTGGGCTATATAATGACTATGGAGAATTAATTAAAGCTGAAGATGTTTTAAAATTATCTATAGGTTTGGGATTACTTGAACTAATTGGAGATAACATAAATTTTGTAGAAGAAGCATATTTTGATTATTATTATAAATTAGCATTTCCAAAAGAAGAGAACAATGATGGTGATTTACTATTAAACTTTATTTAATAAATAAAAGGAGAATATAAATGGAAGATAGATATATAGAAGCTGTAAAAAAGATGGCTAGTGCTATGATGAAAGATATCCCAGAGAATTTAGTCGAGAGAGAAGCAACAATTGAAGAAAATGATGGCAGAATGAATGACTTTATAAAATACAATAAAAACATATATGATAGTCACAAAGATCTAATTCCATTATGGTATAAAGAAATAGCAGAAAAGAGAAAAGCTTATGATTTTCTAGCAAGGGCATTTTCTCTATCATATTCTGCTGATAAAGAAGAATTTGAAAAAATAAAAGAGAGCTTATATGAAAACATAAGCTATGAAAAATTCCAAATAGAAAATATATTAATGTATATGATAGCTTTTTTTCATTTAGAAGATTACAAAAGAATAAAAATAATGCTATCAGCTTTAAAAAGAATAACAGCAAATAACAGATATTTTTTAGGACTATCACAGTTAACACATACCAATGATAAAACAGTAAATGATAAACTTGCTAAAATGAATAATAGGAGTTTAAAAAAGAATACACAAGCAGAAGATAGTGAAGGAAATAATATTATACTAGAAGAAGTGTCAGAAAAAGAACAAGATGCAGAAGAAGAGACAAAAAAAGATGAAGAATATATTTTAAATGATATTAGAGGATTAAACTGGATATTTTTAAAATACGAAGAGTATATGACAGAAATAAATAAAGCAGTAAAAATAAGAGATAGTTTTAAGATTGACATACTTGATAGATTCTTTACTAAGGAGCAAATAAGCAAGAGAAAAGAAATATTTAAAAAAATTGTAGATATTATTTCAAAAATTGAAGAATGTTATCCCCAAATATATGAAGAAAATTCAATATTTAAAAATAAAAAAATTAAATTCCAAAATGAGTTAGAAACAAATGTGGAAGAAGAAAAATATATACTACCAATTAATTGGATAACTGATCATGTTGAATATTTACATAAAATAATTGTTGAAGAAGAAAAAATATTTTCAACTAAGATAAAAGAAGAAGAAAATTGTAAAAAAATTATATCAGCAATTCAAGAACTAAAGGATGAAGTAACTAGACTTGATAAGGAAGATATCGAGCATTGTAATAAAGTTGTAAGACAGATTTTATTTGAAGAAAATTATGTAGTAGAGCCTGAAAATTATACAGATAAAGAAAAAGATAGTATTAGATTAAAATTACTAAAAAACATAGAAGATATTATATATAAATTAAAGGAGTTTGGAGAAAAAAGCATATCAGATTATGAATTAATAGATTGGAATATTTATAATCAAGTAGGAAAAAAACAAGAAATAAGTAAAAATGCGATAGATGATATAAGAAATGCTACAGCTCAATTATTTGAAGTATATGGAACAATAAAATCAAATAAAACATCTGCAAATATCGATATAATACAAATTGGAAATATTACAAAGAATATTTTAAAATTACGAATTTTTTATAATAAATGCAAATTAAATAATGAAGATTTTCCACTTGAATCATCATTGGAAGAAATTAATGTTAAAGAATTATTACAATATAATTTAGAAAAGTTATATATATTAAATCAGAATAAAAATTTAGCAGAAGAAGAAATTATTAAACGCTATAGGGAGCTCTTGCTAAAAAAATATCATAACATATATTATTTTCAATACTTTACAACTAGCAAGTTATCTAAGAAGGTAAAATCAAATTTTGATAAAAAGCCAATATTAAATTATGTTGTCGAAAATACGTTAGAAATAATACATAAGTATGATGAATCATCATATAAAAAATTCCTTGAATTTTATTACGAATCAATAGACCAAGATTACTTTAATATTATAGCAACAATTTGCTGTGAAAGGCTTTCAGCAATTGGCACATATAAGGCTAATCAATACAAAGAACTAATACAAAAAATTATAGATAAATTAATCAAAGAACAATCATATAAATCTGCATTTCTATTTTTATATAATACTAATATATCCTTTTCTATGTTTATGAAAAAATATGGAGAAGGAATGGAATGTATTGATTTAATAGACAGAGAAGGATATCTTAAGAATTATCAAATATATAGAATATTTTGCAATTTATTTATATCAGATTGGTTAAATAATAATAGCGATAAAACAACACTAGAAGCTTTTGCTGAATTTATAAAATTTGCAGAAAGCAAATATGGAAAAAGTGAAGAACTTCAAATGTGTATTATAAACAAAATTTGGGAATATATAAAAGCTGGAGAAAATATAGAAGACAATAAGTATATTCAAGGATGGATAGATGAATTTGGTTTCTTAAATATTAAAGAATGGGATAAAAATGATATAAAATATAGAAAATTTAAATTAGAAAATTTAGACTATGTTAGTGAATTTTTATTAATGCACTGTCCAACAATTGAAGAGAAATGTGAATTTTTGCGAAAAGTAGAAAAAATTAATTTATTTAAGTTTAATCCAGAGCAAAAAAACAAAATAACAATTGATAAAATTTGTAAGGACTTACTAGGTTCTAGTGAAATTAATATTGATACAATATATTCTAATTGTATTGAAATGGTTACAGATGAAAATTTATCAGAAATGATGTATTTGTATATGAATAGTCCTTTAAAAGTTACAAAACCGATTGATGAATTTATATTTGAATTACAAAATAAAAAAATTAAAAACATATTTAAAGAATTAAAAAAATACAAATTTTATGCTACTGTGACTACACAAGGTAATAAATTAAATGTATATATAAATACTCTAAATATTAAATATCCACCTAAAAATTTTAATTTTGAAAAATTGGGAATAGAAGAATTTTATGGCAAGAAAACTATTCAAATTTTTATTATTGGAAAAAGTGGAATGAAAATAGATATTGCTGCTGCAAATAGTGATAATAATGATGAAAACTCTGATACAAATATTGAGTTGCCACAAATAAGTATAGACAGATATTTTGATTTATATAATAACTTAAATGAGTTAAGTATTTCTGATAGGAATATATATAATAAACAGCACTTATCAATGGCAAACTATAATTTAGATTTATTGAAATATTATATAGACAAACAATTTAATTTGTTAAGAAATATGGATGAAAGAGTCTTGACTAAATTTAAAAATGACAGATTTAATATTTTTAGCTATGTTGATTTTAATTCAACTTTTTCAAATAACGCAATAGAGTATAAGCGTGGAAAATTTTTTAAGGATGGTTCTCAAAAACTAAGCTATATGAAACTAAACGCGGTTGAAGCCTTAGCAAAAAATACAAATATCTTAAAAGAGAAATACGAAAATTCTGCACTTGATATATTTAAAGCTCTTTCAAAAAAGTATAATCAAGAAGATTGTGTGTATATATACATGAATTCATGTTTCAAATATATTTTTAGCGTAAACATGTGTATAGAGTGTCTTAGAAGTTCTAATAGCAATATTAGTGTGAGAGATTTATTTAATCAATACTATTTTTATGCAAAAAAATACAATTATGAAAACAGTTGTGTAAAGGGAAGTATAAGCGCAAATATTGAGAAAATGAATTGTAGTGTAAATCCGATATTTAATTTACACATATGCTTAAACTATATAAGCTTTAAAATTATAGAATATGATTACGGAGCTGTTAAATTAGGCAGCTTTAGATATTCAAAAGTTCTAAATAAGAGCGAAGCTCTTATTAAATTCGAGGAACTTCTAATAAAATATTCAAATTCGGACAATACAATTAATATGAAGATAGAAGAATTAGAAGATATAGGCAATATAGAAGAATTTTCTAATCCAGATTTTGTTACTGAAGCTCAATATAATCTATTGTTAGAAGATTACCAAAAAAATTACAAAAAACTATTTATGAACAATTTAAAGCAAGACAATATTAGTAATATTGTTAAATTCTTAAAAAAATTTGAAAAAAACAATTATTTAAATGCAAATAACAATATACAATATATGGATAATAATCATGAATTACGTTTTTATAATTTTAAAATTGCTTTACCAGGATTTGAAAAAAATGACTTGAAAGAAAATTTTTTAGAGTGCATAAAAAGTTCTGACTTTAAAGATGTTTTATATATTTATAACAATTCAATTATAAAAAATGTTATTGAGTTAGAAGAAATTATAGAAATATTTAATTTACAAAAACACAATTTTGAACATGAAGCTAGCAATAAAAAAGAAGTAACATATGAAAATTACTATTTCAATAATTATATAACAGTAGGAATAAAAATTTTAGAGAGACTTGGAGAAGGGCACAATAATCCTGAGTGGATATTGAATTCTATATCGAATTTTATAAAATGTATTCCATCAAGAAGATTGAATAAATTATTCTATGAGAATAAAAACAAACTAGAAGATGTGCAAGAAGGCATATATGATAGTGAAAGTATTAAAAAAATAATTGAACCAGAACTATTAAAAACGTTTTATAAGAATTTAAGAAAGTTTGCCAAAGAAAATTTCAAATCATATCAATTTGAAAATGAAAATAGTATGTCAAATTTAAACTATATTTACAACAATACAATCTTAAAAATGTTATATACATATGATGAATTCAAGTTAATTATTATGGGTTAATAGGAATTGACAAAAAATATCAAAATAAATATAATTATGTCGTAAATAAATAAAAAGGGGGTAAAATTATGAGACGAAGTCTTAGATTTGATATTTGGCTTTGTTTATTATTAAGCTTTTTAATTAGCTTTATTCCAGTAAAAATAGCTCAGCAAATTATACCTCAAAAATATGAAGAATATAACGAAGAGCATACTGTAGCTGATGGAGATATTGGAGGAGTAGCTGGAGAAGATATTTTTAGAGCGCAGAATGTTGAAGATTTACTAGCTCATGAAACTTTTACAATTATTTCACCAGGGATTGAATACAGAAATAAAGGCGCCGGATATTATAATAGTTATTATTTATATGCTGTAACACTCCCATCAGGTGAAAAAGTTGCAGCAGCTATAAATATGGAGTCTGTTAAAACTGACGGAGAATATTATAGTGGAAACTCGACTTTGCCAGTCGGAAAGGTAGTGTATGAAGATTTAACGAGCAGTGAGAGTTTTATATCTCAGATTGAATATAATGAACCTTTAACTCGTAAGGATTTTTACATAGATATGCTAGGAAATGGTGGCAAAATTTCTGAAGAAAGTTATTCGGAAAATACTACTGATATTATTCAAGTAATAACAATAATAATAGCATTCCCAATAATTCATGCTTTAGGCGCAAGATTAGGAATTTTCCCATACTTCTGGGCACCAAAAAACAAACAAAAATCAGAATGGGAATAGAGAAGAGGAGTAAAAATGGAAAACCAAAAAGTTAAAAAAATTAATTTAGTTTATTTATTATCTTATATTTTTGCACCAATAATAATATGTGCAATTTGTTTTACACTTTCTGCAAAATTTTTCCCAGCAGGAAATATGGCAGTAATTTTGATTATGGGACCAAGTATATTATCATTTGTTTGGTGGGTATTTGCAGGAAATTTCTTATATAAAAGAGCTCAAAAAAGATTAGAAAAAGAATTAGATGAAAGTGGATTTGTAAAAAATTATATTTTCTATGGTGCAGGTTGGACAGTTGCTGTAGATATTGAGAATGGTAAGATTGCTATGGTATCTTTCTGGAATCCATCAGTATCTTATGTGTTACCAGCAGATCGTATCACTAAAACTTGGGTAGATGATGGAAAATCTGGTTTTGGAATTTTTGAAGGTAGTGGAAGAGTAAGCTTTTTATTTATGATAGACGATGTAAAAATTAGAGTTAATACTTTTACTTCTAATACTCGTTTCCGCATGGATAGCGAATACATACTTACAGGAATTTCTAAAGCTGATATGATGGTGGAAGTATTAGAAAATGCACGCAAGAAGGTGAAATAAGAATGGGATTTATAAGAAATATCCGTTCTGTCTTCCATGATGATTGGTGTAGAGAGTGTAAAAGTGAAATGGAAGTAAAGAACAAGAAACTATATGCTTTGCCTATGATGGTTGGACACTATGTTTCTCATACTGATCCAGAATATTATATAAAAAATGTAACACCAGTAAATAGAAAAGCAGAAATACCTACTGGTCAATATGCTTGTGGTGTTATTGCATATAGGTGCCCTGAATGTTTGCACGAAGCAGTCAAATTATCAGTGTTCTTACCAGTACGAGATGTAGAAAAATATGAAGATGCTTTCTTATTTGAAAATGGAGAAGTAGATAGTTTAATAAAATAGAAATTGGAGAATTATTATGGAAATATCAGAAGAGCTATACGATGCAGGGAGCAATGAAGAACTTAAAGCTAAAAAATATTGGGCACAAGACATGTGCTATAAATATAATCATACAGAACCTTCAAAAGTAGAAGAACGCGTTGAAATGATAAAAAAAATATTTGGAAAAACTGCTGGACGACCAATTGTTGAGCAAGATTTTTGGTGTGATTTCGGATATAATATTTCAGTTGGAGAGCATTTTTATATGAATCATAATTGCACAATCTTAGATCCTGCACCAGTGGAATTCGGAGATCATGTATTAATTGGACCAAATTGCAATTTCTATACAGTCGGACATCCAGTCGATGCAAATTTAAGAAATCAAGGATTAGCTACTAAGAAACCTATAAAGGTTGGTAATAATGTATGGATAGGTGGAAATGTTATTGTTTTACCTGGAGTTACAATCGGTGACAATGTAACAATTGGTGCTGGAAGCGTTGTAACAAAGGATATACCTTCAAATTGTGTAGCCTTGGGAAGTCCTTGCAAGGTTGTAAAAAATTTATAATTAAAATGGTAAATATATAGCTTGCTTATTTTTTTCTAACGCTATATAATAAAAGGGATGTGAGAATAAAGTCGCATCCCTTTTTGGAGCATAAAAAATGGAAGAAAAAATTAAATTTTTAATTGATAAATTGAATAATAAGCACAGTCTAGAACAAGAAGAATATAAGTATTTAATCGAAAGTCGCTCAGAAGAAGTAGCAGATATGTTAAGAACTTTAGCTGTTCAAGCTAGAAAAGAAATTTATGGAAATTCTGTATATATAAGAGGACTTATTGAGTTTAGTAACATCTGCAAAAATGACTGCTATTACTGTGGAATTCGTAGAGGTAATAAGACTTGTGATAGATATAGATTAACAAAAGAAGAGATTATTGAAACGGCGGACGAAGGCTATAACTTGGGTTTTAGAACTTTTGTCCTTCAGAGTGGAGAAGATTCATATTTTACTGACGATATATTAGTCAATATAATAAGTAGCATAAAACAAAATCACCCTGACTGCGCAATAACCTTATCGATAGGTGAAAGAGATAAAGAAAGCTATAAAAAGCTATTTGACGCAGGCGCAGACAGATTTTTGCTGCGTCATGAAACAGCAGATAAAAAGCATTATGAAAAACTACATCCAAAAGAAATGTCTTTTGAACATAGAGTGCAAAATCTAAAAGATTTAAAAGAAATAGGCTACCAAGTAGGTTGTGGTTTTATGGTAGGTTCACCTTACCAAAGTCCTGAAACTATCGCAAAAGACCTTAAATTTATAGAAGAATTTAGTCCTAAGATGTGTGGAATCGGACCTTTCATACCACATAAGGCAACACCTTTTAAAAATCATACATCAGGAACAGCAGAGCTTACTTGTTACTTGCTATCTATAATAAGATTAATTAAGCCAAATATATTGCTGCCTGCAACTACAGCGCTTGGAACTATAAAAGAAGGTGGGAGAGAGCAAGGTATTTTATCAGGGGCAAATGTTGTAATGCCAAACCTGTCGCCAGTAGCAGTTAGAAAAAAATATGATTTATATGACAATAAAATCTGTACAGGTGAAGAGTCTGCGCAGTGTAGAAGTTGCTTAGATAAAAGGATAGAGTCGATTGGTTATAAAATAGTAATCGACCGTGGAGATATAAAAGAAGGGAAGTTTTAATTATGTATAATCCAAAATCACTTAAAGCAGAAGAATTTATTAACGACGAAGAAATTAGAGCAACACTTGCTTATGCAGAAGAAAATAAAAATAATGTAGAATTGATTGAGCAAATTTTAGAAAAGGCTCGTCCTAAGAAAACTGAAAGTGGATGTCATTGTGAAGGTCTTACGCACAGAGAAGCCTCAGTACTTTTAGCTTGTGAAATACCTGAAATGATAGAAAAAATGTACAAAGTGGCAGAAGAAATAAAACTTGCTTTTTATGGAAATCGTATTGTGCTTTTTGCACCACTATATTTATCAAATTATTGTGTAAATGGCTGCTTATATTGCCCATATCACACAACTAATAAGCATATACCACGTAAAAAACTTACACAAGAGGAAGTAAGAGCAGAGGTTATTGCACTTCAAGACCAAGGACATAAGAGGTTAGCAATTGAAGCTGGTGAGGATCCAGTAAATAATCCGATCGAATATATTTTAGAGTGTATAAACACTATATATAGTGTACATCACAAAAATGGTGATATTCGTAGAGTAAATGTAAATATTGCAGCAACTACTGTTGAAAATTATCGTAAATTAAAAGACGCAGGCATTGGAACATATATTTTATTCCAAGAAACTTATCATAAGGAAAGCTATGAAAGATTACACCCAACAGGACCAAAGCACAATTATGATTATCATACAGAAGCAATGGATAGAGCTATGGAAGGCGGAATCGACGATGTAGGTTTAGGAGTACTTTTTGGTTTAGAAATGTACAAGTATGAATTTGCAGGACTTATCATGCACGCAGAACATTTAGAAGCTGTTCATGGAGTAGGACCACATACAATTAGTGTTCCTCGTGTAAAACGTGCTGATGATATCGATCCAGATACTTTTGACAATTCAATTCCAGATGAGACTTTTGAAAAAATTGCAGCTTGCATTCGTATAGCTGTGCCATACACTGGAATGATTGTATCAACTCGTGAAAACGAAGCAGTACGTTCAAAAATGTTAAAAATAGGTATTTCTCAAGTTTCTGGTGGTTCACGTACTTCTGTTGGTGGTTATACAGAAAAAGAACGTCCACACGACACAGAACAATTTGATGTAGCAGACGAACGTAGCCTAGACGAAGTTGTTAGATGGCTTATGGAAGAAGGTCATATTCCATCTTTCTGTACAGCTTGTTATAGAGCAGGTAGAACTGGTGATAGGTTTATGAGTTTATGTAAAAATGGACAAATATTAAATTGTTGTCACCCAAATGCTTTAATGACTTTGTCTGAGTATTTAGAAGATTATGCATCTTCTGAAACAAAAGAATTAGGATATAAGATTATAAAAGAAGAGTTAAATCGTATTCCAACAGAGAAGATTCGCAAAATTGCCGAAGAAAATATAGAAGCAATTAAGAACTCTAATCGTAGAGATTTTAGATTTTAAAAGGAGAAATATGAATAATACAGTAAATGCAGAAAAAATGCATATAGGCTTTTTTGGTATGAGAAATGCTGGAAAATCAAGTTTGGTAAACGCTATTGCTAATCAAAGTATTTCTATCGTTTCTGAGGTAAAAGGTACAACAACTGACCCAGTTAAAAAGTCAATGGAGCTTTTACCTCTAGGGCCAGTAGTTATCGTAGATACACCAGGATTAGACGACGAGGGAGAACTTGGAGAGCTTCGTATTGAAAAAGCAAAAAGAGTACTTGCTTCAATAAATATCGCAATTTTAGTGGTAGATAGCATTGTTGGAAAAACAAAGTTAGACGAAGAACTAATAGCAAATTTCAAAGAAAAAAACTTACCATATATTGTAGTATATAATAAATGCGATTTACTAGAAAAAAGAGAAAGTTTAGATAATAATGAAATTTATGTAAGTAGCATAAATAGAGAAAATATAGAAGAACTAAAAGAAAAAATAGGTGCATTTGCAAAGAATTTAGAAAATAGAAAAAGAATAGTAGGAGACTTATTAGAAAGAGAGGATATAGTTGTTTTGGTTATACCAATTGATGAGTCAGCACCAAAAGGCAGACTTATTTTACCACAACAACAAACTATGCGAGACATCCTAGATAGCAATTGTAGTTTTATGGCTTGCCAAGAAACAGAGCTAGAAGCTGCTTTACAAGCACTTTCAAAAAAGCCTAAGTTAGTTATAACAGATTCACAAGTATTTGAAAAAGTTGCAAAAATTGTACCAGAAGATATATTACTTACTTCTTTTTCAATACTATTTGCAAGATATAAAGGAAACTTAGAAGAGCTAGTAAAAGGCGCAAAAGTACTTGAAAATTTAACTGATAATTCAAAAGTGCTTATTGCAGAAGGATGCACACATCACAGACAGTGTAATGATATTGGTACTGTTAAAATGCCAAAATGGATAGAAGAATATACTGGTAGTAAACCACATTTTACTTTTGTATCAGGTACAGAGTTTCCAAGTAATTTAAGTGAGTTTGACTTAATAATACATTGCGGTGGATGTATGTTAACAGAACAAGAAATGCAGTATCGAATAGAGACAACTAAAAATGCAAAAATTCCAATGGTAAACTACGGTATAGCAATTAGTACAATGCATGGAATATTAGAACGAAGTTTAAAACCTTTTAATAAAATATAAGAAAATCGATTTAATAAGCAAAGACAACCAACATAAAACAGCATAACTTTTGAAGGACATGCTGTTTTTATGTGTTTTTTAAAATCTTAAGATTTTATTTATTTTATTAACATTTCCTTAAAGTCATTTTGTTGTCACTTTCTATATTTTATAATAAAAGCAGAAAAGGAAAATTATTATTATTTTAAGGGGGATAAAATGAATATACTAATACTTACTGCAAAATATGGAATGGGACATTATAGCGCATCAATATCTTTAAAGCAAGAATTAGAGCAAGAAGATACAAATGTAGAAATCGTAGATTTTTTTGAAATTGTTTTTCCAATACTTAAAAATGTATTTTACAGTATGTTTAACATACTTGTTACCAAATGCGGAAGCGTATATAACTTTTTCTATAAGTTTACAGCAAACACAAATGTAACACCATTTAAAACAGCTACTAGAAAAAGAGTCGATAAATTAATTGAAGAAAAAAATCCAGATATTATAATTTCTACTTTTCCAGTATGTTCAAGTTATATTTCAGATTATAAGAGAAGAACAAAAAAGGAAGTCAAGCTATATACTTACATAACAGATGTAAATGCTAATAAAGAGTGGCTAACAGATGAAACTGATACATATTTTGTAAGCTCAATAGAAACTGAAAAACAATTGCAAAATTTTGATATTCCAAAAGAGAAAATCAAGATTGTTGGAATTCCTGTAAAAGAAGAATTTAAAGAAAAAGAAATAACTAAAGAGAAAAATGAAATAGTTATTATGGGTGGCGGTTTAGGAATTGTTCCGGGTATTAATAAAATATTAAAAGAATTATTAGAAAAAGAAGATATCTACCATATTACATTAATTACTGGTAAGAACAAAAAGCTATATAATAAATATTATAACAAATATAAAAATCTTACAGTTCTTGGATATACGCATGATGTATATAAATATATGAAAAAAGCCAATTTAGTTATTACAAAGCCGGGTGGAATAACACTATTTGAAGCTATTTACTCTAAAACACCAATTTATGTTATACATCCGTTCTTAAGTCAAGAAATTGGAAATGCCACTTTTATTGAAAACTATGAAATAGGGGAAGTAGTGTGGGAGAAAAATAAAGAAGTGACAGAAGATATAAAACTTTTACTTAAAACACCATCAAGGTTAGAAAAAATGAGGGGAAATATGCAAACAATCAGAAACAACTTAGAAAAAATAAATGCAATAGATGTATATAATCAAAGGAGTACAAGCGCATGTTGATTTTTATTCTTTGTTTATTATTAATATTTTTAATATATGCATTTATTCCTTCATACATAAGCAAACAAAAATTTTTTAATAAAAAACATAAAAAAGAAAAAATAATATATCTAACTTTTGACGATGGCCCAAGTGAATACACAGAGGAACTATTAGACTTACTAAAGGAATATAATGTGAAAGCAACCTTTTTCTGTGTAGCAAATTTTGCAAAAGATAGACCAGAGTTAATTAAGAGAATGCAAGAAGAGGGACACCAAGTTGCACTTCATTCATTAAGACATAAGAACTTTATGCTACAAGGTGTAATCCAAACCAAAAGAGATTTAGAAGAAAGCCTAAAAATAATGAGGAATCTAGGAATAGACATTAAATACTATAGAGCACCTTGGGGAGATACGAACATATATTTATTAAATGCCTTAAAAAAACACAATTTACAGTTAGTATATTGGCATGTAATGGCAGAAGACTGGGAGGGAAACACCACCAAAGATATTATTTGTAAAAAACTACTATCACGTACTAAAGATGGAGATATAATTTGTTTGCACGACGGACGTGGAGAAAATGAGGCACCTTTTAGGACAATACAAGCCTTAGAAATCGCATTGCCTACTTTTTTAGAGAAAGGATATGAATTTAAAACAATAGATGAATATGAAATTTAAAAAAGCAATCATAAATGGATTAATCTTTATATTTTTTATAGTTCTAACTTTTTATATTATATTTAAAGACAACAATGTAGAAGACATTTTACAAGTTTTAAAAACAGCTGATATGAAATTCGTTTTACTAGCAGTATTTTGTATGTGCTGGTTTGTTATGTCAGAAGGGATAAATATTGCAAGAACTTTGAAATTACTAGATTGTAAGATAAGTTTTTTGTCAGGCATAAAATATGCTTTTGTAGGATTTTTCTTTAGTTCTGTTACACCCAGTGCTTCAGGCGGAGATCCTATGCAAATATACTATATGAAAAAAGACGGATTGCCAATTGGAAAATCAACACTAGCAATACTTACAGAATTCTCAAGCTTCCAGTTTGTTACTATTACAATGTCTATAGTAGGTTTTATGCTAAACTACAAGTTCATCGAAAGTTCAGTAGGAAATATAAAATACTTTTTTATGCTAGGTGTAGCTGTGAATACAGCAATTTTAGGAATTATAATACTTAGCATTTTTTCAAAAAGATTAATAATAAAATTAGTAGATTTAGTTTGTAAACTTCTTTGGAAGTTTAAGGCTAAAAATATAGAAAGTTTTAGAGAAAAATGTATTGAGCAAATTGATAGTTATAAGAAGGGAGCAGAGCTTTTATTTCAAAATAAAAAAGTACTTCTAAAAATCGTCTTAACAACTATTCTACAAATAACTTTATATCATAGTATACCATATTTAATATACTTAAGTTTTGGACTAAGTGAAGCAAGTTATTTTCATTTCTTAACTTTGCAAGCAGTATTATACATTTCAGTATCATATATGCCACTTCCTCGGTGCAGTAGGATTAAGCGAAGGTGGATTTATGCTTATATATAAACTACTATTTCCAAGCGCATTGTTAAGCAGCAGTATGCTTTTAAGTAGAGGAGTTAGCTTCTATTTATTTGTACTTGTAAGCGGTATTTCAATTTTAATCTTTAGTTTGAAAGATTATTGCATAACTCATACAAATATGATAAAATCTAAACAATATTAGTTGTGAGGGAAATCAAGTGCTAGAGTTAGAAGAAAATAAAAGATTTTTAAATAGTTTAAAAGATAAATTAGAGAATATTAGAGAATCTATGAAAATAGATTCTCTTAATAATGAATTAGAAACTTTAAGAAAAGAAAGCCTAGCAGAAAACTTTTGGCAAGATACAGAAAAGTCTAGTAAAGTTTACAGCAGAATAAAAACTCTAGAAAAAAGAATTGGAAATTATGAAAATTTGTTTAAGGAATTATCTAATTTATTAGAGATGAACGAACTTTTAGAAGTTGAATTTGAGGACGAGCTTTTAAATGAGCTTTTAAAGAGTTCAAAAATCTTAGCAAACAAATTAGACGAACTAGAAGTACAAACTCTTTTTTCAGGCAAATATGATGCAAATAACGCTATCATAACTTTACACCCACGGAGCAGGTGGAACAGAATCACAAGACTGGGCAGAAATGTTATATAGAATGTATGGGAAATGGGCATCTAGTAATGGATTCTCTATGAAAGAACTTGATTATTTAGATGGAGAAGAAGCAGGACTTAAAAGTGTAACAGCGCTTATTTCAGGTGAAAATGCTTATGGATATTTAAAAGGAGAAATGGGAGTACATAGATTAGTTAGAATATCGCCTTTTGATAGTGGAGGAAGAAGGCACACATCTTTTGCTTCACTTGAGGTTTTACCTGAAATAACAGACGATGTAGAAATAGAAATTTCGCCTGATGATTTAAGAATAGATACTTATAGGGCATCTGGTGCAGGTGGACAACATATTAATAAAACAGATTCAGCAGTAAGAATAACTCATATTCCAACAAACATAGTAGTTGCTTGCCAGTCTGAGCGTTCACAAACTATGAACAAAGAAACAGCTATGAGAATGCTTAAATCAAAACTTCTTGATTTAAAAGAAAGAGAAAATAGCGAAAAAATGGCAGAACTTAAAGGCGAGCAAAAAGAAATTGCTTGGGGTAGTCAAATTCGTTCATATGTATTTTGTCCATATACTATGGTAAAAGACCATAGAACGGGCTATGAGGTAGGAAATGTACAAGGTGTAATGGACGGCGACTTAAATGAATTTATGAAGGCTTACTTAAAAATGCTTGCAAATAATTGACTATGATGTCGAAATTTGGTACAATATATTTAGATTGATAATGGAGGTGAATCGTATGCGTTGGGTAAAATGTAGATGGTGTAAATACAACGAAAATGGCGATTGCAGAAATCCTAAGAGTGATAACTATAAAAGAGATGTCAGAGACGTTCCACACGAAGGCTGTGAAGATGGAGTAGACTAAAATGAAGAATAAAATCTTTGCAATTATTATAGCCATACTAATTTTTATAATAATTAGTATGGCTTCAATTTTGCTAATAAAAACTTATAAGGCTCGTTTCCCAGAAGCACAAGCCAAAACAGGTGTTGATTGGAAAGCTTTATATATTTGGGACGAGTCTGTAGAATTAAATGAATATTTGTGTTTTAGAAAAAACATAGAAATAGAAAATGCTAGTGATTTAAGTAACACGCTTGCTTTTATTGCTGTTGACTCAAAATACTGGCTATATATAAATGATGAATTAGTTGTATATGAAGGTGGACTAAAACGAGGAAGAACGCCATCTTCTATATATTATGATGAAGTAAATATCGGTAAATATTTGAAAGATGGAAATAACACGATTGCGATACTTGCTTGGCATTGGGGAAAAGATAGTTATTCTCATAATTCTTATGCACATAAAGGCTTGTTATTTCAAGCACAAATTGGAAATAAAACAATAGTAAGTGACGAAAGCTGGAAAGTTTCAAAAAATGAAGCTTTTATAACAGATAATGTCTATTGTCCAAACTATAGATTAGCAGAATATGATGTTTTATATGATGCAAGACTTGAGGATGAAAATTGGTATAAAACAGATTTTGATGATACTAAGTGGGAAAATGCAAAAATTGTAGAAGCTGATGGATGCGAACTTATAAAAAGAGATATTCCTTTTTTCAAAAATTCTGATTTAAAAGAATATGAAAATATGAAAAATTATGCTAACTATACTACTGAAAAAGATGAAATAATTGAAATGGACTTGCCTTATGCTATGCAATTTATGCCATATTTAAAAGTAGAAGCTGAAGCAGGAAAAACTATTAAAATTATTACAGATACATATATGATAGACGAAGCAGCTTCTTTAAGCAGCTCATATATAACAAAAGATGGAATTCAAGAATATGAAGCATATGCTTGGATTAGTGGTGATAAAGTTTATTATGAAATTCCAAAAGGCGTAAAAATAATCAGTTTAGGCTATAGAGAAACTGGTTATGATACAGAACTTGCAGGAAGTTTTGAATGTAATGACGAATTTTTAAACAAATTATGGAACAAAGCTCAAAGAACTTTATATATCAATATGAGAGACTCTTATATAGATTGTCCAGATAGAGAGCGCGCTCAGTGGGCATTAGATATGAACTTAGAAATGGAACAAGCATTATATTCATTAGATTCGAAGGCAAATGCACTATATGAGCATGGCATAAGAACGATTATTGGTTGGAAAAAGGACAATGCACTTCTTACAGTAGTGCCAAATACACATGATCCAATACAATTACCAGTTCAAATGCTACTTACTATAAATGGAATGTATGAATATTATCTATACACTGGAAATAGCGAATTTTTAAAAGAAATTTACCCAGACATAGAAAGTTATTTAGATTTATGGCAAATTAATATGTATAATGTTTTAGAATATACCTCAACTTATTATGTTTGGGAATGGAAAGATGGTTCAGATGCTTCGGATTATAAATTATTAGAAATTATGACATATTATTTTGCTAAAAGTAATTTATGTAAGATGGCAGAAGCCTTGGAATATGCTGATAAGGTAACAGAATTAAAAGCTGATTTAAGGGATATTGAATATTTCTTAGAAGCACACTGGACAGAAGAAGGTTATAAGTCTGTAAATGAGGATAAGGCAAATTGCAGAGTAAATGCACTTGCAGTTATAAGCGGTTTAGCAAAAGAAGACAGATATCCTATAATCACAGAAGTATTGAAAAAAGATTATGATACAGGCCCTGCTATGGAAAGGTATATATTAGAAGCTTTATGTATAATGGGAGAAAATGAAACTGCAACAGCACGTATAAAAGAAAGATATGAGGAAATGGTTAACTCTGAAAAAACTACTCTATGGGAACATTGGGGAGAAGAGCTTGGTGGTAAAAATCATGCATGGTCTGGTGGACCATTAACGATTATGTCAAAGTACTATGCTGGTATTCAGCCACTAACTGCAGGCTATGAAAAAGTTTTAATAAAACCTAATTTAGATAGTTTAGATAGTATTACCAGTAATGTATCCACTATAAAAGGCGATATAAATTTCAAAATAGAAAAAACAGAAGAAAGCATTTCTATGAAATTAGAAACACCTTCGGAAACATTAGTAGAAATTCCAAAAAGTTTTGAAAATCAGGTTATACAAATAAATAGAAATACTGTATATGAAAATGGAAAAGCAAAATCAAATTTTACATATAAGTATAATAATGAAGATAATGAATATATTTATTTTACAATTCCAAAGGGAACATATATTATAGATTGCAAAATTAAATAATATATGATATTATTTTCTATACATGGACTTAAATTGTACATTTTATATAGTTAATATATAAATTAGGTCCATAGCTATCACATATTATATTTATCAAAATATAATATATTAAGCCTTATTATGTAACTTTTATAATTAAAAGTTACTGTTATTCAATATGATAAAGAGGGTACAACTTATGGGGTTAATTGTACAAAAATTTGGAGGAAGTTCTGTAGCAACTACAGAAAAATTGAAATTAGTTGCAGAGCACATTAAAAAAGAATTAGACTTAAAAAACCAAGTAGTAGTGGTAGTATCAGCACAAGGCAAAACAACTGATAGACTTATTGCTGAGGAAAAAGAAATTACCAAAAATCCGTCAGCAAGAGAACATGATGTATTAGTTTCCACAGGAGAACAAATTACAATTGCAAAACTTAGCATGACATTAGCAGAAATTGGAATAAAAGCTATTTCGTTAACTGGTTGGCAAATCCCAATAGTAACAAATTCAAATTATTCTAATAGTAGGATTAGATATATTCATAATGAAACTATAACAGAATATCTACGAGCTGGAAACGTTGTTATTGTTGCAGGTTTTCAAGGAGTAGACGAAAATGGAAATATTACTACCTTAGGTAGAGGTGGTTCAGATACCACTGCAGTAGCACTTGCTGCAAGTTTGGCAGCAGACAGATGTGATATATACACAGATGTTGACGGAGTTTTTTCAGCAGATCCAAGGATTATTCCAGAGCCTAAAAAAATGGATACTGTTTCTTATGATGAAATGCTTGAGCTTTCAAGTATGGGAGCAAAAGTACTTCATAATAGATGTGTAGAGATTGGCAAAAAGTATGATGTACCAATCTATGTAAAATCAACTTTTGAAAAAAATAGCATTGGTAGTTTAATAACAAAGGATAATAATTTAGAGGATTTAGTAATAAACGGTGTTACTAAAGACGATTACATCTCTAGAATTACAGTGGTAGGATTAGAAAATAAAATCGGCAGGACTTATTCACTTTTCAAATTATTATCTGAACATTCTATAAATGTAGACGTTATCGTTCAATCTTTTGGCGAACATATCACAAAAGACTTGGCATTCACAGTTAAAATGAACGATTTACCTAAGACCTTAGAAGTTTTAGAGCAAAATAAAGAAGCAATTAGTGCTAAAGAAATTTTACATTGTGAAAACTTAAGCAAAGTTTCAATAATAGGTGTTGGAATTGCAAACAAACCGGGGGTTGCAGCAGATATGTTTGAGGCATTATATGAAAATAATATAAACATGCATATGGTAACTACTTCTGAAATTAAGATTTCAGTTTTAGTAGATGCCAATAAAGCAGATTTAGCTGTTAAAGCTCTTCATGAGAAATTTTTTAAGTAAATAATTATATGTCGGCGACTAGATTTTATTGTCGCCGATTTTTTTGGAATATTTTTTTCTTTAACGAATATATTTTACTAAAACTTTGAAAGGAGAGTAGAAATGGAAGATAAAAATATTATGCAAAATATTTTATTAGAAAGCAGAGAAAAACTCACAATAAGTGGAGTATCAGATGTTTTAAGCTTTGATGACCAAATTGTAATTGTTGAAACAGAGCTAGGCTTGCTTACTATCAAAGGCGAAAATTTAAAAATAAACAAACTAAATATTGATACTTCTGACTTTAGTTTAAACGGTCATATTTCAAGCTTAGCATATTCTGAAGGAGGTTTTGAAGGTACCAAGAACTCTAACATTTTAAGTAAAATTTTTAAGTAAGGTGAATGGAAGATGGAAGGCTTAAATCAAGGACAAGAATTTTTATGTTATTGTGTAGTTGGAATGCTTTTATGCTTTATATTTGATATTTTTAGAAGTAGCAGATATACCTTCAAAACTTCTGATTTAATAACACATATAGAAGATGGAATTTTCCTAAGCTTAAGTGCAATTATAATTGTTATAAGTATTTTATATATTTCAAGTGGAATATTACGTTTTTATATCATTTTGGCTATTTTGTTTGGAATTCTAATATATTCTTTGACAATAAGTAAAGTATGTGTTATAATGTTTAAGAGTGTTTTTAAGGCAATTAAATTTTTAGTAAATATAGTATTGGAGATGCACAAGTGAAAGAGTTTTTTAAATCAAAACTTTATAAGTTAATAGTTGTAGGTTTACTTATTTATGCTGTTTGCATAATTTACAATCAACAAACTAAACTAGACAGCTATGCTGCTGAAAAACAATACTATCAAGATCAAATTAGTAACTTAAATGAACAAAAAGAAGAACTTATTGCAGAAAAAGAAAATGTTAATTCTCCAGAGTATATCGAAGATATAGCAAGAGAAAAATTAGATATGTATTTGCCTAATGAAAAGGTATTTGTTGATATGTCTAAATAATTTCTTATTTCTTAATTTTCAAATTTATTCT
This sequence comes from uncultured Clostridia bacterium, assembly GCA_949745595.1. Classification (GTDB taxonomy): domain Bacteria; phylum Bacillota; class Clostridia; order TANB77; family CAG-508; genus Scatovivens. The sequence goes on from CATJWN010000070.1 coordinate 205,536, forward strand.
AAAAAATTTCCAAAACAAAAATTTAAAATTATATATAACAAATTTTAGGAGGTATTTATGGATTTAGTGGGACGCTCTATGGTTGAACTACGCGAGATTGCAGAAGAGTGGGGGATTAAAAACGTTGCCAAGCTTAGAAAAAATGAGCTTTTAGACGCATTATTAGAATATGAAAAAGAACATAAAGAAGAAGACAAGAAACCTAAAGAAAAGTTTGAATTAAATTCTAATTCAGACGAATATGTTGAAGGTATACTTGAGCTATTACCAGATGGGTACGGATTTTTAAGAGGTAATAACTATTTATCAACACCAAAAGATGTATATGTTTCACCAATTCAAATTAGGAGATTTAAATTAGATACTGGTGATGTAGTAAAAGGTATTAAGAGACAAGCTAAAGAAGGCGAGAGATTTCCAGCTTTGATTTTTGTTGGAGAAGTTAATGGTGAAAGTCCAGATAAAGCAATGAAGAGAACAAGCTTTGATGATTTAACACCTATTTATCCAAAGGAAAGACTAAAACTTGAAACTTCGTCTACTGATTATACAATGAGAATAATGGACTTAATGTCACCAATTGGAAAAGGGCAAAGAGGTATGATAGTTGCTCCACCAAAAGCTGGTAAAACAACTATTTTAAAGAAAATTGCAAACAGTATTTCTACAAATAACCCAGAAGTTGAACTTATTGTATTATTAATAGACGAAAGACCAGAGGAAGTTACAGATATGAAACGTTCTGTAAAAGGAGAAGTTATTTATTCTACTTTTGACGAACAACCAGAACATCATGTAAAAGTAGCTGAAATGGTAGTCGAAAGAGGAAAAAGGCTTACAGAGCAAGGTAAAGATGTTGTCATTTTATTAGATAGCATTACAAGACTTGCAAGAGCCTATAACTTGGTAGTTCCTTCATCAGGTAAAACTTTGTCAGGTGGTTTTGATCCAAGTGCTTTATATAAACCAAAAAGATTTTTTGGAGCTGCTAGAAACACAGAAGATGCTGGAAGTTTAACTATACTAGCTTCTGCATTAGTAGAGACAGGCAGTAGAATGGACGAAGTTATTTTCGAAGAATTTAAAGGTACTGGAAATATGGAAGTTTGCCTAGATAGAAGTCTTTCAGAAAGAAGGATTTTCCCAGCAATCGATATAAATAAATCAGGAACTAGAAGGGAAGATTTACTATTAGAAGATAAAGAACTTGAAACAGTAAATGCAATTAGAAAAGCCTTAGGTTCTTTGTCAACTGCAGATATGACTGAAAAAATACTTACTAGCATGATAAAAACAAAAAATAATAAAGAATTTATTGAAATCTTTTCCAAGAATCTAAAAGATTAGAATAAAAAAGACATACTTTTGAAAAGTATGTCTTTTTTATTACATTTTTGCAGAATAATGGTTTTTAAAATATATTTTAGATATAATTTAATTAGATAATTAATTAAAAAGGGGAAGAATATGAAGAAATTAAAGCCACTATTTATTTTGCTTTTTTTAGTCGTTGCAATCTTATGTGCTTATAACGTTTTTAAAATTTTTACAACCAATAAGTTGGTGCTAGATATAATAACAGCTAGTGAAATCTCTACGTCTGGCTCTTTAGAAGCTATTGTAAGAGTAACAGATAAGAAATCAGAAAAGTCTGTAAAAAGCAAAATTACAGTAGAGATGCGTGACAATAAAAATAGAAAAGTAAGAAAATTTAAAGGAAATTACGAGATAGATGAGGGAGAGAAAGCAAACCTTTCCATACCTTTACCTGAAGGTTTAGAAGCTGGACAGTATTCTTTAACCTTTACTGCTAAAAAAGGTATTAATAGTGATTCTGAAACAGTTAAATTAAAGGTTTCTGATAAATCCTCAAGCACTTCAGTAATTTCACTTGACAAAGGAATTTATAAACCAGGTGACGAAGTTAATTTTAGAGCTTTATTACTTTCAAGAAAAGATGACACACCAATAGAAGAAGATGTAGAAATTTCTATCTATGACGGAAATGATAATAGGGTATATATAGATAGAACTAAAACTTCTGAGTTTGGTATTGTCACTGGAAAATTCACTTTAGCAAAAGAAGTAAATAGTGGCGAATATAAAATTACAGTTTCAACCAAAAGCATGAAGAATAGCAAGACTTTTACTGTAAACCCTTATGTTACACCAACATTTGAAGTTAATTTAGAAACTACACAAGAAAAATATTTGATTGGAAATGATGTAGGTTTTAGCATAAAAGCAAATTATTTCTTTGGTGAGCCTGTCGCAAATGCAACAGTAAAAGGTTTTATAAACGACAAAGAATTTACCGGAATTACAAACGCAGAAGGTGTCTTTGAGTATTCAGAAAAAATAGATATTTCTGGAAAATATGATATAAAAGCACAAGTAATAGACACTTCAAATTACTTAATTGAAGCTTCAAAAACTATTTATGTAGGAACTGATTTATTTGAAATTGAAGTAATACCAGAAAATAATGCTATAGTAAAAGGCGTAGATAATAAAATATATTTCCTTACAAAAAATATTGATGGTACACCAGTAAAAACTCATATAGAAATAGGTTTAGGAAATATTACTAGACAAATAGTTACTGATGAAACAGGTCTTGGCATTTTAGAATTATCAGCACAAGATATAAGTATGCGTGGCAATCAGCTTAGCAATGATGTTATCACAATATCTGCAACTGATATGGACGGAAACACTGTAAATACAGGATATTCAACTTATATAACAGATTATGTAGGTACTATTGTTAGTTTGGATAAAGTAAAGTATAGACAAAATGAAGATATAACTTTGAATTTAAAAGGAACAACAGATACTTCTAAAAAAGAAATTTATATTTGTAAAAATGAAGAACTATTAAAAGTAATATCAACAGACTCGAATGAAGTGACTTTTAAGCTAGGCGATACCTATGGACTAATCGATATTTATTCAAAAAATAGACAAGATTACTATAACTATTATTATGACGACATTATGCCAATAAATAGTATAGCTTATAGTAGCAGCTCTTCATCAATTAGTTCTGATAATTATTCAAAAAAGACTATATTTATTTCGCCAGAAAAGTCTTTAAATCTTGCAGTTACTACTGACAAAGAAGAATATAAACATGGTGAAAAACTGACTTTAAGTTTAACTAGCAAAAAGGAAAATGGTGAAAATGCAGATGCAGCAATTTTAGTTAGCATATTAGACGAAGCAATCTTATCTTTAGCTGATAATGATTTATCAATAGACAATATCAAGCTTGCACTTCAAGATATAGAACTATCTGATGGTGTTACTGCAGCTGATTTATATGCTGAAATATTAGATGAAAAAGCTGAAAGTAAATTAAGAGTTGCTTTGCTAAAAAAAGCACCTACAAGCCCTAACATAGTACAAACTAGAAGTTCATATTATAGTAATGATATCGAGAATTACATATTAAAATCCATAATATTGGGTATTGTGGCAATCTTTATGTTATATGTAATTTTAGTAAATAGATTTCCAAAAGTAAAAACAATTATGGCTGGAATAGTAAATTTTATTGCAATTTATTTATTATTCTGCCTATGTTTTGGAGAATTCCTATACTATGAAATTAACTTGTCTGAAATTGGCACATTAATTGTTATTGGCATTATTGTTGCAATACTTTACGTTTTATTAATATATAGATATACTGTACAATTATTCAATACAATAGTAAATCTAGTTATATTACCAATGGCAGTAATCTTAGTTGCAGCGGCAATTACAAGTTATTCATATAATGAAGTTCTAGGGATTGCAATATTACTGATACCAGCAATTTTGATGACAATATTAGTAGTAATTTCAAGAAAATTTAAATTAAATGCTTTTTGGAATAAGCTTAAAAATATATTAATACAATGCACAAAATCAGAAATAATATATGTGCTTACTGGAATTATTACTGCTATGCTTGATACATATTCAGAAGTTATACCAATAGTTATAGCAATAATATTATATTGGATTTCTGAAAAAATTTATAATAGAACTATTAAAAATCCAGAAGATAAAGTCGTAGTAGAGATTTCAAATTCAGCTATTATTTGGGTAGCTGTAGCTATAGTCGCAGGAATAGCATTTTTATATGTCTACAATTCTTCAACAAATTCAATTAGAAATGCTGCAGCACAAATACCTTCATCAGATATAGCAATGAACGAAGGTTTTAGTGGTGGCACATTATCAAAGGATATGGTAGGGAGTGATAGTATTTTTTCAACTACTAAAAAGTCAGATAGATTAGAAGCTGAAATTTCATTACCAGAAGAATCAACTACCGAGACAGTACCAAGCACAAATGAGGAAGTAGAAGAGAATATAAGAAATGTATTCTTAGAAAGCTTAGCATTTATACCTGAGTTAGTAACTGCAAATGGAAATGCTCAAACAGAAATTGATATAAGCGATAATATTACTACTTGGAATATCCAAGCTATAGGAAATACGAAAGATGGCAGAATCGGATTTGATTCAGCTAAATTCAAAGTATTCCAAGAGTTTTTCATAGATTTCTCATTACCTACAAATGCAGTAGTTACCGATAAAACAAATATACCAGTTACTATTTATAACTACACTGATAAGGAATTAAGGATAGAACTTAAGGCAAAAGAAAATGATTGGTCTATAATAGGAAATTATAATAAAACAGTTGATGTTTTATCTAATTCTACACAAATGATTTATATCCCAATAGAAATTATAAAAGCGGGAAATAACACTTTAAGAATTGAAGCTACAGGAAACGGTCTTTCTGATATTATTGAAAAAAGTTTTGCAGTAAGTCCAAATGGTTTTGAAAAAACAAAGGTTGTATCTAGCGGTATAATTGAAAAAAATCTAAATTTGGACCACTTTACTACAGAAACAGCAATTGATAATACTAGAAAATTAAGAATAAAATTATACCCATCTGTAATTTCACAAACTGTAGAAGGAATGGAAAACATATTTAGTATGCCAACAGGATGTTTTGAACAAACTTCATCATCATTATATCCAGACATACTAGCACTTAAATATTTAGAAGACACTGGACTAAATGAACCAGAAATTAAAGAAAAAGCTTTAAAATATATTTCAGAAGGTTATCAAAAATTATTAACCTATGAAACTAGCCAAAAAGGTGGATATTCATTATATGGAAATGATCCAGCAGAAAATGTAATAACTGCCTTTGGATTAATGGAATTTACTGACTTAAAAGAAGTATATGAAATTGACGAAACCGTAACAAATAATATGATTGAATATTTATTTAAAGAGCAAAATATAGATGGAACATTTAATATAGGTTCAACATATATTGGTAATGCTTCTTCAGAAGACAACTTAGCAATGAACGCATATATTATATGGGCATTATCTGAGGCTTGTCCAGAAGATGCAAGACTTGAAAAATCTATAAGATACTTAGAAAATAACTTAGATAAAGTTACTGACAATTATACTTTAGCATTAATGGCAAATGTATTTGAAAATACAGACAATAGTTCTGCAAGTAATACAATTAGAAAATTAATGGAATCAGTAGAAGAAGACGAAGATGGAGGCGCATATATAAGTTCTAAAGTCCAAGATTATTGGGGTTGCCGTGGATATTATCAAAATATCCAAACAACAGCATTAGTGTCAATGGCACTAACAAAGGCTGGCAGCAATAATTCAACTAATAATGCTTTTCTACAATACATAATCGCACATAAAGATTCTTACGGAACTTGGTCAACTACACAAGGAACAATCTTAGCATTAAAAGCTATAAATACAGCTAATGCAAATGCTAAGATAAAAAATCAAACAGTAACAATAAAAGTTAATAATGCAGTAAAAGAAATAGAAATAAAAGACAATCCTCTAGACTTATATGAAATAGCTTTTGAGGATATAAAAGAAGAGAACAAGATTTCAGTAGAAACTAAAAAAGGTAATTTATATTATGAAATTATCGAAGAATACTATATAGACTACAATAATTTGAAAATAGAAGAACAAAAATTAAAAGTGGAACAAAATATTAATACGACCGCTAAAGTAAATGACATTATAAACTCAAATATTACAGTTACAAACAATACAGGAGACATCATTAGAAATGGATTGATACAAATTTCTATTCCACAAGGATGTTCGGTAATAGAGGAGAGCTTATCAAAATTAGAATTTTCAGAAATTATCGAAAAATATGAATATAATTACAATAAAATTAATTTATATTTTAGAAATCTAAATTCAAATTTAAGTTTAAATTTAAATTTAGAATTTAGAGCAAATTATCCAGGACAAATTACTGGAGCAATGATTAGAACTTATGATTATTATAATCCAAATAATGAAGGATATAGTAAACCAGTAAATATTCAAATTGCTGAATAGCTAAGAAGAGAGAGGGTTTTTGAAAAATAAAGCCTTCTTTGGCGAAATTAAACATTGCACAAAATAAAAGTTTTGTGCAAATAGAGATAGGATCAAAATATTGAACACCTGGTTTTGGTATCCCTTTCAAGTCTTGATACTACTTGTTTGTAGGCTTTTAATAGTATCTTATATTTAGTTATTTTGCCTTCATTTTATTTGCTTTTTATCCGTTTTCAGTATATTTCAGTATAACGGCTATTTTTTATTTTATCATTATATTATTATTCTTTATTATATTTTTTATCTAATTATTTATATTCTTATATTAGTTCTTATATTTTAAACAACAACTTATATTACTTAAATAAAAAAACGCCTTAAAAACGATTTTAGAGCTTTGCTTCAAAATAGCCTTATTTTTTAGACAACAAACTATATGGCTATTTTTTAAAAACGGCTTAAAATCGATTCTCGTGCGTCGGTTTTTTAGCAATTTTGGAGCTAAATCCAAGTTGCTGCAATAATTACATAGATTTATATAAATCATTAAAAATTACATATTATTATAATTAATATGTATAAAAATCTTATAATAAATCAATAAAGTATTGTAATATCAAGATATTTGTAATTGTAAAATAAAGTTTTAATTATTTAGATGATTAGTTTTATGAGAATGATAATAAAATGTCTTAAAAACGATTTTC
>CATJWN010000071.1 GCA_949745595.1 uncultured Clostridia bacterium
AAATATCGCCGAAGTGGTATTTAAAGCCTAAGTAAATACTGCTGGGACATTGCAAAATATGTAATGGACTGTCACTTATGTGGAGCGCTATCTAATATAAAGTAAAATACTATAAATGCTTAGTCTATTTATAGTTTAATTCTACTTGAATATTTGACCATGTACGTTCTATATAAGAAAAGACGTGCGTGGTCTTTTGTTATATAGATATATTTTAAATGCCTTTTTGACCTTCTATTAGTATATTTTAAGTTATGGCGAAGTATAAAAATAGGAGGTATTTTTATGAATAGAAAAGTAATTTTAGGAATTATTGTAGTAATAATTGCAATAGTAGTAGCAGTAGCTATTTTTGGAAGAACAAATGTAGAGACAGGTGGAGATACGGAAGAAAGAGGCGTTTTAAGAGTAGGAATGGAGTGTGCATATGCTCCATATAATTGGTCTCAACCAGACAATTCTAATGGAGCAGTACTAATAAAAGATAGCAATAACTATGCATATGGCTATGATGTTATGATGGCTAAAAATATTGCTGATGCTCTTGATATGGATTTAGAAATTTATCAAATCGATTGGGATAGCTTACCTTTAGCACTTGCATCTAACACGATAGACTGTGTTATTGCAGGACAATCTATTACAGCAGAAAGATTAGAAACAGTTGATTTTACAACACCATATTATTATGCTTCAATTGTAGCATTAACAAATTCAGATAGTGATTATGCAAATGCAACAGGTTTGTCAGACTTAGAAGGAGCAACTTGTACTTCACAAATTAGCACCTGTTGGTACGATACTTGCTTACCACAAATTAAAAATGCAAATATTTTGCCAGCAATGGATACAGCACCTAATATGTTAGTTGCATTAAATTCAAAAACAGTAGATTTAGTAGTAACAGATATGCCAACAGCAATGGCTGCTTTAGAGGTTTATCCTAATATGAAATTATTAGATTTTACAGATACAGAAGATAATTTTGAAGTATCAGAAGAGGAAATTAATATTGGTATTTCAGTAAGAAAAGGAAATAATGAATTATTAAATAATATAAATGATGTATTAAAAAACTATAGTACAGAAACTTTTGAAAATATGATGAATGATGCTATTAAAGTTCAGCCTCTATCAGAATAAAATTAAGGGAGGAATAAAATGAACACATTACCACAGGATTTTTTTGGAAGAATTGTTTTTATAATACAAAAATATGGATTTACACTTATAGAAGGTGCGGGAACTACTCTTATAATTGCATTAATAGGAACAATTGTAGGCTGTTTAATAGGGTTTGTTGTAGGAGTAATTCAAACAATACCAATTAGCAAAAAAGATAACATTTTCAAAAGGATATTTGTAAGATTAATAAAAATAGTTTTAGATATTTATGTAGAAGTTTTTCGTGGTACGCCAATGATGGTGCAGGCAATGTTTATCTTTTATGGCTCAGCTATAATGTTTAATATTCGTATGGATATGTGGACTGCAGCATATTTTATTGTATCAATAAACACAGGTGCATATATGGCAGAGACAGTAAGAGGAGGTATTTTATCAATTCCAGAAGGCCAAACAGAAGGTGCTATGGCAATAGGTATGACACATTTTCAAACTATGCTTTATGTAATAATACCACAGGCTTTGAGAAATATAATGCCACAAATTGGTAATAATTTAATAATTAATATAAAGGATACATGTGTGCTTTCTTCCATAGGTGTAGTAGAATTATTTTTTGTGACTAAGACAGTGTCAGGAGCATATTATACAGTTTTTGAAGCTTATTCAATTACTATGATTATATATTTAATAATGACAGTTTTTTTCTCAAAGTTACTTAGACTTTTTGAGAAAAAATTAAATGGTCCAGAAGATTATTCACTTTCTACTACAGATACTCTAGCTTATACTAGTGGGATGTTAAAGTATCCAGATAAGGAGGTACATCATGAATGAAATTATAAAAGTAGAACATTTAAGTAAAAAATTTGGTGACCATGAAGTTTTGAAAGATATTAATTTTTCAGTAAAATCAGGTAATGTAACTTGTATAATTGGATCTTCTGGTTCAGGAAAATCAACACTTTTAAGATGTATAAACTTATTAGAAACAGCAACGAGTGGAGAGATATTGTATAAAAATGAAAACGTATTAACTTCAAAGAAGATATCAAGTTATAGAGCAAAAGTTGGAATGGTGTTTCAGGGGTTTAATTTATTTGAAAATATGAATGTTTTGCAAAATTGCAAAATAGGTTTAACTAAAGTGTTAAAAGAAGATAAAGAACAAGCAGAAAAAGAAAGTTTGTACTTTTTAGAAAAAGTTGGAATGTTACCATATATAAATGCTAAGCCAAGACAATTATCTGGTGGTCAAAAACAGCGTGTCGCAATAGCAAGAGCCTTAGCGATGAAACCAGATGTACTTTTGTTTGATGAACCAACTTCGGCTTTAGACCCACAGATGATAGGAGAAGTATTAAAAGTAATTAAAGAGCTTGCACAAGAAGGTTTTACAATGATAATTGTAACTCATGAGATGGCTTTTGCAAGAGATGTTTCAAATTATGTTATATATATGAAAGATGGAGTTATATGTGAGGAAGGGAGTCCAGAAGAAATTTTTAATAATCCTAAAAGAGAAGAGACAATGGAATTTTTGCATAGGTTTACTAACTTATAGGAAGGTGCTTGCAAAAAATATTTTTCTGTGATATAATCACTTCATTGGAATAATAAAGAGAAGTATTTAATAGTGTATAGTCCTAGACAAAGCCTATTTCAGCTTTTAAAGACGTACACTGTTTTTTATGGCTTTATAGATAAGGAGGTTACAAATGAGCGATATAGTTTTAACTTGCAAAGATTGTGGTAAAGAATTTACATTTACTGAAGGTGAACAACAATTTTATCAAGAAAAAGGTTTTAGTAATCCAGTAAGATGTGCTGAATGTAGAAAAGCTAGAAAACAACAAAATAATTAATTTATAGATAATTGTTTTTAATGTACAAATTTAAGTTTGTACATTTTTTTTGCATAATTTTATTATTGTGATATAATCATAAAAATAAAGGAGAGATTTTATGAAAAAAATATTGATAGTTGAAGACGATATTAGTATTCATAATTTAGTTAAGGAAGTCTTAGAAAAGGAGCGTTATATAGTTTTAAATGCTTATTCAGGAACAGAGGCTTTGCTAATCTTAGAAAAGGAAAAACCTGATTTAATTTTACTTGACTTAATGCTTCCACGGAATAAATGGTGAAGAGATTGTAAAACAAGTTGAAGATACTCCAATAATTGTTATAAGTGCGAAAATATCAACTGAAGACAAAGTCAAGGTGCTATTAGATGGTGCAAATGATTATATCACTAAGCCTTTTGCAAAAGAGGAACTTTTAGCTAGAATACAAGTTCAGTTAAGGCAAAGTAGTAGCAAAAAGACAGAAAAAGAGTTGAGATATAAGGAAATGCTTTTAAAAGATGACAGCCATCAGGTATTTATAAAAGACAAGGAAGTACACTTTACTAAAACGGAATATGCTATAATGAAACAATTACTTTTAAATCCAAAACAAGTAGTAACTAAAACAAAACTGCTAGATTTAATAAGTGAAGATACATTAGATTGTGATGAAAATTCTTTAAAAGTTCATATAAGTAATATAAGAAAGAAAATTAGAAAATTAACCACTGAGGAATACATAGAATCAGTGTGGGGAATTGGCTTTAAAATATGTGAATAATATTAACTAAATTTTAACCATTTCCTTAACCAATTTCTTATCTTTTTAATGATAAGCTAATAATTGAAAGGAGAAGGTTATGGAATATATTTTAGAAACACATAATCTCGGAAAGAGATATAAAGATTTTAAAGCATTAAGCAATTTTGATATGCATATACCAAAAGGTTCTATATATGGATTAGTTGGAAAAAATGGTGCAGGAAAAACTACATGCATTAGATTAATTTGTGGTTTGCAAAAGCCGACGACTGGTACTTATTCTATATATGGTACCTCAAATACTAATCCTCAAATTGTTAATGTTAGAAAAAGGATGGGTGCAATTATTGAAACACCGTCAATTTACTTAGATATGACGGCAGAGGATAATTTAATAGAGCAGTATAAAATTATAGGACTACCAACTAAAGAGACAAAAGAATTATTAGAACTTGTTGGACTAGCTGATACTGGGAATAAAAAAGCTAAAAATTTTTCTTTAGGTATGAGACAAAGATTAGGTATAGCAATTTCCTTGGTAGGAAATCCAGATTTTCTTATTTTAGATGAGCCTATAAATGGTTTAGATCCAGAGGGTATAATCGAAATAAGAGAGCTTATTTTAAAATTAAATAAGGAGCACGGAATTACTTTCTTGATATCAAGCCATTATTTAGATGAATTATCGAAGATTGCGACTAATTATGGTTTTGTAGAAAAGGGAAAAATAATTAAAGAAGTGAGTGCAGAAGAACTAGAGAGAAATTGTAAGAAACGCATTGAAGTAAAGGTAACTGATATTAAGGAATGTGTAAAATATTTAGAAGCAAACAAAGTTCCTTATGAAGTTATAGAGAATAATGTTATTAATATTTATCAAAATATAAATATATCAGAATTTACAATTACTTTAGCAAATAAAAATTGTAAAGTCACCGAATTTCATGAAAAAGAGGAATCACTTGAAAATTATTATATTAATTTGATTGGAGGTGGCGATAATGTTTAAATTATTAGATGCAGGTTTTACAAGACTAAGAAAATCAAAAGCATTTTTAGCTTTAATTATATTTACTGTTATACTTGCTTTATTTATGATATATGGACAGTATTCAGAAATGAAGATATATAATCAGGTAGAAGAGGTAGACAGATCATTAATGAATAATATAACTGTAACAGGGATCGTAATTGCAACATTTACATCATTGTTTGTTGGCAGAGAGTATTCAGACGGAACTTTAAGAAATAAAATAATAGTTGGTTGCAGCAGAACCAAAATATATTTGTCTAATTTAATACTTGTAATTTCTACAAGCTTATTAGCAGAAATAATACATTTGGCAGTTGTTGTAGTTGTAGGTATGCCTTTGCTTGGTGGTTTAGTTATGCCAATAAAATCTTTTGCGCTTGTTTTATTATGCTATACTGGAATAATACTAGCTTTTTCTGCAATATTTACTTTTATAGCAATGGTGATTTCAAATAAGACAATAATTTCAATAGTGTCAATATTATTAGCTTTTGGATTAATGATGGTTGCTATGACTTTATTTTCTAAATTGGAAGCACCAGAATACCAGCAAGTGGGATTTTTAAACGAAAGTGGTGAAATGGAATTTAAGGAAGAAAAAAATCCAAAATACCTAACACCTGAACAAAGAGAAATTTATCAAAATATTGTGAATGCAATACCATCAGGGCAAGCCTTTATGGTAGCTGGTGGATATGAAATAGATTTTAGAATATTACCTTTATATTCTTTAGCTGATGTGATAATATTTACTGGAATAGGACTATATGTATTTAATAAAAAAGAATTAAATTAAGGAGAAAAGTTTTGAGTATCTGGTTTTATATTGTAATTGGTATTTTAATTAGTATTACAATTGTTTTAGTATTGAAGTTAATATGGCTAAAATTATCGATTAGAGAGATAAGAATAGCTTTAAAAGAAATATTAAAATCAGATACCAACAATTTAATTACAATATCTTCCGGAGATAAAGATATTAAAAAATTATGTATGGGCTTAAATGCAGAACTTAAGATTTTGAGAAGCCAAAGATTGCAATATGAAAATGGAAATCAAGAAATTAAGAGATTAGCAACTAATATTTCTCATGACCTTAGAATTCCTCTTACTGCTATTTCTGGATATGTAGATTTAATGAAAGAAAGCAAAGATAATGATAAGCAGAAAGAGTATTTAAAAATAGTTGAAAGCAAGACAGAAGACTTAATTTTACGAACAGAGCAGTTATTTGATTTTTTCAAAACTTTAGATACTTTTGTAAATATAGAAAAAGAAGAGATTTGTATTAATGAATTATTAGAAGAGGTTTTAGCTAATTTTTATACGATTTTTAAAGAAAAGTCTATAACGCCACGAGTAGAAATTAGTGAAAAGAAAATATACAAAAATGTTGATAAAAGTACAATAGTAAGAGTTTTTGAAAACATCCTATCAAATGTTAGTAAATATAGTACTGGCGATTTTAAGGTAAGACTAGAAGATAGTGGAAAAATTATTTTTTCTAATAAGGCTAGTTTTCTAGATAGAGCTAGTGTAGAGAAAATCTTTAATCGATATTATACTGTGGAAAATGCTAAAAAGTCCACTGGTGTAGGTCTCTCAATTGCAAAACAATTAGTAGAATTAAATGGTGGAAGGATAGTTGCAAGCTATGAAGCTGAGACTTTAATTATAGAAATAGAATTATAGAAGCTCTGATAGAGCTTCTTTTATTGCGAAAATTTACTATTTGTGATAATATAAAAAGAAAATAAAAGTAGTAGGAGATATTGTATGGAAGAGATTATTTCAAATTCGCCAGAAGAAACTTTAGAGATAGGAAAAAAAATTGCAAGTAACCTAAAAAAAGGAGATGTAATTGTGCTTACAGGTGATTTAGGTTCTGGGAAAACTAAACTTACAGAAGGGATACTTACATATTTTGGACTAGAGAAAGAAATATCAAGTCCTACTTTTACAATAGTTAACGAGTATTATACTGAAAATTTGAACATATATCATTTTGATGTGTATAGATTAGAAGAGGAAGAAGAGTTTTCTGCAATTGGTGGAGAAGAATATTTTGAAAAGGGTGCTGTTATAATTGAATGGGGAGAAATGATAGAAAGTTTGCTACCAAAGAGTTATTTGCAGATTACTTTTACAAGAGATTTAGAAAATGAGAATTTGCGAAAATTAGTTTTTGAAAAAATTGAAAAATAAAAGAAAATTTGTTTGACAAATCAAATGTTTTGTGATAATATCTTTTTAGATAATTAAAAAGGAGTGGTTAATATGAGAAAAAAAGACCCAAACGCATTAAATAGAAGAGAAAAAGCAATACTTAAATTTATTGAAAAACAAGTTAAATTAAATGGTTATCCACCATCAGTTAGAGAAATAGGAAAAGCTGTTGGACTAAAATCTACTGCAACAGTTCACGGATACATAGCATCTCTTGAAAAGAAAGGTTTTGTAAAGAAAGAAAGTCAAAAAGGTAGAACATTAAAACTACTTAAAGGTGGACTTGAAGAACATCCAAATCAAGAGACATTTAAAGAAGCATATACAAGTAAAGAAATGGTAGATGTACCAGTTATAGGAAAAATTACTGCTGGAGCACCAATTTTGGCAGTTGAAAATGTTACTGATACATTCCCAATTCCAATTGATTTTGTTGGAAATTCTGAAAGTTTTATGCTTACAGTTAGAGGTACTAGTATGATAGAAGCTGGTATTTTAGATGGTGACTATATTCTAGTCAAAAAACAAAATGTGGCTAATAATGGCGAAATAGTAGTTGCACTTATTGATGATGAAGCAACTGTTAAAACTTTCTATAAAGAAAATGGACATATTAGATTACAACCTGAGAACTCTACAATGGATCCAATTATAGTTCCAAACTGTGAGATTTTAGGAAAAGTAAAAGGTGTATTTAGAAAGATGTAAAATATACGTTTATTAATGCTGAACACAAAAACCTGCTTATCTAAGCAGGTTTTTTGTGTTTTCATATACATAAAAGCTTCCGAACAATAAAGTTAATTTTAGACTGTAATTTTTGTATTCCACTTTTGAAATCTGATATTTCCAATATATTAGAAGTATTTAAAGTTTTAGCATAATCGTATAAAATTTGTGCTTTAAAAAACTTTGTATCATCGGTACCGTCTGTGAATATAAAGGTACAATTATCAAAACCATTTAAGAGCAAATTTAATATAGTTTTATAATCTTTTGTAGTGATAATAGAAACTAAAAAAGTTTTATTTTCTTTAGGGAACAATGAGTTTACTGTTTCTATAAAGTTAAGCATAGCATTCTCGTTATGTGCACCATCAAATATAATTCTAGGATTTTTTGTTAATTCTTCGAAACGAGCAGGGTGGGTAACTGTTTTTAGAGCTTTATATATTGTTTCTCTATTGATTTCAAATCCGTGCTCTTCTAATATTTGTGAACATTTTATAGAAATAGCAGCATTTTCAATTTGTTTTTTTCCTTTTAAATTTACACATATACTTTTAAAATCCATATAATCAAAATATTGATAAGAACTATCAAAACTGTAGTTAGATATTTGATTATTTTTAATAACATGTAACTTAGAATTTTTTTCTTTGCAAGTTTTTTCTATTACGGATATAGCTGGTTGATCGAAGATAACGGTATTAGAATTGTTTTTTATAATTCCAGCTTTTTGTGTGGCGATTTCTTCTAAAGTATTTCCAAGTATAGCAGTATGGTCAAAGCTGATACTTCCAAAAACAGATATTAGTGAATTTACTATATTAGTACAGTCATACATACCACCAAGACCAACTTCTAAAAGGACTATATCGCAGTTATGTTCTTTAAAGTATAATATTCCAAGTGCAGTTAGTATTTCGAAACGGGTGAGGCATCTTTTAGTTTCGTTAAAATAGTTTTGTGCAAGTGTTTCAAATTTTTCTTTATATCCTAAAAATTCATTGTCCGTAATTTGTACATTATTTACACAAATACTTTCATTACTAACTATTAAATGCGGTGACATAAATTTGCCTACTTTGTAATTTGAAAGCATAAGTATATGGTTTAACATTTCACAGGTACTACCTTTTCCGTTAGTGCCAGCAATATGTATAAATTTCAGCTCTTTTTCAGGAGAGCCTAGGTTTTTCATAAGAAACTTCATTGCATCCAAAGTTGGAAAATCTGTAGTTTGTACAAATTTTGATAAAAAATCATCTAAAAGCATGACATAACTCCTTAATTTGTAATTTTATGTAAATTATGCTATAATATATATGTATTCAAACGTTAGTTGATTACGAGTCCAGTTAAGCAAGAAAATGAAAAAACAGGAGGAAACAAACAATGGTGGACTTAATTTCTACTATCCAGCAAGAAAGCGACGCTACGTTCAGCCTTCGGCTTATGAATGCCAATGCCGACACCCGCGAGGAACTGCTGTCCATGAGGGACGGCATGAAGAATCGTGAGGCGTTCATGCAGAGCAAGCAGGGCAAGGCAGTCTTTTTCGACACGGTTGCTGAGCGACTGCAGAAGCTGGAGGAGTGGTATCCTCGGGCGTATGGCATTTTGAAACAGATGCTGCCATGCCTTATGATGTGGCCGGATGATATGGCACCGACGGTGCTGAAACTGGCTGATTCTTGGATCGAGGGCTGCATACTTCCGGACGACCGGAAGATTCTCTGCCTGAGCGTGGGCGTGTAAATATTTCTCAGATCGATAGTAGAACCCTGATGGGTGGAGTGCAAGCGGGCTAACCGCTTGCACTCCTTTTTATGTAGTTATATAATTTTTACTCTTTAAAGTAAGTTCTATTTCATTTGTCTTTTTAAATATTGAAATTACAAGCAATTTACAAATATATTTAATACTTGCAATTCAATAAGGTTTTACTCCTTTATTTTTCAGAGCAAGGGAAGTTTGTTCAAGCTCTCTAAAAATAACGGGAATAAAGGTTATAGCAATATTTATGATTAAACTTAAATCCGTAGGGGAAATTCCAAAAATTTTGAGTGGAAAAAATAGATTTTCTAAAGACATTAAAATATTTGTGGTTCCCATTTTATATGTGAAAATGAAAGTTATATTACAAACTATATATAATCTGATAGATATAAGAACAGCCTCTTCAAAATATCCAAATAATATATTAAAAATAAATGTAATGAATATAATGGGTGTAATTTTATATAAATTTATCAAAACACGTTTTAAGTTCAATTCAAAAGCAAATATAAGTATTAAATTTATCAATATAAAAAATAGTAATGCTATCCAATTTGAAATGAAGAATATACTTGTGGTGTATGATATAAAAATAAGTAATAGTATTAGATTTTTCATTTTTTTAGTTCTCCTAGTTTTAAAGTTAGTTCTTGAATTGAAAGGTCTTCTAATTCAATGTTTATTCCAAATGAATGAAGCCTAGATATAAGAGAAACTATTCCAGGAAAATCAAAATCTTTTAGATATTCTAAATTTGAAAGTAAATCTTTTTTATAAAAATCTTTTTTTATTTTGCCATTTTCAAAAATTATAGTTCTATCTCCAAGTAATATTTCATCTATAAAATTAGTTATATATATTATTGTAATTCCACTTTCCTTTAGCGTTTTCAAAATTTCGTAAACTTGTTTTTTTGAACTTGGATCAAGCATAGAAGTAGGTTCGTCTAAGATTAAAACTTTTGGATTTATTGCTAGGCTACTTGCTATTGCAATTCTTTGTTTTTGTCCAAGTGATAATTCGGTAGTGTAAGAGTCTTTAAATTCTAACATATTTACTTGTTTTAAAGATTCATCGATTCTTGTTTCAATTTCATCTTTAGAAAAACCTAAATTTTTAAGTCCAAAAGCTATATCATCATATACTTTATCGAAGATGATTTGATTTTCTGGATTTTGGAAAACTATTGCTATATTTTTTCTTATATCTAGTTCTTGTTTTTTGTTAGATAAATCTAAATTATCAATTTTGATTTCTCCATTTTTAAATTTTACTAATCCACTAAGTAGTTTAGAAAATGTGGATTTTCCAGAACCATTTTTACCAATTATTGTGACAAATTCATTGCCTTTAATTTCAAGGTTAATATCAGATAGAGCAAATTCACCAGTTTTATATTTATAATTTAAATTTTTTATAGTTATCATTTTATTCCTCTATAAATAAAAATTTTTGCGCTAAAGTTTTTATATATTTTGATAAAAAGTATAGTATTGAAATTTGGATTGGGAACATTACAAGTTTTGTAGCAAGGCGTCCAGTAAGTACAACCCAAAATGCATTTCCGTAAAGAAGTGAAAGCATTAAGCTCATAATTGGAAGTTCAACTACCCAAAGTGTAAGGCTGCATGCTATACATAGTCTAATAATTAAATTTTTACCTGTGTAAAATTCGCCTTCTACTTTGTTATATAAGCATAATCCAAAGATTAAACCAATTACAGCGTCTACTAAAGTAAAGCCTATAAAATATTCTCCAAAAGGCCAAAGTAGGCTTCCTATTAAATCACCTAAAGCAGCAATTGCACAAGAATATTTTGGACCAAGTAGTATTGCTGCAAGTGCAATAGGTAAAAAACTAAAACTAATTTGTAAATACAAAGTTTTAATTGAAACGAACCTATCAAAAATGATAAGTATAGCAAGAAGTAATCCTGCTAAAATAATTTTCTTTGTTTTTGACATAAAAAATACCTCCTTTATTTAGAGTTCCAAACACATAATAAAGTAGGGTAAAACTTTTATCCATATTCATATTATGCTAGCGGAATGCGGAAACAAATAAGCGAATATAATTCTTGCCTCACTAACAACTTCCCGTTTAATGAGTCTTAACTATTTGTATCCTACTCTAATACTATTCAATAATACAAAATTTTTATTGAAAAGTCAAGTAATATTGAATAATCTAGCAAAATATAGTATAATATGTATATTATGGACGTTAAATATTTAGAGAAATTAGAGTTTAATAGAATATGCGAGAAACTTGAAGAGTTTGCCAAAACATATATTGGACGTAATATATGTTTAAATTTGATGCCTTTAGAAGATAAAAAAGATATTGTGAAATCTTTGAAACAGACTACGGAAGCAAGCATTTTGATATATAGGAAGGGTAATATTCCATTAGATGAAATAGAAAATATATTACCACATATAAAGAAATTAAATGCTTCAGCTACTCTTTCAATAAAGGAACTTTTGAATTTAGCACATGTTTTAAAGGTTTCAAGAGTTTTAAAAGAATATTTTTCTAGCGAAGAAATTGATATGTCTGAGTTTATAAATTTACAAGATTTATTTGAGCATTTATATACTAATATAGGTTTAGAAAATCAAATTTTTTCTAAGCTTATAGACGAAAACACAGTTGATGATAGTGCTTCAGCAGAACTTAAGAATATCAGAAGAAATTTGAGAAATAAAGAACAAGAAATTAGAAATAAACTTAATTCTTTATTAAGAACAAAATATGTGCAAGAAGCAGTTATTACAATGAGAGGTGGGCGTTTTGTAATACCAGTAAAAAATGAATACAGAGGAGAAGTGAAAGGTTTTATACATGATATGTCTTCGAGTGGTTCAACAGTATTTATTGAACCAACTAGTGTATTTGATTTAAATAATGACTTAAATAATTTAAAAAATGATGAAAATATAGAGATACAAAAAATCCTAACAAGCCTGTCTGCACAGTTTTTTGAGCTTACAGATAGCATGCAAAATAGTTTGAACTTGATAGGAATCATAGATTTTATCTTTGCTAAAGCTAAGTATTCTAATAGTTTAGATGCAGTAGAGCCAGTTATAAATGACGAGAAGATTATTGAACTTAAAGGTGCATGGCATCCATTAATTGATAAAAATATTGCTGTAAAAAATGATATTATACTTGGAAAAGAATTTTCAAATCTTATAATAACTGGACCAAATACTGGTGGAAAAACAGTAACTTTAAAAACAGTTGGGATACTTGTTCTTATGGCAATGAGTGGACTTCATATTCCAGCAAGAGAAAGAAGTTCAGTATATGTATTTGATAAAGTTTTTGCAGATATTGGAGATGAGCAAAGTATTGCAGATTCTTTAAGTACATTTTCTTCACATATAACAACAATAGCTAATATTTTAAAAGAGGCTACTGATAAAAGTTTAGTGTTACTTGATGAGCTTGGTTCTGGAACGGATCCAGTGCAAGGTTCTTGTTTAGCAGTTAGTATTTTAGAGGATCTTAATGTAAAGAAGGTTCTAAATATATCTACAACACATTACCCTGAACTTAAACATTATGCACTAGTAAACGATAATTTTGAAAATGCAAGTGTGGAATTTAATATAGATACTTTATCTCCAACTTACAGATTATTAATAGGAGTTCCTCGGAAGTAGTAATGCTTTTGAGATAAGTAAGAAACTAGGCATTTCACAGAAGATAATTGATAGAGCAAATGAGCTTTTAGATTCAGACGAAATTAGTATAGAAGAGTTATTGAAAAATATCTATGAGGATAAGAAAAGAGCAGAAGAAGAAAAGCAGAAGATTTTAGAAAATTCAAATAGGGTAGAAGAGTTAAAAGAAAAATTAGAAAAAGATTTTTCTTCATTAAAGAAACAAGAACAAGACATTATAAGAGATGCGAAAGTGAAGGCAAGAGATATTTTGTTAGAGGCAAAAGATGATGCAAATGATATTATAAAGACAATTGAAAATTCAAATAATACAAGAGATACTAATAACGCAAGAAATAAGTTAAATAAAAAGATAGATGAGTTATCGATCACTAGAATAGAGAATAAGAAAGCTGGTTTAAAAGCAGAAGATGTGAAGTCAGATATGGAAGTATATGTTCCGTCTTTAAACCAATATGGTATAGTGATAAGTGTTAGCAAAGATAAGGCTTATGTACAAATTGGATTTATGAAAACTTATTTTAAATTTGAAGATTTACAAAAATCAGATAAGAAAGCAAATAAGGAAAAGACTTATGATTATTCTAAGAAACGTGAGTTTTCAGCAAAGGCAGTTCCTATGGAGATAAATGTAATTGGACAAAATGTTGAAGAAGCTTGTTTTGCTATTGATAAATATTTAGATAACTGTGCTTTAAATGGACTGGCAAGTGTTAGGATAGTTCACGGGAAAGGTACGGGTGCATTAAGGACAGGAATTCATAAATTTTTGAAAACTCATCCACACGTAAAGAATTTTAGACTAGGGACTTTTGGAGAAGGTGAGATGGGAGTAACAATAGTAGAAATTGGATAAAAAATATACCGAAAAGGTATATTTTTTTTTATTTTTTAATGGTACAATTAAAATACAATAAGCCGATTAGGCATTTTTACATATAAATCGAATACCAATAACAAAATTTTGACAGAAAGGTGTGTGCTTTATGTATTCGAAGAATCATCGCAACTATTATCGGGAGTGCCGCAAAAAATATCGTCGGGTTTCCCCGCTGTCCCGTGTGCTGACAATCCTTGCCATTATTGCAGTTATTGCTTTGGCTATTTTTGTCGGTATTAAGGTGTTTGGCGCTAAGACCACTGCGACTGAGACCGCTCAGCCTGAGACTATCAAGAACACTGAAAACAACAATATTTCAACCGTCATCGCCGAGACTATTTCTTTTGCCACTGCTGTAAAAGGCATTGAGACCCAGCTTCTCGCTAAGGGAGTGGAAAGTGCCACTACCATCGAAAGCGAGCCTGAAGAAGAGGTGCTTCCTCAAATTTATGAAGGGGAGTTTGAGCTTCCCCTGAAGGGTGCTACGGCGTATGTTTTGGTGAATACCAATCTGTACGACGAAGCTGGAAATAAGATGGCAGTTACTGCTGGTACTGGTCTTCGAATCGAAAGAGAAGAAGGCGAGAAGCTGGTGGTTACTACTGCCGACGGTTTTACTGGTATGGTCAGCAGCTATGAGTGTATGCTCAACCTGCCTGATATTATTCCCAGTATTGTCTATATGGACACTAACAGTGTGTTTTCTGTGTTTCAGTCCTCTGGCTATGATATTCCCAATGTCACTGGTGAGCAGTTCTATAACGTAGAGCAGTATAACGAGAGACTGGGAAGGACCGAGTTCAATATGCCCATCATTTATGCTACTGCGAAGAAGGTTATGGCTGCTCAGCAGACAGCTCTTTCTGAGGGCTACTCTCTGTGCATTGTTGAGACCTATCGTCCTATGGATACTCAGAAGAAGGTTTGCTCCAACATGAAGGCTCTGGAGAATTCTAACGCTGATGTTCGCAATGGTATTGTGGGGCATGGCTGGTCTGAGGATTGGTTTATTGCTCAGAGCATTTCTAACCACCAGCGTGGTTATGCTATGGATCTGACTCTGGTCGAGGTCAAGGAGACCGAGATTTGCACTTCTGGCGATTATGCTTACGTCAATGTTGCTGACTATGCTGAGGTGCAGATGCCTACCCAGATTCACGAACTGTCTGACGCATCTGTCGCGCTTGCTTATGCTGTGACTTCTAAGTCTGAGACTGCTTGGAAAGACGTTCCACTGGCCGACAGTATGAATGATGTAGCCATTCGGCTGCAGAATTACTGCGTAGGTGCTGGCTTTACCCCGCTCGCTAGCGAGTGGTGGCACTTTAACGATTTGGACGCTAGAAATAGCGCTGCTGGCTCTCTGAGCAATGGCGATTACTTCCTGCAGTCCAATCTTAGTATCGTCCCTTGAGGGCGTTTACATATATTATGAAGAGATTCTTGTACCCACCAGAAAGTGGACCTTAGCAAATGCTTTGGTCCACTTTCGAATTTTGTTATTTAGTTATTTATTGTCTTGGAAGATATTATCTAGGTCAAAATGTTTATTGATAAATTTACTGAACATGTTACAAATTAAAATCATAAGAACTACTTTTATAAGCATTATTGGATTTTGTAAACAATCTACAAGGCTAGTGCCAAGTACACCCCAGAAGGATATTATACAAACTTTACCAAGTAGCAGTGCATATAAGTATTTTAGCTTTGAGATTGTGGATAAACCAGCTGCTAGATTAACGAAAAATGATGGCGTTAGTGGTATTGATATTATAAGTACTAGTCTTGAAAAAGGCATATTGCTTACCATATTCATAAATTTGTTTAAGTGTTTTCCGTTTTTTATAAATTTTCTAAATAGTGGGCTAAGTCCTACTCGGCATAAGAAGAACGCTATGAAACTTCCCAAAACTGTACAAATGTAAGATACTATGCTGCCGAAAAAGTGCCCCATTGTTAAGAAATTGATTGTTACGAAAACGAACATAGGCAGGAAGGCGAAAGTTCCTTCAAGTACAATTAAACAAGAACTAAGAAAGGGAGCCCACATACCCGCGTCTAATAAGAATGTATTTAAACTATCATTTAAACCATTAAAAAATTCTAATATTTCCATTTATTACCTCGTTTTTTGTTGCATTTGTTTTTTATGATATTTCTATTATAAACTTATTTTTGTTATATGGCAATGATAAAAATCTTAACTTTTTATGAAGAGAAGGATAATTTATTTAGCTTGTAATTAATGTAATTAATTACAAAAAAATTGATATAATCTATTGACAATTTGTCTGACATAGTTTATAATAATTCTTGTCGTTAAATGTAACGATACGCGCCTTTAGCTCAGCTGGTCAGAGCAACCGGCTCATAACCGGTGGGTCCAAGGTTCGAATCCTTGAAGGCGCACCACTAATTAAATATTTGGGTAGGTGGTCGAGTGGTTAATGGCACCAGACTGTAAATCTGGCCGCGAGAGCGTACGATGGTTCGAATCCATCCCTACCCACCAAAACGAGCTAAATTTTAACTGAATTTAGCTCGTTTTATTATTGTTTGTTAGTACACCTAATCATTGGGGCTCTACTCCATTAGTTG
>CATJWN010000072.1 GCA_949745595.1 uncultured Clostridia bacterium
AAGAATAAACTTTTTGAGTTTCTAACACACTAGAAACTCATACGAGTTTCCATTGTGCAAGGGGAAATAAATTTCCCCTTTGAACCCCTTTTCTTTTGTAAAATTTTTATAGTCGATAGTATAAATTTTTTAATCGACAACATCATGGTACTCACGAACTTGCGCATCTTGAAATGGTAGGCTCTTTAGTGCACCAATTAACTGACGGAGCATCAGTTGAAGAAATGAAAAAAGCAGGACTTGGAGCTTATTACACTGACCACGGATTTGGTGTTTATCCACAAGCTGCAGCTGGTTTTCCTTTTAGTGCATCAGTTTTAGCAGTAAAAGGTGATCCTGTTGCTGACTTAACTGAAGATTTAGCAGCAGAGCAGAAAGCTCGTGCAACTTATGAAAAACTTATTAATCTTTGTAAAGATGATCCTGACGTCGTAGATGTATTAAGATATCTAAGAGAAAGAGAAGTTGTTCACTTCCAAAGATTCGGTGAAGCATTAAATGGTGTTCAAGACAAACTTGCACAAAAAAGATTTTATATTGATAAAAAATAGTTAAAAGCACTTCTTATGAAGTGCTTATTTACTTTTTTTGTGTATACACACACTTTTTGTTAATGTAATTCTTTATATAAAATAATTGATAAATGTGCAGAATACTCTGCGCAGCTATCAATATTTTTGTGATAACTTGACATAATTAGTATACGGTGCTATAATAAAAGAGTACCTATAAACATTTGGATTGTGCATCATGCACGGAAAGGGTGTTAAAATGTTCGAAAACCACAGACGTAACAACAAGATCAAGGACTTCCGGAAAGATGGTCTGAAAGCCACCGAGTATGACAAGAAGAACTGCACTATCGCTCTGGAGAGCCGTGGCGGTCGCCGCACCACGTTGGCCTTCAAACTGGTCGACTTCGACGGTAACCGTCAGCTGTCCTTCTCCGGCGATCTCATCACCAGCGACGGCGAGGCTCTGTCCCGCGTCATGAAAGTGATGTGGAACGAGGAGTTGCCGGAGGAGTTCTGCTCCGACGAGGCCCTGCGCAAGCAGCTCTTCGGTGAGGAACCGGTGATTGCAACCGAGGAAACTCCCGAGCATGAGGAGGCTGAGGCTCCTGAGCCCCAGAAGCCTTCTCCGATCTATTTCCGGGATATGGCCGCCTATGTCACCGGCCAGCCCAACGAAGTGTTCGTCACCGTCAAGGCAAGCTATCGGATTGATAATGAGTAACCCATTCCCCCTTATGATAAGGGAAAACGGGAACCCCAGCAAGTATTCAAGCTGGGGTTCCCGTTTTTTATTTCATATTCTTTATATTCAACATCCTTAAAGCATTTAGTATAGCAATTATTGAAACTCCTACATCTGCAAAAACTGCTTCCCACATTGTAGATAATCCAAAAGCTGTTAGTATCAAAACTACTACTTTTATAAAAATTGCAAATACTATATTTTCTTTTACTATTCTCATAGTTTTTTTAGATAACTTTATTGAACTTACTATCTTAGATGGCTCATCTGTCATAATTACAATATCCGCTGCTTCTATTGCGCTATCTGCACCTAATCCTCCCATTGCGATTCCAATATCAGACATTGCAAGCACTGGTGCATCATTTATGCCATCTCCTACAAAAGCAAGCTTTCCTTTTTCACTTTTTTCTTTTAATAAACTTTCTACCTTCTCAACTTTGCCATCTGGCAATAATTCAGTATACACTTCATCTATTCCTAATTTTTTAGCTACACACTCTCCTACATTCTTCCTATCACCTGTTAGCATAACAATTTTCTTAACTCCATTTTTCTTTAATTCTTTAATTGTATAATTGCTATCCTCTTTTATGCTATCTGCTATTAATATGTATCCTGCATACTTACCAGCTATCGCTACATAAAGAATAGTTCCAACTTCTGTACATTCTGAAAAACTTATATTTCTTTCTTTCATAAGCTTTTCATTGCCAATTAAAACCTCTTCTTCTCCAATTTGAGCAACAATTCCTCTACCAGATAGTTCCTCAGTTTTTACAATTTGTTTTTCATCAATTTCTTCATTAAATGTTGTTTTTATTGATTTAGAAATTGGGTGGTTTGAATAATATTCGCTATATGCTGCCATTTTCAAAAGCTTCTCTTCTGAAACACCTACTGCTTCTATCTTCTGGACCTCAAAAACTCCTTTAGTTAAAGTTCCTGTTTTATCAAACACTATTGTTTCTACTTTAGATAAAGCTTCTAAGTAGTTACTGCCCTTTACTAATACACCAATTTTAGATGCTCCACCTATTCCTCCAAAAAAACTAAGTGGTATTGATATTACTAAGGCACAAGGGCAAGATACAACTAAAAAAGATAATGCCCTATAAAGCCAATCTGAAAATAATTCTCCTTTTATTAAAAAAGGTGGCACTATTGCAAGTACTACTGCAATAATAACAACTATTGGTGTATAATATTTTGCAAATTTGGTTATAAAATTTTCTGACTTTGATTTTTTACTACTTGCATTTTCTACTAAGTCTAAAATCTTACTTACTGTAGATTCTCCATACTCTTTAGTAACTTTTATTTTTATAACTCCATTTATATTGATAGCTCCACTTAAAACCTCGTCTCCTTCTTTTGCTTCTCTCGGCATAGTTTCACCAGTTAATGCTTTTGTATCAAGTGTTGTATTACCTTCTACTATAACACCGTCTAGTGCTATTTTCTCACCTGGTTTTACTATAATAATTTCACCAACTTTTACTTCATCTGGATCTACTTTTTCTTCGTTTCCATCTCTGTACACATTTGCATAGTCTGGTCTTATATCCATCAAACTTGCAATCGATTTTCTAGATTTATCAACTGCATAACTCTGGAAAAGCTCACCTATTTGATAAAATAACATTACAGCTACTGCTTCTGGAAATTCACCAATTCCAAAAGCACCAAGTGTCGCAACTGTCATTAAAAAGTTCTCATCAAACACTTTTCCTCTTAATATATTTCTAACTGCTTTTCTTAGTATTTCATAACCTACAATAATATAACTTAAAATAAAAATACAATTAGTTATAAGCACGTTCTCAAACTTCACACAAATTGCTACAATAAATAGTAGAAGTGATACTAAAATTTTCATTGCTCTTTTTTTCATAAGTTCCTCCTACATCTCTTCTATTGTTACATCCGGCTCTTCTTTTTTTATAACTTTCTTTACTTTCTCAAGTATTTCTGCTTTTTCATTTTCATTATATTCTAATTCCATTCTTTCTGACATAAAACTAATAACTGCACTTTCTACTCCATCTATTTTTTGAATTGCTCTTTCTAATTCTGCCGCACAATTTGCACAATCTAATCCTTTAATTTTAAATTTACTTTTCATTTTACTCTACCTCCAAATAATTTATTTTTTATGTTCAATATGTTCTTTACCAATTTCAAATACTTGTTTAATATGCTCATCATCTAACATATAATAAACTTCTTTACCTTCTTTTCTACATTTTACAATACCACTTCTTCTCAAAGTACTTAATTGGTGTGATATAGACGATTTACTCATACCAAGCACATTTGCAATATCGCATACACACATCTCGTGTTCATCTAATGCAAATAAAATCTTACTTCTTGTGGTATCTCCTAATATCTTAAAAAATTCTGCTAATTTATTAAACAAATCTTGATCTGGCATCTGCTTTAACACTTTATTTACTACTTCTTCGTGAATTATATTACAATCACATACAAACTCATTTTTTGACATTTTCTAACTCCTTTCTTACTCTTTTATAAAATAATAATTGAGTAATTATTCAACTCTTACTTATATTATAGTTGAATAACTATTCAATTGTCAACAATTTTTGAAAAATTTTTTATAAAAAAAAAGCACTTCTTCTGAAGTGCTTGAAACTATTATATTTACTGCTTACTTTTCCTTTCTTGTAAAAGCATATGGTAGCAATTCTTCTAAAGTATACTCTTCTATTTTATCGTCATATGCTGTATAAATTTTGAAATCTTTATCTGTATATTCTGTCATAAATTGTCTACAATATCCACAAGGAAGACATCTTTCTAAATTGTCTGTACCTTTTGGTCCACCAATTACAAGTATTCTCTCAAAATCTGTTTCACCTTGTGCAATTGCACTTACAAAAGCTGTTCTTTCAGCACATATTGATTGAATACCTTGATTCTCAACATTACAACCTACATATCTATTTCCATTTTTACATTTCAAAACTGCTCCCACTTGATAAGTTCTACTTTTTGCTTTATCTCTAGCAATTCTTGCCATTTTCAAATCTTCATTTAGATTAACCATATAATCCTCCTATTTTAAATGAGCTGTTTCGTCTGTCCCGCCCTTTTTCTTCTCTTCTGTATTTTGCTTTTTATGAATTTTTAGTTTAAGTGAATTCAATAAAGTTGTCTGATATTTTAAAGAAATATATCCTATTGTACTTGCAACTAACGCACCTATTCCATCGACTATTATGTCTTCCATTGTATCTGCTAGCGCATCTTGACCAGAAAGTAAAATTCCATTTCTTAGTGCAAATTTCTGCATATTAGTTCCTAAAATACTATCACTTGCAAACTCATACATTTCCCAAATTCCACCTAAAGTCATTGCGAAACAAAAAGCAAAGAAAGCTACAAAAAATGCATTTAATTGTACATTTTCGTTTTCTTTATTTAAAATATCAACCATCGAAAATCCTAAGAATCCAATCATTACACCACTAAGCGTATGCAGTATCAAATCCCAATATTTAATCTTGTAATAAAAGTCCTGTATTTCTCCTAAAAATATAGCTGCATACAAAAATATTATGTAGAAATAATACATATTGTTTGGAATTTCTATCTTAAACTTTTTCCTAAGGAAACTTGGAATGCACATTGCAATAATGCCTAAAACACACTGAAGTAACATAAGCACATAATCGCTACGAACTCTGACATCATCAGCATTTGGCATTACATCATTTGTAGTAGTTATAATTTTAAATACCAAATACGCTATTGGTGCAGCAAAACTTACAAAAATTACTGTTGATATTATTTTTTTCCAATCTCTTTTCTTTTTTTGCATTATTATACCTTCCTTATCTTCTAATATTGGTATCTTCTTGCTTTATATCTTACTTATATCATTAATTTTTTTTATCTGCAATACTAAATATATTTTTTCATTTTTAATACTAATCTATCATTTCTTGTTTCTCTCTCAATGCTATCAAAAATAAATTTTCCTTTTCCTCTTATTGCTATTATATCTCCTGCTTCCACCTTTTTTGCAGTTTTCTCTGCAAGCACAGAATTTAAAAATACCCTCTGTTCTACTATAAGTTCCTCTGCTCTTGTCCTAGAACATCTTGCAAGCTCTGAAACAAAATTATCTAATCTTAAAGAAGCCACTATTATTGTAAATTCTTCAAATGATGTTTCTACATTTTTTATTTCAGAGATATTTACAATATCTATTTCAGATTTCCTAAATCTTGTAAGCTCTATTAAACCTTGCTTCAAATACTCTGAAATCTCTTTTAGAACTATAATATCTGCACCTCTATCATTTACTATAATATCCCCAAATTTTTCTCTTTTAAGCCCTAATTTCATAATACCACTTAAATACTCTCTATGTTCATATTTAAGCTCTTTGGGTAACTTTATTCTTATTACTTCTAAAATTTTATCAATATTATTTCTCGCCATCTCTTTAGTAATTTTTTCAGGATATATGACTAAAACACTTCTATCTGCATTTTCTTTTCCGCCTTCAAAGAAGTAATTTTTTAAACCTTCTGACTTTAGAAATTTTAATACCTCTCCTTTTGCAGCCATATCTAAAAAGTCTGTGTTTACTATTTTATTCCTAGTTTTACAGAATTCTATTTTGTCTGAGACTTTTTCAATTTCATATTGTTTTCTATCATTTTTAAGCATTTTTGACCTCTATTCTTAATTGCTTTAAGGCTTAATCTTACTTTTAATTTCTTACAATCCATTATTGTTTTTACTATACTTTCATTATCTAAATGATGTCTTACTTCAATTTCTTCTGTTTTACCATGCTTTACAAACTCGTCTTGATATGCGAATTTTATCAGTTCTACATCTTTTATCTTATTATCTACAATAACTCTTTCTACTTCCGAAGCTAAGCCACCTTTTACAGTTCCGTCTTCAATTGTTGCAACAACTGAAGCATTTTTTAGTTTATCTTTTAATAGATCATCATCAAAAGGTTTTATAAACCTAGCATTTATAACGGTAGCATTTATACCCTTTTCTTCTAAAGTCTCTGCAATTTTATAAGCTCTTGCTACCATTTTACCAATAGCTACTAAACACACTTCTGTACCTTCTTTTAGAATTTCAGCTTTTCCAAGTGTTACTGGTGTTTGACATTCAAACTGTATCTCTTCTGTACCCCTTGGATATCTGATAAGCACTGGTTTTCTTAAATCTACTGCAAATTCTAACATATTCTCAAGCTCTTTATAGTCCTTTGGCGCCATAATATTTAAATTTGGAATTGTATTTCCAAACGCCATATCTAATAACCCTTGATGTGTTTCTCCATCATTTCCAACTATACCTGCTCTATCAGCTATCATAACTATTGGCAAGCTTTGAATACATATATCGTGTACAATTTGGTCATAAGCTCTTTGCATAAATGATGAATATATTGGGACAACTGGAACTAATCCTTCTCTTGCAAGTCCTCCTGCTAAGCCTATTGCATGTTGTTCTGCAATGCCTACATCAAAAAATCTATCAGGATATTTTTTAGCAAATTCTGAAAGTCCTGTACCACCTGCCATAGCTGCTGTTATTGCTACTATATTTTTATTCTCTTTCGCTAAGGCTACTAACTTATCACCCATAGCTCCAGACCAATCATTTTGACCACCACCAATTTTTTTACCAGTTTCTATTTCAAACTTCGAAGTACTATGGAAAGTATCTGGATTTTCCTCGGCTGGCTTATAGCCTTTCCCTTTTTTAGTAAGTACATGTAATAATATCGGTCCTTCTTGTTCTTTGCAGATTTTAAGTATGTCCTCTAATTTTTCTAAATTATGACCATCTACTGGTCCTAAATATCTAAAACCTATATCTTCAAAATACATCTTAGGAATAACTAATTGCTTTATTCCCCTTTTTGCTCTTTGAATTAACTTTACCATCTTTTTTCCTACAAATGGTATTTCACCTATAAGCTTCTTACCTTTTAAATTACTCTTAACATAAAATCCTTTCGTTCTTAACTTTGAAAGCACCATAGAAATTCCGCCAACATTTTTAGAGATACTCATTTCATTGTCATTTAAAATTACTATGATATTACTCAAACTACTTCCAGCATCATTTAAAGCCTCTAATGCCATTCCGCCAGTCAGTGCTCCATCTCCTATTACTGTTATAATCTTATGATTTTCACCTTTTATGTCTCTTGCTCTTGCCATTCCTAAAGCAACGGAAATAGAAGTACTACTATGTCCTGTATCAAAACTATCGTACTCGCTTTCAGAGGTTTTCGGAAATCCCGCTAACCCATCTATTTGTCTCAAAGTATCTAGCTTATCTTTTCTACCTGTTAAAATTTTATGTACATAAGTCTGGTGTCCAACATCCCAAATTATCTTATCTTTAGGACAATCAAACACACTATGTATTGCCATTGTAAGTTCTACTACTCCCAAATTAGACGCTAAATGCCCACCTGTATTAGAAACAGTTTCTATGATTTTTTCTCTTATTTCCTCTGCTAGAACATTTTTTTCTTCTGTGTTTAATTTTCTTAAATCTTCTGGATAATTTACTTCGTCTAAAACCATAACATCTCCTAAACCATTAAAAATGCAAGTAATGCTGTAAGCATAGGTACAGTTAAATTATCTGTTCCCTTAATTGACACAAGTTCGATAAGTGTCATAAGTCCTGCTATAACTACTGACTTTAAAGACCAATAAGCTGACTTGCTATAATATAAAAATCCTGCTAAAATCATGCAAGTAACTATAAACATCACTGCTGAACCTGCAACACTTTTGGAATTACCAAAAATGTTTATTTTTTTACTATCAATTGCTTGACCTATAACTGCCGCTAAGCCGTCTCCATATCCCATTACTAAAATTCCACAAAGACCTATAAGCGGATTGTTTACAGGTCCAAACGTTATAAGTGCAAGTACTAATAAAGATATCGCATAATATACTGTTCCTAAGCTATCTTTGTTTACATCTCCCTCGTCTCTTTCCATAACTTTTATTAAATTAGTCTTGAAAGATACATAATTTATGATAACAAATATTGCTGGTAGCAATGCTGCCCACCACATATTATCGAAAAATACTATTGCTATAATCCACCAATTTGATAACATTATGTGGATAAATTTCCTACTTGCTTCTTTCCCCGCTTTTTCAAACATTTTTCCTGCTAACATAATAATTGCTATAAAAACAATTGAAACGCCTATTCCTACTATATTATTCATTATTTATTTTCTCCTAATATCTTTGCAATTTCTTCATGCCTTTTTACTTTAGCAGTTGTTGTTTTGATGAGTTCTTCACTTGTAACTATAACATCTCTAATATGCTTATATGGTGGCATATTTTCATTTATTTTAGCAATATATTCTTTCATTTCCTTTAATATATCTTCTTCACTTTTATAACCATGTACTGCTTTTATTTCGTCTTTATTATAAACAATTTTGACACATATATCTAAGTCGTCATCCCAAGTAGGTCTTCCATATACTATATTTTCCTTTACGAAAGGTATATGATTTATAAGGATTTCAAGTTCTTCTGGAAAAATATTTTTACCATTTTTTTGTACTATTACATTCTTCTTTCTACCTGTTATATATAAGAATCCATCTGAATCTAAATAGCCTAAATCACCTGTATGGTACCACCCATCTTGCAAAACTTCTTTTGTTGCTTCCTCATTTTTATAATATCCAAGCATTACATTCGGACCTTTTACGAGTATCTCACCAATACCCTGCTCGTCTTTATCTTTTATTTTAATCTCTACATTTTTTATTGCTTTTCCCACTGAACCAAGTCTTACATCAAAGTCATTTTCAATAGATACTGTTGGTGCAGCCTCTGTTAAGCCATACCCTTGAACTGTTCTTATACCAAAACCTAATAGTCCTTCAAGTATTTTAGGGTCTATTGGTGCTGCTGCAGAAATAAGTAATCTTAAATGTCCGCCTAGTGCTTTATGAACATCTTTAAAAACTTTATCTTTTACTTTTATATGTAACTTGTCTAATACATTTGTAATCTTAGTCATATTGCTAACAAGTTTTGTCTTTCCTTCTTTTTCAATTTGCTTCATTATTCTTTTATAAATAACTTCTACAATAGCTGGTACTGCTACCAATACAGTACATTCATATTCTGCTAGGTTTTGGGTAATATATTTTAATCCATCACAGAAAGTATAAGTTGCACCAACATATATAAGTACATTCATAACAAATGCTGGAAGTGCATGATGGAATGGTAAAAGTGCTAAAGTACAATCCTTTTCATCAAATTTGACATATGGTAATATACTTAAAACATTCTGACATAAATTCCCTTGTGAAAGCATTACAGCTTTAGAAATTGCGGTAGTTCCAGAAGTAAATAACATTACTGCCATTTCATTTTCATCTATAGCAGCATCTCTTTGAGAAGTATCTCCCTCTTCTATTAATTTCTTGCCTTTTTCTATTAACTCTTTATATGATAAAATGCCATCTTCTTCTTTCTCAGCATCCATATTTATGAAAAACTTAATAGAAGATAATTTTTCG
The DNA here is from genome assembly GCA_949745595.1 of uncultured Clostridia bacterium. GTDB lineage: Bacteria > Bacillota > Clostridia > TANB77 > CAG-508 > Scatovivens. The sequence goes on from CATJWN010000072.1 coordinate 9,851, forward strand.
TCTCTAATCTTCTTCATTACTTCTAAGTATTTATTTTCAAATATAATTGCCTCTGCCTCACTTCTTTCTGCTAAAGATATTATTTCATTATCTGGTAAAGATTTGTCTAAAGGTACTATTATTTTATTTCCAGTAAGAACTGCATAATATGTCTCTATCCATTCATATCTATTTTTTGATATAAGTGCTACTCTTTTATTACTAATACCTAAAGAATTAATGGATGTACCTAGTGCTTCAACTTCTTTGCCAAACTCTTTATATGTCATATAGTTAAACTCTACTGTCTCACCCTTTTTATACATTCTTTTCTTGAATTTGAAAATATTATTATCACCATATAACCTTACTGTACGATTTAATAATTCTTTAAAATTTTTTACTTCCTCTATATTATATTCTTTCATACAAAAACCTACCTCACATAAATTTCTTCTATTATATCACAAATTTTAAAAAAATAAAGCCTTATTTTTACTACTTTATATTGACTTTACTTATAATTTTTTATATTATAAGCTTAGAAAATTTCAGGAGGTAAAATAATTATGAGTAATAAATTAGTTTCATTTTTATTTCAAACAAATGCCTTTAAGGTATGTCCTGCAAATCAGCCTTTTTGGTTAACGTCAGGATTAATTTCACCATATTTTGTAAATACACATTTTCTTTATGGTAATGAATCAGATTCTGTAGAGTTACTTGATTTTATCACAAGTGCATTAGTTACAGAAAGTAAAGCTAACATACCAGGATTGATATTTGAAAGAGTTTCAGATCAATATGAAAGAAATGATGTTTATAAAACAACTATCGATTCACTTAAAGCTATGATTGAACAAAGTATTGATATGAGCCAAGTAGATTATATTTCAGGTGGAGAAAGAAGAGATTGGTATTTCTCTATTATGATTGCATACCTTTTTGGATTACCACACATCACATTATTCAAAGATAAATCTGCTGTTGCAAGTACTTGTGATTTTGAAGAATCTACAGAAGTAGAAAGATTAGAAGGTAAAAAAGTTTTACACGTAGCTGACCTTCTTACTAAAGCTTCAAGCTATGTCAACTATTGGGCACCAGCTATTCAAAAATTAGGTTCAAATATTGTATGGAGTGCTACTGTTGTTGATAGATTAGAAGGCGGAAAACCGACTCTAAAAGCACTTGGAATAGAATCATTATCTTTAATACAATTGGACAACTCTTTATTCGAAACAGCTTTGGAATTAAATATTATTCTTCCAGCACAACTTGAAATGCTTAATGATTTTAAGAAAGATCCATATACTTATATGAGAAACTTTCTTATAGCTCACCCTGAGTTCTTAGAAAATGCTTTAAAATCAGATCCTAAAACAGTTAAAAGAGCTCAGTATTGTATAGATAATGATTTATATAATTTAAAAAATGACTAAAAAGTTTAAAAAAGTTTTAATGTAAGAAAATAAAAAAATAGACTTTCACTTCAAAAAGTCGAAAGTCTATTTTTGATTTATCATTTTTCAGAATTAAAAAATGCAATTAGATATTCTACTGTTTTCTTGTCCTCTAGCCTTAAATCTTGAAAACCTAATATATTGTAATCTATATGTTTGTTCTTACATATCTCTAAATATTCTACAAATATCTCATTCATACCTATTTTAAAAACATTACAAATACTTACCAAAACTTCATATGATGGGTTTGAACGATTCTGTTCTATATCACTAATATATCTAACTGAGCAATCTACCTCTTCTGCTAGCCTCTCTTGTGTGTATCCATAGCTCTTCCTTATTCTCTGAAGCTTCTCCCCTATCTTAATATTATTTACTTTTCTCACAAATTTCTCCTAATATCTAAATATATTATTAATATATCAAATTTCGTATGTGATTTTTTGTCGAATTTTGAAAATTTTTTAACTTTTACTTTGCACAGAATACTTATTTTACGCAATCGTTTTTGACGTTGCCGGAAATCAGGTCGGCAGTAGGAGTGCAGGAAGTGCACTTGAGATACAAACATCAAGTTTAGTAGAATTTTCTCCAAATGGAAATACAACATGGGAAAAAGAGCACTCAACTACAGTAACTATACTAGATACAGCCGTTGATGCAAAATATTGTTGGACAAATAGTACATCACAGCCAGCAGAAACACAATTTACAGAAAATCAAACCTTTGCAAGTGGTGATACAATCAGCAAAGATGGTGTAACAGGCACATATTATTTATGGACTTTAATAGAAACAACAGACGGAACAAAGAGTTATTGTAAAAGTGAAGGCTTTAATTTTGACAACGAAGGACCAAACATAACCTCATTCACAGCAACAAAATCTTCAG
>CATJWN010000073.1 GCA_949745595.1 uncultured Clostridia bacterium
ACGTTTGATGGATAATAATTACTATATGTTATAGTTTTTAATATCAATGCCATCCTATCTTCTTAAAGTAGATTTGTGAAATATCAATTTTACGCAATCGTTTTTGACGTGGCAGGAAACGAGGTTAGCTGTAAGGATGCAAGTTCACCTAAAAATATACTAACTGCTCCACAGTTATCAACTGCACTTGATATCGAACCTTCAGCAAATCAAGTAGTAAAAATTGGTGATACTTTTACTATAAAAGCTACTCTTTCACCTGATAATGTAACTAATAATAAAGTAAATTGGAATGTTAGTGATTCAAGTAAAGCTACTATATCAGCAACTGAAACAACTTCAGGCACAAGTATAACAGTAAAAGCAAAGAAAACAGGAACAGTTACAATAACCGCAACACCAGCAGATGGGCAAGCACAATATGCAAAATCAATTACAGTAACAATTAATCCATTAACAATTGCTGATATATCACCACAGTACTATGGAGATTACATGGATTACCCAATAGATTTAGGACTTACAACAACAGAGCATACTTTGGTAGATGGAACTGTGCCAAAAACAGACTGGAGAGTATTCTATAAAGACGACACATATGTGTATTTGATAGCATCAGATTATATACCAACAAGTAAATTCCCAACAGGAGTTTTTACAGCGAATAATGGAAAATACAATGGCTGGTGGTCATCTGCACCATCAGGAACAACAATAAGTTGGGAATACAAAGATAGATTCTTATTTGATGGATTAAAAACTGTAAACTCTTCAAATGCAAATTATAAAGCAACAAGTTATTTTTTAAATACGAATATATGGTCTGATTTTATAAATAGTACTTATTCAAATGCGTGTATAGGGGGACCAACTTTAGAAATGTTTTGCAAAAGCTGGAATACTCAATATTCAAATCAAAAATTATATTTTGGTGTAAATGATAAAGGATATATGATTGGAAAATCAATAATTAGCTTAAGTGGTGAAGATTTAATTATAGCAGATTATGAAGGCTTTAGTAATACATTATACTTTCCACATAATAATTCAACTAATATGGGTGCTTGGAATGATTGCTATGGTTTCAGAATGTCATCTCCATCTATGCTTGGAAATTATAGTATGTGGAGAACTCGTCTGAATGGAATGATTGCATATTACGTCAGTTTCAGTAGTTCGGGTAATGGAGTTCGTCCAGTAGTAATGCTAAAATCAACACTTCTAGCAGAAAAACATGATGTAGATGGAATATGGGAAATAAAAGGAAATTCATTAACATTGGATGTAACTGAAGATCAAGAAAAGAAGGCTGGAGATACATTTACTATAACACCTACAGTTCATTCAAGTATAGCAAATAAAAACGTAAATTGGTCAAGTAATAATCCGAGTGTAGCAACAGTATCTGCTTCAACAACAGTTAGTGGAACAGCTATAACAGTAAACTGTGTAACTGAAGGTGAGACAACAATCACCGCATCATTAGCTAGTGACACCAAACAAAGTGTAAGCTTCAAATTAAAGGTAGGTGTAAAAAAACATATAAATACAACCACTGGACTAAAAGAAGTATTTGCAAAAGATATATATGGAGCAACAGTAACAGGATATGATTGTGCACGTTCAGGAGTAGAGTGGCAAATATTTTATATTGATGAAGAAGATGACCATAGAGTATATTTAATAGCAAAAGACTATATGGCACCACCAACAACTGAAACTGATTTAAAAGCACAGCAAGGTAGCTTTCAAAACGCATATTATTGGGATGGTACAGTATTAAATAATTATAAAAAAACAATTCCAAGCACAACATTTACTCAAAAATTTTTAAAAGAATATGCAGGAACAGATGCTACCAATCAATCAAATTTACAAATAACAAATTTAATATTGGACCAAGAAATGTGGTCAGAATATAAAGGAACAAAAGCAGATTTTGCATTTGGTGGACCAACTCTGCCATTATTCCAAGCATCATATAACGATGTATGTAAAAGTGAAACAAACTTAGGAATACAAAAAAGCGACTTAGGATACCAAGTAAAAAAAGGGACTGGAGCGTGGACATCTGGCATACTTGGATTTGGAGATGCTAATATGCAAAAAGGAATATATTTTAAAGGAAATCAGAATACTACTGCTGCAGGTATGTATTTTGCATCACCGTCCTCAAATGGAAATTTTACAGGAACCGATTATATGGGAGGTGTAGGTGGTAGTGAAGCTAAAAATTACCCATACGGATGCAGACCAATAATATCTTTACGTACAGATATTAAATTCTCTATGAATTCAAATGGTTCCTATGAAATAGTAAATTAACTTTTATAAGTTTTGTCATGAATAATGTATTTGATATTATTTATTGATTTTATGTAACAAAATAGGAGTTTAGATTTTTAATATATCTAAACTCCTTATATTTATGTATGTTAACAGTGCTATTTATTAATTAATAAAAGTCTGTGTAATATTCATTATACTAGGGGATAAAGTATAAAACTAATTTGATAATTGCCATATGCCGTTTGAATCTTTTGTTAGTTTTGTTGTTGATTTTAGCATAACTACTGGGCGTATACCACTACCTTCATAATTATTTGACTTTCCACTGTCAACGCTACTTACATGATGCATTTGCATTAAACTAATAGTGTCACGTGAAGAAGGAGACGCTAGCCAGTAGCCGTAGCAGCAACCGTTCCACATATACTGTGTTAGTTCAGGTGTACTATGAGGAAAATACAATGTATTATAGCTTCCCCAATAATCACTAACACTTATTCGATATCCTAAGTTATTGTTTGTTTTTCCTACTGTATATCCTGTACTATTTACTCCAAATTTCAATTTTTGAGTTGGATATCCTTCATTCCAGCTTACACACATCATTTCTAGTGTTGGTCCTCCTATTGCTACATCTGCATAAGTACCATCTAGCATAGTTTCCCATAAATCTGTATTTAATAAATAAGTTGTTGCTTTGTAGTTAGCATTTGAAGAATTTACGCTACTTAAATTACTAAATAAGAATCTATCTTTATACTCCCAAGTTGGTGTTGTTCCAGATGGTGTAGAAGGCCAATATCCATTGTGCTTTCCATAAGTACCTGTAAATACTCCTGCTGGGAACTTGCTTGTTGGTATATAGTCAGCTGCTATTAAATATGTATAAGTACCATCTTGATAGAATATTCTCCAATCTGTTTTTGGTATTGTTCCATCTACTAATGTATGTTCAGCCGTTGTAAGTCCTAAATCTACTGGGTAATTTACATAGGTGTCGCTTACT
>CATJWN010000074.1 GCA_949745595.1 uncultured Clostridia bacterium
AAATGATGGGTTTAATTGGAAAAATAAATATAATTAGCACGGCTGTACTAAGGCTGTACTAACATTCAAAATAAAAAATGAAATATAAAATAAAAAAACATAAAAACGAACGGAGAGTAAGAATTGAGAAATATAAAATTAACGATAGAATATGATGGAAAAGACTTCAATGGCTGGCAAAAGCAGCCAAGTAAGCTTAATATCCAAGGAGAAATCGAAAGAGCAATTGGAGAACTTACGGGTGAAGAGATAACCTTAATTGCTTCTGGAAGAACAGATGCAGGTGTTCACGCACTTCGGACAAGTTGCAAATTTTAAAACTGAAAGTAGTATTCCAATTGATAAATTTGCTATTGCGATAAACTCAAAACTTAAGAAAAGTATTGTAATAAAAAGTGCAGAAGAGGTAGATGATCGTTTTCATAGTAGATATTCTGTAAAAGAGAAAACTTATAGATATACGATCAATAATTCAAAGTATGGAACAGCGCTTTTTAGAGAGATGGAATATCATTTCCCTGTAAAGCTAAATACTAGTAAAATGAGTGAGGCAGCAAAATATTTTGAAGGCACTCATGATTTTGCAGCTTTTAAAGCCAGTGGTACAAGTTCAAAAAGTAGTGTAAGGACTATATATAAAGCAGAGGTTTATGAGAAGGATGAAAGGATATATATTGAGCTTACTGGTAATGGATTTTTGTACAATATGGTTAGAATAATAGCAGGGACTTTATTAGATGTAGGACTTGAAAAAATAGAGACAGAAGCTATCAAAGAAATTATAGAAAGTAAAGATAGAAAAAGAGCTGGAAAGACACTTCCAGCTATGCGGACTTTGCCTTATAAAAGTAAACTATGAAGATAAAAATGTACCTAAAGTTTAGGTGCATTTTTTGTATATATTTTTTAGTGAAAAAGATATACAAAAATTTTTTTTAATGATATAATCACATAGAATGGAATAATTATATTTTTAAGAAAGAGGAAAAACGATGGGAAAAATCGTACTTTTAGATGACTTAACGATAAACCAAATCGCTGCAGGAGAAGTAATAGAAAGACCAGCTTCAGCCATTAAAGAAATGGTTGAGAACTCAATAGATGCTGGTGCTAAAAATATAACAGTAGAGATAGAAGATGGCGGTATATCGTTAATTAGAATTACAGATGATGGATCAGGAATTGCAGAAGATGATATGGATATAGCTTTTGAACGTCATGCAACTAGTAAAATAAGAAAAGCAGAAGATATAGAAAAAACACAAACAATGGGGTTTAGAGGTGAGGCTTTAGCCAGTATTGCTGCAATTTCAAAAGTTGAAATGATTTCAAAAATAGCAGGTGAAGAAGTAGGACATAAAATTATAGTTGAAGGTGGCAAAGTTGTTGAAAGAAGCGAAATGGCTGCTACTCAGGGTACAAGAATAACAGTACAAAATCTTTTTTATAACACGCCTGTTAGATATAAATTTTTAAAGAAATATTATACAGAGGCAGGATATGTAGAAACCGCTATTACTCGTATTGCACTTGCAAATAGAGATGTTGCTATTAAATTAACAAGCAATGACAAAGTATTACTTCAAACTAATGGTAGTGGAGAGCTAAGAGACGTATTATATAGTATTTATGGAAAAGATGTTGCAGAAGGAATAATAAAAGTAGATTATACCTATCAGGATATGAGAGTAATAGGTGTTATTGGAAAACCAGAGATAGCTAGATCTAACCGTTCTAATCAAATGTTCTTTGTAAATAATAGATTTATAAAAGACGGTAAATTATCTGCTGCTGTAGAACAAGCATATGGTGGAATATTACCTTATGGCAAATATGCTTTTGCAGTTTTAAATCTTATTGTTGATCCTAAAAAAGTGGATGTAAACGTACATCCTGCTAAATTAGAAGTTAGGTTTGCAGAAGATGCTGAAGTTTTTAGAGCAGTGTATAACGCTGCTAAAGCAGGAGTAGCCGAACTTACAAGTCCATCAGAAAAAAAAGTATCAAAAGAGAAAGAAGAAAAAGCAGCAGAAGTAGTAAAAGAAGAGAAGAAAGAAACAGCAGAAACTATTGTAGAAGAAGTAAAAGTAATAGAGTCAGAAGCTGATGAAGAAAAAGAAGTTAAAAAGAGTAAAATTCAAAAAGGTGGTTTCTCTAATTTAATAAAGAAGTTCAAAAAAGATTCTGAAGACGAAACAGAAGAAGTAGAGAAAAAACTGGACAAATACGATGATGAGGACGAGCCAGTATATCCTAAATTAGATGTAAAAGACGAAGTCTCAAAGGTAGAAGAAAAAGCAGTAGAATCACCTAATATCGAAGAAGAGTTTAAGATAGAAATAAAACCACCAGAAGGTTTTAAAGAAGAGCCTGTACAACCGATAGAAGAATTTAAAATAGAAATAAAGCCGCCAGAAGGCTTTAAAGAAGGACCAGTAGAAGAGATAGTTAATGAAGTTGTAGAAGAAATAAAACCAGTGGCTAATGAGGACATAATTGATAAAGAAACTAAGCTTGGAGATACAAAGATTAGTAGTAATACTAGAACTTTAGATTTCAATATTAGCGAAGCTGTGAAAGAAGAAACAAGAGCAATAGATACTACCAAAAAGATAGAAATTGATGAGACTCAAGCTATTCCAGCTATCAAGCCAGTAGTAGCAGAGGAAACTCAAGCAGTAGATATAAGCAGAGAATTAAAAGCGGAAAATAAAATAGAAGAAAAAGAAGTTGTAGAAGAAGCTTTAGAAAAAGGCGATACTGCATCAGCAGAAAATATAAATGAAGTTGTATCAGAAAACAGTGAAAAAGTAGAAGAAAATAAAGAGTCAACTGCCCAAGATATAGAAAAGCTTACTTCACAAATAGTAGAATTAAAAATTAATAACCCCGAAAATACACAAATGATAGATACAGTTTCTGTAAGAGAAGCTATAAAAGAAGCTAATGAAGTAACACCTGAGTTTGCAGATATGTATAAAAAAACTTTTGGTGTTGATGCAAATGTTATTAGAAAAGAACGTGAAATAGAAGAAAAAGAGAAAGAAAAATTCAATGTTTCAAATGACTTTGTAAATGCAGAAAATAGTACAATTTTTGAAGATGCAGATGTTGTTACACCTCATGTAAATTACAAACTTATTGGAACAGCCTTCAATACAAATATTATTATTGAGCTTAATAATGAGATGTATATAATTGACCATAATGCAGCTCTATTTAGGCTTACTTATGAAACAGTAAAAGAAATTTATTACAATGAAGAAAATAAAGATAGTCAAACTTTACTATTGCCTGATATTATAACAGTTTCTTTTAGAGAGATGTCACTTGCTCGTGAAAATATTGAATTATTTTTAAAAGCTGGTTTTGATTATGAGGAATTTGGCGAAAACACTATAAGATTAACAGCAGTTCCAACTTTTTGTGAAGACTTAAATACAAAGCAGCTATTTGTAAATATTTTAAATGAGATAGATCGTGTTTTATTAAATGAAAAAGAAGAAAAAGAAGAAATGTTTATTACAGCAATTGCAAAATTTGCTACAGTAAAAATAAAAAGACCACTAGAACTAAGAGAGATTGACGAGCTTTTACAAAAATTACTTACTTTGGAGAATCCTTTTGAGGTTATAGATGGTACTGTTACTGCTATAAAAATGAGCAGAGCAGATATTGAAAAGAAATTTTCAAGAAGAAAGTAGGGAGAAGATTGAAACCTAGAGTAATTGTAATTGTTGGTCCTACTGCGTCACGGAAAGACAGCTATTTCTATAGAACTTGCTAAGCAAATTAATGGTGAGATTATTTCTTGCGACTCAATGCAAATATACAAAGATATGGATATAGGGACTGCAAAAGTTACAGAAGAAGAAAAAGAAGGAATAGAACATTATTTGATAGATTTTGTTCTTCCAAATGAAAGATATACGGTTTCTGATTTTAAACGAGATGCGGAAGCTGCTATAGAAGAAATTTTGGCAAAAGGAAAAACGCCAATAATTGTTGGTGGCACTGGATTATATGTGAATTCTTTGATATATGGTATTGAATATCAGGAAATGGATTTTGACGAAGAATATAGAAATAGTTTGATGAAAAAAGCAGAAACAGAAGAGGGGCTTGCGAAGCTTTATGAAGAAGCTAAAAAAATAGATCCAGAAGCAATGGAAATTATTAGCCAAAATGATAAGAAAAGAATTATTAGAGTGCTAGAGATTTATAAGGCAACTGGGAAAAATAAAACTGAACAGGAAATTTTATCAAAAGCTAAAGATATAAAATATGATTATCAAGTTTATGCAATTGATATGGAAAGAAACAAGCTTTATGATAGAATAAATAGGAGAGTAGACCTAATGTTTGAGCAAGGTCTTATTGAAGAAGTCAAAAATATACTTGAAAAATATTCTGATTTTCCTACAGCAATGCAAGGAATTGGATACAAGGAAGTTGTAGAATATTTAAGAGGCGATGTCACAAAAGAAGAAATGATAGAAAAATTAAAACAAGAAACAAGACATTATGCTAAAAGGCAACTTACATGGTTTAGAAAAAATAAAGAAATTATTTGGTTAGATGCTGAAAAAAATATGCAAGATAATATCGACATTATTATGAAGGGATGAAATTACTTTGAATAATGCAAAAGCAGAGAATCTAAAATTTTTAGGTTTAATCATTTGTGTTGTAATTGTAGTTGTTTTCTTCACGAATAGTACTAAACTTTTGAAAAAACCAACAGATACGTTTGTGGTAGAAAAAGGTATGATTTCTTATGAAGAATCAGCTACCGGCTATATCATTAGAGACGAATATTTACTTCAGGGCGAAAATAGTAAAAATGGAATGGTACAAATAAAAAGTGAAAACGAAAAAGTTTCAAAAGGAGATTCCGTTTTTAGATATTATTCCAATAATGAGGAAAGTCTTGTAAAGCAAATTGCTGAATTAGATGAACAAATAAATCAAGCAATTGCTGAGAATGAAAGTCCTCCAACTAGTGATATGTTAAGCGTTGAAAAACAAATTGAAGATACATTAGACTCAATGTACAACGAAAATGAACTTAGAAAAATAGACGAAGAAATAAAAAAAATAGAAGGTTATATAACTAAGAAAGCACAGCTTGCAGGAGAACACAGCCCGACAGGATCGGTAGTTAAAAGTTTGATTGAGAAAAGGTCTTCTTTAGAAGCGCAACTTAACTCTAATGCAGAAACAATTATAGCGCCAGAGTCTGGAATTGTTTCATATAGAGTAGATGGCTTAGAAGAAGTTTTAAAGTGCAATGATTTTAGTTATTTAAACAAACAAGCTTTAGAAAGTTATGATATAAAAACAGGTGCTACTGTTCCACAAAGTAGTGAAAGAGGAAAGGTAGTAAATAACTTTATATGTTATATGGCAGTGCCTATGAAGACTGAAAAAGCAGATGGCGCAAAAGTGGGAGATACTGTTACAATGCGATTATCTAATACAAAAGAGATAGAAGCAAAAATAGTTTATATTGTAGAAGAAGCAGATGGAAGAAAGATATTAGTTTTTGAGTTTAAAGATAGAATTGAAGAACTTATTGAATATAGGAAAATTTCCATAGATATTATTTGGTGGAAATTCTCAGGATTTAAAATTAGTAATTCAGCAATTACTACAGACGAAAGGGATTTAGCTTATATTAATAAACAAAGCGCTGGATACTCTGAAAAAATATTAATTAAAGTGTTAAGACAGAATGAAACTTTCTCTATTGTAACTAATTATACAGACGAAGAACTAGTTGAACTTGGCTTTTCTGATGAGGAAATTTCAGACATGATTGACTTAAAATTACACGATGAAATAATGTTACATTAGAATTACAAAAGTGTTTATTTTTAATAACATTGAGAAAAACTATTGACATTGACTTGAAAAAGTTAGATACTAAATACATAAAATTATGCTACGAAAGAAGAATAAAATTAGGAGGTCTATTGAAGAAAGATGGTAGAATCAACAGTTAGAAATTTTTTTGGTAATTTATTTGGGGCAAGTACTGCCGAAGATAAGTATGATGAAGAACCAGATATGTATGAAGATGGAGAATATATAGAAGACGAGGAACCAGATACTGAAGGCTTTAGTATGTTCAAAAGAAAGGCTAGAGTAGTAGCAATGCCTCAACCACAACAAATCAAAATGAAAATTTCAAAACCTACTAATTTTGATCAAGTGGAAGAGATAATTGGAGAACTAAAAGTTAAAAATTCAGTAGTTATAAATTTAGAGTATGTTAGCAAAGACATAGCTAGAAGAATAATGGACGCTGTTAGCGGTGCTGCTAGTGCATTAGATGGACACGTTGAAAAAGTTTCAAATTCTATTTTCGTTGTTGCTCCATTTAACTATGATATAGTAAATGAATTTACTAAGGAAAAAATTGAGAGTAAATTTGCTGCTCCATCATGGATAAAATAATAAGGCGATTTGGAGGATTTATATATGCTAACACCTTTGGATATCGAGAAGAAAAAGTTTTCTAAAAAAATAAATGGATACAGTGTTGAAGAAGTTGATGATTTTTTAGATGAGCTTACTTTAGAATATGAAAGACTATATAGAGAAAATGCAGAATACAAAGAGCAACTAGAACAAGGACAAAGTGATATTGCACAATATAAAAATGTTGAGAAAACTTTAAGAGATACTTTAGTTATGGCTCAAACAACAGCAGAAGATGTAAAAAATGCTGCACAAAAACAAGCTGAACAAATTATAAGAGATGCACAAAGTGAAGCAAAACGTTCTGTTGAGGATTTGAATAGAGAGCAATATGAAGTAACAAAGAAAACTGAAGATTTGAAAAAGCAGTTTGAAGTTTATAAAGCAAAGATGCAAGCATTACTTATTGCACAACTAGAGTTACTAGAAGGCGATAATAAAAATTCTGATGAATTTTAAAAAATAATAAATGGGGTTAACTTTTTGGTTAACCCCATTTTTGCCTTTGTAATTTAACAAAAATAACAAAAGAATTAAGTATGTATTACAATTATGTTAATGTTATTGACTTATTGAATTTTAGGAATAAAATAGATGTATATAATAGTAGGAGTATGATTATGAGGATTATTGCTGGCAGAAATAAAGGCACAAAATTATTTACTCTTGATGGAATAAATACAAGACCTACTTTAGACAGAGTGAAAGAGCCACTTTTTAGTATAATAAATTTTGATCTGCCTGATAGTATGGTATTAGATCTATTTTCTGGAAGTGGAGCATTGGGATTAGAGGCTATAAGTAGAGGTGCAAAGTATGCGTACCTTTGTGATAATTCCAGAGATGCTATTAAGATAATAAAACAAAATATAGAAAAGACAAAGAATGAAAATCAGACTGTTGTTCTTGCAAAAAACTATGAAAAAGCTTTACAAGAATTGGCGGAAAAAAAGGTGAAGTTTGATATCGTATTTTTAGACCCACCATATAAGACTGATTATGCAGAAAAGGCAATAGAAATTATAATAGAAAAAGATTTACTAAAGGATAATGGAATAGTTATCATAGAAACAGATGAAAAAAGCAGGATTGCCAAAAAAATACAAAACATAGATATTACTATGTATGATGAACGAAAGTATGGTAGAGTTAATCTCCTATTTTTGCGAAAGGAGTAAAAGATGGAAATCTTTACGTTGTTAGAAACATTAGAAGATATAGTCGAAAGCGCAAGATCAATGCCTTTTACTGAGTCAGTGTTAGTAAATAAAAACGACATATTAGATTTAGTAAAAGAAATTAGATTAAAACTTCCAGACGAATTAAAACAAGCTAAATGGATAAAAGAAGAGCGCGAGAGGATTATGGCAGAAGCACATAAAGACGCAGACGATATAGTTAAAGAGGCTGAAAATAGGATTATCTCTATGATTGACGAACATGAAATTACAAGAAAAGCTTATGACAAGAAAGAAGAGATTGTGGCAGAAGCTAATGAAAACTATAGAATTATGGCTAAAGAATCTAAAGAATATGCAGATGAGCTTTTAGCAGGAGTTGAGAATACAGTAAGATTATTAGAAGATACATTAGTAAATGTTGAAGCTACTATAAAACAAACCGTTGAAACGATTGAGAATAACAGAAAAGAGCTTAAATAATTTATAAAATTAAAGACCACAATCTGAGATTTTCGATTATGGTCTGCTTTTATGTTAGGAGGGGAAAATGGCTGGAAAGCGCAAAAACAGCAGAAGTACTACTTCGAGAGGTACTTCTCATAGAAGCAAAAGAAAAAGTAAATTTAGTTTAGATTTAGCAGTAATATCACTACTTATAATTAGTGTGTTATTATTTGTTTTGATATATGGAGAAAAAGGAGCAATAGGAGAAGTATTAAGTCCAATGCTTGGGGGAATAATAGGATTTATAAAGTATTTAATCCCAATTGGAATGCTTGCTATTGCTGTTTCTGTTGCAAGAGACGATAGGGAATATGTATTTTCAAAGTTAGTTCAATATGTAATATTTCTAGCTTGTATTGCAGCTATGCTTACTATTTTTCAGATATCTAATCATAATATAGACATAAACTTAGAATTTAAAGATGTATTACAAGTAGCTTATGATTTAGGAGAAAAGAATATTGGTGGAGGTACTGTTGGGGCAGTAATTGCATATCCGCTAATTAGCTTATTTGGCATGTTTGGAGCGGCAATTGCTTCTGTAGGAACAGCTCTTATATTATTAGTATTTACTTTTGGAATAGAACCTTCAAAAATTATTGCTGCTTTCTTAAATAGAATTGACGAAGAGCGTGAAGCAAGCAGAGAAGAAATGAATGCTGCTTATGAAAAAAGAAGAGCTAGAAAGAGCAATTTTGTAGATATTGATGACGATGATGAACCAAAACCAATTAAGAGAAGACAACCAAAAGAAATGCCAAAACCAGAGACTTCTATTGTTGAGGAAGATGAACTTATTGTAGATTTAAAAAACGGTGTAATAGAGGAAGAGCAAAGAGAAGGAAAAATTAAATTTAACTTGTTTGGTAAAAAAGAAGAAGTTCCTGCAGAACCTGAACAAGTTGAAATTACACAAGAACCAGTTCAAAGTAATCCAGACGAAATAGAAGCCAATTTGTTCAAAGTAGAAGAAAAAACAAAGGAAGTTCAAACACAGGCTGTACTTCAACTTGCACATAACGAGATTTCATATGAAGACGAAAACTATGAATTTCCACCTGTTGAATTAATGAAAATAGGAGGAAGCAAATCGGCAAAAGGCAGTAAAAAATTATTGGCTGATACTGCAACTAAACTACAAAAAACTTTATACAGCTTTGGCGTTTCTGCTAAAGTTGAGAATGTTTCTGTAGGACCAGCAATTACTAGATATGAGCTTAAGCCTGCAGAAGGTGTTAGAGTTAGTAAAATTGCAAAATTATCTGATGATATAGCACTTAATTTAGCAGCAGAAAGTATAAGAATCGAAGCTCCAATTCCAGGAAAGCAAGCTGTTGGTATTGAGATACCAAATAAGGAAAAAGAGGTTGTACATTTAAGAGAAATTATAGAGTCTAATAATTTCCAAGATGCAGAGTCAAGCTTAGCAATAGCACTTGGTAAAGACATTTCAGGTGAAGCGGTAATTGCAGATATAGCTAAAATGCCTCACGTACTTATTGCTGGAGCTACAGGTTCAGGTAAATCAGTATGTATAAATACTTTAATTGCGAGTATCCTATATAAAGCAAAGCCTAGTGACGTTAAGCTTCTAATGGTAGATCCTAAAGTAGTTGAACTTTCAATATATAATGGTATACCACATTTACTTATTCCTGTTGTGACAGATGCAAAAAAAGCAGCTGGAGCTCTTGCTTGGGCAGTGCAAGAAATGGAGAACAGATATCAATTATTTGCAAAGAAAAATGTAAGAGATTTAAAAGGATATAATGCAACAATAGAACGAGAAAGAGAAAGCATGAGTGAGGGTGAGCTTGAACTTGAAGAAAGATACGATCAAGGAAAATTACCTCAAATTGTCATTATTATAGACGAGCTTGCAGATTTAATGATGGTAGCAGCTAAAGATGTGGAAGATGCAATTTGTAGATTAGCTCAAAAGGCTAGAGCAGCTGGAATGCACTTGGTTATAGCAACACAAAGACCATCAGTAGATGTTATTACAGGTATAATTAAAGCAAATGTACCATCAAGAATTGCTTTTGCCGTTTCTTCACAAATAGATTCAAGAACAATTCTAGACATGGCAGGTGCTGAAAAATTACTTGGAAAAGGTGATATGCTTTTTTATCCAATAGGTGCTAATAAGCCAGTTAGAGTACAATGTTCATTTGTAGATGACAATGAAGTTGAAAAAATAGTTTCTTTCATTAAGAAGGATGGGGAACAAAGTGAGTATAGTAAACAGATTCTTGAGCAAATTGAAAATTCAACAAAATCTGATAAAGAACGCGATATGGAAATGGCAGAAGATAGTGACGATGAGACAGATGTGCTTTTAAATGAAGCTATTGAATATGCTTTAGATGTAGGACAGGCTTCTGTGTCAATGTTCCAAAGAAAATTTAAGATTGGATACTCAAGAGCAGGAAGACTTATAGATGAGATGCATGAAAGAGGGATTATATCTGGATTTGAAGGAAGCAAGCCAAGGAAACTTTTAATGACAAAAGAACGTTGGGCAGAACTAAATATGATGCAAGCACCAGGCGAAGTTCCTGATAATTCAGCAGCTCCAACACAAGAAAGTGAATAATATTATTATAAAGAGGAGGTACTTAAAGTATGAATTTATTTTCTAGATTAAAAGATTATAACTCAGAGTTAGAGGAAGTTTTAGATAGAAAATATTTTTCTGCAAATGTTAAGAACCTCCTTCTTAGTATGATTTATAAAATTGAGAATTCTTATAAAGATTATGAAATTATAAAAAGAGTAGTTAGAAGTAAAGACGAATTTCTATCAGAGCTTGTAGAAACTATTGATAAATATTGTGACAATTTTAAAATTGTAGATCCTAAAAACAAAGGTGCAGAAATTTTACAGAAGCATAAAGTTTTAGCGTTAACAAATGAAAAAGAAAGAAGTTTACTTGCATATCCAACAGAAACAGCATTATTATATGCTATTTCAGACATTGTTCCAAAATATTTTTATGTAAAAAATGAAGTAATATTCAAAAAATTAATTCAAGATATGCTTGTAGAAGGATATAATACAAATAATTTAGAAATTTTGGTAAATTTTAATGGTTGGTCTTGGGACACAAAATCTAAGTCTAATGGTAAGTATATAAATAATTTAATTTATCAGAATTTTTTATTTTTAGTAGGAGAAGGAGTTTTAAAAGAGTGGAGAACTACGAGTTCAGTTAAAGTAGACTATTTAGGTGAGATAGAAGATAGAATAAACAAATTAGATAAAGATAATCAGTTTTTACTTTATATGACTAAAATTTTATATGCGAAATTAAATAAAAGGGAAAAAGCAAAAATTGATGTTAAATTAAAGGAAAAATGCAAAGAGCTTGTAAAGGTAAGAGATAAAGATAAGTACTTAGAGACTATGAAGACTAAGAAATTAAAACTTACCAAAGTGCTTGAAAAGATTGATATAACACTTAGTGATGAAAATATTTTAGCTAAGGAGTTTAAGAAGAAAAATAGCAAATTAGAAGACGACAAAAAAATGAGTAGCATAAAGGTTTTCATAAATGCACTAAATAGAGATAGAGAAGCAGCACTTGCAGAGCTAAAAGATGCATCAGATTTGCTACTTCCTGTAAATTATTTGAAATATAAAGCAAAGCTTGAAAGATACGAAGCTATTTATAAGAATAAAGAAACTATTGATAAAGACATTGTAGAGATGGAAAAATGTTTTCTAAGACTTATGGAACAAAAGACTTTAAATGCAATGACCAATAATGAGATTAAGGATATTATTTACATTTTAAGGTATTTGAAAAATGTGAATATAAACAAAGATTATCAAATAAAAGATATACCAGCTTTAAATAAATATATAGACAAGATTTTAAAAAGAGCAATTACTAGAGCTTGTAAATCTGGAATCATAAAAATAATTAGTATGGATATAAATACAAATTATGAAATAATAAAATTTGCTATAGACGGTACAATTATAGAACTTGAAGAAATTAAGCTTTGTTTGGAATTACAAAAAGGTGAACTTAATATAAAGGTATTTGACAAAGAAATTTATGATAAGGAAACTACTATAAAGTTTACAGGAGATAAAAAAGATTTAGAAGTTAAGTTTAATAAAATGACTAAGTTATTTAATTAAACGAAGGAGGATTTATGAAAATTACTTTTTTAGGTGCAGCCAAGACTGTAACAGGTTCAAATTTTTTAGTTGAAGCAGCTGGAAAGAAATTCTTAGTTGATTGCGGAATGTATCAAGGAAAAGTTACTCATGATTTGGAAAATTCAGATCCATTTTTATATGATGCTTCTGATATTGATTTTATGCTACTGACACATGCGCATATAGACCATTCAGGAAGAATTCCAAAGCTATATAATGAAGGTTTTAAAGGTAAGATTTATGCTACAAAGGCAACTTGTGATTTATGTGAGATAATGCTTCCAGATAGTGGTCATATCCAAGAAATAGAAATTGAATGGAAAAACAGAAAGAGAAAAAGAGAGGGAAAGCAAGCGCTTCCACCACTATATACAGCAGAAGATGCGGCAAAATGTATGGAAGTTTTTGAACCAGTAGATTATGATGATATAGTAGAAATTGATGATAATATCAGTGTTAGATTTAATGATGCTGGACACATGCTAGGATCTGCTATTATAGAAATCTGGGCACTTGAAAATGGAAAAACCGTTAAAACAGTATTTACAGGAGATTTAGGAAATAATGATTTACCACTTTTAGATTCTCCAACAATGATAGACAATGCAGATTATGTAATTATGGAATCAACCTATGGAAACAGATTACATATGAAAAACTTAGAAAAAGCAAATATGTTTTTGGACATTGTTTCTGAAACTTTAGATAAAGGTGGAACAGTAGTAATACCGTCTTTTGCAGTAGGTAGAACACAAGAAATTTTATATGAAATTGATGTATTAAAAGATGAAAAGGGGCAAGATGAAGAATTTGCAAGAAAATATAAAACAATAATGAGAGCACCAGTTTATGTAGATAGTCCACTTGCAATTTCTGCAACAGAAGTATTTAAGAAAAACACAGAACTATTTGAGGAAGAGATACAAGAAAAAATGAAGTCTGGAGATCACCCACTAGAGTTTCCAGGACTTAAGTTTACTGTAACAGCAGATGAATCAAAAGCATTAAATGAAAGCAATGAATCTTCAATAATAATTTCTGCTAGTGGTATGTGTGAAGTCGGTAGAATTAAGCATCATTTAAAACATAATCTATGGAATCCAAATAGCACAATATTATTCGTTGGATACCAAGCACCAGGTACACTTGGAAGAAGTATAGTTGATGGTGCGGAAAAAGTAAAAATCTTTGGAGAAGAGATTGCAGTAAATGCGAGAATCGAATATATTGAAGGATATTCTGGACATGCAGACCAAGAGTGGCTTTTAAATTTCATATATTCATTTATAAACAAGCCAAAACATGTATTTTTAGTACATGGAGAAGAAGAAGGACAATTAGCTTTAAAGCAGAAAATAGAAGAGACAGCAGAAGTGCCAGTTACAATACCAGATTTTGGAGAAGCTTATGAGCTTACATCAGATGCAATAACTAAACTTGAAGAAACTGAAGAAGTTAAGAAATTCAATCAAGAATTTGTTAAACTTGATGTACTTGATAGAATTGAAAAAATGAAGGATAGTATAGATGATCTTGAAAATGTTGTTATTGAAACACAATATGATGAGATAAAAGCCTTAAGTGATAGAATTAAAGATCTAGAATTACAAATTTCAAATATGTTAACAAAGTAGGAGATATAAATGGTAACAAAATATTTTAATGACGCAATTATTGGAAATAGAACAGTAACAGCAAGCTTTTCTAAGACTGGTGAGCTTTTAAGGTTATATAGCCCAACAGTAGACTACAAACAATTTATTGAAAGATTTAATGTCGGTGTAAAAATAAATGATTCGGCAATGATATATTTACACAATGATATTAATAATGTTTATAATCAAGATTATTCGCAAAATACTAATGTACTAGAAACAGAAATCTTAAACACATATTTTAATTTAAGAGTAGTGCAAACAGATTTTGTTCCTATAAAAGATAATGTTCTAATAAAACAATATAAACTAACTAATGAAAGTAATATAGATTTTGACTTAAATTTCTTAATATATTCTCAAGTTATAACTAACTTAAATAATGACACTTGTGGTTATTTAAAAAATGACGCTTTAATTCAATATAATCATGATTATGCAGTATGTATTTTCTCAAAAGAAGTACCAAATGCAGTTCAAATAAATGGTGTTCAAAATAACATAATGGAAGGAGTAATTGGCGGAAAAGATTATATTGGAATGTCTTCAGATTCTGCAATAAGTTATAATTTTAAAATTTCAGCAGGGAAGAGTGTAAGTATTGCTTTATATGTTTATATAAATGATAATAATTCAAAGTGTTTACTAAATGAATTAGATAATGAACTTGAAAGATTTAGAAAATTAGATATAAAAAAAGAACTTGAAGACACAAAGAAATATTGGAAGAAATTTGTAAAAGACCATGATAAACTAGGAATAAATAAATTAGATGTAGACGATAGAATTAAGAATGTCTATAATAGAAGTATATTATTATTTCCGTTAGTTACAAACCCAGTTACTGGTGGAATTTCAGCAGGCATAGAAGTAGACGAAAATAAGACTAAATGTGGTAGATATTCTTATTGCTGGCCAAGAGATGCTGTATTTATTACTAGAGCATTAGATGCTGTTGGAATGGGTGAGGACGCAGAAAAATTTTATAGCAAATTCTGTAAAATGACTCAGAGCAAAAATGGTATGTGGGAACAAAGATTTTATACAGATGGAAAACTTGCACCAGCTTGGGGTTATCAAATAGATGAAACAGCTTCAGTAATTTTTGGAGCTTATGAACATTATAAAGTTTGTAAAGATAAGAATTTCTTAAAATCAAATTTAAAAATGTTAGAAAATGGTATTATATATCTTGAAAAGTATGTAGAAGATTTATTAAAAGGTACTGGCAAATTCAAATTAAGTTATGACCTTTGGGAAGAATTTGAAGGATTTTCTTTATATTCTATATCAGCAATTTTCGGGGCTTTTAAAGCAATGCTTGCAATATATAAAGATATAGTTGGAATGTTTGAAAATAACAGGTTAAAAGTCGAATCAATAAATAAACAAATTAAAAAATTAGAAAATTTAGTTTTAGAGATAAAGGAATACTGTTTGAGAGAATTTTATGACGATAATAAAAAGTCTTATATTAGAAATACAGTAGATAGAAAAATAGATATAAGCTTACTTGGGGCAGTAACACCTTTTGGAATGTTTACACCAAAGGAAAAAAATATTCAAAATACAATTGAAAGAATAAATATGACTATACGTACATATACAGGTGGTTATATAAGATACGAAGGAGATTGCTATATTGGTGGATATAATCCATGGCCTATAGCAAATTTATGGATGGCGTGTTATAATCTAGAGGCGGGAGAAAATAAAAAGGCTTTAGAAAACTTTAGCTTTGTTACAACTTCTGCATCAGAATATGGATTATTAGGTGAGCAAGTAAATAATGATGCAATGAGACCTGCATGGGTTATTGGACTTACTTGGAGTCACGCTATGTATATTATAGTGCTTGCTGAGCTTAAGAAGTTGGGGCTAATTTAAAAATCAGCTTCTTTATATATAGTTTTCTTGACATTTATGATATGATAGGTTATATGTATTTAAAATATGAAGTGAAGGACGGAGAGTAGCGATAATAACTTTATGTTAAATTAGAACGACAGAGCTGAACGGAATATTTTAAATATATATAGCCTAGTAAAAAATATAGGAGAAATTAATGGCAAAAAAAGTATCAACAGTATTTGTATGTAATGAGTGTGGTTATGAAAGTAGCAAATGGTTAGGCAAATGTCCGAGTTGTAATGCTTGGAATACTTTTGTAGAAGAAAAAGCTATTCAAGCGACGAGCTCAAAAGATAGAAAAAAACCGCAAAACGAAGTAGTAAAACTAAATACAGTTCAGAAAAAAGAAACTACAAGAGTGAAGACTGGAGTAGAAGAATTAGACAGAGTTTTAGGTGGAGGGTTTGTAAATGGTTCTCTAACACTTTTAGGTGGAGAACCACGGAATTGGAAAGTCAACACTTATTTTGCAAATTTGCAATAGTCTATCTTTAAATGGAAAAGTATTGTATGTTTCTGGTGAAGAATCTGCAGAACAGATCAAACTTAGAGCAGATAGATTAGGAATTGACAATGATAATATATTATTTTTATCAGAAACAGATATTGATAATGTAGAGATAATACTTGATAAAGAAGAGCCAAGTTTTGTTATTATAGATTCAATTCAAACTATGTATTCAGAGGATATAACTTCTGCACCAGGCAGTGTTAGTCAAGTTCGCGAGATTACTGCAAGAATAATGAAAATGTGCAAGCAAAAACAAATTACTACAGTTATAATTGGTCATGTTACTAAAGACGGAAATATAGCAGGACCTAGAGTGTTAGAGCATATGGTAGATACAGTTTTATATTTAGAAGGTGAAAGATATTTTACATATAGAATTTTACGTACAGTAAAAAATAGATTTGGCTCAACTAATGAGATTGGTATGTTTGAAATGGAGGAGAAAGGGCTTATAGAAATTACGAATCCATCTTCAATATTGATTTCAGAAAGAGATGGAAATCCATCAGGTTCGATAATAGCAGTAAGTTTAGAAGGAACAAGACCACTACTTGTAGAATTGCAAGCTTTAACTACTTTTAGTGTTTTTGGAATACCTAGAAGAAATGCAATTGGTATAGACTATAATAGGTTAACTTTACTTATGGCGGTACTTGAAAAAAAGGCTAATTTACAACTTGGAAATCAAGATGTATACTTAAATATTGTAGGTGGAATTAGAGTTAATGAGCCGGCACTAGATTTACCAGCAGTATTGGCAGTAGCTTCTAGCTTGAAAAATATAAGTATCAAAGAAGATGTTGTTGCAATAGGTGAAGTGGGACTTACAGGTGAAGTTCGTAGTGTTAATATGATTGATAAACGTATTAAAGAAGCAGAAAAGTTAGGATATAAAACTTGTATAATTCCAGAAAGTAATAAAAAACTATTGAAAGAAAAACATAAATTAGATATAATAGGCGCAAGAAATATTGTAGATGCGATGAAATATTTAGGTTTAAAATAGAAAGGCGGAAAATTCAATGAAAAACAAGACAAAATTAACGATTTGGATAGTAATAGCAATATTAGCAGTATTACTTTTAGGACTTGTAATATATAATATTGTGGTTTATAAAACACATAAAGTACAAAATCCAATAGCAATTTTTGAAGTAGAGAATTATGGTAATATAAAAATAGAATTATATCCAGAGTATGCTCCAAATACAGTAGCAAATTTTATTAATTTAATAAACAAAGGATTTTATAAAGGCAAGACTTTTTATGGTAAAGACGTAAATGCAATTTTTGCAACTAAAAATGCAGATGGAACAGAAGCTGAGCCAACTAAAAGTTTAGTAGATAGTAATGTTCAGGCTGGAACAGAAGCGGATACAAAGTATCAAATAAATGGTGAATTTGTTGCTAACAAATTTGATACAAACACTTTAAAACATGAAAAAGGTGTTGTATCCATGTTAAGAGCAGAGTATTCTTCATTTTTAGGATTAACAGAGCAAGGATATAACTCAGCATCTTGCCATTTTCAAATTATGTTAGACTCAAATAGAAACTTAAATGGAGCTTACACAGGCTTTGGTAAAGTTATAGAAGGCTTAGATGTTGTAGAGAAAATTTTTGCAATAGAAGAGAAGAAGGAAGAAGTGGCAGAAGGTGAAGAAGCACCAGCTGAGACTTCAAGCATAAAAGAATTAGCTACACCAGCAGTTATAAAAAGTGCAAGTGTAGAAACATTTGTAACAGAATATCCTATGCCAGAAATACATGAAGCTTTTGATTATAACGCATTCTTACAAAACTATTTCACACAAAATGCTTCAGTCGAGTAAAATAATTCTAAAGAAAAGAGGAGGAATACTTAGAATATGAAAAATCAAAAAGGTATTTCTTTAATTACACTAATATTTACTGTTATATTGATGCTAATTATTACAACTTTTGCTATGTATAGTGGCTTTGATGCTCTCGAAAATATGAGGGTACAAGCGTATGTTTCAAAATTGAAAATACTTCAAGAAAAAGTAGACATTTTTTGTGATAAATATTCTGTAAAAGAAATAAATAGAATGGGGCTTAGTTATTCACAAGCTGCAGATAAAGATAAAAATGTATTAGAAGAAGTTATTGCTATGAACAATATCACACCACTTAAAAGTTGGTCAAGTGTTGATGGAAGCACAGCAAATTACAGATTTTTTAGCGCAGGAGAAATTGAAGAACTTATGGGTGTTAAGGATTTCGATTTAGCAGTTTGGATTAATTCATTGACTAGAAATATTATAGCAGTAGAGGGTGTTAAACTAGATGATGTTATGTATTATAGACAATATGATTTACCAGGTGGACAAACATTAGAACAGCCAGTTTTTAATACTAATACAAAATTAGATTTTTCAGTAAAAACTTATGATAATAAAGCAGATATAAAGTTAGATAAAAGTTATGCAAAAATAACTTGTTATTTAAAAAATGATTTATCAGTAGTAGTTAGCACAAAAGTATACACACATACAGATACTATTGGTGTTACTGAATCTGGAAACTATCAATTAGTTGCAACAGATTATGATAGAAATGTAAGTGATTATTCTGAATATGGAGAGGATGTTCAATCTCAATATGCAGGTTTAGAAAAAACAACAGAGGATTTTACAGTTACTATAGTTAATAAACCACTATTAGTAGATGGGATGGTACCAATAAATGAAGACGGTGAAGAGCTTTCTACAGAAGAAGAGAAACAGGCTTGGTATAACTATGATAGTAGTGAGAAGAAATGGGCAAATGTTAGACTTGCAGATGGAAGTGTATATGTATGGATACCAAGGTATGCTTATAAAATAGCAGATGCAAAGATAGACATTAAATTTTTAAAAGAATTTTCTAATATAACTACAGAAGGTAAAGCTTTAGATAATGGATATAAAATAGCGCCAGCATTTCAAGATGGAACTGCACTTGTGCCAAGTAGTTTTGCAAACGGTGAGTGGGATAGTGAAATTACAGGTTTTTGGGTAGCAAAATATGAAGTTATAAGAAATAATGAATCTGTTTCTTCAATGCAAACTAACTCAAGTTCTGCACTCACTGTAGCACCAATAAATGCTTTCAAAATTTGTAGAGAATTGGAAAAAAATACTTCTTTATTTGGAACAGCAGTTACAGGAAGAGTAAGTGGAGATATGGGTTCTGATGGATTCTTCCCAGTAGATACTAATAATATTGACACACATCTTATGAAAAATTCAGAATATGGTGCAATAGTTTATTTAACTAATAGTAAATATGGTAATTTAAGCGTATCTACACAAAATGGTTATTATCCACGGATGTGATTGTACTGAAACTGCTTCAACAACAGGAACAAAATATGGTGTATATGGATTAGCAGGAGGACGCCCAGAGATTGTTGCAGCAGGTTTAAATATAGCAGGAGTATTTAATTTATCAGATTATAATACTTCAACTAAATATGCTACATCTTATGGAATAGTAAATGGAAAAACGACTGTATATGGTGATGCTGTATTAGATAGTGAAGTAGCAGATTGGGGAGCAGAAAGAGTTATGCCATCAGAAGTTTATCCAATATTTACTAGAGGTGGTAATATGGGTGGTGGCAATATATTTGCTTATAGCCAAACGGATACTATCAACAATTCAACTTGTACATTTAGACCAGTAATAATTATAGAATATTAAAATAAAATCGGCCTTTTGAAAGCCGATTTTTTGTGTGAAAAAATATTAAAAAAATGTTGCAAAAATGTTGCTAAAAAATTACATAAATGATAAAATTATTAAAGGAAAAATATGGCAAATGGGAGATACATATGATGTTTAAATTTACGGAAGAAGATATAGAAGCAATAGAAGATTACAGAGAAAATAGCAAGTTGATGATAAATCAATTGCTTATTAATAATGGTGAATTAGATGTAGTATTACTTAGAGATAAAACAGAAGATATGCAGCCATTTTCTTATGATAGAGAGAGCGTAAGAATTGCACTAGAGAAACTTATAAAAATGTATGAAATTATGCTAAAATATTTTTACTCAAAAGATAGAAAACCATGGTCTTTAGCATATAATACAACGGTAGCAGAAACAGAAAGATTAAAAAATGAAATTTATATAGATTATTTCTTACATGCTACTTCAAAACAAGAAGATGTAGAGTCATATATAGAAACAGAAATGCCAGCAATAATGAATTTTGTTGGAGATGTAGATGTTCCTTATTTAAATATTGACGAAGCTTTAGGAATAGAGACAGAAATGCCTGAAATATTGATTGCTCCTTTTACAAAAATAAAGGAATTTAAAGATATTAAATTAATTAAGTTAGATGATGGAAGAAGACTTCCTATATATAGTGTTAACTTAGAAAAACAAGACTTACAAGAGTTGACAGAGCAAGAAAAAGATGCAGTTTATAATTATATATTAACTTCTGCCGATGTAGTAAATCAAAAACTTAAAGAGTGTGCAGAATATGAGAAAAGTACTTTTGTGAATAATGAAAGTATAAGAAAGTTAGAGCAATTACTATCTAAGTATGAAGCTGATATTAAGAAGAAAATAGAATTTCAAGATTATACAGAAATAGAAAAAGAAGCAGATGATGCTGACATTGCTAGAATAAACAGAGAATTAGAAGACTTAAGAGATAGCAGTTCAAATATATATGAAGAAAAGAAAATGGCAATAGATTTCATTACAAAATGGAAGAAAAATGTTTCTGTATATGTTATGGCAGAGTTTAAAGAACTTGAGTTAAGATATTATGCTGAGCAAAATGTGAAAGAAGAATCTCAAGCAGACAAGATGAAAAAGTTAGAAGAAGAAGCAAAAGAGAAACAGTCAAAATTAGAAGAAGAGACTTTAGAAGAGATTGCAAAATCAGTAAATAGAGAATGTGAAGACAATATTACTACGGTAAAAAGATTGCTAGAAGATATAAGAAAATTAATTAGCAGACAGCAAAATCATGCTAAAATAGCAGGAAATATAGGTGCAAATTATAGTGCACTAAATAACGCTTTTGAAATGAAGAAATCTGCTGAAAGTTTATTATCACAAGTAACAGATATAAAAGAAAAAGCGAAAGAATTATGTGAGACAGAAGAAGATAGAGATATTTTGACTAATGAATTGTTAGAAATATCAAAAGTGAGCATACAAATTGGAACTTTGCTTAATTATTTAAACAATCCAAAGAGCTCAGTAGGTAAAGTAAAGCTTACACGATTTGAAGAAATGACTATAATAGAAGAGAATGAGTTAAAACGTGGAATTGCAGAGACTATTTTAAATGTTCGTGGAGAGGCAGAACTTAAAAAATTAAAAGATGATTTGGAAGTGTTAGAGGAAAGGGGAGCTTTCCAACGTTTTATAGGATTCTTCACGGGCGCTAATAAGCTAGACGAGGCAAAAGAAGAACAAATTGAGATAATGCAAAAAGCAATAAGAAAGACTTTATCTCAAAAAATGAGTTTAGTGTACAATTATAGTATTCATGAATTAGTTGCTGAAATTGAGATGTTCTTAAATGATAATGAGGATGACGAGCTTGTTGAAGAAGATATGTATATCTTAGAGAATATGGAAAATGAATTAAGACGCAATTTCATAATTTCTGATAGCAAAGTTCAAGAGATTATCGAACAACGTGAAAACAGAAATTTACCAGTAGAAGTTAAAAGGATAACTAAGAGAGAGTTAATAGAAATTGAAACTTATCGTTTCTTAAATAAATATGGGTATGATAAGTCAAATAATGAACAAGTTGCTGAATATAAGGATACAATGCAAAGTGAAATTGCAAAAATTGTTGAGTACATTAGAAGTTCAAAAATATTAAATTAACTTTTAAAAGCAGGTGGCAACCTCGACAGCCACTTGCTTTTATAATATAAAAGTGTAAACTTTAAGTTGAATTTTATATTTTTTATAAAGTGCAACTTAAAGTTGATAGAATTTTAAAAGAAACTACACTAAAATTAAAACTAGAGGAGGAGTAGTCTAATGAAGTTTGGAGAGAATTTATATAATTTGCGAAAATCAGCTAAAATGAGTCAAGAAAAATTAGCAGAGAAAATGAATGTGAGTAGACAAAGTGTATCAAAGTGGGAAAATGGTGAGAGTTATCCAGAGATGGAAAAAATAATGAAATTATGTAATATATTTCATTGTAAAATAAATGACTTAGTTCATGAAGATATGAGTGATATAGATTCATTAGATGAAGATATAAAAATGAGTGTAGTTAAGTTTAAGGAAGAAAAACAAAGAAAGATTAAAGGGATAAGTAAGGCAATTTATGTGCTTTCAAGAATTGGAAAAATTCTTTTGACGGCGGTAATACCAATAATGCTATTGTTACTAATACTTACACCAATATTTATAAGCCATGTTGAACTTAAAGACGGTACAATTTTGTTTAGAGGTTCAAGGATAGACGATAAAATAGTGATAACAGAAGAAAAGTCGCAAGATGGAGTAACACTAGAGCTAAAGGTAAATGATTCTCCAATTGCTGATGAGACAAGTCAAGATACTATTTTAAAAATGAAAAACGTATTAGAAAACAACTCAAAAGCACAAATAATTGCTTATCTAGAATTAGGGTTTGTTTGCTTAACTATCTGTTTAGTTTTATATAGGATGACATTAAGTAGGTTAGAGAAATTATTTATAAATATAAATCAAGGTGATACACCTTTTACACTAGAAAATGTTAAATATATAAAAGAGATGGCTAAAATTATGATTGTAGTTCTTGTACTTCCAACTTGTGGTGGAATGGTATTTGAAAATATACTAAGAATGGATTTAGATGTAGGTGTTGAACTTTTTGATGTAGTACAAATATTATTCTTGTTTGGAATTGCATATATTTTTGAATATGGATATGAATTACAATTAGATTCAAAAGGAAAGATGTATGGTAACGAAAATGAAAAAAAAATAATTATTAAAGAAGCAAGTGATAATTGAAAATCACTTGCTTTTATGATATAAGAAAGTAAGGGACAATAAAAAATATGATAATAAAGGAGAATTTATTATGGCAATGTGGAACCCTTGGCGAGGTTGTAAAAAATGTAGTGATGGTTGTTTGCATTGCTATATTCATAAAGGCGATTCAAAAAGAAATGTAGATACGAGTGAAATAGTAAAAACAAAGGATTTTGAAAAGCCGATAGAGAAATTAACAAATGGCAGTTATAAAATGAAATCAGGAATTGTTTATTTATGTTTTTCTACGGATTTTCTTATTGAAGAAGCAGATGAGTGGCGTAATGACTGTTGGAAAATGATCAAAGAAAGACAGGACTGTACTTTTTTGTTTCTAACTAAAAGGATTGATAGATTTATGAAATGTATTCCAAATGACTGGGAAGATGGGTATGATAATGCAGTTGTATGTTGTACTATTGAAAATCAAAAAAATGCAGATTATAAATTATCAATTTTTAAGGATTTACCGATAAAGCATAAATGCATAACAGTACAACCATTATTAGAAAAGATAGATATTGAAAAATATCTTGATAATATAGAACTTGTAGTTGTGGGTGGTGAATCTGATATAAATGCTAGAGTATTCGATTATGAATGGGCATTAGATATTAGAGAACAATGCGTAAGAAAAAATGTTAATTTTGAGTTTAGACAATGCGGAACATATACAATAAAAGATGGAAAGCAATATAAAATACAGACAAAAGATTTATGTAAGCAAGCAAAATTAGCAAATATTGATTATAATGTAGGAAAATAATATTAGAATAATTAAGCGTAGAAATTGAAGATAGAAAACTAGAAATCCAATTTTATATATGAAATTAGAAAGGGAGATAATATGGAAACAAGACTTATAAAAGAT
This sequence comes from uncultured Clostridia bacterium, assembly GCA_949745595.1. Lineage (GTDB taxonomy): Bacteria > Bacillota > Clostridia > TANB77 > CAG-508 > Scatovivens. Next base: position 24,312 of record CATJWN010000074.1, read on the forward strand.
ATAGTAGTAGTGAGATTATAATAAAAGATGTTCAAACAGCAATAGATTTTATTATGAATATAAAATATGAAACAAACTGTAATAAAATAGCAGTAAATAAAGAAGCAGTAATAGAAGACTTCTTTATATTAAACAAAGGATTAGCAGGAGAAATTTTACAAAAATTT
>CATJWN010000075.1 GCA_949745595.1 uncultured Clostridia bacterium
AAAGAATGTATTAAGTTCGTTCGACTTGCATGTCTTATGTGCGCCGCCAGCGTTTATCCTGAGCCAGGATCAAACTCTCTTGTTTATGGTATATATATTTTTATAAATACATATCAATTTAAGTTTGAGCTAAAGCTCATTTTTTTCAAAATTTTTGTGGTAGTTTTAGATTTCTCTTTTCTACCGCTTGGTTTCTCTAAAGGATATTTTATTGTTTATTTTTCAATGTACTTTGCTGTCTATTTTTCCGACAGCTTATTTAGTATAGCACTTTTAAATTCTAAAGTCAACAGATTTCTTGAACTTTTTTAAATATTTTTAAAAGTACTTTTTTCCACTCTCTACATAATATAGGTGAGTAATTGTTAGTTTATCATTAATCAAATCCAAAGTCAATACTTTTGATTAAAAAATTTTACTTTTTTTATTATTCATGTTATAATATATGTAGGTTCGTTGAAATATACATATTTTATTTTGGAGGTGCTATCATGATTAACATCAACTATGTCTTCGCAGGCATATGCGTACTCATTTTTGTGCCAATTGCAATTTTGGTATGGAAATTAGTAAACTGGGTACGGGCAAATCTGGTCTTCAAAAACGTTCTTGTTTTGCTGATCCCTGTCGCCATTGCAACAGCGGCACTTTGGTTTGGCATCACAAGCTGACCAAAAATCAAATCATTAAAGTATCTCACCCGGAAATGAAACGCAATTACGCCGGGAAAATCACAGGCCAAAGCTCGCAAGAGTAGAGGCCTCTTTTCATTTTACTATTTCTAATATTTGTGATATAATATATATAAGTTCATTGAAATTTTCAAATTTTATGTTGGAGGTGCTATTATGCCCAACGGTATACTTACAATCGCTGCACTCATTTTTTTCTTTGTCATGCTATATTTTATATGCAAATTTTTACGTTGGGTGTACTCAAACATCCAGCTGCCACTGCTTACGTTCCTTTTACCAATAATCATTGGAATTGCAATCCTTTGGTTTATTGTGGAAGCAATCAGCGCAGTTTTAGGATTTCTATTTTGAAGCACCTTACCCGGAGGTGCACGTATTTACGCCGGAAAAATCATTGGCCAAAGCTCGCAAGAGTGGAGGCCTTATTTTTTTGCCTTTACAAAACCTACTTTTAGTTATATAATGTTTTCGATTTTACAAGATAAGGAGGATTTTTATGAAACTTATCGATTTACTAAAAGAGGTTGAAATTATAAACAAAGTTGGAGATCTAAATTTAGATATAACTAATATACATTCAGACTCTAGAAAAATTAAAGAAGGTGGTTTGTTTATTGCCATAAATGGCTTTACAAAAAATGGCGTAGAATTCATACCATCAGCCATAGAAAATGGTGCTAAAGCTATTATTGTTGAACCAGACGTTAATATAGAAGATTTAAACAATTCTTATAATATACCTATTATTTCAGTAAAAAATACTAGAAAAGCACTTGCAGAAACAGCTTCTGCTTTTTATGATTATCCTGCAAAAAAATTAAAAATAGTTGGTGTTACTGGTACTAAAGGTAAAACTACTACTACTTTTATGACTAAAGCAATATTAGAAGCTCATGGGTATAAAGTTGGCTTAATCGGAAGTATTGCAGTATATATTGGAAAAGAAAAACTTTATGATACAGACAGAACAACTCCTGAGAGTATTGAAATTCAAGAAAATTTAGCTCATATGGTTAAAGAAAATGTTGACATTGTAATAATAGAAGTATCTTCACAAGCATTAATGCTTGACCGTGTTACTGGTTGCGATTTTGAAGTTGGTGTCTTCACAAATTTAAGTGAAGACCATATCAGTCCAAAAGAACATCCTTCTATGGAACATTATTTCAATACCAAGCTTAGCTTAATAGAAAGAGCAAAATTCGGTGTTGTAAACCTTGATGATGAAAGGACAAGCACTATACCAAAGTTATTACCTAATCACAATATAACTACCTTTGGTATTGACAATTCCGCTGATATTAAAGCTAATCCAAAAAGCTTACAGATTACTGACTCTTTCATTGATTTTACTATAAACTTTAATGGAAAAGAAGAAAAAATTGAAGCTAGCATTCCAGGTAGATTCAGTGTCTATAATGCACTAGGAGCAATCGCTGTAGCTTCACACTTTGGAATCACTGCAGAAGAAATTAGAAGTGCTCTCAAAGACTTAAAAGTTCTTGGAAGAAGTGAACTTGTTCCAAACAAATTAGGTTTATCTATATTAATAGATTATGCTCACACACCATCAAGCTTAGAAAGTATTCTACTTTCTGTAAAAGCTTATGCAAAAAAACGTATTATTTGTGCTTGGGGTGTAGGTGGAGATAGAGATGCTGCAAAACGTCCAGTTATGGGAGAAATTTCAGGTAGACTTGCAGACTTCACTGTTCTTATGTCTGACCAAGTTCGTACAGAAGACCCACTTAAAATTTTAAAAGAAATAGAAGTCGGTATTATTCCAACTGGTAAACCATATAAAATAATTGTTGACAGAACTGAAGGAATACGTTATGCAATATCAATTGCAGAACCTGGTGACATAATAGTTATTCCGCGGTCTTGGAAATGATTTATATCTTGAAAAAAATGGTGTTAAATATCCTTATGATGAAAGACAAGTTATCACAAAATTAATTGACGAAATGATTGCTAGCGGAGAAAAAACACCCATATAAAAAGAAAAGGTCGAACTTATAGTTTCGACCTTTTAAATATCTATTTTTCCCTCGTAAACTTTATCTGCTGTTCCCATCAGCATAACTTTATTTTCTTCTTTATCATATTTTATTTTTACATTTCCACCCTCTAATTCCACAATTACTTCATTATTTGTATATTCTTTTAAACCAGACACTACTACTGCTGCACAGCTCCCAGTTCCACATCCTAAAGTTCTTCCTACTCCTCTTTCCCATACCAGCATTTTAATCTTATTCCTATTTATTATCTTGACAAATTCAACATTTGTTTTATAAGGAAAATACTTATAATTCTCAATACTTCGCCCTATTTTTTCTAAGTCTATTTTATCAAGCTCATTTTCAAATATTACAAAATGAGGATTTCCCATTGATATTGGAAAACCAATATATTTTTTATCTTCAATATCAATTTCTAAGCTCTGCAAACTTTTCTCTAATATATTTGGAAAAATAACTGGTATTTTATTATACTCAAATATAGGATTGCCCATGCAAACTTTTATGTATGAAACCGTCTTGTTTTCTATACTCAGCTCTAATTCTTTAATTCCAGAAATAGTCTCAATCTTAAAACAACTTGAAGATACCATACTTTCCTCATATAAATACTTTGCCAAACATCTTATACCATTTCCACACATTCCAGCTTCTGTGCCATCACTATTAAATATACGCATTTTATATTCTGCGACTTCGCTTTTCTCTATAAAAATAACTCCGTCTGCACCTACTCCATATTTTCTATTACACAAAAATTTAGCTAAATTGCCATAGGAATATCGAAACTTCTGCATCATCACATTTATAATTATAAAGTCATTGCCTGTTGCCTGCATTTTACAAAAATAAATCATACAATTCACCTCTTAAGTTCATTGTATGATTTATCTTATAAATAATTGCCTAAATTATTGTGCACCATTCATCTGTTCTTTTATAACTACATGTATTACTGTACCTACTTCTTGCTGTGTTTCAGAAGACGGCTCTTGTGAAATTACTACTCCGTTTGTACCCTCAACTTTTATATTCAAGTTTGCTGCTTTCAAAGCAACACCTGCCGCTGCAGCTGACATTCCTTTAACATTTGGAACAGCAGTCGAAACTCTCACTTCATTTTCAGCAGTATACAAATATATAGTTGAACCAGCTTCCAACTTAATTCCAGATTTTGGAGTTTGATCGGAAACAAGTGTTGTATTTTCGTCACCTGTTATATTTATCTGTACATTAAAACCTGCTGCAGTTAAAACTTTTTTAGCTTCTGCTACCGTTTTGTCAACTACATTCGGTACAATTGGTAAATTTTCTTCTGCATTTGTAATTTCAGTACTATCTGACGGAATTCCCATAATAGGTAATACCTCAGATAAAATCTGACCTGACACTGGCCCTGCTGTTTGACCTCCTTGATGTGAATCTCCGTGCGGATCATATAGTATAACTAAAACTACTACTTGTGTGTTTTCAATTGGAGATATTGCTATAAATGAAGCAACATAGCCTGCTTCCGGATTATTTATAGGTGGTTCTGATGTACCGCTCTTACCACCTACTGAATAGCCTTCTACTTTTGCATATCTACCAGTACCATCAGTAACGACTGATTGCATCATATTTTTCATTTTTTGAGAAGTTTCTAGTGATATAACTTGTCTTACTTCTTGAGGCTCAATTGTTTCTATACTTTCCTCGTCTGTATTTTCTATTTTACTTACTATTCTAGGCTTTACATATACACCGTCATTAGCAATGGTTGAAACTGCTGAAATAAGCTGAAGTGGTGTAATAGTGATTCTCTGCCCAAAAGACATTGTTGCAAGTTCAACAGGACCTACCTTCTTTTCATCCCAAAATATACCTTTGTTTGCACTTGCAATATCACTTCCAACTTGTGAAAATAGTCCAAAAGCTTCATAATATTTATATAAAAGTTTATGTCCTATCTTTTGCCCTAACTGCATAAAGGCAGGGTTGCAAGAATTTTGAAGTGCCTTTCTTAATGACTGAACTCCATGTGAGCCATCAGTTTTCCAACACTCAATATCCCAATCTGCAACATGATATCTACCAGTACAGAAAAAGTCTCCTTCATTATCTGTTGTAATAATATTTTCTTCTAACGCAATTGCTGCTGTAAGTAATTTATAAGTTGAACCTGGTTCATATAAATCCGAAACCGCCCTATTTCTCCAAACATTTAAAAGTTTAGCACTTTGCTCTTCCTGTGGTAATGTATCCCATTCTTCCTGAGTTAATCCCGTTGGCTCAATTGAAAAAGGAGAATTCAAATTATAATCTGGATATGTAGCCATTGCTAATATGTCACCATTTTGTGGATTCATAATAATTACATTTCCACCATTTCCACATTTATTTTCAACAACAGCTTGTTCTAAGTATTTCTCAGCAATACCCTGTATTGCTGTATCTATTGTAAGATAGATATTACTTCCATTTTCAACTTCAACATACTGTTCATTTTCATCAGATATAGCTTCTCCATTAACGTTTTTTGCTGTAACTATCTTACCAGAAGTACCTGTAAGTTCGTCATTCCAACGTTCCTCAAGTCCCCATAGTCCTACATTATCACTACTACAAAAACCAATTAAGTTTGATGCTACATCATTGTATGGATAATACCTTTTACTATCTTCGTCAATGTTTATTCCTGTCGTAATCTTCTTCTCACCCATCCATTTTTGAAGCTCTGTTATCTTTTCTGTTTCAACTTTTTTTGCAATAACTACAACACTCTTATTACTTGAGACCTTCTCTAAAGTTTCATTATAGTCTAAAGAAAAAACTTGTGATAATCCTTCCGCTATAACATCATTTGGAACTTCTTTTCCATTTTGATAACACACTAATCCCGGATTTATAGAAACTGTGTCTACTGGAACACTAATAGCCAAAGGCTCTCCATTTTTATCGTAAATCGTTCCTCTTCTAGGACTAATTATCTTATTTTTCATTTGCTGGCTATACGCTCTCTGACTATATTCTTTACCTTTTACAAACTGTAAATAACCCAATCTTCCTGTTAATCCCACTAGCAAAAGTGCAGCCATACATCCACAAAAGCCCAATCTAAAATTAACCCAGAACTTGTCAATCTTTTCTTTGTTAGCCTTTGCTTCTTTATTTACTTTTCTTACTTTTTTATTTTCTATTTTAATCGCCTCTCTTATGTACTATTCTATATAATCAGCAATTCGTGCAAATTGCTCTAAACTAAGTTTTTCTCCACGTATTTTTAAATCAATTCCAAAACTCTCTAGCATCTGTTCTATCTCTTGCTTACTATCTAAAATTTTTCCATTATACAAACTATTTACTAAAGTTTTTCTCTTTTGCATAAATGAAGCTTTAATAACCTTAAATAAAGTCTCTTCGTTCTTCACTTTAACTCGTGGTTCTTTTAGCAATGTAAGTTTTATAACAGCTGAATTTACCTCAGGCGTTGGAATAAATGATGTATTTGGTACGTGTATAATAATCTGACTATCTGCAAAATAGTTTATACTATAAGTAATTGCACCGCACTCTTTGCCACCTGGTTTTTCTGCTAAGCGTTCTGCTACTTCCTTTTGAACCATTACAGTAATACTTTGTAAACCTAGCCTGTCCACCAATAACTTCATTATTATTGGTGTAGTTATATAGTAAGGCAAATTAGCAACAACTTTTGCATTTTTTAAGTTATGTTTCTCTAAGTTTTCTTTTATTAGTTCTTTTAAATTAACTTTCAAAACATCTTCATTTATAACCTCAAAATTTTCATATAAAGAAAATCTATCGGTTATAATATTTACCATTCTTTTATCAAGCTCTATACATACTACCTTGCCTGCTTTTTCAAGTAATCTCGAAGTTAATGTGCCAAGACCTGGTCCTATTTCTATAACTAAATCATCCTTAGAAATTTCTGCATTATTAACAATTCCATTTACTACTTCTTCATCCACCAAGAAATTTTGACCTAAACTCTTACTGGCTGTTATATTATATTTGTTCATTATAAATTTTGTTTCTTGAACTAAATTCATACTAAATATTTGCTTCCTCTTTTATTTTTTCTAATCCTATAGCAAATTGGTCTGGACAAGATGTACCTTTTATTCCACAAGGAATTCCTTTTAATCTCTTAATAGCTTCATCTACTGTCATTCCTACTAATAATTGTGTAAGTCCAACAGTATTTCCAGCACAACCACCTATAATTTTTGCATCTTTTATAATTCCATCTTCAATGTCTACTTCCATTTCCATTGAGCAAACTCCAACAGGTCTAAATTTATATACCATAACATCCTCCTATTAATAATTTATAAGTTCATTATATATTTTTACAATATAGATATCTGTCATTCCTGACATATAATCTACTATTGCTCTATTATAGTCTTCTAAACTTTCTAAATTATATACAATTTTATTTGCATATTGTTTCTCATCTCTATCTTCTATAAGTGCATAATTTGATAGCCAAGAAACAAACTCACTAGCAAGTATCGGATAATATCTCTTCATTTTCTTTAGGTTTTTTATAGTATTTTTACCACTAAATTCATTTCTAAGTGCATAAAATAACTCATTTATAATTACTGTGAAATAACGAATAGTTGGCTTAATTTTATCATGTTTATAGATTTTTTCATTATTAAACTTTTTTATTTGATATATTATATCAAGCGCTTCATTAGAAAACCTTAACCCATTTTCTACTGAGCTATTTTCACATAAATCTACTACTAAATAATTAATAATATTTGAATTGCCTATTCTTACTTTTTCAATTAACTTATCAAACTTTTCTACATCTTTTTCTGTAAGTAAGTTCATTTGAATTGCATCTTCAATATCTCTTCCCATATACGAAATATTATCTGCAATCTTGACTACACAACCTTCCCAAGTGTATGGATTGAACTCTCCAGATTTTTTGAAATTAGATAAATCAATCACTTTATCTCTTGGTTTTAAGCCGTTTCTATCAGGTTCTCCAGAATGTGCTACTATGCCATCACGTACAGCATAAGTTAAGTTTAAATTTCTCTTTACACCTTCATAATCTTTCAAAAGCTCTAACTCATCTACATAATGTAAACCATTTTTAGCATGCCAGAATTTCTCACCATACTCTCTTTCAGAAATATTTGATAGAATACGCTCACCCTGGTGTCCAAATGGTGAGTGCCCAATATCATGAGAAAGTGCAATTGCTTTTGTAAGCTCTAAATTTAATCCTAAATGATTTGAAATCGTATGGCTTATAGATTCTACTAGATTTACATGCTCAATTCTTGTACATATATGGTCATTTTGAGGCGCAAAAAACACTTGAGTTTTGTGTTTCAAACGTCTGTAAGCATTACAATTTAAAACTCTTGTATAATCTCTATCAAAATCTGTTCTCATTGTTTTTGCTCCAAATATAGGATTATATATTCTTTGCTCTCTGTGTATAGCCTTTTTCCATTTTTCATTATTTTCATTCATTTGAACTTCTTCAAATTTCTTCATCTTTTGTTTTCACCTCTTATTTTAAAAGTGCCTCTAACTCCTCTTTATTAAAAGTATATGTTTTATTGCAAAAATGGCACTTTGCCTCTGCCTTTCCGTCTTCTTCTATTATTTTTTCTATTTCTTCTTTTCCAAGTGATGTAAGCCCTCTAGCAAATTTTTCTTTAGAGCAATCACATCTATATCCAATAATTAGATTGTCCTCAATTAGCTTAATATCTTCATCTCCTGTAATAATTTTAACAATTTCTTCTAAAGATTTTTCTTCATCTAGCATCTCACTTATTGTAGGTGCTTTCTCAATCGCCTCTTCTATCTTTGTAATCTCATTTTCTGTCGCATCTGGCATTAAACTAATCATATACCCGCCTGAAGACTTAACACCATCTTTATTTACTAAAACACCTAAAGCTAAAACTGTTGGAGTCTGTTTTGATCTTGCAAAATACGATGCAAAATCTTCTGCTATCTCTCCTGACACTAACGGAACAATACCATTATATTCCCTTTCTGTTATTCCATTTTCTTTTATAATATTCAAATATCCGCGCTGTACCTAATGCCCCACCAACGTCTATTTTCCCATTTGGTTTAAGTGGAAGTTCAACACTTGGATTATCGATACAAGCCTTTACAAATACTCGGTTGGACTCCTTTTTTACAACTGAGAGCATAACTCCTGCAGGACCTTTTCCATTGAATTGAACTGTTATACTGTCCTCTTCTTCTTTAATTTCTGTATGACCCATTATTCCTGATATTGTAGCAAACCTTCCAAGAGCTGCTGTTGTAGTGGGGGTAAGGTCATGCAAATTTCTCATATATTCAATTAAATCTGTTGTTTTTGAGCAAATTACAGAAACTTTGCCTTCATACGCTAAAAATTTAGCTGTTCTATCTCTATTCATTATTCACTAAAAGCCTTTCTAACAATTCTATAACTATTCATAAGTAAAGTATACTTCATATCTTCTGGAACACTCTCATTATACATCGCATGTGTAATCGGTATAGTGTATGTAGTATATCTAGGCATAAATGCTCTAGTTTTATAAATGTAATTTATTAAACAGTCCGTATCTTTTACCTCTACATCATGTCTTTTTAGAAAATTACGAAGCATATCTGTATATTCACTATGAAAATAATTTAATACTTGTATATATTCTCTATTATCCGCTAACTTTTGTAAATCTCTTTCTACTAACATTTTTACCTCATTTTTTACAATAATTATTCCGTTTTCGGTAATAACTTCCCTTTTACATTGTTATTTTATAATATTATGTAACAAATAACAAGTATTTTCATAATATATTTTAGGTGATTTTTATGAATACTTTAAAACTAGGTTCAAGAGGCCCTGAAGTAGAACTTTTACAAAGTTTACTTAAGAAAATGGGATTTTATAAAGGTAATATCGATGGAAATTTTGGATTAGAAACTAAAAGAGCAGTAATGGATTTTCAAGCAAGTGCTGGTATATCTGCCGATGGAATTGTAGGCGCTGATACTTGGAATGCATTAATGCCATATATAAATGGTTATACTTTGTATACCATAAGACAAGGAGATAGTTTTTACTCTATTGCAACTAATTTTAACACTACTGTAAATTCTCTCATTGTCGCAAACCCAAATACAGACTATAATAATTTACAAATAGGTCAGACAATCGTAGTACCGTTTGGAAATATTGTACCAACCGACATTAGCTACACTACTGATATTTTGGATTCAAATGTTAACTCTTTAAGAATTGTCTATCCATTTTTACAAACTGGAACTATCGGAACAAGTGTACTTGGAAACCCTATACGTTATATACAATTTGGAAATGGTCCAAAAGAAGTACTATACGTAGCTTCAACACACGCAAATGAGTGGATTACCAGCCCTTTACTTATGAAATTTTTAGAAACTCTTTCTAAAGCATATGTAAATAACTTAAAAGTTTTCGGTATAGATGCAAGAGAATTATTTGATAATGTAAGTCTATATATTGTATCAATGTTAAATCCTGATGGTGTTAACTTAGTAACTGGAAAGCTAACTCCTGGCTCTTATGGATATAATAGAGCAAAACAAATTTCACAAAGTTTTCCTAATATCGCTTTTCCATCAGGCTGGAAAGCAAATATTGAAGGTGAAAGTCTTATTAACTTCCACCTTTTTGTTTTCAAAAAATAATGTAGTTATATTCTACATTTCTATTGTCTTTACTATCATAATTATATTACCTTTTTATCGTTTAAAATATTTTCTACTTCAATAAATTCATCTATATTTTCATTTATTGTATTCAGTGGTGCAAAGTTAAATGTTATAAAAACATTTTTATCTTTATCTATTTCAATTTTATCAATCAATCTAAATAATGAAGATTTATCTATTTCTTTCATCTCTAAAAACTCATTTATTGTTTTATTCATTTGTTCTTCATCATTTTTATTTCTAATAGTTTGCTGACCTTGTAAGTATTGAAAGCTATCCATTAGATTACTTTTTTCATTTGTTAATTTTTCTCTCTCATTAACAAACTTCGCAGATATTCTTGTAAAATCAATATCAGTCAATATGCCATTTAATTTATCATTATATAAACTATCCAAATTTTTATTAATTTCTGTTATTTTAATTTCTATTGTTTCAATTTGCTTTTTAACAGATGTTATTAAATCGATTGATCTATCTTTTACTTTCTTATAAGTTTCTTCTAACATAGTACGATTAGCATATATCCTACAAACTTTCATTACTATTTCTAGTATTCTTTTTTCAAATTTTGGATAATTCAAATTTCTTACATAACAACCTCTTTTTTGATAACCTGTATCTACTATATATGGAATCTTTGGTTTATTACTATTATGATTTACTTTTAACACAATTTGCATTTGCCAACCGACAATGTTTGCAGTATATCAAACCTCTAAATAGATAGTCATATTGTTTTATAACTTTTTTTGCTCGTTCTTTATGTATTATTTGTGCTTTTTCAAATACATCTTTATCAATAATTGCTTCGTGTGTATTTTCAACTCTTATATGTCTTTCTTTTTCTACTTTACGAAGTTTTTTTACTTTATAT
>CATJWN010000076.1 GCA_949745595.1 uncultured Clostridia bacterium
TCATCCTCTTCACCAATTGGTGTTTCTAATGAAGCTGGATCTTGAGCAATCTTTTGAATTTCCATAACTTTTTCAACTGGTATTTCCATTTCTTCTGCAATTTCTTCTGGCGTTGGCTCTCTACCTAAAATTTGTAATAAATGTCTAGAAATTCTAATTAGTTTATTAATAGTTTCTACCATATGAACTGGTATTCTTATTGTTCTTGCTTGGTCTGCTATAGCTCTAGTAATAGCTTGTCTAATCCACCAAGTTGCGTAAGTACTAAATTTGTATCCTTTTTTATAATCAAATTTTTCTACTGCCTTTATTAATCCCATATTTCCTTCTTGGATTAAATCTAAAAATAACATTCCTCTACCAACATATTTTTTTGCTATACTTACAACCAATCTTAAGTTTGATTCTGCTAATTTTTGCTTAGCTTCTTCGTCATCCTCTAAAACTCTTTTTGCAAGTTCTAATTCTTCTTCAAAAGAAAGTAGTGGTATTCTACCAATTTCTTTTAAATACATTCTAACTGGATCGTCAACACTAACACTTTCTAAGTTAGCAACGTCTAACTCTTCTATTTTTATGTCTTCTACTTCATTTAATTCATCAATATCTGGTTCTAATAGTTCTTCGTCATCTTTTAAAATGCTTATTCCCATTTCTTCAAAAGCATCAAAAACTCTATCTATCTCTTCCGGACCAGCTTCTCCAAGCTCAGCAGCAAGTTCTCCATAAGTAATATTACCTTTTTCTTTTGCTGTTTTTAAAATACTTACAACTTTTTCTTTCTCGTCTTTATTGTCTTTCTTTTCTTCAGAAGTTTTCTTAGTAGCTTTTTTCTTGTCTTCTTTTACTGATTCTATTTTTTTTGACTCTGCTTTCTTTTCCTCTTTCTTAGGTTCTACTTTCTTTTCTTCTTTTTTTGCAGATTCTTTTTTAGGCTCCGCTTTCTTTACTTCTTTTTTAGTTTCTGCTTTTTTTTGTTCTTTCTTTGCCGTTTCTTTTTTAGCCACTGCCTTTGATTTTGTATCAGCAGTTTTTTTAGTAGTTTTAGATTTTGTTGGTTTTGTTTCTATATTTTCTACATCAACGTTTTCTTTTTTCTTCATTTTTTATTAAAACCTCCTACTTAATTTTAGCTAATTCGATTATTATATTATTAAGTTCAATTTCAAGCATAGATGCTTCTTCTTTAGACAAGTTACCACTTTCTAATTCTTTAATTATATCAAACTTTCTATTATTTAATCTCTCTTTAGTGTAAGTTATTATTATATCTTCTATACATTTTTGCACAGAATTTATTCCATAATCTGAAAGCATTATTTCGCTTATTTGTGATTGCAACATACTATCTTCAATATTAGATAAAACTTGTAATATCTTATCTTTATCATTTTCTTTAGATTCAGTAATAATATCAAAAATCTTTTGATTTATTTCTAGCCTAAAGTCCTCTTTCACTATATTACTTGTAATGTCTACTATTGATTCTTCATAATGATTTATAAGTAAATATAAAATCATATTCTCACGTTTTATAACAGCTTCAGAAACTTCCTCTTTAGGCTGATCTGTTTTATGTACAGGTTTACTTAATATATTATTCTTAGAAGATTGATTTTTATACATCTGCTTATTTACTTCACCAAAAATAGCTTCTTTTGAAATATCATATTGCTTAGAAATTTTATCAATATATATTTCCCTTTCTATTTTATTTTCGACCTCTGAAAGCACTTTTGTAATCTGCTTTAAGAATCTCACTTTGTCTGTTGCACTCTCTAAATCATATTTCTCTTTAAGCATTTTTACTTTGAACTCAACTAAAGAAATAGCATTCCTAGCAAGTCGTTTAAATCCTTCACTTCCATATTTTATAATATATTCGTCAGGATCTTTCGCACCTTCCATCTGGATAACTCTTGCATCACAACCGTTCTTTTCCAAGAATTTCAAGTCCTCTTAAAATAGCTTCTTGTCCAGCACCATCTGAATCATAACTCATTAGCACTTGCTCACTATATTTTCTAAGAAGCCTTCCCTGTTCATCAGTAAGAGCTGTTCCTAAAGATGCAACAGTATTTTTTATACCTCTCTGGTGAAGAGAAATAGCATCCATATATCCTTCTACTAATATTATTTGTTTTTCACCTGTTTGTTTTGCAAGATTTAGCGCAAATAAATGTTGTTTTTTAGAGTATACTAGATTTTCATTAGAATTAATATATTTGGCCGATTTTTCATTATTATCAAGCCTTCTTCCGCCAAAAGCGACTACTTTTCCATTAACTGACATTATTGGAAACATTAGTCGTTTTCTAAATCTATCTACAAATTCTCCTCTTTCTGTCTTATTTACTAAACCTGTTGCTAAAATCTCATTTTCTTTAAAACCTTTTGCTTTTAGGTGATTATATAACTCATTATATTCTCCAGAATAACCTATTTTAAAAGCTTTTAAAGTATTATTGTCAAGTTTTCTTTCTTTGACATATTCTTGTGCAATTTTCGCAAGGGGTAAATATAATCTCTCATGGAAAAATAGAGTAGTTTCCATATTTACTTTATACATTCTATCTTTTAAATATTGTTTTGCATTAAAGCCTTCATCCTGTTCAGCAGGTAACGTAATATGCCCTCTTTCTGCAAGAAACTCTATTGCCTCTCTAAAAGACAGCTTCTCTATTTCACTAACAAAAGTGAATACATCTCCTCCTTTATGGCAGCCAAAACAATGGAAATATTGTCTATCTGGAGAAACAGAAAAAGAAGGCGATTTTTCTCTATGGAATGGGCAAATACCGAAATAATTTCTTCCACTTCTTTTTAAAGTGACATATTGTGATATAACATCAACAATATCATTTGCGGCTCTAATCTCTTCTTTTAATTCATTGCTATATTGAACCATTATTTCATACCTTTCATATTATAATATTCGACAGATAATCTTTAAATCCTTCCCCATTTGCGATAAAAGTGTACATAATTCTAATAAACTAATTTACTAAGTAAAAAGCTAAAAGATTATATACCTTTTTGATATATAATCTTTTGTCATTATATTATTATAAAAACATTAAGTTTGAGGAATAAATTTTTTCATTACATTTTCTGGAGTTTCTGCTGCTACATTTGCTGATGGAACTACTGAATGTAATTCGTAAGAAGTATTAATCTTGTTTTCAACCAATTCTTCTATCTCTTCTTTATCCTTACTTTCTGCTAAAACTAATTCACTAACAAGAATTTGTTTAGCATTTAATAACATTTTTTTCTCTGTTGTAGATAATCCTTTATCTTTTTGCTTAAAGCTTAAGTTTCTTACTATGTCTGCTACTTCATAGATATCTCCTGATTTCATTTTTTCAACGTTGTCTCTATATCTCTTGTTCCATTTTACAGACATTTCTGTACTCTCTTGTTCTAAGATGTTAATTACTTTTCCGGCAGTTTCGCTGTCTATAATATTTCTGACACCGATATCTTCTGCTTTTGCAGTAGGCACCATTACTTTGACTTCACCAGGCATTTTTATTATGTAATAAGACTGTTTTTCATTACAAACTGACTTTTCTTCAATAGCCTCTATAATACCTGCACCATGCATTGGGTACACTATTTTATCACCTACGTTAAACATCATTTTATTCGTCACTCCTTCCAAGTAAATGTTCATTACTACATTACAATTATACTACAATTATTGTTAAAAGTCAAAGGATTTTGTAATATAAAAGTAATTTTTTTGTTAAGTAGATTGTCTAAAATTTCCAACCTCTTCCATTCTCATTATTACTTCTTTTTTCTTAATTTTGCTATAAAAAATCCTTCAAAAAAATTATTTGGTTTAACAACTAAAGTACCTTCTAGCTTCGTAGGCAAAATTGGTAAATCTTCAGCATTTTCAATATGTATAGGTACTATTTCTAAATTTTCTTCCTTTATAATCTTTTCTACTATTTCTTCATTTTCTTTTGCTAAAACTGAACAAGTTGAATATACCATTTCAGAACCAACTTTTAAAATTTTGCTTGCTTTTCTTAACAACTTTTCTTGAGTCTTTGCACACTTATCTATTAGCTCTTCCTTAAAACTTTCCGTTCCACTTCCGTGAACAAGGTGCATCTAATAAAATTTGATCAAATTTAAAAAAATCATCAATATTTCTTGCATCTTTCACCATTACAAAACAAGAAGCCCCTTGCTTGTCTATATTATATTTAAGCCTTTCTGCACGCACTTTATTCATCTCACAGGCAGTAATATTAGCTCGATTTTCAGTTAATGTTGCAATCTGTGTTGCCTTTCCTCCGTGGTGCAGCTGCCATGTCTAAAATGTCTTTATCTTCCTTTGGTTCTAAAACCAAAGGAGGAATCATAGAAGATAAACTTTGTAAATATATTTCTCCATTTTTATAAATGTCAAGTTCCTGCAAATCACTCTCATTAGCATTGTCTAAAATGTATGCACTATCATACCAAGAAACTTTTTTAAAAGAAATTCTATTTTCATTTAATACTTTTTCAATCTTTTCATTATCTGCTTTTAAAGTATTTACTCTAAAAGTAGTCTTTTTCTTTAAGCTTCTATTTTCATAAATTTCTTTTGCAAGCCCTTCCCCATACTGTTCCTTTAGCATTTCAAAAAAATTATTCATTATTTTACTAATTCCTCAATCTCACTTTTACTAATAAGTCCAACACTTGTATTTTTTGTCTCACCATTCTCTATCACTACTAATGTTGGAATAGACATAACACCATATTGCACTGCAAGCTCTTCATTCTCATCAATATTAATTTTCACTACTTTTACTGTATCATTTTCTTTTGCAAATTCTGCAACTATTGGTGATAACATCTTACAAGGTCCACACCAATCTGCATAAAAATCAATTAAAACCTTTTTATCACTTTGTAAAACCTCCTTCTCAAAATTTTCCTTTGACACTTTCATAATTTCCATTTCACTTTCCTCCTCTTCAATTACTGTGCTATTATCAATAACACTATTATTTACTAAATTTTCACTAATATTACTTTGCACAGCTTGTTTACTTGTTAAGTTATAAATAATAACAAGCAATGCAATAAAAATGGCTAATAAAATTATCGTAGATATCTTATCTTTCACGTAAATTCTCCTTTATTAAAACATTACATATATTCCCATTATAATTAGAATTAATCCTGAAATTTTCTTTATAATTCCATAATTCTTCTTTATAAAGTTAAAAATATTTTTTAGCTTTTCCATTAAAACTACTGAAATTACAAATGGAATTCCAAGTCCTATTGAATAAAATAGCATTAAAACCAATCCTTTTAATAAGCTACTTCCTTTAGCAACTAATAAAAGTGCTGAACTTAAAAATGTTCCGTATACACGGTGTCCAACTAATTGAAAACAACATTCCAAAAACTAAAGCTTTAAAAAAATTTAAGTTTTTAACATCTATTTTTACACCCCTAGTATTGTTTAAAACCTTGAGATTTAATATCTCCATATAGTTTAAACCTAGTAAAATTATTATTATCCCAAAAACAATCTTTATATATTTCAAATATTTGCTAATAAACATTCCTAATGTACTTGCAAATACTGCTAGCAATAAGAAAACTACTGTAAACCCAGCCACAAAACCTATCGAATTTATAGCTGCTTTTTTAGTATTCTTCTCTTCCTCTCCCATAAAATATGATATATATATTGGAAGCATTGGTAGTAAGCAAGGCGAAATAAAACTTGCAAAACCTTCTAAAAACGTAAAAATATATTCCACTCCTATTTCCTTTCTTCAATTATTCTATTTAAAATTTCTGCAATCCCTAGCTCTTCATTAGTTGTAGTTATTTCTTTAGCAAAAGCTTTTACTTCATCTAAAGCATTACTCATAGCAACACCATAAACAGACTTCATCATTGAAATATCATTTAAGTCATCTCCAAAAGCAATTGCCTCTTCTGGTTTGATTTTCAAATATTTACACAATCCAAGTATTCCATTTCCTTTTGATGCAGAAGGATTTATTATATTTATAATTTCATGTTCAATTGGTAAGTATCCTGAAATAAACCTATTTTCCACCTTAACACTGCTATCCAACATACATATCACTTCGTCAATATTTTTACTGTCTGTAGAACCTACACTAAATTGAAGCACATCATTTTCCTCAAAAAACTTCTCATAATCCTCTTCCATTGGTATCTCATTTATTACCTTAAGGTTCATATCTGTTATATATCTTGCATATTTTGTATCTACTCTAGCAAATAGTTTTTTATTTAATACATGCTCATATATTTTCTTACAGAATTCTTTATCTAAAGGACAAATAAATAATTCTTCTTTACTTACTGCATCATATATTTCAGCCCCATTTTCGCAAATTATATAACGCCCAGTACCAGCAATTTGTCTATAGTGCTCTGCTGCCATTTTTTGCCTTCCTGTACATATACAAACTTCAATTCCATTTTCTAAAGCTTTTCGTATTGCTTTCTTATTTTCTTCTAAAACTTCTTTTTTATGTGTAAGCAAAGTTTCATCTAAATCAAAAAATACTATTTTAAACATATTCTCGTCTCGCTCCTTTTCCATAACATTTTATCAATATTTTTCTATTTTTTCAATATCTAAAATTAAAAGTGGCTTTTTTTGCCAAAATGCTTGATTTTTTTGGCTTTTTGTGGCATAATAGAAGTGTATATGAATTTTAAATGAAAGTGGTGAATTTCTTTGATTTTAAAATATTTTGATAAATTTTTAAGTAAATTAAAAACAGATAGAACAACCTTTGTTACATATATACTTACATTACTTACAATTTACTTCTTTATAGATAGAATTGTAGAAATGTTATTTATAGCAGGTTCGGGCTTATCTGTTAATTATTGGGGACCAATAAAATATACTTTTGCATTTGCCTGTGCAACTTTCGCATTTTACTTTTCTTATGCATCTAAATTTGCAACAGGTTTTAAGCCAAGAGTTGGCTTCTTATATGCATATATTTTTGTTATATATTTCCTTGGTATCTCAATGCTTATTCAATGGGTTAACCAATTATCTTGGTTCTTACTATTTTGTGTACCAGGATATAAATATATAATTACAAACTTTATGGAGCTAATTAAGCCAGCTTTTTCAGCTTTTGCTTGGTATGTTCCGGCTGTAACTATATTTCCTCTATGGAAATGGCTTTATATGGTTGTTAATGATATTAAACTTATACAAGACTCAATCAAAGACTACACTGGAATTAGCCTTGGTCCATCACCAGATGGTTTAGGTGCTTATACTTGTGAAAATACTTTATGTAGAAACCTTGGTACTGGTAAAATGCTTAGAATACCAGAAACTAGACGTTATGAGTCAACAGCAATTGTTGGTGTTTCTGGTTCTGGTAAAACCTCTATGGTATTTGAACCAATGATTGCTAGAGATTTGGAGAAAAAATATTTCTTCCAAGAAGCTTCTAAAGAAATGGGGTATACAGCACTTCGTACAGGACTTGCTTTACTAGATAAACCATATTCAAATGATTACTTAAATGAAAACTTTAGATTAAATATGCTTCTTCCTATTGCAGGAAAAGAAAAACTATATAAAGCTTATATGTCTAAGTTAATTTATTATGCAGATGGTTCAAAATACATCTACAAAAACTTAGGTATTACATATCTAGCACCAGATTATGAAACACTTTCACACATGATAGAAATTGCAAATAACTACAATATTAAATACAAAATTGTAGATCCTGATAACCAAGATTCAGTTGGATTAAATCCATTTGCAACTACTAATAAGATTAAATCTTCAATAGCTATATCTTCAGTTATTAAGAGATTAATTCAATCGGAACAACAATCAAACAATATTGTTTCTGTTGACGAGACTTTCTCTCAAACTATAGTAACTCAAGCTGTTGAAAATTTAGTTATACTATTACAAGAAATGTATCCAAGATTAAACAATGGAGAAATGCCAAACTTATCTGATTTACTAAGCATGATTAATAACTTTGATTTAATCGAAGATATGGTTAATAAATTAGAAGAAGATGAATTACTTGCTAGTGAATATCAAATTCAAATAGGATATTTTAAAAAGAACTTCTTCAAAGGTTCTGAAAATAGAACTGCTTATGAAGAAAACTTAAGAACTTGCTCAGCTACACTTGAAAATCTACTTAGACACCCAGGTGTTAAGCAAATATTATGTAGTAGAAACAATAACATTCTTTATGATAACGCACTTCAAGACGGTGAAGTTGTATTTGTATGTACAAGACGTGGCGATTTAGGTTCTAGCGTTCACAGAGCTTTTGGTCTATTCTACTTACTATTAATGCAACAATCTATTTTAAGTAGACCAGGAATTGAAAACTCAAGAATACCTCACTTTTTATATATTGACGAATTTGCACCATTCCTTTGTGATACTACTGAGGAAATGTTCACATTATATAGAAAATACAGAGTTGGTACTATGATTTCAGCTCAAAACTTAGCACAACTTGGTCAAAGTACTGATGAAAGCAGTCATAAAGAAACAATACTTTCAAACTGTGTTACAAAAGCCATTTTTGGTGGTGCCAGCCCAGATGATAACGAATGGTGGCAAAAGGAACTTGGTGAGCACAGAGAGTGGAAGATGACTAACGACTACCACACATCTAAACTTGCTTATGACGAGAATTATAAGGGTGCTGTTTGGTCATACAAAGAAAATCAATATAGAGCTAAAATTCAGGCATTACCATTTAAGTCTTTAATATTTAGAACAAAAGATATTAATGGTAAATGGGTTTGCGAAGTTGGTAAAGTTGACTTCTTAGAGACTAAATATAAAGAACAACAAAAAGTTAAGAAATTTAATTTTACAAAATTCACTAGTGGAATTACAACAACTGAACCAGAAACAAAATCAAATAAATTTGATTTAAAGAATATTAGCTTTAATCCAAACCCTGACAATCCTAATGATATGGAACCTATCCAAGGAAATGATACTCCATATGATTATGATAATGAAGATGCAATAAAACCATATAACTTTAATAACAATGGATAAAAAAAAATAAGCTTCCGTTTTAAACGGAAGCTATTTTTTATCCTAATAATTTTATTTCTACATTATTTGCTTTGTGCTTACCTGTTTCTTCGTCTTTTACGAATTCCATTAAGCATTTTTCAAGTGAAGAAGCATTGTGTTTTAAGTCTGTTGTGAAATATACTTTAAACTTACTTATATCAACTTTATTAGAAATAATAACTTTGTATGTTTCTACCATGTGTTTCTCATCTTCACATACCAATATAAGTTGTGGTGCCATTTTGAATCCACTGTCCATAGGAACAAAATTATCATAAAACTCTTTATATAATTTTATTCTATCTAAGAATCTATCTTCCCAATCAGCCTCTCTTCTAACACACTCAAAAACTAAATCAATCTCTTTAGTCTTAACTTTTAATGTTACCTCACCATGTGCTTTAAATTGTTTTCCACAAATTTTCGCAGTAAAGTTTGGTTTTGTTTTCGAACTACTAAAATTCTTAGCTTTTCTCATATATGCTAAAATTGCTTGATTTCCAGCTAATCTTTTCTTGATTAAAGACACTGGTTTAGTATTATCTGTTGGTTGCCATTTACACTCGACTTCTTTTGAGTTAAGTAAATATTTTCCCATTTTCTCTAGGCAGTATACTCTATATATTCCTTTTCCCTCTTCTGAAGTAAAATAATATCTAGTAAGAATTTTCATTTTTACCAATTGATCTAATCTAGTATTTAACTTATCTTGTGATTTAATTTCAATACCCCTATGTTCTAACAATTGAAAAATTTGTCTTGAAGTAATAAACTCATATTCATTAACTATGTCTAAAATTGCAAAATGTACATCTGAAATATGACCTAAATTAATTTTATGGATAATTTGGTTAATTGACACATATCCATCCTTTCCATCGAAAGTTTTGATTTCCCCTTCCCTAATTGCAAATGGGGAAACGGTAGTTTTAATATTTTCATCATCTACCATAATAAAACAAGCCTCCTTTAAACTATTACTACTTTGATTTTCTTTTTAGTTTTTATTATCTTTTTAATTAAGACCTTAACTCTTTGACCATATACAAGTCCTTCCTTGTACTCAGCCATACCTACTAAATTAGGTTTAAGCTCAACAAATATTCCATTTTTATATTTGTCTGCTTCTTTTATAATTCCATCAACAATTGACTTTTCTTCAAGACCTTCTGCATTTTCTTCCCAGTTTCCTAAAAGCTCCTTATATGATAAAACTATTCTGCCATTCTCTTTATCAATTGATTTTATCATAACATTTATTTTTTGTCCAATAGAAAATCTTTCACTTGGTGATTTCATCCTAGAAACAGATATATCCTCTATATGAAGTAATCCTACAAAACCTCCTTCAATTTCTATAAAAACACCAAAATGCCTGATATTTTTAACAATACCGGCTTACAATTTGACCCTCTGAAATTTTATCTTTTATTTTATTCCAAGATTTTCTATGCTCTTCCTCTCTTGCCAAAACAATTTCTTCGTTATACGTACCTTTCATTTTTTTCTCCTCATTTGTAATTATGATAATAAAATTCCTTCTATTTATTTGAATTTAAAATACTATCTACTTCTTTTGTATTTAAATATCTCCAAGTTCCAACTTTTAAATCCTTTACTCCTACATTTCCTATTTTACTACGATGTAAAGCTAAAACTTTATAACCAATTGCTTCACACATCTTTCTAACTTGTCTGTTTTTCCCTTCATGAATTCGTATTTCTACTCTTGATTGATTTTTATCTCTGTCAATTTTTATTATCTTAGAATCTGCAGGTTTAGTAATATAATCTCCATCGATAACAACACCATCTCTTAGCTTTTGAACATCTGTCTCTTCTATAATTCCTATAAGTGTTACTGTATAAGTTTTTGTTATTTCATGTTTTGGGTGTGTTACTTTATATACAAAATCTCCATCATCTGTAAGTATCAATGCTCCTGAAGTATACATATCAAGTCTTCCAACTGGTACTATTCTTTTATGTACCTTTTTTACTAAATCTAAAACTGTATCACGTCCAAATTGGTCGTTTGCAGTAGTTACATATCCAATTGGTTTATTAAGCAAAACATATACATAGTCATTTTTTTGTAGTTCTACTTTCTTGCCATTATAAGTAACTTCATCTTTTTCTGGATCTACTTTAGTTCCTAATTCTAAGACCTGTTTACCATTTACTGATATTTTTCCATCTAAAATATATTCTTCACACTTTCTTCTTGAAGCAATTCCAGCTGAGCTTAAAAACTTTTGTAATCTCATTTCTTCCATAAACTATCTATGTTTCTCTCTTTCTAGTTGTTCTAATACTTTTTCAAAATATTCTGGTATTTTAGCTTCTAATTTCATTTGTTTTTTTGTAACTGGATGTTTAAACTCTAATCCCATACTATGTAGCATCTGACCTTCTACTCCAAATGGATTTTTCCCATTTGAATATACGCTATCACCAACCAATGGATAACCTATTTCTGCCATATGTACTCTTATTTGATGTGTTCTTCCAGTTTCTATATTAACTTCTACTAAAGTATAACCATTATATCTTTCTAAAACTTTAATATGTGTAACTGCAGTTTTTCCAGTTTTAGATACTGCCATTTTCACTCTGTCTTTTGTGCTTCTACCAATTGGCATATCTACTGTTGCATTATTTTCTTTTATGACACCTCTTGCAAGTGCAATATACGTTTTCTTAACTTCGTGATTTTTAATTTGTTCACTCATATTTATATGGGCATTGTCATTCTTAGCAACAATTAAAAGACCTGAAGTATCTTTGTCTATTCTATGTACAATACCAGGTCTAATCTCTCCACCAATACCTGATAAACCATCCTTACACCTTGCCATAATGGCATTTACAAGTGTTCCATCAGGATTACCATTTCCGTGGGTGCACAACCAAGCCCTTTTGCTTATTTATAACTAAAATATCATTATCTTCATAAACAATATCTAGTGGTATATCTCTATCTGGTTTAATATCTACTTCTTTAGGAACTATCTCTTCTATTTCAACAATATCGTCAATAATTAGTTTATATGAAGACTTTGGAGTTTTTCCATTTACAAAAATTTTGCCATCGCTTAGCATTTTCTGTACCATAGCTCTTGATATATCCTTATCTTTTTCACTAATAGCTTTGTCAATTCTAATTCCTTCTAACTCTTTTCCTACTATATATTTCTTCAAAACATTCCTCTTTATTTATCAAATTTTCCTTTGGTTATATCCTTTGTAAATACAACTTTTAAAAGATAAATTGGAAGTACTACCATCCTCTTAATTCTCTTTGGCTCTTTTATTAATCTCCAAAGCCATTCTATTCCGCATTTTTGCATCCACACAGGAGCTCTTTTTATACTACCTGCCTCATAATCGAAAGTACCTCCGCTGACCTGCTGCAATATCAACTTTCAATTCATCTCTATGTTTATATATCCATTTTTCCTGCCTTGGAGCACCCATAGCTACAAATAATACATTAGGCTGTAAAGAATTTATTTCTTCAATAACTTTTTCTTCTGAATCTTCTTCAAAAAAGCCTTCATGATATCCAACTATTTTTACTTTTGGATATAAACTTTCTAAATGCTCTTTTGCCTTTTTAGGAATATCTCCTGCTCCACCTAACAAGTAAAAAGTCCAGCCTTCTTTTTCTCCAACTTCAAATACTTTTCTTAAGTAACTCTGTCCGGGTATTCTTTCTTTAAAAAGCTTTTTTTGAAGTTTTCCCGCTATAATTACTCCTATACTATCTGGAGTAGCAAGCTTTGAAGTCTTAAGAATATCGAAAAAAAGTTTATCTTTCTGAGCAGCCATAATAAACTCAACATTTGGAGCTACCACCAAAGAACAACTCTTATTGCTAATAGAAATTAATTCTTTAGTCCTTTTTCCTGCTTCGTCTAAAGTTATATTATCAATTTCAACGCCTAATATTTTAACTCTTTCTCCGCAAAATTACACCTCTATTTTTGAGCGCTAAATACGCCTTCTTTTTTTGTATATATTATTAAAAACACAACAAGTAGTAACCAACCTAAACATATACATAAATCTGCTATATTAAAATTTGGTACTATTGGTATCTTAATAAAATCTAAAACTCCACCTCTAAAAATCCTATCTATTATGTTGCTAAGTCCACCACCAAGTGCCATTGAAATAGCGACCAGCACCCTAGGCTCTAACTGTTCTCTCTGATTTTTTATAAAAGTAATAATAATAAAAAGCACAAATACACTTAAAAGAATATTTTTGGCATTTCCTGAATTAAATCCAAAAGCCATACCCGTATTAGTTGTAGTTTCTATTGCAAAATAATCATTTCCTATTCTTTGGGGAACATACTTAGTTATTAAAACTTTACTCAATTGGTCAATTACAATAATAATTAAGCAAACTATTATCGTAATTTTTAAAACTCTACTTTTGCTCATTACTTTCCTCTTTTTCCACTAATCTTTCAAAAATTGTAAAAGTATCATCATCATATAATTTTACATAATCATCGTCTTGATTTAAAAGCATTACTAACTTAGAATTTGAAAAAGAAATGATGTGTGTTACTCCATAAGTCTCAAAAGCATCTACATAATTATACGCAATTCCTGCTATATTTAAAGCATCTGAAAAAATATCTCTTCCCTCATCCTCTTCGTCATTTGGGTCTTTATTAAATTCTGGAGCATATAAATCAGCTCTTGAATCAATAAATACTGGAATATCTCTAAATAGCAAATAACTACCATAATTATATTCATTATATAATTTGATGTTTTTATAATCCAAGTTATCTATAATCCAATTTGAAGCTTCTACGGGATATGATCCAGTCTC
Organism: uncultured Clostridia bacterium; assembly: GCA_949745595.1. Taxonomy (GTDB): domain Bacteria; phylum Bacillota; class Clostridia; order TANB77; family CAG-508; genus Scatovivens. The sequence continues at coordinate 13,955 of CATJWN010000076.1, forward strand.
TATATATGGATCATCTATTATATCTTTTAACATATTTATCGATATAAGTGAAAATGTTAAAATAATTACACAAGCGCCTAAACAATCACTTGCAAATCTCAAGATTTTATTACAAGTTTCTTTATCATATTTTTCAAACATTGCTGCAATTAACTTAACTAAAATTGGTATACAAAAAATTGCAAACATCGAAATCTGTCTTTTAGTCTTTAAAGCTAAATATGTAAGTCCAAGAAGCATAAACAAATCTGATAATTTAATCTTTGTATCAGTAAAAATTAATATAATCAAAAACAAACCCAAAACAAATAAAAACTCTTCACAATCCACTAATACCATTGGTTGATGTTCATTTATAGAATCTGTAGTATTTCCTTGCATTGTCTTATATAGATATGTGTAAGCTCCGTCCCCTGCAGGATTTATCACACCCGTACATGCTGCAACTAACATTATAAAAATAAGTGGTATTACAAAAAAATTCTTTGTAACTACTATCTTAAATGGATTATTACGTAAAGCAGTTCTTTTTCTCTTTCTCTCTGCTATATCACTTGGAATTTTATTATATATACTTTCAAATTTTGTATGCAATTTTTCGTTCTTGCAAATTTTTAATCCCCCTTTTAATCCTAATTTTTCAAGCCTTTTGTCCACGTCCCAATCAATAAATGAAAGCCATAAAAATTCTGCAATATATGGTAAATAAAGGACAAAATAAAAAGGAAATACTGCACAATGCACATTAGCAATTATCAGTGGTATTATAACTAAATAAAAAGCATACCTTTTCTTATGAGTTTCCAAAAACATCTCTATAAAATAAACTGTTAATCCAAATAAAATAAATGTAAATAATTGTGCTCTTGCTGCAATATATGGTTCTAACAAATACATTGCACCAATAGTTGCAACTAAAGATACTGGCTTATTACCAGACCTTGCGCATAATTTATATATAACCAAACCTAAGATGCTTGCTAAAATAATAGTTGACGCATAAATTCCTGCATGTCCAAAAGTATTATATATTAAAAATATACCTAAATCATATAACCAATGTGGATAAGTATATGGCAACTCATGCCATGAAAATACATCCTCCGTAAGATTTGATATGCCATTATTATATATGTATTCTCCTATTTTTATTGTATAAAAAGTATCGTTTTGTAAAGTTTTTGGTGATATTGCAAATGAAAATAAAACAATACAAGTTACTACTACTATTGCAAAAATAACTTTCTGCTCTACGACTTTTTCTTTCTCTTTATCCATCCTATTTCTCCTTGGAATTTACTATTTGAAATTATATCAAACTTTATAAAAAAATACAATTATTTTTCTGCAGTTAAATAACCCCTAACTAAACTTAAATCGTCATAAGTTGTAACTTTAATATTTGAATATTCCCCTTCAATTAATTTAACAGGGTTTCCACTTCTCTCCATAAGCATACAGTCATCTGTAACTGTATCATCACCCATATATTTTTCATGCATTTCTAATAAAATCTTCCTATCAAAGCATTGTGGTGTTTGAATTACCCAAGTATTCTTTCTAAGTGTTGTTTCTTTAACTATTCCTTCATCATCAGTTATTTTTATAGTGTCTTTAGATTTTACTGCTATACTAACGCCTTTAAAATTATCCATTTCACAAATTGCATCTATTATGTATTTGTCTTTAATCATCATTCTTGCACCATCTTGAATAATTACTATTTCAGAAGTAGTACTTGTTATAGCATTATATACTGACTCTTGTCTGGTAGCTCCACCAATTATAAAATTTAAAGGCTTTCTCAAATTAATCTTATTTGCTATTTCTCTTACTCTATCTTCCTCTTCCTTTTTACAAACAATAATCATATCGTCTATCAAACTATTTTCATTGAATTTTTCTAAACTATATAAGAAAACTTCTTTTCCATCTATATTTTCAAAATTTTTATTTCTGTTTTTTCCAAACCTAGTACTGTTTCCTGCTACTAAAATAATTGCAGTAACTACTTTTTTACTCATATTTTACTCCTTCTATTATATGATTTGCAAATATATGCTTCATATTTATCTTTTAAACCTTGATATGCTTGCTTTGCTCTTTCTTTATTTTCAAATATACCAAAAACACAAGAGCCTGCACCTGTCAATATAGCATTTATTGCTCCATTTTCTTTCAAAACTTTTTTTGCTTCACTAATTTCTACTAATTCTGTTGTAACTTTTTCAAAATCATTATATAAATTATTGGCAAATGTAATAATATCCTTTTTCTCCATTCCTGATAATACTTTATCTGTTTTAATTTCGCTTTTATATTTCATATTATCAAGTTTTTCAAACATTTCTTTTGTGCAACAATAAGTATTTTTAGGTTTTATAATTACTAAATAGTATTGGAAATCAGAATCTATTTTTGTAATAATATCTCCAATACCTTCTGCTTTAACTATACCGCCATATAAACATGGTGGTACATCTGCTCCTAAAGTTGCTGACATTTTTACAATTTCTTCCTCTGAAAAATTTAAAGAAAATAGTTTTTTCATTCCAATTAAAAAACTAGCGCAATCTGTACTTCCACCAGCTAATCCCGCTTGCATTGGAATTTTCTTATTTAATATAACTTTGATACCCGTAAGGAAAGGAAACTTTTCTTTTAACACTTTATAAGCTTTAAATATAATGTTATCTTCTAAATTTACATTCTTAATATTGCTTTCTATCTCAATACAATCTGTGTCATTTTTTTCTATCCACATTTCGTCATATAAATTTATTTTTTGAAAAACTGATTCTAAATTATGATAACCATCTGATCTTTTTTCTAAAATACTAAGAGTTAAATTTATTTTTGCACGCGGTTTAACAAATATTTTATCCATACAAACTCCTTATTCTACTGTTAGTATACAAAATACACTAATGCCTTCTCCTCGTCCAAAATCTGTTAATCCTTCCCCTGTTGTCGCAGTAATTCCAACCTGACTTACATGTATATTTAATATTCTTGCTATATTCTCCCTCATATCTTCAACTCTTGGTGAAATCTTAGGAATTTTACATTCAATAGAAATAGATAAATGTTCAATTTCATAATATAAATATTTTAGTGCTTCTCTAACATATTCTTCGCTATTTAAAATACCTTTTGCACACATTTCATCTGTAATCTTTCCTAAAACATTTACTGTTGTTACACCTGAAATTGCATTTGTTATTGCATGTAAAACTACATCTGAATCACTATTTCCCTTCAGAGCTGGCTCATTTTCAAAAACTATTCCACCTAAAACTAATTTTTTATCTTTGTTATCAGAATAAAATCTGTGGCTATCTTGACCAATTCCAACTTTCATATATTTCTCCTTTTCTTTTTCAAAGTCATTGTATCATAGATTTCCCTAAATAACAATAGTAATAAACATAAAGAAAAAAGCCCGTATACTAACTTTTGTTAGCACACGGACTTTTTATATAATTTGCTAAAATTTATACTACTTCTTCTTCACTTGTTTCATCAGTTTCTTTTTCTGGTACTTCCATACTAGCAATTGAAACTTCATAAGCTACTCTTGTTTCAACAGTTCCATCTTCGTGTTTTTTCTCATAACTTCTTGATTGAACTCTACCTGTTATTTTTACTTCTACTCCAACTTCCATATTTTGACAGAATCTTGCATTTCTTCCCCAAGCAATACAAGGAATATAATCTGATTTATTATATGCTCTATTTACTGCAAGTAGAATATCTGCAATCTCTCTTCCAAATGGTGTTTGTCTATAAATTGGTTTTTTACAAATATAACCGACTAATTCAACTGTGTTTGTAATTTCTTCTTTCTCTTCATCAGAATGTACAACTTCTGAGATTTCTTTTGCAAATACTGTTAAGATTAGTCTATTTCTTTCGTTTTCATAACTATTATAAGATCTAAATTGTCCTTCTACTTTAATTTCTTTTCCAATTGAAATATCAACATCTGTTAACAATCTTTCTGATATTGTAATTGGAATGATATCAGTAGCTTGACTTAATCTAATAACCTCTAGACTAAATACATAAAATTTTTCACCATAGATTTCATGGCTATAATTTTTTTCACTAACAACTTTTCCTGCTAGTACTAAGTTGTTATTTTCTGAATAATTCATACTCAAAATTAGTTCCTCCTTTAATTCATCTAAAGTATCTTATATAATATGTAATGTTTCTCCTTGTGTTTTTTACTCTACAACAAGTATATTATAGCATACTTTTGGAAATTTGTCTACATAAAATTGCACATTTTTGAATATTTTTCCAAAAATGTGCAATTTTCATCTCATATATTGCTTTAATTTGATACTTTTTGAAGCTTTAAAGTTCAAAATTGTTGTTCGTAAACCTTTCAAATATTATGTTATCTTATTCTTCTTTCCTTACGCACTTCTTGAAAATTTCACCGCGTTCCTTGAAATTTTTGAAGAATCCATAACTGGCTGCTGCTGGTGACATCAAACAATTTGTACCTGATTTACTTACTTTTTTAGCTATTTTCACAGCACTTTCCATATTGTTCACTTGAAATAAATTCTTATCAGTTTTCTCTAATTTTGTGTAAATATATTCTCCTGTTGTATGAAGACAAATTATATTTTCAATATCAGATTCTGCTAAAAACTCTATAAGTCCATCTAAATTTACACCCCTGTCTTTTCCACCTACAATTAATGTATTTATGTTTCCAATAGCATTAACTCCGTTTATAGTCGCCTCTGGAATAGTTGCAATAGAGTCATTATAATAGCTAACTCCATTTATAGTATCAACAAATTCCATTCTGTGCTCTAAAGGCATAAATTTTGAAATCGTATCTAAAGCTTTTTCTAAATCTAATTCCAAAACATTTGCAGCTGTCAAAATGAACATTATATTATTTAAGTTATGCATTCCTTTTAAATTCATTTTTAAATTTTGGCTAGCTAATTTTTTATCATTTATATATATGAAGCCATCTTTTAAATATGTCCTATTTTTTGTTTCTGGCTTAGTAACTATTGAAACCGCATAATCATTTTCTCTGCATTTATAACCTATATCACGCATTAAACCATTGTCATAATTATATATAAACACATCTTTACCATTTTGGTATTTTGCAATGTTGAACTTAGCTTCAACATATTTTTCTAAAGATACATAATGATCTAAATGCTCCTCATAAGCGTTTAAGTAAATTGATATGTTTGGAGAATGTTTTACAAACTCTAAAGCGTGTGAAGACATTTCTAATACTAAAATTGTATTTTCTGTCATTTCGTCTATTCTATGAAAAACTGGCTCTCCTATGTTTCCAAGTAGCATAACATCGTCTCTTTGGTCAGCTAACACTTGATACATCAAGGTACTTGTCGTGCTCTTTCCTTTGGTTCCTGTAATACCTATTGAAAATACATCCATATATTTCATAACTAACTCAATTTGATTAGTTATTTTATGCTCATACTTTGATATGTCAACATCTTTAAGTGACAATCCCGGTGTTTTAATTATAGTATCATATTCTTCTAGTCCTTCTAAGTATTTCTTTCCTAGTACAAGTTCCAAGTTTTCGTCTTGCTCTAAATAAGGGTAATCTTCAATTATAACCTCATTCATATCAGCAATAGTGACTTTTTGAGTTGGTAAATGGTTTCTAATAAAATCATAAGTAGTCTCACCCTCCATACCAAATCCTAATATTATTATTTTCTTATCTCTTAAAAATTCTACTAATTTTCCTACCATTTCAAAATCTTCCCTTTAAGTATTTTTGCAAATTCTTCTGGCAAATTATTATTTTCATTATAATAATCTAATAAATTTGCATTTGATTTTTCAAAGTTATTATTATAATATTCCAATAAAACAGGTAATTTGCCTGGAATTTTCTTCATAGTCTCAGTTATCGCATATTTTATTTCTTCATAAGTACCTACACACTCAAATGGCTTTGTTTCACCATATCCACATAACTCTATAAAAGTCTGTAGTAATTCTTCCTTTTCAAATAAATCTTCTCCAAAAATTTTTACAAGCTTTTCTTTATACAAAAATGGACTAAGTATTGTGTATACAAATAAACATTTTGGACAATTACAACACCATTTCCAAGGTTCCTTCTTACTACCTACATTGCAACTGTTAAAAATAGGATGATATGCTTCTAACTTTGAAAATAACATAGCTATTTGAAGCTCACTGATTGGTCTTAACATACTAAAATATTCTACCCCAGCCTTTAGATAGTTTTCAGCATACCATCTAAAGTCATTTTCGAACTCTAATGACTTTGAATATTGGTGATTGATTTTTTCGCCATCAACATTACTCTCATTTGCACTATCTTCATTCGAAAGAGCAACATATTTCTTACCAGTCAAAAATGCAATTAAATATGTCAAAAATGCTACCATTGCAGAAAATGGTGTATGACCATTTAGAAAACCTTTAGCATTTAAGTCTAATACATTTTTATCTATGTTTCTTTTTACTTCAATTATTTCCTCTATTGAAAATCCAGCTATTTCAGCTGCTTTCATTGGAACTTCTTTTATACCAATTCTAAAAGCATAACTTTTATCTCTATAATCTTTTAGTAAATCCAAAGTAACATTTGAATCTTTTCCGCCACCGAATTGGTATTATAATACCATCTAATTCTCTTGAAATTTGATTTATAGGCTCTTTTTCTTTTAAAGAAATAAATGTTACTAGCTCTTCTTCTTTAACCTTTATTCCATTTCTATATCTAAATTCTCCAAGACCTAAATAGAACAATTTTCTGAACCATTTTGCCTGTGACTCATCTAAATTTCCGCACTCTATAATAAACTCTTTAGCACAAGTAGCTTTGTAATAACTAATTGCTTCTACCATTCCAAGATTAAATACTAAATTCTCTGTAAATTTAGTATTTAAGTTTTCTATTTTAAACTTCTTTTTTAGTATCTCGATACTTGGCTCAAAAGTAGTTAAGCCTGGAATTTCAAAATAATATTTTATAATTATTTTATCGTTTTCTTCTATTATCTTATAATCTTTATATATAAATTTTTTGTATGTATCTCTTAATGAAATAAAATCCATTTTTTCACTCTCTTTCATACAATAGTATACTTATCATATACCAATTTTGTGATTTTGTAAAGTTTAAGTATATTATTTACAAAAACATTCACTTTCATATCCTTTTTTACATAAAATTTAATATATAGAATTTATGAAAGGATTTGAGTTTTTATGGATTTTGAAAAAAAAGAAAAAATTGAAATTGATGGATTTGTGTCTAGTGGTGTACAATACGACTTAGAAGCAAAAATTATAGAAGATAACAGAGCAGCTATATTTGGAATAGTAAAAGATTCTTATGGAGACCCTATAAGAGATGCAGTTGTAAAATTAATTGAAGTAACAAAAGAATGTGGAAAAGAAGAAAGACTTCCTGTAAGTCATACTTTTACTGATAAAGAGGGAGAATTTGTTTTCGGTCCACTTTGCCCTAAAAAGAAATATGAAGTTCAAATTTGGGCTAACAAAGTAGAACATGTTAAATTCTGTGAAATCTCACATCATTCTGGAAAATGCTTAAAAGGTGTTCATTTAGACTGTCACGATAAATGTGATGCAAAACCAGAAGATTGTGAATGTGATTCAGACATAAATATTGAAATAAACAATGTAGTAATAGATAACTAATACTTTATATTAAAAGCGATACCTTATGGTATCGCTTTCTACTTACATAGTAATTTTCATTTTCTTCATTATTTGTTTACCTTTTTTCATTGCTTTTCTTTTTGTATCATCAGAAGTCATCATAAGTACTCCTGTAGTTATTAAAGCTCCCATAGCTATACCTTTTGCAAATTTCATTCTTCGTCCCTCCTTATGTTTTGTTTCCTTTAGTATTATCTTTTTGGTTTTAATATATACTGCCTAAAAAATGAATAAATCTCAAAAATTGCTATTCCTATTAAAAATATGCCAAAATATTTTTTCAAAGAATCACTATTTATTTTTATTGCCATTAAACTACCCACACATGCTCCTATTACCCCGCTAATAATTACCTTTTTTGCCACTTTATAGTCAATATTTTTGTTTTTTATATTCAAATATATTGCTACAATAGATGTTGGAACATAAAACACTAAGTTAATTCCTTGTACTACATGTTGTGAAACCTTTGAAAAAAGTGAAAACAAAAGCACTAAAGTTACTCCACCACCCATACCCATTGAAGCTACAATTCCACTAATTATACCAAATATAATCTCTTTCATAAAATCCTAATTCCTGAATATAATAAAAAAATAATAAATAAAACTTTCAAAATTTTTTTATCCATTTTCATAAGTAATTTTGTTCCAAAAAAAGCTCCGAATTATTCCTCCTATTGCACATTTTAGTCCTATTTCATAATCCACATAATTCTTACCTATATAAAAAATACTACTTGTTACTACAAAAAACACTATACAAAAAACTGAAGTACCTCTTGCTTTTACTTCATCTAATTTTACTATATGTGTAAAAAACGGAACAAGTAACATTCCACCACCACTACTAAAAAAGCCACTAATCATTCCTGCAAAAAGACTTATAACAATTATTTTAATATTCTCTTTTTTCATAATTTTATTGTGTGCTTTAGAAAATTTTTTATACAAAAAATCGGCGACAAGAAAAATCTTATCACCGATATTTTAATTTTAAGCATTTTTAGAAACGGCTACCTCCACCGCCTCCGGCCTCCGCCACCTCCTGAAGAAGATCCTCCTGAAAAGCCACCACTTGAACCTGAATGACTACTGCCACCATAAGATGATGAATAACTTCCACCTGAGCTTACAATATGACCTCTTGAATAATTATGAAAAGGAGTACTAATACCATAGCTAAATGCTCTGTATGAAACTACACATCTCATAGAATCTCCTAAATTAGAATGTTGTACTTTTCCGTAATCATAAAAATAATTTACAGTTTTATTATTCAATCCAAGTGCAATTGCCATTATAAAATAATCTTCCCATAAAGCCAAATTTTCCATAACTCCATCTTTTTCGTCTAACATAGAATAATGACTAATATACCTTTTTAAACCTTTAATGTACTCTACTATCTGTCTCTCTTCCTTAGGATACTTCTTTATTCTTATTATATATTGTATCAAAATAAATGTTAATAAATATGGTATATATAGCCATCCGATTCCCATTGAAACTAGCATAGCTATTATACCACCATGAAAACATCCCATATGGAAAATCAAAAATAACATAACAGGAAGAGCATTTCCTACTGTAGCAAAAAAGATTGAATATATAAAGCTTATAAATCCTAAAAACATTGGTATTACAAAAGCCTCATCTCCTCCTACTGCTATTCCCATAAATGTAATAAAAGCTATCATTGCTATAAGCGTTAACGCAGCAAAAAATACAATCCTTTTTGGCGCTTTAGATGGTTTACCAAGCAAGCCTTCTTTTTCGGCTTCTATATCTTTTATAAACATTCTATATCCTGTACCTGAAGACTTTTCCATTTTAGTTGAAAGTTTAAGTAAATCTATACTTTTTATATCATTTCCTTCATCTTCTAAAAAACCATTTACACTTGTAACCATTCTTTTTTGATATTCTTTCAAAACTACATTGTGATTTGGATTATATATTATTTTTTGTGTTTCCTTACCTACTTTATTTACAGTATTTTCTAATTTATAAACACCCAATTTTATCAAATTTAACATACCAACATAAAAAGCATTTGATTTTACTTTTCCATAATAAATATATTGTAAAACTTCTGGATCTAATCCATAAGGAAGTTCTCTGTAATATTGTACTTTCTCAACACGTTCTTCCTTATCAAAAAATATGTATATACCAATTCCAATTGCAAGTATTGCCAAAGATAAAACAAAGCTTACCTCTTTTACAGATAAACCAAATAAAACTTTTTTAGCCTCTAACTCTTTTGACATTCCCTCTTCATGATTTATATAATCATGAAGCACACTTTTTGAATGTACTTTTGTACCTTCTGGAATCGCATTTCTTGAAAATAAAATCCTAGAATCTACTGCTTGATATGGGGATATATTACTAACATTTAAAGTAATAAAATTTTCTGATTTCGTAAATGTTCCATAATCTGAACCATGTCCATATACCCAAATAGTTTCAGCTGCAGCTGCTTCAGGTAAAGTAATGTTTATTGCTAAATTTTTTATACTACAATCCCACTCTGAACCGATAAAGTTCCAAAATAATTCTGCAGTATCATTATATTTAACCGCTACATTTTCTAAAAGATAATGATATTCTACTGTTTTGTACTCATTTGCAAAAGGGCTGTATAAAGTTATACTTCCACCATCTGAAGAAGTATAATATGTATATACTCCACTTTCACCTTTTTCTGCATAACCTACACTCTGATAAGCTTCGCCATCAACATAAACTCCTTGTAAAGTTATCCCATCTGCTGAATTAGTTGTATTATATTGATTTTTTATTTCAATATCTCTTGTTAAACCATTTACTGTTTCATCAGTATAATAATTAATTGTTTCTTTTACTTCCATATCTCCATTTGAAAGTACTTTTGCATCAATTGTAAAATTGCCTATTTCAAAGGTTGCAAAACTTGGAAGACAAAATAAAATAGCAATTACAAATAGAATACAAACTATTCTTAATTTTCTCATCTTTCTCCCCCTGTTTTTTTCTTTTATTTAATCTACCGTATCATCTTTTATATAATATTTTGTACCTAACATCTCATCTGGCAAATATTGTTGCTCAACATAATGTCCTGGATAATCATGTGGATATCTATATCCTTCACCATATCCAAATTGCTCCATACCTTCTGCTGGTGCATTCCTAATATGCATTGGTATACTTCCAGTATTTTTGTTTGCTACATCGTCTAAAGCTCTGTTTATTCCTAAATAAGTTGCATTAGACTTCTTAGAAGTAGCATTATACACTGCTGCCTCTGCAAGTATAAGTTTTGCCTCTGGCATTCCTACCATTGTTACTGCTTGCATTGCAGAAGTTGCAACAACTAAAGCATGTGGATTTGCCATACCAACGTCTTCTGCAGCAGAAATAACAATACGTCTTGCTAAAAATACTGGATCTTCTCCTGCATTTAAAGCTCTTGCTAAATAAAATAAAGCTGCATCTGCATCACTTCCACGCATTGATTTTATGAAAGCACTAATATTATCATAATGACTATCTCCTGACTTATCAAACATAGCTTTTCTTTTATTTAAAGACTGTGCAGCAATTTCATTTGTTATCTCTATTAATCCATCTGAATTCATTTTAGTAGTAAGTACAGCAACTTCAATTCCATTTAAAGCTGTTCTCACATCTCCATTTGATAAATCAGCTATAGTATCTATTGTTTCATCTGAAATTTTAATATTATAATCTCCAAGACCATCTTTGCTTGTAATAGCATTTTTAACAATCTTCACTATATCTTCTTTTTCAAGTGATTCTAACTTTATAACCATTGACCTTGATATAAGAGCCTTATTTACTTCAAAATATGGATTTTCAGTTGTTGCACCAATTAAAATAACTGTACCATCTTCAACATAAGGAAGTAACGCATCTTGTTGTAATTTATTAAAACGATGTATCTCATCTATAAACAAAATACATTTTCCACTTGGATTTAATAGCGGGTTATCCGCCTCTTCTACAGCTTTTTTAATATCTCCAACACCAGAAGTTACAGCATTAATCTTAGTAAATTTATATTTTGTAGTCTCACTTATAACCTTTGCAAGCGAAGTTTTACCACATCCGAGGTGGTCCCCATAAAATAATACTTGATAATCTATCTGCTTTAATTGTTCTATATAACAATTTATCTTTGCCTACAATATGTTCTTGACCTACAAAATCTTCTAAAGTTTTAGGTCTCACACGATAAGCAAGTGGTTTGCTTGTGTCCATAAATACTCCTATTAATTATTTGATAAATATTGTAATCCTATCTTAATTATATCTTGCGTAGTTTTTCCTTTTAAATCTATTTTAGCAAAAACCTTCTCTATGTCCTTCTTAGTATATCCTAAAATTTGAAGGGCTGCAATAGCTTCATTTGTTTCATCTGAGCTAGATACAAAAACTGGTGTCTCACTTTCCTCACCGTCTGCAATCTCTTCTTTTTTTAGTTTATCTTTTAACTCTAAAATAATTCTTTGAGCTGTTTTTGCTCCAACACCTGGAACCTTTTTTATTGAAGCAACATCTTCTGAAATAATAGCCATAGCAAAATCTGATGGACTAATAGCAGATAGCATTGATATAGCAGATTTCGCACCTACACCACTTACAGAAATCAAAAGTTCAAATAGTTTAAGTTCTTCTTTAGTAACAAATCCATACAAACTAACATTATCCTCTCTAACATGATAATATGTATGTACTTTTACTACTTTTCCTGTTTCGCCCAATCCTGCAATACCTATATTAGACATAAATATCTTATACCCTACTCCACCAACATCTATAACTACATAATTATTCCCTTTTTCTTCAAAATTTCCTTTTATATATGCAAACATTTTTATTTCCCCTTAACGAACATCTTTTTGTTACATTTTATCATAAAAAAATATTTTTGCAAGTACTTTTCTAAATTTTATTTACTTGTTTTTGTTACAAAACTGTGATATAATAGTAATTATCTTTAATTTAAAGGAGTTATTTATGTCTGTTATAAACATTGAAAATTTTTTCGATTTTGACAATCATGAACCTGTGAATAGGATTGCATATTCAGAAGAAGATGCTAAATACAAATTAAAATGTATGAAAGCAATGCAAGACTTAGGCATGAAAATCTTAATTGACAATGTTGGAAATATCGTTGGAGAATTTCCTGCTAATTACTCAAAAGACAAAAATTTAGTTATAGGTTCACATACAGATTCTGTTACAAATGGTGGTCAATTTGATGGACCTGTTGGTGTATATATGGCTTTAAAAGCCGCAGAAGATTTTAAAAAATCACATAATAAACAATATGGAAATTTAAAAACAATAATATATGCTTGTGAAGAGTCTACTCGTTTTAGTACAGCTTGTATTGGAAGTTATTACTTAAATGGAAGTTTCTCAGTCGAACACTTATCTACTTTAAAAGATAAACAAGGCATGTCTTTTGGTGATGCTGTAAGTGAATATAAAGCTTATATTTTCTCACATCTGGCTGAATATGACATCGACTTAGCTAATATAAGCTTAGTAGACAAAGTAGTTACACCAAGTGAAATTTCAGAAGCTTTAGAAGCCCATATTGAACAATCTGAAATTTTATCTAATAGTAGTAAAAGTATTGGAATTATAGATTCCATTGGAAAACCAGTACGTGGCAATATTACTGTTCACGGACAAAATTCTATTGTAACTTCTGCAAGAATTATAAACCACTTAAATACACTTGCTAAACAATCAAAATCTGAAACTGGTGAAGAAGCTGTTAGAATTACAGTTCCTAAATTCAACACTTTAGATAATGAAGAAAATCAAAAAGCTGTGACTGGAAATATGCTTTTAATCTCTGCAACTGGTGAAAACAATCACTCTGGAGCAACTCCAATGGACAAAAGAGCTGACAGTGTACTTGGTCTATCTCAATTAGTTTTAGGCTTAGACGACTTCCAAAAACAACATCCAGAAGCTAAAATCGATTTTCTCGGAACTGTTACTCCAAAATGGGGAGCTAACCAAATACAAGATAAAATTTATTTAATCGTAAAAGTAGAACCAGAAGCCTATAATCCTATTATACAAGCATATAGTGAAGATTTTGGAGAACAAAATCACATAAAATTTGATATGATACCTTTGTCAAAAACAGTAGTGTCTGAAGATTTAACCTCAGAACTATTTGTTGATATTAGGCAACAATATCCTGTAACACCAGAAGCTACTAAGAAAAAAGTATTTGATATTCTAAGAGATATCCAAGACGAATATTCAAGTGATGCAGATAGCATACATTTTAAAGTTACTTCAGAAGGAGAACCAATAAAAACTTCTAGTGAACTTTTAGAAAATGTTAGAGAAATCTGTAAAGAAAAAGATTATCCTTGTCAAATAATGCACTCTTGGCCGGGACATGATTTAGCTTGTATATTAGATCCAAATAGCACAACTGGAAAAAGAATTTTATTCTTTATTCCATCTCAAGGTGGCAGCCACAATCCTAAAGAAACAACTACTAAAGAGGCTATCGAAATTGGAAGTGATGTATTTTCTACTTTAACCACACAGAGAATGAATAAATTTAAAGAAGAATATGAAAAAGAAGCAGTCCTAGAAAAATAGGACTACTTCTCTTTTTATGCATCTTTTATCATATTTTCTATTGCCATCATTATTCCAAGTTTTCCATATTCATAAGTTAAGCCACCTTGCATATATGCTGTATATGGCTCGCACAAAGGTCCATCGCAGCTTAGCTCAATAGTTGCACCTGGTGTAAAACTTCCACCAGCCATAATTTCTTTATATTGATAACCCGGCATATCATCTGGTACTGGTATTACATAACTTTCGATTGGAGAACCTTTTTGAACACCTTGACAGAATTTTATAAGTTTGTCTTCCGCCATCAAATCTATTGTTTGAATTATATCAGTTCTTGGCTCGTTATATTTAGGACTAATTCTATCAAATCCGAATTTTTCTAACATTCTGCTAGCAAAAATCATTGACTTTAAGGTTGATTTTACAACTGAAGGTGCCATAAATAAACCTTTATAATATGATAGTAGTTGATTAAAGTTAGCTCCCAAATCTTTAGCCACACAAGGTGATGTAAGACATTCAGCAACTGAGTTTACTATATTCTTCTTCCCTACCACATATCCACCAGAAGTCGCAATTCCACCACCTAAATTTTTCATAAGAGAACTTACACAAATATCTGCTCCTACTTCTGTTGGCTCTTTATCTTCCACAAACTCTCCATAACAATTATCTACCATAACTATTATTTCTGGATTAATATCTTTTATTATCTTTATTACTTTTTCTAGCTTGTCCATTGTCAAGCTTTTTCTTTGTGCATATCCTCTTGAACGTTGAATTTCTATTAACTTAATATTTCCCTGTCTTACTCTTTCAACTATTTTTTCATAATTAAAATCGCTATCAATCAAATCGATTTCTTCATATTTAATTCCGTGTTTTATCAAAGAATTTTCACTATCTCCAGCTAAACCAATTACGCTTTTTAAAGTATCATACGGCTCACCAGATATGCTTATCATTGTATCTCCATACTTTAAAAGTCCAAATAATGTAATGCTTAAAGCATGCGTTCCCGACATAATTTGTGGTCTAACTAACGCATCTTCTGCTCCAAAAATTTGGCTATATACTTTTTCTAGTTTTTCTCTACCGCCATCATAATAGCCATAGCCTGTAACCTCAATAAAATCAGAAGTTGAAACTTTATTGTCTTGAAAAGCCTTTAAAACTTTGCTGCTTGCTTTCATACAATTTTCATCTAACTTAGCAAAAATATCTACTAACTCTTTTTCAACTTCTCTTGACATCTCTACTACTTTTTCACTTATTCCAAATTCTTCGTACATAATTTCCTCCTATTATTATTACGTAGAAAAATACACGCTTTTAGCGTGCATTTTTTTACTTATATTCTGTAACTTCAATGCTTTCTATAATAACATCTTCTAATGGTTTATCATTACTATCTTTCTCGACTCCTGCTATCTTATCAACTACTTCTATACCTTCATATACTTGTCCAAACACTGTATATTGTAAGTATAATGATAAATAACCACCTTGAGTTTTATATTCTTCAATTAACTTTTCTGGATAACCGCCTTGTTTTAAATAACTTGCTTGTGCCTCATCATAATGTGCTTGTGTTATAAAGAATTGGCTTCCTATACTATTTGGAAGGCTTGACATAGCCATACATAATGAACCTCTATATGGCACAAGTTCATAATCAAGCTCTGTTCCAAATCCTTCACCCCAGATACTTTCTCCTCCCATTCCTGTACCTTCTGGATCTCCGCCTTGAATCATAAATTCATTTATAACTCTGTGGAAAGTAAGTCCATCATAATATCCTTCTTTTGCATGTGTTGTAAAATTTTCAACTGCTTTTGGTGCAATTTCTGGAAAGAACTTCACTTTAACATCTCCATAATTTTTTATGTGTAAAATTGCTACTGTGTCTCCTACATTTGGCATTGCCATTTGTTTTTCAGCAGCTGCTTTATAGTCAACTGTATCAACTACTCTTTCTGAACTTGTGTTATTTTCACTCACTTTATTCACCTCACTTAAATTATTTGCGCTAGTTATATTTTCTTCTTTTTTATTAGCACAACCTGTAAGCACTACTAACATTATAGCTAGTATCAAAACTATTCCAATCCACATTTTTAACTTCTTCACTCTATGCTACTCCTCCCTCTGAATTATTTTTATTTTCATTATCAAAAATTCTATCGAGTCTTTCTACTATCCAGTCTATAATTCTTTCAAAAGTGCCTTGCGTTTCTTCATCTACTGATGCAGAAATGCTATTTTCATTAGTTTCTACTGTAAAAGAACAACCTGTTAATGTAAATAACCCAATTGATAAGATTGCTACTATTATTAAAACCAAAACTATTTTTCTCATTCACTACTCCTTATTAAAAATATATTTTTATATTATACTATTTTCATAAAAAAATAAAGAGTTTTAATCAAAATATCCACTAATTTCTTCTAAACTATCAAAGCCTGCTTGTCTGTAAATATCATAAGCAACAATCGCTACTGAATTAGATAAATTTAAAGAACGTAAACCTTCTCTCATAGGAATTCTTATTGTTTTATCAATATATTTTTTTAGTACATCTTCTGGAAGTCCTTTTGTTTCTTTTCCGAATAGTGCAAAAACTTCATCCATTTGTGAATAATCAGGATTACTATAAACATTTTTGCCTTTAGTTGTGACAAAAAACATATTATGTTCTTCTGGCTTATATTTTTCTAAAAATTCTTTAAAATTTATATGCTCTTCAATATCTAACTTATCCCAATAATCAAGTCCTGCTCTTTTCACTTGTTTTTCTGATATTGAAAATCCTAGAGGATAAACTAAATGCAATTTTGCACCAAGTGCAGCACAAGTACGAGCAATATTTCCTGTATTTTGAGGTATTTCCGGTTCTACTAAAACTATATGTAATTTCATTATCTTCTCCTAGTTTATTTTTCTCTAACTATTATACATAATTTGCCTTTAGTTTTCAATGTTTTTTGCCATATTTTGTATTATTAAAATTAAGGATTTTAGCTTGACTATCTCATAAAAATAATGTATTATAATACTTACAAATACAAATGTTTAAAAAGGAGAATTACTTTATGATATGTTCAGTATGTAATAAGAATACAGCAGTTATTTTCATTAATAAAGTAGAAAACGGTAAAACCACAACTGAAGGTCTTTGTTATTCTTGTGCAAAAGAAAAAGGAATAAATCCAATGGATGTCATATCTAAAAATGCAAATTTATCTGAAGAAGATATTGCAAATATGACTGCACAATTAGATACTATATTTAAAGATTTTACTGATACTATGAACATTGATGAATTAGCTGAACAAAATAATATAGATAATGAAAGCAACCCTTTTGGTGGTATCTTAGGATTTTTTAAATCTGCTGCTAATCCAAATGAAGAAAGTAGTGGAGTTCCTAATGAACCAATGGGAGAAAAAACCGCAAAAAAAGTTAAAGTCGAGAAAAAACAAAAAAATAATAAAAAGAAATTTTTAGATACTTTTGGCACAAATCTTACTCAAAAAGCCAAAGAACATCTATTAGATTCAGTTATTGGTAGAGAACAAGAAATCCAAAGAGTTACTCAAATATTAAATAGACGTTCAAAAAACAATCCTTGCCTAATTGGTGAACCAGGGGTTGGTAAAACAGCTATTGCACAAGGTTTAGCAATTCGTATCGCTGAAAAGCAAGTACCTGCCAAATTATTAAACAAAGAAGTTTATTTAATTGATATGACAGCAATTATTGCTGGTACTCAGTTTAGAGGTCAATTTGAAGCAAGAATGAAATCATTAATTGACGAGTGTAGAACTTATGGAAATATAATTTTAGTTATTGACGAAATTCACAATATTATTGGCGCTGGAGATGCAGAACACTCAATGAATGCTGCAAATATTTTAAAACCTGCACTTTCAAATGGAGAAGTTCAACTTATTGGAACTACCACTTTGAAAGAATATAGAAAATACATTGAAAAAGATTCTGCTTTAGAAAGAAGATTTCAACCAGTCCTTGTTGAAGAACCATCTATTGATGATACAATTGACATTATAAAAGGAATTAAAAACTACTATGAAGACTACCACAAAGTTGTAATTTCTAATGATGTTATTGAAAAAACTGTAAAAATGTCTGAAAAATATATTCACGATAGATTTTTACCAGATAAAGCAATCGATTTAATCGATGAAGCTTGCTCAAAGATAAATTTAAACAATCATGCTTTATATGAAATTGAAATTATTAAAAATGAACTTGCAAAAATAGCTGAAGAAAAGGACGAAGCTGTATCTTCTGACTCAATTGAAGATTATCAAAAAGCAGCTGACCTTAAAACCAAGGAATGTAGCTTAACAGAAAAATTGCAAAACTTAGAAGCTTCTTTAATACCTGCTGTTTTATCAGTTCAAGATATTGCCGAAGTTATCGAACGCTGGACTAAAATTCCAGTTACTAAGATTACAGAAGCTGAAACACAAAAACTATTAAATCTAGAAGCAAATCTTCATAAACATATTATAGGTCAAAACATTGCTGTTGAAGCAGTTTCAAAAGCAATAAGAAGAAATCGTGCAGGACTTCAAAGCACAAAACGTCCTCCGTCTTTCATATTTGTTGGACCTACAGGCGTTGGTAAAACAGAACTTGCAAAAAGTTTAGCTTATGAGATGTTTGGCTCTGAAGAAAATATTATTAGAATTGATATGTCAGAATATATGGAAAGTCACTCTACTTCTAAATTAATTGGTGCACCTCCAGGATATGTAGGCTATGACGATGCTGGTGGTCTAACTGAAAAAGTTAAACGTAGACCTTATTCTATCATACTTTTAGATGAGATAGAAAAAGCACATCCTGATGTATTTAATATTTTATTACAAGTATTAGATGATGGCAAACTTACTGATTCTCAAGGAAACACAGTTAATTTTGAAAATACAATTATAATAATGACTTCAAATGCTGGTTCAAACTTAAATAATAATTCAATTGGTTTTGGCACAGCTGGTACCATTGATAACAATAAAATGATTTCTGCACTTAAAGATTTATTTAGACCAGAATTTTTGAACAGAGTTGACGAAATAATTCCATTCGACAGTTTAACTGAAAGCGAATTATTACAAATAGTTGACTTACTTCTTGCTAAAACTAGTGATGCTTTAGCAAATAAAGAAATTAATTTTGATGTTTCACTTGATGCAAAAAAATACATTCTTTCTAAAGGAACTGACCTAAAATATGGTGCTAGACCTTTAAGAAGAGCCATTCAAAAATATATAGAAGATGAAATTGCTGAAATTATCTTAAAAGAAGAGATTAAGAGCACTCAAACAATTTATATTTACATGGAAAACGATAATTTAAAATTTGAAGTAAAATAAAACTAAAACAGACTGATATATATCAGTCTGTTTTTAGATAAAAAAAGCGACCCCTCACGGGGTCACTCCTTCTGGAATTTTAACGAAAATATCCGCCTCTCTGTCACTCGATTTCACATTTGCAGAGCTAATGTTGATGTCCCAGTGCAGAATTTCACAAACAGTGTCAATTGCCTTTATCACGGCATCACAATTCTTCGCCTTGCACTCTTTCATGCATGAAATATGTGCAGCACCGAATTTATGAAATGTCGAGATATACAGACCACCATACGCCACAAAGCGTAAATTAAATAGATGGACTGAATACTGTTTGGTAACCCTCTTCTTAACGGGCATACGATTAGCTGTTACTGCTTCTTTCACCTCCGACAACAAGTAGTCAACAACCTTTTTGCTTGTTTTATCAAGGTTTTGCACTTCTCGCCGAGCTTTCAGCTCTTTGATGTCTTGCAGTAGCATATCACCATACGTCATAGTAGTTAACCTCCAATTAAACTCTCTAAGAGAGTATATTCATCTTTAATTATACCACCTTTTACCTAAATATTCAAATTTACTCTTTTATTTCTTTAGCAAGTTTTCCGTATTGCTTTGGTTTCAATTCTAGATACATAAGAACGACTTATATTAAGCATTTCAGCTATTTCTTTTTGCGTTCTAGGCTTATTACCATCTAATCCAAACCTAAGTTCAATTATAAATTTTTCTTTATTCTTAAGTACAGTCTTAATTTTCTCATATAACTTCTTAATTTTAAGTTTTAAGTCTACCTCGTCTTCTATGTTTCTCTCATTATTTTCTAATATCTCCTGTAAAGTCACAATATTGTCATCTTTATCCTTTCCAATCGGTTCATTTAAGAATACTTCTGCATTAGTTTTTTTACTAGAACGTAAAATCATTAAAATTTCGTTTTCAATACAACGAGCAGTATATGTAGCTAGTTTTATATTTTTATTCATTTTAAAGCTATTTATACCTTTAATAAGGCCTATTGTACCAATAGATATCAAATCATCTTGTTCCAAATTAGACCAAGAATATTTTTTTGCAATATGTGCAACTAACCTTAAATTTCTTTCTATTAATATATTTCTAGCTTCTAGGTCTCCCTCCATCATTTTCTCTAAATACATTTTTTCCTCTTCACTAGATAGTGGTTCTGGAAATAAATTGCTACTTCCGCACATAACCTACTCCTAGCACTGCATTTATCAAAAAATTTATTAAACCTTCAATAGATAAAAGTACCATACGCACCTCCATACATCTAATTATATGTGCATATTTCTTTATTGTGCCTGACCTTAAAAAATTTTTATATTTTACGAACAAATGTATTGACAAATAAAAAATTAGTTGTATAATAATTGTACAAACAGTTTTTCGGAGGTATTTGGGATGATTTGTAATTTACATATTAAAAATATAGGTATTATTGATGATTTAAGTATAGATTTAAATAATGGTTTTAATGTTCTTACAGGAGAAACTGGTGCAGGAAAAACACTTATTATCGATTCCCTTCAAATACTGAGTGGCAGTAGATTTTCAAAAGAAATTATTAGAAATGGAGAAAACTATTCTTTTGTTGAGCTTTCGCTTTTCATTCCTGATAACGATTTTTGTGAAGAAGAAAATATTGTTATATCTCGTGAAGTACATATAAGCGGTCGAAATCTTTGTAAAATAAATGGTAGAATGGTAACAGTAACTGAGCTTAAAGAATTTATGAAAAATGTTATTGATATTCATGGGCAAAACGACAATCAATCTATTTTAGATATTAGTTCTCATATTGACCTATTGAACAATTATTCTAGCAATGAACTTTCTAACTTGCTAGATGAATATTCTAAACAATATGAAGAATATGTAAATATCAAACTAGAGCTTAGTAAAAACTACGGTGATGACAAAGAAAAAACTCGTAAACTTGACTTATTGCATTACCAATCAAATGAAATTTCCGAAGCAAAACTTAAAGAAAATGAAGAAGAAGAATTAGAAGCTCGTAGACAAGTTATACTAAATTCTGAAAAGATTTCTAAAAACTTAATTACTGCTGACAATGAACTTTCAACTACAGTTATAGATGGTATTTCTACTGCTATTCATTCATTAGAAAAAATCGAAAGTTTTGATAATTCGTATAGTGAAGCACTAGAAAGGCTAAAAAGCTTATATTATGATTTACAAGAACTTTCAAGAGATGTTTCAAGCTTTGCAAATGATGCTTGTTTTGATGAGAGTGAGCAAAGCGATATTGAAGAAAGATTAGACTTGATTTACTTTTTAAAAAGGAAATATGGAAACAATGTCACAGAAATTATTGAATATGGAAAAACTATAAAACAAGAAATTGAAGAAATTGAAAACCTTGACGAATATATTAATTATTTAAAAACAAAACTTAAAGATGTAGAAACTAAAATGCTTGAAATTGGAAATAAAATTCATGACATTAGGACAAAAAAAGCAGAAGAACTTTCAAAGAAAATAAATGCAGAGCTTAAGGATTTAGAAATGCCAAATGCAAAATTCTCTATATCAGTAAACTTAGAAGAAAATACTTTCTTCAAAACTGGTTTAGACAAAGTAGAGTTTATGATAGCTACTAATCTTGGAGAAACTGTAAAACCACTTACAAAAATTGCCTCAGGCGGTGAAATGTCTCGTATTATGCTTGCTATTAAAACAGTTCTTGCAAATGTAGATAAAATCCCTGTTATGATATTTGACGAAATTGATACAGGTATTAGCGGCTTAGCTGCAAATAAAGTTGGAGAAAAAATGAAAACAATTTCAAAAACTCACCAAGTAATATGTGTAACTCACTTAGCACCTATTGCTGCAAAAGGCGACTATAATTACTTTATAAGCAAAAATACTGAAAACAACAAAACAAAAACCTCTGTAAAGAGTTTGAATGAAGACGAAGTTATCAAAGAAATTGCTCGTATTTCCAGTGGAACACTTACAGATGCAGCTATTGAACATGCAAAGGAACTTCGTTCAGCATAAAAATGTTTAACTGAAATTTTACCATATAAAAATAGCTTTGTAATCTTACCAAATTACAAAGCTATTTTTCTTACATCTTTTTTAGTTCTCCAAGTATTCCTTCTAAAGCTGCCATTCTATGATTATGTACCTTTTTAAACTCTTCATCAGACATTTCTACAACTGTTTTATCAAAACCATCTGGAACAAATACTGGGTTATATGTAAGTCCTCCTAGCTTTGAAATTTTACATGTTATACGTCCATGTGTTTCTCCTCTTTTTACTATTGTCCTTCCGTCTTTCAGAATTCCGAAAAGTACACATACAAAAGTAGAAGTTCTCTCCTCTTTATTTGGAAAAGCTTTCATTTCGTCTAAAAGTTTATTCAAAATTTGTTCTTGTGTAGCATGCTCTCCTGCAAACCTTGCAGAATATACACCTGGTCTACCATTTAAACAATCAACACACATACCACCATCGTCCGCAATTATTATTTCATAATCTATACCATTTCTATCACAAAAATTCTTAATAGCTCTTGCTTTTATTTCTGAATTTTCTTCAAAGGTATCCCCATCTTCTATTATCTCTTCATTAAAATTAATATCTTTTAAAGTAATAACTTCTGCCTCTAAACCTTCTATTCTAATAGTTCTATTAAGTTCTGCTATTTTGCCTTTATTGCTTGTTGCATATAGTATTTTCATATTATTCTCCTACCTATTTATTTTATAAAAAAAGAAATAGATTGCTCTACTTCCTTAATTTAGTGGTGACCCCTACGGGAATCGAACCCATGATTCCACCTTGAGAGGGTGGCGTCTTAACCGCTTGACCAAGGGGCCATTTATTCAACTATTTATTTATACCATATTTTTTTAGATTAGTCAAGATAAAGCCTAATTAAAATTAAGCTTTATCTATACACATTTCCAAAACTTCTGCTAATCGCTCATCTTGATAGGTCAAATACAAATATCCTATCAAAGCTTCAAATGCTGTTGATTTAGCGTAATCTGCCACATTTGCATTCTTAGCTACGTGATGATTTTCTGTATTTCTACCTCTTCTTACAATTTCTTTTTCTTTATCAGTTAAGCTATCATATATTTTCTGTAATGTATCTGCTTGTGCTTTGGCTTTAACATACTTTATTGATTCTAAATGTAGCTTATGTGGCTTAGCATTTGAAAAATTTACTAAATTTGTTCTAACAAACATTTCATAAACGCTATCTCCTACATACGCCCAAACTAATGGCGAAAGCATATTTACTTCTTCTATTTTTTTACTTCTTTTAATAAATTCCACTATTATCTCCTATGGTTTTTCTAAACTAATTCTTCCTATTTTGCAATTTCTAAAGTCATCTAATATAATTCTTGCTGTCTTTTCGTCATCTACATTTCCACCAGAAACTAATGCTCCCCTCTTCTTTCCTATTAATCTCATCAATTCATAAGTTGGATTTGCGGTAGCTTTTATAGCATCATACTCTTCATCAGATATTTTATATCTTTCTTTCAAATTATTCAAATATTCTCTTTCTAAAATCTTTAAAAGCTCGAATGCAACTTCAACTCTTTCAATTAAGTCGTCCTTAATAGTACCAGTAAAAGCCAAATTTAAAGCTATCTCTTGACTCTCAAATTTTGGCCATAAAACACCCGGTGTATCTAATAATTCTTGAGTTTTACTAATTCTTATCCATTGTTTTTGTTTAGTAACTCCTGGCCTATTTCCAACTTCCATAGTTGTTTTTTTAGAAATTCTATTTATGAAAGATGATTTCCCAACATTTGGTATACCTAGTATCATAACTCTAATTGTTTTATTTACTCTACCACGTGCTGCTTGCCTTTGTTTTTCTTCTTCCATTATCTCATCTATCTTCTTAACTACTTTATCTATCCCTTTTCCAGAATTAGAATCAGTAAGTAAAGTTGGAGCTTCTTTAGAAAGCTTGTCAAGCCACTTTTGATTTACTTTATCGTCAGATAAATCACTTTTATTAAGTAATATTATTCTCTTCTTATTCTTTGTTATTTCAGCTATGTCAGGGTTTCTACTAGCAACTGGTATTCTACTATCTAATAACTCAATAACTACATCTATTAATTTTAAATCCTCAATTATCTGGCGTCTTGCCTTTGCCATGTGTCCAGGATAAAAATTGATATTTAGTTTATTCTCCATTCTTATCTCCTTCTTTATTTTCAATCTTCTTTACTTCCTCTATGTATTTATAATTTAAGCTATTGCTTTTTGATATTGCAGACTTTTTCGTTTCTTTTTCATATAAATCTTTAGCACCTTTAGCAACTTCTCCACCTCTTTTAGCTAAATTCAAATTTTCTTTTAGTCCTTTAGGTTTTTCTTCTCTTGCGATATCTCTAGTTGCTATCTCTCCAATATTAGTAAGAGCAACCTCTATATCTGTCATAGTATCTCTTAAGGATTCCTTCCTAAGTCCCTTTAACTTTTTATATTCACTAGCCTTCATTCCTGACCAGCCTTTATATATTTCATTTGTTAAAAGTGCATATTCAATAGGTTTATTAATTCCGCCTCTTTTCCAAACATCAGTAAGTTTAAATCTATCTACAATTCCCGTTAATCTTGCTTTTATCCATTCATCAGTATAACCTTTATTGCGATAATATTGTATGGCTCTGTTTACAGCTATTTCTGGATCAAATACTTCATCTATTCTTTCACTTCCAATATTTGCTAACCAAATTTTAAAGGGCTCTGCTTTTGGACTTGGTACTGATTCAATAAGTCTTAAAATTCCTTTTGTATCTAGCGCATCTCTTAATCTAATCTTTCCATCTGGTGCTAACATTTTCAACTGACTACAAAATGTAGTCACTTCACTGCCTTCTTTTTTTATCTATTTTTCAATACAGACCAATACTTTCTTGGTTCTTTGCTATCTGTTAATGCACTAATTACATCAACTACGCTAAAATAATATTCTTCTTTTTCACTATCCCATATACTCCTTATTTCTTTATCTTCAATCCGTTATATTATATCACATTCAACTTAATTAATAAATCAAAAATGCCAAATATTAGATATTTAACACTTTTGCTTTTACTATACTTTATATTCTTCAAAATAGTTTATTCCATACAATCTATGGATATCCTCAGTTCCCATCACAACAACTTTATTATTCTCTAAATCTAAAGCTTTTAATAAAGTGCCTACTGTATATCCCTCTTTTTCTAAATCTTCAGTATCAATTTCTAAAAAAGCTGGAATAGCAGGAAATTTATCAATATCAAAATCAATTCTTCCTAATTCATATGATATCCTTTTTGCTTTAACTTTACTAATAGGATCTAAGCCCATCTCATGAAAAAAGTCCATTGTCTCTTTTAACCTACTAGTTTTAAATTTAATAACTTCTTTTAACTCTGGCTTACTTTGGTTAACATGCATTGTTACTTTGATATTTCCTTCGTCAGTTACCCTTATTAACTTATCTTTTTTGTTTAAAAACAATCTATCAGAAGTATCTAGTGCAATTATAGTACGTACATCATCATATACCTTTTTTGCCCTTATTTTATCTAAACTCCCCATTAACTTTTCAACATCTACATCTAAAACTTTTATTTCATGTTCCTTATATTCACTCATCAATACTTCTCCTATCTATAAAGCCTATTCTCTTTCGATTCTTGATTTATCATCTTTCCTTTGTAGATAACTCTCAAGAGGAATATCTGTAATATCATACCCTGCGAAAAAACTTCTAATATTATCTTCATTGTCAGAATAATACCTAGACATTATTTGCCATAATAAATGTGATTCTCTTTTACTTTCTTTGGCATCAGTATCATATAAAAGTTTTCTCATACTATCCAAAGGCGTTTTACTAACAAAATAATCAATTATATTATATTTAGAAGACAATTGTGCTCCTGTTTCTTTATTTCTTAGAACCATTACACTTATATCTTTAGGTGTAACACTTAAAGTAGTCCAAGAATTATAAAAAGTAAATTCAGAAGCCTCAACATTTTCTTCTTGCACATTATCAAGTCTCAAACAAACTCCTTCTCCTAAAAAGCTCCTCCAGTCTTCACTACTTCTAACTGCATTAATAACATCAATAATTCTTTTTTCACGTTCAATAGCCTTTTCTAAAGTTTCGCTTATTGGTAATCCTTGCTGTTGCTTCTTTTCAGCCATTTTCATAAATTTTCTATATGCATCAATATGTACATCTCCATAAATTCCCCTATACTGTACAAATCTTTCGACCATCATAAAAAACATAGCAATTACGCCTTCATAACCTTCAGAATAAAATATTGCTTCTTTGTGGTCTCCTATTAAATTACTTCTTTTCCCTTGCTGTGGAATTAGCCCAACACTCAAAATATTAGGCAAAAATTTATTATCAATCAAATGATAATTTGCAGGCATACTATTACCTTTCTAATCGTTTATTTATTATTACAACTGCTCTCCATCTTGAATTCTGTCTTCTATGTCTAAGTATCTTGCAAGAGCACCTTCAAATCTTCTACTTCTTCCGTAGAACTTATTTCTCTCTATGTAATCCATCAATAATTCCACATTATATTCTTCATCTAATGGAAATACCTCACCATCACACTCTTTTATTATAGCTAATTCTTCTTTGTCTAAATCTCTATACAATGGTGGCACTCCAAAAGAAAATAAATGTACTGCGTCAAGTGGATCGATTTCATCTGCAGTTGGCTCTAAATCCTCATAAGCAACAGCCATAGCCCTAATCTGCATAACATCCGCTAACATATGTCTTTCGCCATTTCGTTCCGAAATTCTTTGTATGTTAATCATATTTATTCTACTAGGCACTCTAGTAGAATAAATATAAAATTTACTACCATCTATCATTCTTTGCTCTAGCATTGAACTTACTTCTATACCGTCATCATCATATGTACTAATTGTGGTTGTTTCCGAATCATCACGATTTTTATCACATACAATTCTTTTAAGAGTCATATCGTTTTCATCAAAATAGTATTTGATACTAGTTACAAAATCATTTTGATCTTTATTTTCAAGAATAACAAGGCTTCCATCTTTTACTACTACCAAAACAGAACTCAAGAAAGCAAGTCCTTGCTCTGAAAAAGCTTTAATTCCAGCCTTTCTCATCAAACTACTAATCTTCCATAAAATTGAATCAAATCTTGGATGTCCTGCAATTCTCTTTGAAAATTTTGTTTTTGACAAATACTCTCTTGCAAATTCCATATTTTGAGAATTTTCTAATTTCTTTCTCTCTAAATCACCCATTTTATACCATTTCCTTTTCCTAAGCCGTTATATTATATCATATATACAGCTTTTAATAAAGTACAAAATCCTAAAAAATTGACAAATCGGCTTTTGTTCTAAAATGATAAATACACTTATATAAAAAAGAACTGATATAAAATCAGTTCCTACATTTCCTCTACAAACTCTTTTGTTTTTTCTTTAATCTCTTTATCAAACTCTAAAATTTCATCTACAGTTTTAAGTTCTCTATACTCATACATATCCATCATTCTTTCAATGCCTAATGGTATGTCTGTGTATTTTATCCTTCCTTCAAGGAAAGCCTCTACTAAAACTTCGTCCGCTGCATTTAAAATAACTTGATAAGGATGACCTTTTTCTATAGCTTTATACGCTAGTTTCAAGCATTTGAATTTCTCTAAGTCTGGTTTCTCAAATTTTAAATCCACTACTTCAAATAAATCTAACTTCTCAATATTATTAGCTAATCTATTTGGAAAGTTAAGTGCGTAAGCTATTGGAATTTGCATTGACTTTGGTCCTATGTTTGCCATTATAGTTCCATCTTTGTATTGCACCATAGAATGAACTAAACTCTTTCTATGAACTACTACTTCTATTTGACCAGGTTCAACATCAAAAAGCCACTTTGCCTCTATGACTTCAAACCCTTTATTCATCATAGTTGAAGAATCAATTGTAACTTTCTTTCCCATATTCCAAGTTGGATGATTCAAAGCATCTACAACTGTAATTTTATCAGTAATTTCTTTATCAAAAAAAGGTCCTCCTGAAGCTGTAAGTAAAATTTTATCTATCGGATTACTGCTTTCTCCGTTTAAACATTGCATAATCGCACTATGCTCGCTGTCAACTGTAAGAAGTTTAGCCCCACTTCTTTTAGCCTCGTTCATTATAAGCTCACCACCTGCAACTAAGACCTCTTTATTTGCAAGTGCAACAGTTTTTCCATGCTTTATCATATTATAAGTTGGCTTTAAACCAGCAATACCTACTAAGGCCGAAACTGAAATATCAAAATCTACTAAATTAGATATTTCTTCCATTCCTTCATCACCATAGTATATATTAAGATTACTGTATTTTTCTTTTATTATATCTGCATTTTCCTTATCTATAATATATACATTTTTAGGTTTAAACTCTTGTATCTGTTCTAATAATTTTTTTATGTTCTTACCAGCTACTAAAGTTACCACATTAAATAACTCTGGATTTTCTCTTATAACTTGTAATGTGCTATCACCTATAGAACCAGTTGAACCAAAAATTGCTATACTTTTTGACATATAATCTCCTTATTACAATCTATATTGATTTCTATCTGCCCTCTCATCAAATTCTCTATCATATTTTTCATTAGTATAAAACCATCTTGTTTTCTTATCTGCTCCGAAATTTCCTCTATGCTTATTTAATAATACATCTAGGAAAGTAAATAATGGAATTAAAACACCAATCATAAGACAAATAAGATCCGCCGAATTTACTACTGTATACCCTACTTCTTGGATGCTTTGGAAAGCCTCATAAAGTGAAGTTCCAAAATATGCACCATAAATCCCAAAATATGCAGCTGCACCAATTATATTTCTCTTAATTACAAGTAGAATGCAAGGTAACGTAGCAAAAAGCACAATAATCTCTATGGTTTCATTAAGTGGTTGAGCAAAAAAATCTTTCTCCATTTGATAACAAATTGCTACTATGGCTCTAAAAACCCAAAAAATAATTCCTAAAAAAGTTAATAAATAACTAAATAATGTTGTCATATGTATATCCCTCCAAACATAATAATTTTATCATATAAAAATTTCCTTTTCAATAGAAAAAATACACAATAAAAAGGCAGACTTTAAGCCTGCCCTATAATTAAAATTATTCACCATCTGTGAAGTTAAATTCATCTTTGAATTTATCTTTGAAAATCTCAAATACAGCATTTAATACTGTTTCATCATCAACACTTACATATGACTCTTCATCTGTATCTGAATCTTCTAATTTTAGTATTACTACTTCACCATCGTCGTTTTCTCCATCTTCGTCAATTGGTAATAATACAACATATTCTTCTGATTCATATTCTATTAAATCTAAAAATTCAAATCTTATTTCATTTCCATCTTCATCATTAAGAACAACGATATTGCTTTCATCATCAATATATTCTGAATCTACCATGTTTTCATCATCCATCTTAAGTTCTCCTTTCAAAATTAAAAATAAATCTTTTGACTACAAACATCATATACTATACCAAAAGTTTTTTCAATACATTTTTTACATTTTTTTGCTAATTTTTTCAAATTATTTGTTTTTATTCATATAAGTTTCTAGTATGTATACCGCAGATATAGTATCTACAATTCCACGCTTTTTATGTTTGTTTATATCTAAAAAATTCATAGTCTTATGCGCAGCCACTGTAGTAAGCCTCTCGTCAATTGTCTCTATTTTAATTTTATTATACTTGCATTTTAATTTATGTAAAAATTTCTCTGTAACCTCTGCTCTAATAGTCTTCGTTCCATCCATATTAAAAGGCATGCCAACAACAATAGTACCAATTTCATATTGATCCATTATCTCGTCAAGCCTTCTTAATACAAATTTATCATTACCATTATGCGTAATAGTTTCTAATCCTTGCGCAGTAAAACCAAGTGGGTCTGTAATTGCAAGTCCCACTCGGCTATCTCCATAATCTATACCCAAAATTCGCATAAATTAATCTTCCAATCCTATATAATATTTAACCATTTTTTCTAGGAGTTCATCTCTCTCAATCAATCTAATAAGATTTCTTGCATCATTATGGCTAGTTATATAAGTTGGATCACCAGATAATATATATCCAACAATTTGATTTATAGGGTTATACCCCTTTTCTACTAAAGCTTGATAAACTTCCTTTAGTATTTCCTTAGCTCTAATGCTCTTGTCTTTTTCTACTTTAAAACTCATTGTTTTATCAATAGCCATTTAATAATCCCTCCTACTTTCTTTTAAATATAATTTATTTGATTTTCTTCTTTCTCAGCTGTATCTAAATATTCTTCTAACTTCTGAGTAAGAAGTTCTAATCCTGTTCCTTTGTAATATGTAGATACTACAAAATTAATTTTTGGTGAAGCCTCTTTTTGAGGTTTTACCTCTTTTACTCTAACACGTTTTCCTTTAACTTCACGTATTTTCTCAACAATTTCTTCTTCGTCAATAATAACTAATTCCTCTATTTCTGTTTTTACATCTGTTAAAAATTCTTCTAGCGAATCCTCTTCAACACCAGAAAATGCTATAACAAATTTAGGTCCCATATATCTAACAAATATATATTGTGAATTCATTCTCGCTTTTACTATATTACTTATTTCTGTAATTATGTCATTTCCCATTTGTCTACTTACAGTCTCATTAATTTCTTCTATGTTTGTTATTCTAAACATTGCAATTGCTGATGTTGGATACTGGTCTATCGTTCTTTTAGCTGCTCCATATAAGTATTCTGCTGAATGTAATCCTGTAAATTTATCAATTCTATCAATGTTCTCAATAGTATCTTGATAAGCTGTAGTTTGAAGTACTGATATAATATTGTCTTTTACTACATCAATAATAGTCGTATCAGTCTTATCAAACGCATGCATTTGTCCACTTTCCATTATCCAATATCCAATATATATATTTTCTATATATAAAGGGAAAAACATTGCTGATTTTGCTCTACCCATCTCAGTCTTCTGATATGGTAATTTTTCATTATCACTATCTATAGTAACATATTTAGGTGTTGCTGTTGCTACACTATCTTGAAATATTTCTTCAGTATGCAAATTCGATAAAACCTCATGATGCTTTTCGTCAACATTAGAAGCTTTAACTACATATTCTGCTCCATTAAAAACAACGATTGTAGAATACTTTATATTATATTTTTCTATTATGATTTCGTTAATCATTTTTAATTTTTGATCAACAGATTCTTCTTGTCCAGCAATTTTCATAAAATCTTGTAAAACACTAAGATTATTAATTCTATCGTTTATATTATTATATGCTGCAATCTTTTTCTGTATATGAAAATTGTAGGCAATAAGAACCGCTATTGCTAGTATTAATATCGCTATTACTAATATTACCAAGATATTCACCTCTATATTCCGAATTTTAATATTTTTTACGCATTTTGCTTAAAGTATCATTCATACTATTTGAAAAAGCATTTGGATTGTATGTTGTTTCTGTTTTATTACTATATGATTGCTTACTTGTAAGTGGATATACCATATCTCCAAGCAATTTAAGTTTTGATAAAAATTGTTTTGAATATCCGTTCA
Source organism: uncultured Clostridia bacterium (assembly GCA_949745595.1). Classification (GTDB taxonomy): domain Bacteria; phylum Bacillota; class Clostridia; order TANB77; family CAG-508; genus Scatovivens. The sequence continues at coordinate 46,400 of CATJWN010000076.1, forward strand.
AAGAAAGTTCGCAATCAACTATTCCACCAAGATATCTAGCATACGCATTAATATCAAATGGAATTGAAATTGCTTTTACCGTATCTTTATTAAATAACTCTGTCATAAATGACATTGCTGGATCATTATAGTAAGCTAAACCACCTATAATATCTTTATCTCCAACTTTTTTATGGATTTTCAATTCTTTGTTTATAACAACTCTTATCTTTTCAGGTTCTAAAATTCCTCTTGTTTTTAATTCTCTTAAGAAAGCTGTAAGTGGTTGTATTGTAAGTATATCCATTGATTGCACCAAATACATTTCTTGGCAACTTGCAAAATATGAATAATCTGTATCATAATCACAGTCAATTAATATCAAAGAGTGATTTTGAACTAAAGTTGATAAAATAAGTTCTGCATTTGAATAATCTCTTCCTGATGCTGGAACATCAGTGTATACTGTTAAGTTTTTATCAACCCTAACACCTTCTGCATATCCATTTTGTAATTTCTCAATTGAGTTATATGCTACATTTCTTAACTCTTCTTCATTCTTTGTAAAAATGAAATATGAATTCTTATTTTTAGTCATATCTAATATCGCAGTATTTATTCCAAGTGAAGAAAATAATGCTGCTAAATTATTTACTAAGAAAGAATTTCCATTCTTGCTAGTTCCAATAAAAGTAACTATTTTCTTATCTTTTGTTATTAAGCTATTTAAACTAGACATTGAGTAATCTACTCTTGGCTTAATGCTTTCTAGTGAATCTTCATTCCTTTGAGAATGTACAGGTCGTCTCTGTGGTGTTACCATCTCTTCTTCGTCTTGGAATCCCATTCCCGGAAGTAATGTTTCTTCATCATCTAATGGCTCTTCTAAATCTGTTAGTAATCCATCATCAGCTGCTTCATAATCTCCGCCTAAATCGTCATCTAAGCCATTTAAATCATCTAAATCATTTAAGCCAGTGTCATCACCTAAATCATCATCAAGAGACATTTCGTCGTCTCCTGCCAAGTCGTCCTCTATTCCTAAATCATCATCTGCAAAATCTGCATCTAAATCATCTAAACCAGGAAGTGCAACTTCGTCTGTATAATCATCTTCAGTAAGTTCGTCACTACCTAAGTCGTCAGCATATTCTTCTACTAATTCATCTTCTGAGCCTAAGTCGTCTTCTGCAAATTCTTCCTCTTGAACTTCTTCTACTGGCTCATCTTCTATATACTCTTCTTCAAGGATATCGTCTCCAAGTGATATTTCGTCACCACCTAAATCATCCTCAAAACCTAAACTGTCATCTAAATCTCCCTCACCAAAATTGTCATCTCCAAACTCTTCATCACCTAAATCATCTAAGCCTGGTAAAGCATCTTCGTCACTATCTAAATCGTCAAAGTCAGGCAACACTTCATCTTCTAATACTTTTTCTTGATTAAGGTCATCTTGTACCTCTTCTTCAAACCCTGGCAAAGTATCTAATCCTAAATCTAAATCATTAGATGTTTCAACTTCTTGAACAGAAGAAACACCTAAATCATCTAAGTCTTCAAAATCATCTAAACCAGGCAAAGTATTTTCTATTACTTCCTGCTCTGGTTCTTCTACAACTTTTCTAGGTCTACCACGTTTTCCTTTTGGTTTAAGCACAGCTCCACCTATAGGAGTTTTTCTAGGTCTACCTCTTCCACGTCTAGGTTGTTGGGCTTCTTCTACATCTGTACCTGCTAAAATATCATTAGATGCTTCAATTTCTAAATCTAAATCATCTCCACCTAGTAAAGCGTCTTCGTCGTCATCAAAACTGCCTAAACTTGGCAAAGTATCCTCTTCATCAGCCAAATCGTCTAAGCCTAGTAACTCTTCAGTTGCTTCGTCTTCTTCTATTCCTGGTAAAGTATCATCTTCTAATTCGTCCTCAAAACCAGGTAAACTATTATCTTCTTCTTCCTCATCAAAATCATCCAGTCCTGGTAAGCTATCTTCATCGCCTTCCAAGTCATCTAAGCCCGGTAAAGTACCAGCTTCGTCATCTAAATCATCTAAGCTTGGTAATAAATCATCTTGTCCTAAATCTTCTTGTGTCTCTTCTTCAAATCCTGGTAAAGTATCTAATCCTAAATCTAAGTCATCTTCTAATGACACATGTGTTGTAGCTTTAACTGGTGCTGCTGTATCTTCTAAATCTTCAAAACCTGGTAATAAATCTTCCTCTAAAATTTCTTCCTCTTCTACAACTGGTGCTTTTTCTACTTTTGGCTCGGGTCTTCTATGAATTGTTTGACGAGATGTATTCATTGTTCTAGCACTTTGAACACCTGTAGTCCCTGCCGGCCTTGCAGTTACAGAAGTTCTAGCAGCTACATTTGCTTCAGGCTTTACAGTAGCTTGTGCTTCAGTACTCTGATTTTGAACTGTACCTCTTACTACTGTTCTTGGAGTCTGCCTTTGCACTGGTCTTGCTGGTGCTACTTCTCGCTCTTCTGTAGCTTGCACTTTCTCTACTTTCTCTTCAGAAGATAACTTACGAGCTACTGGTGCTACCCTTTTCATTCCACCTTTAGAATTTCTGACAGCAGATGGAATAACAATAGGCTTACCTATATTTCCTGCTTGTCCAATACTTTTTGATCTTACTTCATTTTTGGCAATACCTTCTATGCTAGCTGAATTTGCTACTCCTTTTACACTAGGAATTTTACCAGTAACTGCCATTAATTCTTGATATCTTTCACATTCAGCTTCAAGAACAGCTTTAACATTTATTGGTAAACAATTTACAATAATTCTTAATTGCTCATCTGTATATTGAGCAGATATATTATTAAAACTCTCTGAATATTTTGCTGTATTTCTACCTAATTTTTTAAAGTGTGTTAATATATTTTGAATTTCAACTTCACTAACTTCATTTTCATTTTCTGCTTTATAGTTAACATCTTCAGCGTCAATTCTATAATAAATTTTAGCTTCTTTTTTATTACGAGGTCTATTAATTAGCCTACAAACTTCGTCCATACTTCTATCATTTCCAAGAAGCGCATTATAAACCCCTATGCCAAATAATTTTACAAGTATAGAACTACCTTTAACTCTTCTATCTGTACAAATTAATATTATAGAGGCTTCTTTTCCTTGATTATCATGTGCTTCGTCGCTAATACTATCAAGCTTTTCAAAGATAAATTTATCTATTGTATCATAGTTATTATTTGAAAATGGTTCCAAATCTTCACTTATAACTATTCTGTCATAAGTTTTATCTTTTTGTATCTCTTTTAATATTGCGTTGAAGTAATAAACGTTTTTATAAGATAAAATCTCCTTATATTCTTTCTGATATCTTTTAATTATAGCTTCAGAAATACTTTCACTACTTACTGCAAATAATACTTTCATTAGTTATTTTACCCCCTCCAGAAATTAACTACAATTGCAAATATTAAAGGTAATACTTGGCAAATCAATAGTATAGTAACAAAGGTAACTATTAGTGCAAAACCTTTATCTCTTACGTCTAATTTTCTTATTCCGATTACATATTGATAAATTGAACCTACTGCAATACCAATAAAGCAACATGGTATACTATAAATTCTCAATATATTTAATACATAAGCTACAACTCCATAAGGTGTTGATCCGTATTTTTCAATATAATCTTGAACCCTTGCTTTTGAAGATTCTTTCATATTTACAATTTCAGCAGCTTGATCTGAATTTAAAACTTCTTCACCTGTAGATGCGTAAACTGTAGATATTCCTGCAATCATTAGTACAATTATCATTAAAATTATTACTTTTTTTAGCATATTTATAAAAAACCTCCTTTAGGCTATATATCTTAATATAAATCTACATATATTATATAATACAATATTATTAAAAAAATATCAACCTAAATTGTCAAATTTATCAAGTTTTTTTCCGTATTTCCGTAACCTTTTTATAGGCTGTTATATAAATGTGTCATCCATTTATATACTCCATTTGCCCAATTTTTATCACTAGCATATTTTATGTTAATACTAGATAGTGTATTTCCATTGTAAAACTTACCATTTGCAACGTCTCCACTATAAATGCTAGTACCTGCTGGATTAATATAATATTTCTTGAAAACACGTGCCAAAAGATCTATTCCCTCTGAATAGGTTGCAAAATCATAAGCACCACCATAAGGATTGCTATCAACTGCACCATAGCCAAATAAATTTTTCTTATTTAATGATATAGTTGATGTTCCAAAACCACTTTCATGAATTCCTACGGCAGCAAGGAAAATTCCATTTATATTATATTGTTTTTCTGCATAATAGAAATACTCTGCATTTTCTGCAAATATTCCATTTTTATCTCCTGCTTGTCCCTGTAAAACTTTTTTAAATTGTGCTAAACTAAAACCACTTGGATTGTTTAAATTCATTCCAAAACTTAAATTCTTTAAAAGTGTCACCTTACTTACTTCTGTTCCATCAGTTGCCAATTCTGGCTTATTAGGATTTATATTAGTAATGCAATCAATTGCTACAAAACCTTCTTGTTCTTTTGAAGTTATGTATAAAAAGTTTTCTCCTACTTCTACTATTTTAACTTCTGCATCTTTAGTTAAAGTAGCAAGTTTTTCACTTTGACTATCCGGTTCAAGTCTTACGGCAAGAAGATTTGAGGTAACATACGCTATATCTCCGTACCTTTGGCTTATAATTATTTACACCTCTACCAGTTCCTACTTCAACTATTTTATTTATAGAAGCTTTTATTAAAGTTTCGGCAACTAGTTCTTCTGAAATTAGTTCACCTTCTATGTACTTTTTTATAATAATTGCATTTTGCTTTCCATCTCGGCCTTCTTGTAACACTTGAATTGTACCTGTTGGAAGCTCGCTATTATTCCTATATTCTGTGGTATATTCTAAACAAATTTCCTCTAATACCATTTCTTCTTCTATTGGAATACTCGTATTTTCAGTAAGTATTTTATTTATATCTACTGGATTTTGATTTTTTTCAAAAATATACTTTCCAGCTTTAGCATTAACCGTCTTTGCTTCGGAAAGTAACATTTTGCTCGAAAACAAAGCAGTAATTCCTAAAATCAAAATACTGCAGCTTATTAGTAGAAATAATTTCACATTTTTTTCCTTTTTACGCATTTCATTAAGCCTCCACATTAATTTTAATCTTAATAATTTATTTTGTCAATTTCAAATTTTGCCAATATACTTGATATTTTTTTGACCTTGTAATATATTATTTTTGAGGTGCACAAAATGAAGAAAAAAATTATTCTTATTATCATTATTTTAATTTTATTTATTTTAGATATATATCTATTTTATAATTACGTATTTGCACGTTTCAGAAATAAAGCTTATTTGGAAAAATCTGACGTGAAGTTTGCTGAAAAGCTTTCAAATAGTACTTTTGCAATAGATAAAGTTACGCTTTATTCGAGTGCTTCTGCCATAAATAAAAATTCAAATTTTCAAGAAACAAATTGGGTTTTAGATATTTTAGAATATACTGACATTGCTATCTATTTCAAAAAGCCAAAAGAATTAAACTCTGTAAACACTGCAGAAACACTAAGTATTTCTAATGTAAACCTTCAAGTTTCTTCAAATAAATACACCCCTGCACTCTATTACTTAGATGCAAATAAATTTGGAACTGAAAACATATTATCAGATTATAAAATAGAAGATACTTTGGATTTCACTGTTCTTAATTTTGATAATAAAGATAATTCTATTATGTATAATACACCAGTATTCTTTTCAGACTTATCTAACCCAATAACCTTAAAATTTACAAACACTTTATTTAAAGATTATAATATCGAAAATACTGAAAAGCTTATTTTTGATGGTAGTTTATTATCAAAAACACCAGTAAAACTAACAGACCTAAAAGCAGTTTTATCTTTTGATATCAATATATCAAATTTTGAAAAAGAAAAATACTCTACTAATTTAAGCTTAGAAATCCCATTAGAAAATAAAAAAGAAAATATATTTGATGGAAAAATCTTGGAAACTAAACAAATAAACTTACCACTTTTAAGAATACCAGAATAAAGAAAAAGACGAAACTAAATAGTTTCGTCTTACTTTTAACTTTTTTGCCTTGAAAAAATATTTTTTATTTTACTAAGTATCGAAGAAAAAAAACCAACTTTTGAAGTTATGGCAACGTCTTTCTTCTCTAGCTCTTCTACTTCATTTTTACCTTGTCCTAGATAATTTGATAACTTATCTTCTTGTACATCAGTAAAATCTTGTATATCAGGATTTTGTTCAGCAGCAGTATCATATTTAGTAATATTCTTTGGCTTTGAAAAATCCATATTATCTTCATTTTCTAAATCTTGTTCAGAATTCACAACTTTTGCAGAGTTTAATTCAAATAAATTATCTACATTATACTTTGCACGCATTTGGTCATCAAGTTTTCTTTGGTTTTCAACCATTTTATTATAAAGTTCTCTTCTTCTTTCTTCATCCTCGCACCAATATTTTAAATGTAGTAAAGCTATGAGTTCTAAAGTATATTTCTTCAAATTTTGATTTTGTAATGGAACACGTGGATTAACATATACCTCGTGTTCTGGATCTTTGATAGTCGCAAAAAATTGCAATAATTTAGCAGGTATCTTTTCTACATATTTTTCATTCATATGATGTATTATATAATCTACTTCTGCGTATGCAATAATATCATCTCTAGTAATTACTACTCCGCTCATTTGTAATCCTCCAATTTTCTTTTGTAAATTTATAGTTCCATATCTTTGTCCATTTCTTGTCCTACTTCTGTTTGTCCGTTTTCCATAATATCGCTTACTATCTCTTCTGCTGTTCTAGAATCCTTTTCTATTGCTTTTTGTTGTGATACTGCCTTTTGTCCTGCTTCTACTACTACATTATAATTAGTAGCCTCAGCATTTTGCAAAGAAGCATTATATAAGGCATCGCTATTAGTAACAGCTACAGTCTCTGCTTCATACTTAGCAACTACTACCGTATTTTCTGTAATAACTGCAAGTTTTTCCTCTCCTATCCATCCTACAAAATTAAATTTCACACCAGCTACTGGCTCTTTTGTAGGAACTTGTCCAGGATAAACTGCTGATTCACCAAACTCAACCTTTATATTTGCTAATACTGTTTTTTTATCATCATCTAAAAAGATTACATCAAATTCTTCCATTTTCTCACCTTTTCTTATGTACAGAATATTATACAATATTATTATATTCTTAATAATATTTAATTGCAACATATTTTAAATAAAAAAATAAAAGAAATAGCTTAACTATTTCTTTTATCAAATATGAATATATAATTCTTATTTTTTGTTAACTAAATCTTTTAATGCTTTACCAGCTTTGAAAACTGGAGCTTTTGATGCAGGTATTTTGATTTCTTCTTTAGTTTGTGGATTTCTACCTTTTCTTGCA
>CATJWN010000077.1 GCA_949745595.1 uncultured Clostridia bacterium
ATTAATTTACTTACTCTCTCACTTTCACTAAAAAATGGATCATTGAAAACTTCATCAAAAATATTAAATCCATTGTCTCTTCTTGGTACTAACATCATACCTCATTCCTCCTTTAATAATATTTTTGTGTCACTTTTTGCGGTAGCACATATTAGGATTTACATATACTATTTCCTAATTTCAATATTATTATACACCATTTTTTAGCAAAGTCAATAGTAGAGTGCTAATTTTTAAAATTTTTTTATAACCATTCTCCATGTTTCTTTATATAAATTTTCTTTGCAAAGCTTGCAACTACGCAATAAAGCAGAGTAATCATAAAAATCATTACAATATATTTAAACGCAATTGGCACAAAACCAATACTTGCACCTAAAGCCGTTGCTGGAACAGCAATTCCTATAAGCATCAGAGCTATAGAAGATATATAAACTGGCAAGCTTGCATTACTTTGGAAAAATGGTAACTTAGCAGTTCTTATAATATGCATTCCTATTAAATTTGAAACTATGCTATAAGTAAACCATATAGTTTGGAAATGTGCAACATCTCTTACACTTAAGAAAAACCATAATACTACGAAAGTCATAATATCAAAAATAGAGCTTACAGGCCCCATAAAAAGCATAAAATTTTTCAAACTTTTTATATCAAATTTCTTAGGTTCTTTTAAATACTCTGTATCTACATTATCAAAAGGCAAAGTTAACTGTCCAAAATCATATATCAAACCTTCTACTAATAGCTGGATTGGCGTTTCTGGCAAAAATGGCAAACATACACTGCCTATTATAACAGAAACTACTTCTCCGAAATTAAAGCTAGTTGCAAGCTTAATATATTTCATTAAATTAGCAAAAGTCCTTCTGCCTTCTGTTACACCATCTAATAGTACATTTAAGTCTTTTTCTAACAAGATTATATCTGCGGATTCTTTTGCAATATCAACCGCTGTATCAACTGATATTCCTACATCTGAATTTGTAAGAGATGGACTATCATTAATTCCATCACCCATATAACCTACAATATTTCCTGCTTCTCTTAAAACTCTTACAATCCTTGCTTTTTGTATCGGTGATAATTTTACAAATATATTAGTTTTTCTAAATAATCTAAGCACTCCTAAATCTGAAAGTTTATCGATTTTACTCCCCTCAATAATAGTTTTAGAATTTATACCAACTTTACTACAAATACATTTTGTAACTTCATAATTATCACCAGTAAGCACAATAACTCTAATTCCTGCATTATTTAATTTTTCGATAGATTCTCTTGCACTTTCTTTTGGTGGATCTAAAAAGCCTACAAAACCTATTAATGTCATATTTTTTTCATCTTGTACACTAAAATTTTTTATATTTGCAATATCTGTTTTTTTACAAATAGCAAGCACTCGTAAGCCTTCCTCATTTAAAGCTTTTACTTTTTTCCTTATATTCTCTTTTATCTCTTTTGTAATTTGAAAGTTTTCCCCATTTTTCTCTATGCTTGTGGAAATGTTTAATATCTCTTCCACCGCTCCTTTAGTTATTATCTTTGTATCTTGTCCATTGCTTACTACAATCGATAAACGCCTACGTGTAAAATCAAAAGGAATTTCGTCAAGTTTCTTATATTCTTCTGTTAGATAGCTTAAGTCATTTTGTAGCGCTCTTTTTATAATGGCTTCATCTATATTTCCTTTTAATCCCGTTTGGAAATATGAATTTAAAAAAGCTTGTTTTAATATACTTATATCTTCATTACCATCTGTGTCTAAGTATTTTTCTAAAACGATTTTATCTTCTGTCAAAGTTCCTGTTTTATCTGTGCATAAGATATTCATAGCACCAAAGTTTTGTATAGAATCTAACTTCTTTACAATAGTCTTTTTCTTAGACATTCTTACTGCGCCTTTAGACAAACTAGATGACAAAATTACTGGTAAAAGTAGTGGTGTAATACATATTGCAATTGCAACAGCAAAAGTAAAAGCTATAATAATATCATGTTTTTCTACATTCAAAATAAACACTATTGGTATTAAAATTAGCATAAAACGAATTAATAATCTACTTATGCTTTCTATGCCCTTTTGAAAAGCAGTTTTGTCTTTACCAGAAGTTAAAGTGTGTGCTATTTTTCCAAAATATGTTGAATCCCCGGTTCTTATAACTATTCCCTTTGCCGAACCTGATATTACATTTGTGCCCATAAAGCAAATGTTTTCTAAATCAATAATACTATCTAACTCTTTACTTTCCAATTCAACACTTTTTTTCACACTATCTGACTCACCTGTTAGAGAAGATTGACCAACATATAAGTCTTTTGCTTCAATTATTCTTAAATCAGCTGGTATCATACTACCTGCTGACAATACTACTATATCACCTAAAACTACGTTTCTAATTGGAATTTGAAGTTCTTTTCCATCTCTTACGACTGAAGTAGTTGTTGCTACCATTTGTTTTAGTTTTTCTGCTGCCTTATTTGATCTATATTCTTCAAAAAAATCTAAAAGTGTACTAGCTGTCACTAAAATTATTATCACTATTATATTAGCATAACTTGGTACTTCTGCCAAATATACATCCGTATAAAATAAAATAATTACGATACCAATTAATATAGAATTAAAAGGTGTAATTAAACTTTCTAAAAAATAGTTATACCACCTTTTTGGTCTTGCCTGCTTTATTTCATTAAAGCCTTGTTTTTTTATTTTCTCCTCAGCCTCTACATTGCTTATTCCGTCTGTTTTTATTTCTAAGTTTTGTACAAATTCTTCTTTATTAGGTTTTGCACTCTCACCATACATTTTGGAAATATCTACTTCTTCTTTCACATTTGCCATAATCTAATTCTTCGCTCCTTCTTTTATAGATTTTCCTTTTTATGTCATATTATACAAATAAACCAGATAGTTTTCTGCTATCTGATTTTCAAATATTCTATATATTCTTCTAAACACATGTCAAGTTCATTTATTTTTTTTGCGTGCTCTTCTCCTACATATCGCCAGTGCCAAGGCTCATAATTGACTTTGGTAATCTCCTCTTTATCCTTTCTATATCTTAAAATAAAACCATAATCTTCTGCATTTTCTTTAAGCCATTTAAAACCTTCTGTTTTATCAAAATCATAATCTACATAGTTTAAGTCAACAGCTAAGCCTAAATTATGCTCACTTGTTCCGAGGTTTATTTATTACCTGTAAAGTTAGTTCTTCTGCCTTTTCATTAGTTTTTCCTTTTTTCATATATTCGTTTACTTTTTTGTCGAAAATTTCTTTTTGTCTTGCAACACTTCTGTAAGAAGACTGTACCCAAACATTGTAAATTCCAGCTTGTTTCATTGCTTTTTGCATATCGAATAAATAGCCAATTGCCCTTTTGTCAAATTTTCTATATTCATCAATATTTTCTAATTCTATATCAAAATCTTCTGGAAGAATATTCTCATAGTTAACTAAAACTAATTTCCAGTCCTCTATTTCTTTTATCTCTTTTGGCTCTTTATTTACTTCTTTTACTTTTGTAACTGTATTTTCATTTATAATATTATTTTCTTTTGATTGTGCTTCTTGAAAATGAAGTAATATGCCACATATAATACCAAAAATTATTACTACAATTATTAGTTTTTTCATTTTCTTATCCCCCAATTATACATTTCCTTAAAAGCAATAAAACGTTACAATTGCTTTTTCCTGATAAGGATAATTGGAGTTTTTTGTTGACCTTGACCTGCTGGATTATCTCTAATAATTTCCCTTAATACTTTATCTGATAACTCTATATCTTTTGATTTTCCTAAAATAACTTGTCCAAAATCATTGGAATCCACTATCATTGTGCTCATTCCTAATTTGTTTTTTATCTCATTACATACTAGGTTTGAATTTTCTGGAATCTCAATTCCCATATCTCTATATTCTTGCCAAGCCCCATCATAAAAACCATCTAACCCACTTACATCTTGACCTACAATCTTATAGAATACACCTTTTATCCCAATAAGTTTAGTAATTCCGCCCAAAATGCTAGCTAGCAAAACTCTTGGTAAGCCTACCTTATCTATGGCATATTGCATATTAATTGTCATTCCTACTCCATAGCCCCCCCTGTTTTTATGACAGGCAAATTTAGATAGGAATTTTGCCCACCAACCTATTTTTATATCTTTCCTTTGTATAACTTTGTTTTGGCATATACTAATAATTTTTTCGCTTATAGAAATTATGTCTCCTTCCTCATAAATACCTGATACATATTCTTTTAAGACATCAATATAATTATCTTTTGTAGTTATAAATCTAATCTTAATAGCATGCCTTAGGTAAGCTTCACCACCTGCTTCAATCTCTACTTCTTTACCTTCATTTGCGATAAATTCCATAAATACCTCCAATTTCAATCTTTTAAGATTCATTAGTTTGTACTGTCAAGTACAAACTAAAAGTGCTATATATAGAATATAGCACTTTGGGGTATCTAAATTGTATTTAAGTTGTATCTAAGTTGCATTTTTATTGTATCAAAATTGTATCAATTTTTGCTTGAGTCAACCGCTGTTACTGTTTTAATCTTACTAGATTCATTAATTTCATAATATTTATCAATTGCATGTATTGATAATATCGCTGTATCACTTTTTGCCGACTGGTAAAAACCTACAATTAAGCCTGCTTTTTCTGATTTTAGCATACCATCTTCATACTTCCAATCATCAAGAATATGCAAATCAAGATAATTAACATAGTTTCTTAATATAGTTTCTTTATCCATCATACTATCTATTTCATTTTTATCAAAAGCTATAAATAGTATTTTCCCTGATTTATTTTCTACTTCAATCTCATACATTTGTCCTTCTAATATTAACTCAAAATTACTAATAGTATAAATTTTTTCATTTACCTCATAACTTCTATCAATTGCTGACATTGCATCATAGTCGCCATTTGCTGTCTCAATGCTTTGTGGATATTTTATTAAATTATATTCTTTAAGCTTTAATAGCTCTTTATCTAAATTTTTAGCTATTGGTATTTGTTTAATTTCACTAGTATTAAATTCTATTATCTCTCCATGTTTTGAACCATCTGAACTAATTTCAACTTTTGAAATTCCTTCTTGTATATCATGAATAGCTTTTACTAAATATATTTTCTCTGCCTCAACATCTATCTTACTTCTTCCTTGCTCCCAATAATATGACATTTCCATGTTATCTTCTTCATTTTTCAAAATCCATTCTGGCACTTTAAAAGAAAGCAATACAATTACTAAAACTACAATATAGATTATAATATTATTTGTTTTCATTTTCTGCCTCCCTTAAATCAAAATAGACGATTGTTCCCTCTCCTTCTTTACTTTTTATATGAATGCTAGAATTGTGAAATTCTAATATTTTCTTTACTAATGATAAACCAATACCAGTTCCACCAGTGCTTCTGCTTCTTGACTTATCTACCATATAGAAATCTTCTGTTACTCTAGAAATATGTTCCTTTGGTATTCCTTTTCCCATATCTACAACTGAAACTCTATATTTTCTATTATCTAAAATCTCTCCTCTAATATAAATCTTGTGATCTTTTGGCTCAGCTTTATTTGCATTTTCTACTAGATTTCTAATAACCACTTCTAAAAGCTCTTTATCTCCTTTTATATAGTACTTCTCGACATCTAATTCTAATTCATTTTCTGTTAAGTTGAAATCCTCATTATCTATGAAATTATTTATAAATGAATCTACTTCAATTTTCTCAAGTTCTAATTTTTCTTCTGTAAGAGACATAAGCTCCATAAGCTTAAAAGAAAGTTTTTCTAGTCTTTTAGACTCTGAATAAATATAGTTTAAGGCTTTTTGAGAAATTTCTTCATCACACTTTTTTAGTCTTAACATATCTGCATAACCCATTATAACTGTCATTGGTGTTTTAAGCTCATGTGTAAATCCATTTATAAAGTCTTCTCTTTGTTTTACTAATAAGTTAAGCTTTTCAACATGATTAGTAACTAATTTAGCAAAAATAAAAATTATAATAGAAGTAGCTGATAAAATTCCCATATCTTTAGCTAAAGTCTCTTTAAGCTGTCTATCTCTTTCTTCATATATATTAGTTACATCATAAGCATTTATAACATACAACTTTTTATTGTTAATAGACCAATATGAAGAAAAAAGCATATAATGCTTATCTTTTATTTTTCTTAAAGCAAAATTACTTTGTCTTTCAGTTAATAAAGAGGATATATCTATTTTATCTATATCCTCAATAGTTGAATACAATCTTTCATGATCCTCAGTATATAGTGCAACAAGTTCGCTATTATCTTCCATGTACTGATTCAAACTTTTTAAATATTCTGTTATAGTCTCATAAGTTACTTCTGTTCCCTCTTGAATATTTTTAATTATATTAGTTTCTAACATATATTTTTCCAGTAAGTTTTGATTACGATTTTGTACACTGCTGATATTGTGTAAAGAATAGAAAAAATTATTTTTTATTGAATAATATCTACTAACAGCTAATACTACACTCATTATAACTATAACTACTAAAATGGCTTTTTTCCAAGCTTTCATATATTCCTCGCCTTATATTAAATTTTTAGCATATATCCTATTTTATAAACAGTTACAATCTTATCTTTTAAACCTAGTTTTTTTCTTAATCTTTGAATATGTAAATCCAAAGTTCTAGTTTCAAATTCTAGTTCAGCCCCCCACACTTTTTCAAAAATAGTTTCTCTATATAATGCAAAATTTTTATTCTCAACTAATAAAATAAGTAAGTCAAACTCTTTTGGTGTTAATGGCACTTCTATGCCCTTCTTTTTTACAACTCTTGTGTTAACATTTATTTCTATATCATCAATTTTCTTAATCTCATTTACTTTATTATATCTTCGCAAAACAGCTTCCACTCTGGCAACTAGCTCGTCCATATCAAAAGGTTTAGTTATATAATCATCTGCTCCCTCATTTAAACCTTTTATCTTGTCTTTAACTTGACTTTTGGCAGTAATAAATATTGTTGGTATTTGTCTAGTTTGCTTATTATATTCCAATAATTCATATCCATCTACATTAGGCAACATCACATCTAATAAAAGCAAATCATAACTATTTTTTTCTATATAATCTGCTCCAAGCTTTCCATCATTTGTCAAATCACACCTGTAGCCTCTTAATTCTAATTCCATTTTTATTAAATCTAAAATTGCAATTTCATCCTCAACAATCAAAACTTTACTCATTTTATATACCTCTTATGGAAAAGTATACCCTAAAAATGTATCTAAGTTGTAAAAATTTCATAAACTTCATCCCAATTATTTACTTTTATAATATTCTTTCCATTGCATTCTTTATTATAACCATACTCAAACACAATAACTGGTATAATTTCAGCTAGTTCTTTAATATAATGTGGCTCATCTTCCATCATTATATCTATTTTGTTTTCTTGGCAAACTTGCAATTTGTTTATACTACCTACTAATAATTTGTCATAAACAATACCATTTTCTCTCAGGTATTTTTCAGTAGTTTCATAAGGAGTTTTGAACATTGGTGTCACTCTTGACGAGATAATACTAATAGTATGTCCATCTAATTTTAGTTTCTCAATTACTTCCCTAGCCTTTGGTTTTACTGTTGCTTGCATAACAGCCTCTTCTAAGTATTTTACACAAAAGCTCATATTCTCTTCTTTATTCCAGTCATATAAATTATAACTAGAATATCCGTTTTCATGCATGATTAAATCTGTTCTGCCAATTTCATCATTATATTTCTTACAATATGCTTTTAATTTTGGTAAAGTATCTGTTATGGTATTATCAATATCAATTCCTATGTTCATTACTACGCCTCCTACTTCGCTTTTACCACATAATATCACATATCCGACTAATTTTCAAATTTTCAAAAATGTTCATAAAAAATATTGACAAATGAAGTTATACATTGTATAATAATCTATGTCAGTTCAAGAGCTGACTTGCCAGTAAAATGCAGATGTGGCGGAACTGGCAGACGCACAGGACTTAAAATCCTGCGG
>CATJWN010000078.1 GCA_949745595.1 uncultured Clostridia bacterium
GAGTCCCATCTTCCACCCCATATATATTGGGCTGTAGCCAAGCGGTAAGGCACCAGACTTTGACTCTGGCATTTCGGTAGTTCGAATCTACCCAGCCCAACCAAAAACTGTTGAATTTTTTTTAATTCAGCAGTTTTTATTTTTATTTAAGATTACTTGTAAGTATTGATATAACTAGGATATGACGATAGGACATTATTTATTATGTTTTCAACATTATTCAAAATTATTGAATAATATTTTCAAATTGCACACAATCTGCACACCAAATTTGCACACCAAAATTTTTTGGAAAAATGAGGAAAGTGTATTGAAATCAATAGTCACATTGATTTTTTTGAAAAATTCCTGCACACCAAAAGAATAGAGCTGTTTTTCAACAACTCTATTCTCAAAAAACTTATTTTTCTAAATCTTTGTATATTTGTTTTGCTAAAGCATATTCCTCATAAATTCTTTTTTGTACTTCTATATCAGTATATTCTAATAAATATTCTTTTCCTCTTCCGTCTAACATTTTTTTAAGCTCTTTATATAGTTTTTCGCTTTGAAATTTAATTATACAAAAATCTATATCATTAGTGTTTATATCGTCAAGTATTTCGTCAACTCTATATTGATATTGTCTTTCTTTAAAATTATCATAACTTGTTAGTTTATTTCCTTTGTAATTGTTTTGTATAGTATTTTCCATATTTAATTACTCCTTTTCTTTTAATTCTTCGACAAAAGTATCTAACATATTTTTAATTTTTGATTTTGGTATATTTATTAGTATACTTACATAGTCATAAATTTTATTTATGTAGTTTCGTAATATAGTATGGTTCTTTGTCAATAGTTGGGGTGGTTTATTTTGAAACCAAGTTGACCCTAATATTTCTTTGATTTTTATCATTTCACTAAAAATCTTTAAATTTTGTGCTTTTTGAGTACACTTAATAAGCCTAACTTTAATTAGGACTTTTTTCAATATAAAATTGTATTTTTCTATTCCATTAGCAATATTCTTGCTTTGAAGTTTTCGAAATTTCTAAATCCAAATGCTACTCTTTTTAGCACTTTAATCTTGTTGTTATAGCCTTCCATTACTCCATTTGAATATGGTACAAGTAATGAATTTCTGATTTCCTCTATCCAGTTAAAGTAGGTCTTTGCACAGTTTTGTAATACTTCATAA
>CATJWN010000079.1 GCA_949745595.1 uncultured Clostridia bacterium
ATGTAGGAACAAAGACATATGCAGTAGTTTACACACCAGATGATACAAACTTTGCAGTAGCAACAGGAAATATCACAGTAGTAGTAAACCAAGCAGCACAAACATTAAATGTAACAGCAGATTCTACATCAATAGAAGTTGATGGAACAACACAAATTAATGTAACTGGAAATAAAGGAACATTAAGTTATGCATCATCTGATAATACAGTAGCAACAGTATCAAATACAGGTTTAGTAACTGGTATTAAAGAAGGAACGGCAACAATTACAGTAACAAGTTCAGAAGTTGAAGGTAAATATAATTCAGCAACAGCTACTATAGGAATTACAGTAACAGCTAAACCATTAATTGATGTTGATATGACAGGAATTGAGTTAGTAGGTGGAGAATTCACTTATGACGGAAAAGCTCATGAAGTTAAATTCAATAAAGATTTACCAGAAGCTATTACAAAAGTAACTTATACTTATAGTGAAACAACTCAAGAAAATACATTTAGCTTCACAGATGCAGGTACTTATATAGTAACAGCAACATTTGAAGTAGCAGAAGGATATGCAGCAGTAGAGCCTATGACAGCGACATTAAAAATTAATCCTAATGCAGTAACGATTACACCAAATGATGTTACAACAGCAGTTGGACAATCAATTAAGACAGAGGGATATGTAATTACAGACGCAGAAGGAAATACAATAACAGATACAGGATTAACAGCAGAATTAGAAGTTTCAAATACAGTTGATATTCAAAAAGCAGATGTTTATACAGATGCAATCACAGTAACAACTGTAAGAGGAAATGATAAGAATAATTATACTATAACAAAAGCTACAGGAACTTATACAGTAGTACAATCATTAAATAGACCATTACAATTGCCAGCAGACTTCACAGCAGACTTCAGAGATAATGATAAAGCTGTGTATACTGGAGAAGCGCAAACAATTAAGTTTAATGAGGCAAACAAACCACTTGCAATTGATACAATTACTTATGTAATTAAAGATTCAAATGGTAATGTTGTTGAAGAAGCAGTAAATGCAGGTACATATACAATTGAAGCTACATTTACTCTAACAAGTGAAGCAAGCAAGATTTATGCAGTACCAACTGTTAACCCAGTAACATTAAAGATTAACAAAGCAGTATACAACTTACCAAGCACAGTAACATTCGAAGGATATACTGGAGTATATGATGGAATTGAGCATAGAGTTGAAGTAAATGGATTACCAGATGGAATTACAGCAACTTATAGCAACAATACTAGAAAAGATGCTGGTGAGCAAACAGCAACAGCAACATTCGTATTAAGCGATAGTTTAAAAGAAAATTACGCATCAATTAAAGAACCAAGCATGACAACTAAGTTAAGCATTAGCAAGAAAGCTATAACAATAGCTGCTGATAACAAGACAAGTGTATATGGACAAGAAATTGTACCATTAACTTGCAGAATTACAGGAGCAATTGAATCTGATAACTTAAATGATAAAGTAATAGTAAGTTCATCAGCAAAACCAACATCAGCAGTAGGATATTATCCAATAACTGTAACAGTACCAGCAGAAGTAACAAAGAACTATAATGTAACTTCAAATACTGGAGCAATTTACGAAATAACAAAAGCAAACGTAAGTATGGACGGAGTATCATTCACAGATGATACAAAAGAGTATAGTGGAAGTGCTTATACATTTGCAATTACTGGAAATAAACCAGCAGGAATTGATAAGGTAACATATACTTATAATGGAAAGACACAAGATACACCATTTAGCTTCACAGAAGCTGGAAGATATACAGTAACAGCAAACTTTGTAAACAATGGAAACTATAACTCAGTAGAGTCTATAATAGCAACATTAGTAATTGAAAGAACAACAAGAATTGAACTTGTAAATGCACCAACAACTGTAAGATATGGACAATCAGTAGATTATAGCAATATGAGAATAGTAGCAATAAAGACAGACGGAACAACAGAATCATCATATACAGTAGAGCTAGGAGATGTAACAATTTCACCAATAGATACAAATGTGTTAGGTGATAAGACAGTAACAGTAACTTATAGAGGATTAACAGCAACAACTACTGTAAAAGTTGAGAATTATATTACAGCTATATCAGCACAATATACAGGTGGAGCATTACATAATGGAGATACTGTAAATACAGGATTAATCACAGTTACAGCTATATATGCAGATAAAACACAAACTGTATTAACAGAGGGTGTAACATTTAGTAACACAACAGTAAATGCAACAGGTAATGTTCATTATGTAACTGTAAGTTATCCAGGCGTACAAAATACTACAGCATCAGTAAATGTACTAGCAGCAACAATCAGCTATACATATGCTGGAGCAACAGCTACATTGAATGGACAAGTATTTGGTTCTGACGTAACAATTAGTTGGGATAGTAGCGAAACAGCAACTATAACAAATAATACTACTGGAGAAGTAACTTCAGGAGCAACTAGTGGAGTAGTAGTTAGTGCCAAAGGACAATATACTATTACAGTAGGAAGTAAGACAGTATCATTTGAACTATATTGGGAAACAGCAGATGATTATTATCAATTAAATGGAAATGTATTAACATTTAAGAATTTAAGTAATAATGTAACTAGAATTTCAATCCAAAATAATGATACTGGAGCAAGAGAGTATCCTACAATAACAGGAGATACTATGGATTGTACACTAGAAGCAGGAAATTATACTATAAGTGTATGGACATCAGCAGGTAGATTAATAGGAAATGTAACTGTTAATTAGTATATAGTATACAAAACAAATTAAAGCAAGATAGTTAATTAATTAGCTATCTTGCTTTGTTTTTATTGACTTAGTAGGTAAATCGTGTTAGGATATGGATAAGAACGATAAAAGGATGGATAATTATGAGAAAAAAGAGAAGCAGTAATGGTATTAATAATAACGAAGATAATATTAATAAAAAAGATAGTAATAATATAGGTTTCATTCTTTTTGCGATAGTAATTTTGTTTTTTATAATTAAGGCACCTTTGTATATTTACATATTAAGATCTAATAAGGTGTTATTTAATGAAATAGCAGAAAATGATATTGTAACCACTGGATTAACAATAATAGGACTAGCTATTGCTGTGTGGACTGGATTTAATATATCTAATGCAGTATCAAGAAGAGAAGTTGAAGAACTAAAGGTGAAAACTGAAAATTTGCAAAAACAAAGCGACGAGTTAACAAAGATATATGATAGTTTAGAAAATTTAAATAGAAAAGAATTTTTTAGGGAACTATTGAAAACAAGTGAAGATGTAATGTCAAAATATTTTTACAATGAATTTCAAAAAAATAAGAAAGCTTTAAGAAAAGATTTTGTCTATGTTGAGCAATTATTTAATCAAATATACGATTTACACACAAAAGGAGGCATAGGCGATAAGTATATTATAGAAAAAGTTGATGATTTAGAAAATAACATAAATAGAATTTTAGCACAAGAAACAAAAGACACAAATGTTTTAACTAAAAGCTATTTGAATTATAGAAAAACAGAAGGATTATTTTATAAAGGATATGCTTTAAAAGACAGAAAAGAAATTGATGAAAATTATAATGGCGCTATAAATAAATATATATATTTAGCAGATGAATTTGGTATAAAGTTGCCCAAATATGATGCTGAAAAAATATTTGATGATGAGTATTGGAAAACAATATATTATGATAATCATGAATTATTTGCATACTATGCTAACACTATAGGAGAATCATATAACGAAAGAATAGAAAAAAATTTTGATATGGGTAGAGAAGAAACAATAGATTTAGCTAAAAGAGCAGTTTTTTATTGTAAACATGCAGTAAATTGCGCACGAGTAGCTAACATAAATAGAGAAATATATTGTAGAAATTTAGGACGTTCTTATGAGAGATTAGAAAAGGCTGAAGGTTCACATTTTAACTATAGTGATAAAATATTAGAAAACTACATAAAGGCATTTGATTTTGCAATAAATAAAGATCAAATATCAAAGAAACAAGTTGGAAAAATTTATTATACTACATTATCTTATTATCATAAATATATAAAAAACATGTTAGGTTTATCAAAAATTTCGAAAGAAACAGATATTAAAAATATAATGAATGTTTTAAATATTGAAAATGAAGAAGAAATTTTACCAGCTATTAAAAAAATGAATGAAGTTGCAACAGTTGCGATAAATGACGATATTAGAAAATCACTTAATGTAGTAATGTATGGACTTTCTAATGGATATTCTATGTTATACAAAATGAAGTATGGTGATAGTGATTTTAGATATACCAATAGTTATTATTTGGAAAAAATGAAATGGTCAATAGATACTTTAAAATTGATGAACATTGATGATGATTATTTTAAAGAATTAAAATTTTTTTATGAAAAGATGATGTATACAAACACATAAAAAGATTAAAACAAAATATTCTACAAATTGTGTATTGACATTTAATTGTATTTGAAATAAAATACTATTGTAATATTAATTTAACAAAAGGATGCAATATGAGAAATAAAGAGAAAGAAAAAAAGTGTAGTAAATTAAAAATAATAGTGCCAATTGTTATAGCACTAATAGTTATAATAGCAATTGTACTTATAATTTTGAACAAAAGTAGTGAAAAGGACATAGGTACGACACAAAAGAAAGAAATTAATATGAATGCAGAAGCAGTTGTTTATTATAGTTTTCAAGGTGCAGCAAAGGCAACTGTTCAAGATGATGAACAAGCCTTCCCAAGAGGCACGGAGATTAGTTGGGTAGAAGACTGTAATGGCGTAATTAAGAAAAATGGACAAGATGTTTCAACTGCAAATGAAACTGAGTTGCAAGAAGATGGTACTTATGAAATTACAGTAACATCACCTAAAAACGTAAGTGTTACAAGGAAAATAGTTATAGACGGAACTCCACCAGAGATTGAATTACAAAAAAATGATGATGGAACTTATACTATTTTATTTAAAGATATAAATGATGTTGAAAAAGCGATATTATATAGGCGTAAAGATAAAGATAGCAAAGAAGTTGAAACCATTGATTTGAAAGAAAAAGGATTACAAGAAAAAATAGAAATAAAAGAAAGTGGAAGATACATTTTAGAATGCACAGACAAAGTTAAAAATATAAATAATCAAAAATTTAAAATTGAAGGAAAGTAGTAGAAAAAATGGAAAACAAGAAAAAAGTTTTATATATAATTTTAGCCATAGTAATAGTTGCTATAATAGCTGTTATAGCATATATGATGCTAAATAATTCAAATATTAATAATATTGATAATACAACTGATGATCAAGAAATGAGAAATGAACCACTAGATGGTGGAATGATGCCAGTATTAACTCAAAAAGAAGGCGCAAATGTATTGGTAGATACAAGTGTTCCATTGAATTTGGAAGGTCAAGAAACTCCTACAGAATAATAAAAATGGGTTTACAAACTTTATGAAACGTGATATAATTAAACAGTATAAATATTTCAAATAAAGAGGTATGTATAGTGGGAAAACGTGAAAAAGTTAGCAAACATTCTCAAGATAAAGAACCAAATAATAAGAAGATAGTAATAATTTTTCTTGTTATTTTTTTAATCATTGCTGTAATAGTTGGAATTATGCTTTTTGGAAACTTTGACAACAAAGATAATACAAATACTTATATAAAAACAGATATGACAATATCAAACGAGGACAAGACTGACAATACAGTAAATGAAGTAGCAGATGCAGAAATTGAAGATTTGCAAGGTAATTATGAAGTACTTGGAGTTTTAAAAATAGATAAAATAAATTTAGAGAAGAACATATTAGATCAAACAACGGATGAGTCTTTAAATTTATCTGTTACCAAATTTTATGGACCAGAACTTAATGAAGTAGGTAACTTTTGTATAACTGGACATAATTATAAAAATCTTTTTGGATATCTTGATAATTTAGAATTAGAAGATACTTTTGAAATTACAGATAAAGCAAAATCAAGAAAAATTACTTATAAAGTATATGATAAACATATTGTGAATACTGATGAATTAGATTGCTTAAGTCAAGAAACTGATGGCAAAAAAGAAGTAACGCTTATAACTTGTACCCCTGGCGGGATAACAAGACTTATAATAAAAGCAAAAGAAATTTAAATAATTTTTAGGAGGTTTACATGAAAAAATTCCGTTCGATTATGGTAATTACTCTTATATTAGCAGTAATGTTACCATTAACTGCAAATGCAGCAACAATTACAGCTGCAGAGAAAAAAGGAAAATCAGAAGCAACAATTGGCGAAGTTATTGATGTCGTTGTTAAGCTTGATGAAAAAGAAGTAGAATCAATGCAATTTGACTTGAAATATGATAATCAAAAGTTTAAATATGTTCAAGAATCAGCAAAGAGTAAATTGGATTCAACACTTTCACATGAAATAGAACCAGGAGTTGTTAGGGTATCTGTTATCGATAATAAAAATGATGGAAAAACTGACAATGAAGTTACTATGCAATTTGAAGCTATTGGTGAAGGAAAAAATGCTCAATTTACAGTTGTTGATGGCTCAGTAGAAGTAGGAAAAACAAGTGGAAAGATTTCAGAAAAAGTAAAAAATCCAACGGCTACAATTGCTACTGTATTTACAAATACAGGAAATAATAATGGACAAGGTGGAGGAAATCCTGCCCCAGTACAACAATATGTAAATGATCAAGGACAAGTTATAACAGCTCTTCCAAAAACAGGAGAAGAAGCAAAAGCAGGTAAAATACTTTCAATAAATGGTACATATAGTACTTTAGGAAATCTACAAAATGTAGTACCTTATGCTTTCCAAACTAGCGATGTTACACTAGATTTAGATAGCATAAAAGCTGAATTTGGTAATAATATTACAACTACTGTAAGTGGTATTGCTAAAACAGGTGATACAATTACTGTAGATGGAATTACATATACAATAATTATATATGGTGACGTAAATGGTGATGGAAAAGTTACTACTTATGATGCATTATTAGCAAAGAAAATTAAATTAGGAAAGTTAACTAATATTAGTGAATTTGCTCGCGAAGCTGCAAATGTTGAAAAATCAGCAATTGATACAACAGCAATGCAAAAATTTATTCTAAGATTAAGAAAAACAGCTACAGACACAATATTGGATAAATTCCCAACTAAACCAGAAGCACCAATTTCAAAAGTTGATGCTATAGAAGTACAACCTTCTAGTACAGGTGGTTTACGTTTCGATGAAATTATAGTAGCAACTATGAAATCAATTACACCAAATGAAGAATTAATAGAAGGAATAATAAAAAATATTGTTAAAGATGCAAATGGAAATGATGCATCAGCTATGCTAAAAGCAGTTCCAAGTGAAACTGAAGAAGGAGTATGGAATCTTGTATTTACTCCAACAATAGCAGGAACATATACTATTAATCCTATTGTAAAAGTAGGAAATCAAACAATAGTAGATGAAGCATATAAAGCACTTACAGTTACTGTAAATGAGGCTACTACAGTTACTGATGTAGAATTATACAGTGGTAGTACTAAAGTTGAGACTTCAGCCAATAATAGATATGTTATAAGAGATGGAAAAAACGTTGAATTTACTTTAAAATATATACATAAATATGCAAATGGTACAGAAGTTGTTTTAAATCCTGAAAACAAGACTTCAGTAGCACCAGAAAAATTATCTTTGACTACAAGTAACGATACAAATGGAGTATTAAATGCGGATGCAACAAGTTTTTGGGATGTAAATGGAACACAAATTCTTTATGATAACCAAACTGGTTTACCAACTCAAGGTAGAGATCATGTACAAAAATTAGTAGTACAATCAATTAGAGGTACAAGCGGTAATGCTGATTTAACAATTACTGTAGATAATAAAGATGGTTCAATACCTATAACTTTACCAGTTTATATAACAGTAGAGGAACCAACAGTAACAGGAATAAAATTAGATGGAAATGAAACAACAACATATAATTTAGACCTATATACTGAATTACCTACTGGAAATAACAAAGTTCAAAAAATAGGAAATGATGTATATACAATAATAGATTTAGCTTTAGTTACTCAATTTGAAGATATAAAATTGGTTTATGAAAATCTTAAATTGCCTTATAATGCAACAGATAAATCATTTGTTGTAAGAGAAGTAAGTGATGATAGTGGTTATGCAGATGACATATTATGTGCAGGATTTGTAAAATCAGGTGATACTTATACACAAACACAACAATCAACAGCTGAAATTTCAGCAATAGGAATAGCTTTTAGTGGAAAACAAGATTTTATTATAAATAATGTAATAAATGGTGGTTTAACATTTGAGTATGCTGGATTAACTGTTACAGTTAATGTGACTAAAAAGGATGTACCTACTACAACTGCAAATGTGTCTAAGGCACCAGCAAAAGCACCAGCTAAATTACCTGAAGCTTGTGTTCACGAAAAAGATGCTGGAACAGTAACTAAAGAAGCAACTTGTGTAGAAGCTGGAACAATGACATATAAATGTACAAAATGTGGAGAAGTTGTTGAGACAATAGCTATCAAAGCGCTAGGACATAACTATAAAGATGGAAAATGCACAGTTTGTGAAGCTGTGGAAAATAAAGATGGAAATACAACAAAACCATCAACTAACACAACTAATACTGATAAACCATCTACATCAACTAATACAACTGGAGAAAATAAAACTCCAGAGACACCAGTAGTACCACCTTGTGAACATGAAAAGGATGTAAGCTCTGGAAAGATAACTAAAATGCCAACATGTTCAGAGGAAGGCGAAGCTGAATATACTTGCAAAAAATGTGGAGAAGTAATTAAAGAGCCTTTAGGAAAAGCAAGTCATAATTATGGTGAAGATGGAAAATGTACAGTTTGTGGTGAAGCAGATCCAAATTATGTAGCACCAGTTGCTCCAAGTGAGCCAGTAGAAGAACCAGCAAAAGAGTTAGCTCCAGAGACACCAGCAGCTTAATTGATAAAGATAGAATAAAAAGAATGTACGAAAGTACATTCTTTTTGTATAAATAGATATTATTTTTTTCTTGACTTAAGACACAAACCGTGTTAATATATAGAACATAAGCAAGAAATTGCGTATCTATATTGCTAAAATCTAAAAAGCAATATTTCAAAAAATCAAGATAGAACCAACTCTAATTGGTTATCTTAAAAATTTCAATTAAATTTTAGAATTAAAAGTTTTAGGTTTATTTATTGTGCAATTTTTTGCTTAAATAAGTATGAGGAGGTAAACAATACGAATAAATTAAAAAATGGTGAAATTAATCATCTGTTTAGCGAAACAAAAAGCATACTGGAAAAAGTAGACGATGATTTAGCAATTGAATATGCAATATGGACAAAAGATAAAGCTAGTATAAAATTTACTAAAACAGCGGCAATTCAAGTTACTAATAATTATATTTATTCGTGTAATTTAGGAATTAATATTGGTAGTGAGCAAAATAAAATTAGACCTGTACTAATTGTAAAAACTAAAAAAGAATCTTCTATTTGTACTGCAATTCCATTGACATCTGTAAGAATGAGAGATAGTAGGTGGTATCATATAGATTTAGACAATTATGATTCAACTGTATTAATTGAACAATTAAGAAATATTAGTAAATTAAGGATTATTTCTCCACTTAGAAAAAAAGGAAAATTATGTAAGATTACTTTAGATGATTGGAATAAAATTAACTATGCCGTTAAACAATATTATGTTATGACAAAATGGGAATAAAATCGAAAAACTTCTTGATTTTTATGAAAAATGTGATATACTAAAATAGTAAAACATTGTAATCCGTTGTTTAAACAACGTAATTATTGTAATCCGATAGTCTAAGGACTATCGTTTTTTATTTTGTAAACTTGTAGTCAAGTAGAAAATAAGTGAGAAAACTATTGAAAAAAATGCCATAAAATGATAAAATAATAAAAATTTATGTAAGGAGAAAAGTATGAGTATTTTATTTAAAAATGGAACAGTATTAGATTATGCAAGTAGCACAGAAGAGATTTTTGACCTTTTAGTAAATGATGAAGGAAAGATTGAAAAAATAGCTAAAGGAATCGAAGATAATGATGCAAAAGCAGTTGATTGTACAGGGTTATATATTATGCCGGGTATGATTGACGTTCATTGTCATTTAAGAGAACCAGGTGGAGAACACAAAGAAACTATTGAAACAGGATCTAAGAGCGCTGTTAAGGGTGGTTTTACTACTATTTGTCCTATGCCAAATACTAAACCTACCCCAGATAGCGCTATTGTTTTGAAAAGAATAATAGACGAAGCTAAAAGAGTTAATCTTTGCAATGTTAGACCTTATTCAAGTGTAACAGTTGGTGAAAAGGGTGAAGAGTTAGTTGACTTTGAGGCTCAATTAGAAGCAGGAGCTTGTGCTTTTTCTGATGATGGAATGCCTGTTGAAAATGCTAGAATGATTAGAGAAGCTATGATAAAAGTAAACAAGTTAAATAGCTTTTTAGCAGAACACTGCGAAGAAAAATCAGTATCAGCAGGTGCAATAAATGCAGGACCTATAGCTGACAAATTAGGTGTTCAAGGAGTACTTCCAGAGGCAGAAGAAATTATGGCTGCTCGTGATATTGTTATTGCTGAAACAAATAATTTACATACACATATTTGTCATATAAGCACATCAACATCAGTTAATATGATTAGAAGTGCAAAAGAAAGAGGAGTAAAAGTTACTTGTGAAACTTGCCCTCATTATTATAGTTTTACAGTAGATGAAGTGTTAACTTCAGGAGTAAATGCTAAAATGAACCCACCACTTCGTGAAGAAAAAGATAAAGCGGCTATTATAAAGGGATTAAAAGATGGAACTATAGATTGCATCATTACAGATCATGCACCACATGCTAAAGAAGAAAAAGATAAAGGTTTAGCAAGTGCACCAAATGGTATTATAGGTTTTGAGACAGCTTTAGCTGCAACAATTACAAACTTAGTTGCAAAAGGACATATTAATTACTTAGATATGGTAAGACTTATGTCATATAATCCAGCTAAGCTTTTAGGAATTAACAGAGGAGAGATTAGACAAGGTTCTACAGCTGACCTTACAATATTTGATCCAAATAAGAAATATACATATACAGAAGACAGTATTGTTTCAAAATCTCATAAC
Organism: uncultured Clostridia bacterium; assembly: GCA_949745595.1. Classification (GTDB taxonomy): domain Bacteria; phylum Bacillota; class Clostridia; order TANB77; family CAG-508; genus Scatovivens. The sequence continues at coordinate 11,246 of CATJWN010000079.1, forward strand.
ACACCTTGGATAGGAAAAGAATTACAAGGTCAAGTAATGTATACAGTTGTAGGAGGAAGAATTGTTTATGAAAACAGCGATAGATAGATTAAT
>CATJWN010000080.1 GCA_949745595.1 uncultured Clostridia bacterium
ATGTGGCAAATTACTTGATTTATTGCAACTTTGCTGATGATACTTGTGTTCAAAATACTTATTTTACGCAATCGTTTTTGACGTTGCCGGAAATCAGGTCGGCAGTAAGAGTGCAGAAAGTGCACTTGAAATACAAACACCAAAAAGTATTATTGGAGATTACGTAAATTATCCAGTGGATTTAGGACTTACTACAGCTGAGCACACTTTGGTAGATGGAACTATTCCAAAAACAGACTGGAGAATCTTCTATAAAGATAGTACATATATATATTTAATAGCATCTAACTGTATAACAGCAAGTAAAATGCCAGAAGGAGTATTTACAGGAATAAAGAACAACTATGTAGGTTATTGGCCAACTACACCAGTTGGAACTACACCATCATGGGAGTATAGTAACAGATTCTTATTTAATGGATTAAGAAGTGTAGAGTCTTCAAATGCTAACTATAAAGCGGCAACTTATATGTTAAATACAAATTTGTGGACAAGTATGGTAAATGGTACATATGCAGATGCAGCAATAGGTGGACCAACAGCAGAAATGGTATGTAAGAGCTGGAATACAAACCATTCAGATAACCCTATCTATTGTAGTGTTAATTCGATTGGATATTCTTACGGAAATACTAGTAGTGAAGGAAATTATATTTTTTTTCATGATCAAAATGATATTTCATCTTATGATACTTTATATAGTTCTAATAGAGTTGTTATTGGTCTAACTGCTTATGGTGGGTCAAACTGTTGGCTGTCAACGCCGTCTGCCAATGCTTCTAGTTGTTTGCGGTACTTTTGGTAGTGGAGCATTGTGTTTTGCCTATTTATATGATACTGTTCATTATACAGGTGGGTATATTAGCGTTCGTCCAATAGTATGTCTAAAATCTAATGTGGTGATGACAATGGATGCTAATGGAATATGGCAATTGAGTGTTAACTAATACGAGTTTTAAATTAATGCAATAACCTATAAATAATAATATACTCATAACAAATGAAAATGCACTAAAAACTAATTTTAATATGCGATATATAAAACTTTCACTTATAACAAATAAAACACTGTATTTTATATTTTGATTAATTTTCGTACCAATCTAAATAATACAAAAAAACTAGTCAAACATACTTATAAGATCAAGTATGCTGACTAGTTTTTACTTATAAAATCGATTTTGGTGAATTTGTTATTAGAAAAGTTTATATTTACTTACTATTGCAATCTTTTTCCAAACCATACATCGTATATTTTTGCAGTACATCTATGTGTTATAATACCAAAAAGTTTTCCAATATCTTCTGAAACAAATTTGCAACTAGAGACAAATGTAGTTCCTGTTTTTTTGTAGTCATAAGAAGATGTGTGATATCGGCAACCTGAAGAGTATTGTGCACCGTCCCATACTCCTACTAAACAACAACCATATTCATCAAACCCATATCCCACACTGATTATTTCATAAGACAATATTGCATGTGAGTATTTATTCAAAAATTCTTCTGATACAGTTTCTGATGGATAAAAATGGCTGTAAGCAGTACTTCCAGACCAATACTCCAAGTACCCGTCTTTTTGCGTTATTTTAGTATTGCTGCCGTCAGTAGTAATTGTACGGAATTCTCCGCATAAGTTCATTATTTACTATACCATTTTCAACTATGGTAACTCCTTCTAAAACGCTAACTTCGCATGTAGCTTTTACAGAATTATTATTCTTAGGTGAAACAGTAATAATTGTTGTACCGATATTATTGCCTATAATCTTTCCTGTTTCATCGACAAAAGCAACATTCGGATTACTACTACTCCATTCCAATTGTTCATTTGCATTTGTAGGACTTATTGTAGGATTTAGTGTTACTTCTTGTGATACTAACATAGCTAATTCTGTTCTATCTAATGTTATTCCTGTTATCGTTATTGGAGTTTTTATCTCAAGTGCACTTCCTGCACTCTTACTGCTAACCTGATTTCCGGCAACGTCAAAAACGATTGCGTAAAATAAGTATTTTGAACACAAGTATCATCAGCAAAGTTGCAATAAATCAAGTAATTTGCCACAT
>CATJWN010000081.1 GCA_949745595.1 uncultured Clostridia bacterium
TTAGCAAAATAATTTTATCAAAGAAGCTAAATAAATGCTATTTTTTTATATAAAAATAGTTGAAGTTTTTTGCACCCCAACTAAAATTATAGAACCTATTTAACAAAGTGTCCTCAAACTGTCCTCAAAAAAATTTTTCCTGAAGACAGTTTGATGTACATTATCTTTCGTAATCATTTACAACATATTTTTTTGGAAATTGAATTATATTCGATTTGTTATTTTTTGTTATTTGTGGCTCGTTATCGTTATTTATTGGTATTTTATTTTTGAAAAAACCTAAATCATTATAATATTGGTCTGTTTTCTTAGTTGATTTTGCTTTAAATTCATTGAATACAGTTACATATTTTCTAAGTGTAATACTTACATCAGCGTGTCCCATTAACTTACTAAGTACAACTGGGTCAATTCCAGCTTCTATACAACGTGTTGCATAACTGTGTCTAAGTGAGTGGGTTGACATACCTTCTTTATAAATTCCTAGCTTTACAAGTCTAAGTTTTAATTGACTATTTGCAGAGCTTTCTGTAACAATTGCGTTATTTCTATTCACAAATAGCAAATGGTCTTTGTGATTTAATGCTAGTTTCATTTGCTCTTTGATGTATGGTAAAAGATTATCTGGTATTGGCAATGTTCTATTTCCTGCGTCTGTTTTTGCATTTTCTTTTATAATTGGTTTTTCATTTCTATCTACACTAACTGTCTTGTGAATATATATTTGTTTATTTTCTAGGTCAATATCTTCTAAAGATAATGCCATTGTTTCTCCAATTCGTAGATCCATATATAGCTGTATCAATGAGGCATTTTTATATGCGTATTCTTTTACTGTTATGTTTTCTAAATAATTAGTTAGTATTTTTTGTTCTTCAATAGTAAGTGCAAGGATACTTTTAGTTGTTTTTTTACATTTAGGTTTGATTTTTTTATCTAAAGGAAATTCGTCAATTATTTTTTTCCTATATGCAAATTCTAAAGCTTGTGATATTTCGCTATGGAATTTATCAAAACTACTTTGGGCATATTCTTTGGATAGTTCTTCTAAAAGCGCTTGATAATCTTGTTCTTTCAAGTCTTTTACATTGATATTGGCAATTTTAGATTTTTCAAGTCTTTTAAATACTCTTTCTGCTCTGGAATATTGAGCGTCACCGATTAAACCTGCATTATCACGTCTGCTGAAATTGTATCTTAATAAATCTATAAATGAAATTCCTTTTGATACCATATAATCGTGATTTCCAGACTGATATATAAGTTTTTTGACACTTTCAATAACTTCCTGCTTAGTTTTCCCATAAATACTTTTTCGTGGTTGCCCACTTTCTATTGTTATTTTTGTTCCATATCTATTGTTTTTTTCATCATAAAATATAGATAGTTTATCCAAATCAATATTTCTCATTTTTCATTACTCCTTTGGTTCATTTTCCCTTTTTCGCATTTTCCAAAGTAAGTAAGCAAATAAAGTAACTGTTTTTTGTTTTCCTATACACACAGACGGAAAGTCTTTCCTCTTGAAAAGCTCATTAGTGTAGTTTAAACCCATTTTCAAATCTTTAGCGACATCTGCTACGGTTAAGTTAATAAAAGGGTTATCCATTGTTTTAAGGTATTCTACAATAGCTTTCTCCATAATTCTTTCTACAATTTCTGTATCTTCTGTATCAATTACTTGTAATTCATTATTCATTATTGTTTTTCCCCCTTTTTAGAAAACTTTTATTTATTAAATCTGAAGCATACCAAGTTACATCTTTTGCAGATAAGCTCTCAAATTCTCGTTCTGCTTCGTCTATATTCACTACTATAAAATCGCCTTTTATACTTTTAAAGCTAAATACAATGTTAGGTGTCATATTTTTCATTGCTTCTTTATTGTTGCAAAGTATGTAGGTTGTTTGATACGGTATAATGTCTAATTTTCGCTTGATAATAAATCTCTTAAGTATAAACACATTAGGAATTACAACAATTCTTGGCATTTGACCGACTTTTTTATATAAAACCCTAATAGGTTCTGTGTTATTAGCTTTAATTATTAGACTTTTACTACTTCTATTTTTCATTTCACCACTTCCTATCTAACTAATTCAATGTCAAAATCTCTGTTATCTTTGTCGTCATTGCAATATACGTAATTAAGCATATAGTCGAGCTTGGTGTATTCAAGTCCTAGTTCGTTATATTGTTCTTTTATAAGTTCATATTGTAAACCGTGTCTTGTCTTTCCGTTTTTAGTAGATATGTTATAAGACTGAATACCGTTCAAAAATTCATTATCAAATTTGCTTTTATAAGCTCTTAGCATTGACTCTTCGCTATAATATTTACTTGTTTGTCCGTTAAAATATTGAATACTACCAATTTCCTTTTCTTCATATTCTTCTGATATATTGAAATCTATATTTTGCATAGTTTATTCCCCCTTTTTTACTCTTTGTATTTTGTATAGCATTTCTAAGTTATGTTTGAAATGCACTATTGCTTTGCTTCTAAGTGTTATGACTTCATTTTTGCTTATCTTTAGTCTTCTACATACGTCATTAAGTTTGATATTTTCAATGTATGATAGATATAAAACTTTTCTTTCAAGTAATGGAACAAGCTTCATTGCTAAGTAGAAATTTTCGTCAGTAAAGATGTTTTCTAAGTGGTTAATGTTCACATCTGAATTATCAACTTGCTTCATTGATTTTTTTAAGTAACTACTTGCTACAAGTTTTTGCATTTTTTCGTTAGGTAATTGAATATCTTTTGTATAATATTGATTTTTAAGATTTTTCATTTTTCAAATTCTCCTTTTCTTTTAAAATCCGGATATTTGTCGTTCGAACTAACTTAAGTGTACAAAATTTTTTTTGCTTTTGGAGCTTAAATAGAGGAATATGGATAAAAATGGAAATAGATGGAATAACTTTTATAAAAAGTAGTTTATGTTGGAAAAAGTTGAGAAAAAATTATTGATAAAATCTTTACAAGTATTGAAAAATGCACAAAAAAAGAACGTGAATTTTATAATTCACGTTCAGTAAATAGATATTACTATTCCTCAAAATCTTCTTTATTTTCAACGTTTATGTACCATATATTAATATCGTGTATTTGTTCAAGTTCATTTCCTGTTATCTTTAAATCTGCAAGCATTTCGTCTGTAAATTCTAAATCTTTCTTTGATATAAAACATTTTCGGCAACTGGGCTCGTATTTTCCATTAGTACAAAACCAAGCACCACGCATTACTCTATCAATGCCGTTTGCAATATTTATATCAATTTGTGTACACTCTAATCTTTGGCTAGTTGGCTTATAATTGTTTAGTTTTATAAAAGCCATAAAACTATCTGCTTCAAGGTAACCCGTCAAATATACTCGATTTGTTTTATAGTCTACCATTTCAACAGAGCAATAATTTGTTTTTTGTATTATATTCAATTTAAACTTACATTTTCCATATTTTTTAGAAGTAGGAAAATATCCATAGTAATAGGCATATAAAGTATTTGTTCCAAAAGGATTAGTACTTTCTTTATTACTAATTGGTCTATTTGAAGAATTAAATAAATCACTTTCGTTAATTTCTAACTCATTGCATATTAAAGTTATTTGTTCTACATCAGGAACAAGTCTGCCACTTTCAAAACGACCGATAGTTGTTGCGTCTTTATTAATAATTCGTGCCAAATTTTCTTGACTTAGCCCTTTATCTTTTCGGAATTTCTTTAATCTTTCTCCGAATTCTTGTCTATTAAATTCAGTCATTTTATATCACTTCCTTTAATTAACACATATATACCTTTATTATATCATTTTTTTATACTTTTTTCAAGCTTTAGCTCTTTGAAACGCTTGATAGAGTATGCTTTTCTTGAATTTTGGTAAAAAATATGATATAATATATATAACTTCATAGTAAATAGAATGGTTTTGATCTTAATAAGAAATTCATTCCACAGGCGTTATGCTTGTTTGTTCAATTCGACACTCAGGCATTACGACTGCCTGAATTTTTTATACAAGATTGTAGCATTGCTATTTTCTCGTATTACATATTGAATTTTTACTTGAAGAATTTACATAACGGGAGAATACGCAATGAAGACATCAATTTGTTACGGCGGACGGTTGCCCTGGTGGTTATCCATTACCAATTATCAGAGCATAGTAGCCATTTGGTTTTAGGGGGGAAATCTCCCCTATTTCTTTTGTAACTGTTGAAATTTATGTTAATTTGATTTATAATATAATTAGTTATTCTAAGTTAGTCGTAATAACTTAGGTAATTATAGCTTTAAATGTTAAGGTTTAAAGCAAAAACACGGGAATTTGCGTATTCTCCCGTGTTATTTTTTTTAATATGCACTCTGTGCATATTTTGGTTGAATTTACAGTGTTTTAAGATTTTTATGTACAAAATATCTCTAAAAAGCATATATGTAAATATAAAATCTGCATATAGTGCATATTTTACTGCACACAATGCAGATTTTGTATTTTTGATTAGTTTACATAAATAAAGTATAATAAAATCATAGAAAGACATTTGATATATTCTCTAAATCAATAAAAGGGGTAAATATGTATGAATAGTCTAGTTTGTAAAACAAATAATTCTATAACACCTAAACAAGTTCTAGTTATCAATAATAAGCTACGTTCTTTAGGGTTTAAAACAAGTCATATTGGATATAGATATTTAATTAAAGCTATTCAAATAAAATACTTAGAATATGATGAGCTAGACTTTTCCAAATTCAATTTAATTTACGAAAAAGTATCTACATACTTTAATAATATAAAAACACCAGTACAAATAGAAGACTGTATATACTATGCAATAAATCACAGAAATAACGACTTAACTAAAAGAACTTTTGAAAAAGTTTTTGGATATGAATATAATCAAGATATATTTTCAAATAAAGAGTTTATAGAGGAATTTGTAAATATGTTGATAGTTAATGAAATATAAAAAAATTTTTGGACTTTTGTTACAAAAACATAACATAATAAAACATTGATATTTATATATTTACCAAAACACCGTTTTAAAAAAGTTGGAAAAAGTTTTAAAAAAATTGCCAAAAAGAGCTTGTTTGTAAGACTTTAGCTGTTGACAATTAATAATCAAAGTTGTATAATTCTTTTATGTTCTTATTTAGGGCGACACGCTCTTTTGGGAACACACTTCTCTTTAGTCAATAGCATTAATTAAACTCGACGAAAAGAGGAGTACACGAAGGGCAACACAAGATAGGAGACTTTATATGAAAACTTTTAAAAAGGTGATTGCACTTGTTGCAGTCATCGTTTGTTGTTTTACCATTTGCACGTCTACGGCTATGGCGGCAGACACGGTGACATTTTCTGGGGAAACCACAAGTGTGCGGATTTCGAGGGACTGCAATGTGATTAGATACACATCTGGTGCGAAGACAATCAGGCCTTCGACGGGCTTTATTTCTTTGCGCTTCACAAGCAGTACTGGATCTGTTCACAACTATTCGTTTATGGTCCCCAAATATGAGCAGGATAAAAACGACCCAACTAAATGGGGATATATCCAATGCAACCTTCCCGCTGGTACATACACAATTACCAAGACTGGCGGGACCCAGGGGTTAATTGCAGATATCAATATGTCTTTCCATAAGGAAACGTGGCCTAATCAATAATTCAACCCTGTTAAAAGTATTGTAAGCATTACTAATTAATTTTGTGTGTTGCCTTTTGTGGCAGGAGGTGGGGAACTTTCCCCATCTCTTGTTTATTATTACTTGACTAAATATATAAATTAAGATAATATAAAATTATAATTTATGGGAGGAGATAATTATGAATAAAAATTTAAAGTTATTTATAAAAACATTTATAATCGGTATAATAATTTTATTAATTCTAATCTTATTAAATGCATTAAAAAATTATATGATTATTAAATCTATAAATAATCATATTTTAGAAGTCTTTAGTAATGATAACAATTATCAAGTTACTATTACTACTGACCTTTTGAATAATCAAACACAAAGAACAAATATATATTGTGCAAATAACATTATGAAAGCAGAACAGTATGGAAATGATGAATTAAATATTGTATATTGGAAAAATTATAATACTAATGAAATAGTATATAGGGAATTATATGCAAATACTAACCTAGGTGATTTTGATTATAGACAATGGCTAATAGAACAATATAGTATAAATATGAATACAAAAAATCCAATAGATTTTTTTAAAGTTAAGTTAAAATCTAAAAATAATACATATATTTTTGAGGGTGTAAATATAAAAATATATTATGATAAAACTTCTAAAGAACTTATAAAAACGGAAATGCCTGCGCCAACTAAAGCGCCTGAAGATAAAGATTGGCCTTTAATAACAACTACATATTCTATTCAATATGGCAACGTAACATCAGATAATATTACAAAACCTGAATAAAATATTAATAATAAAAATGCAAAGAACTTATAAAAAGTGCTTTGCATTTTATTTGTTTATCTTTCCAAATCTTCATATATCTGCTCTGCTAAACTATGCGCTTCGTAACTTTGTCTACCTGTTTCTGCGTCTACATATCGTCTAAAAAATGCTTGTTCTTCTGTATCTAGCATATCTCTTAAAGTTTTATATAGTGTACGACTTTCTTCTTTTAATTTTATATATTCTTTGTCATTGCATACTATATTCTCTAAAATTTCCTCTACTCTATATGTATAAGCATCTTTCTTAAATTCATTATAACTTCTTATTTTTTCGCTTTTGTGTCGATTATTTTTATTTTTAAATATACTCATATTTTTTCTATTCCTTTTCTTTTAATTCTTTAAAAAATATATTTATCATATTTCTTATTGATTTTTTAGGTATATTTATTAAATAGCTTATATATTCGTATGTTTTATCAATATAGCGTCTTAAAAGTGTATTTTCCTTTTGTAATCTAATATTTTCTTGTGTTACTCTTTTGTTTTCTTCTTCAAGTACAATTGATTTTTCTATTGCTGTATATGCTTTTGATAACTCTATTTTTAATTTATTAATATATGTTATTAGTTCTTTATTTTGTTGCTCCAGCAAAGCGTTATTATTTGTTTCTAGTGGCTTTATTTCATTTTGTGATATTTCATATTTTATATTATCATAGTTTGTAATCTGTTTTAGTTTTTCTGTACTTAAATGCTCGACCTCTCTTTGCTTTCCACGTTCTAAGTCGAAGCCACGCTCTTTAATATAGTTATAGAAATTATCCTGTAATTGTCTATAACTGTCTTTTCCTTTCCAATACTCACTACAAGCAAGTTTATTTATTTCTTTTCCTGTTTTATCTATTGTATGCAATACTGGAGCAAAAACAATATGTAAATGTGGAGTACTTTCGTCAAGATGTACTTTTGCTGATAAAATGTACTGCTCTCCTAAGTTCTTATATTGTGCTACAAAGTTATAAGCTGTTTGAAAATATCTTTTTGTTTCTGCTTCTCCAATACTTGTGAAAAAGTCTTTATCAGATGTTATAATAAACTCACATAATACATTAGTTGTTTTTATTATCCTTCCTTTGACGTTATATTGAGATATAACGTCATATAATGCTTTACTATAAGTAGTATTACATTTTTTAATTGAATAGTTTTTTATGGCTTTATCTTTTGAAATCTCCTTATTGGAATAATTAGTATTTTTTCTTTCGTTATGTTTGTATAGACCTGCCAAATTATCTTTTTTATAATTAGCATTTCTAATAATTGCATAGCTCATTGCAATATTTCCTTTTTATAAGATAGCCTTCGTAGGCTTACAAAAATAAATACCCCCTTTGATTTTCTTGATAAAACTATTATGAGTTGAGGTGAACCAAAAATATTGGACAAAAAATTAGTATGAAATGGAGGTTCACTTAGTATGTTTAGACACCCTTTTGAATTAAA
>CATJWN010000082.1 GCA_949745595.1 uncultured Clostridia bacterium
TATACTAATAATGGTTCTGGTACATCTTTGTCTATCCATGTAACTACTGCTTTTGCAACTCCAGAATTTCCAGCAGGTCCTGTAAACTGGAACTCATATTCTCCATTTCTTGTAAATGTATGTGTATTTCCACCTTCTACTGTAACATCTTCTTTATCAAATGTTATTGTTGCCACTACATCTTTATTGGTTTTTTCTGTAGCACTATAAGTTATTGTTGCTACTGGTAATGTTTTATCTATCCAAGTAACTCTTGCTGTTGCCGTTCCTCTATTTCCAGCATCGTCTACAAATTCAAATGTAAATTCTTTATTATCTGTAAATGTATATGTGTCTTTTCCATCGTTATTTGTTATTGTTACATTTTTCTTATCAAAGCTTATAGTCGCTACTACTGGTTGATTTGTTGCTTCTGTAATATCATATGAAATTCTTCCATTTGGAACTTTTTTATCTATCCAATCTACTTTTGCTGTTGCTGTTCCTTTATTTCCTAGTTCGTTTGTAAACTCAAACGTAAATGTTCCATTTTCTGTAAATGTATATGTGTCTTTTCCATTATTATTTGTTATTGTTAAATTTTGATCACCTTTGTCTAAAGTAGCTACTACATCTCTATTTGTTTTTTCTGTAATATCATATCTTACAGTAGCTCTTGGAGTTGTTTTATCTATCCAATCTACTTTTGCTGTCGCTCTTCCTTCATTTCCATAAGGTCCTCTAAACTCAAATATAAATTCTCCATTTTCTGTAAATGTATATGTGTTTTTTCCATCATTGTTTAGAATTTCTGTGCCTTCTCTATCAAAAGTAACTGTTACTGTTACTGGTTGATTTGTTGTTTCTTTTATGTCATATTCGAAAGTAGCATTTGGTAATGTTCTTATTATCCAATCTACTGACGCTGTGACTGTTCCAGAATTTCCATAAGGCCCTACAAACTCAAATGTAAATGTTCCATTTTCTTTAAATGTATATGTGTTCTTTCCATCATTGTTTGTAACTCTTGTACCTTCTCTGTCAAATGTTACTGTTACTGTTACATCTTTGTTTGTTGGGTTTTCAATGTCATAAGTTAATGTTGGTGTTGGTAATGTTTTAATTATCCAATCAACTGTTGCTACTGTTTGACCTTTATTTCCTTCACTATCTTCAAATTCAAATGTAAATGTTCCATTTTCTGTAAATGTATATGATGTACTTCCATTGTTGTTTAATACTCTTATTTCTGTACTTGGATTTACTAAAGTTACTACTACATCTTGATTTGTTTTTTCTGTTGTACTATATGTTACTTCTGCTGTTGGTGTAACTACTTCCTTCTTTGTTGTATCTTCATAGAAATTAAACATTCTTGCTCCAATATGTCTTTTTGCTCCTGTATAAGAAGTATCAACACCAGTTATTTTTATATATCTTACCTTAACTAGTTCGTCAAAGTCGATAGTTTTTATATCTTGATTATTACCCCAACCTGATATTTGTGCAATCTCTGTAAAGTTTTCTCCGTCCATACTTCCTTCAATTATACCAGAAAGTATTTTTCCATTTTCAGCATGTGGCACATAATCCATTGCACTTATATACACTGCTGTATCTAATTTAACTACTATATATTTTTCTGTATCTGTACCAGCTGCTGAATTCAACCATCTTGTATTATAGTTACCATCTAA
>CATJWN010000083.1 GCA_949745595.1 uncultured Clostridia bacterium
CACTATTAGTAGCGTGTGACGTTTATAGGCCAGCAGCAATTAAGCAATTACAGGTTGTTGGGAAGCAATTAGATATTCCAGTATATGTTAATGAAACAACAAAAGATGTTAAGATTATTGCAAAGCAAGCTATGTCTTATGCAATTTCAAAAATGAATGATGTTATCATAATAGATACAGCTGGACGTCTTCAAATTGATGAAGCTCTTATGCAAGAACTTAAAGATTTGAAGAAAGATGTAAAACCACACGAAATCTTATTAGTAGTAGATGCAATGACAGGTCAAGATGCAGTAAATGTAGCAACTACTTTTAATGAAGAACTTGGAATTGATGGAATTATACTTACAAAATTAGATGGTGATACAAGAGGCGGTGCGGCTTTATCTACAAAGAAGGTTACTGGTAGACCAATAAAGTATATTGCTACTGGTGAGAAGCTTAGTGATATTGAAGTGTTCCACCCTGAAAGAATGGCGTCAAGAATTCTTGGAATGGGAGATGTACTTTCAATTATTGAAAAGGCTGAGGAAACTTTTGATATAGAAGAAGCTGAAAAGCTTGAAAAGAAATTAAAGAAGCAAAGTTTTGATTTAGAAGATTATTTATCACAATTAAGACAAATGAAGAAAATGGGTTCTTTTTCTTCAATATTAAAAATGATACCACGGTTTTAGTGCAATGAAAGATGTCAATATTGATGATAAAGAGTTTATTAGAATAGAAGCAATAATATGTTCAATGACTAAAGAAGAACGTAGAAATCCTAAAATATTAAATGGAAGTAGACGTTTAAGAATTGCAAAAGGAAGCGGAACAACAGTTGAACAAATAAATAAGTTTATGAAATCTTTTGAAATGACACAAAAACTTATGAAGCAAATGACCTCAGGAAAAGGAATGAATAAACTTATGAAAGGCATGGATATGAACAAACTTAAAGATATGCCAGAATTCAAAAATTTTAAGTAGTATATAATTTAATTTATATAAATAATAAAATAGCGGAGGTGAACTTATAATGGTAAAAATTAGATTACAAAGAGTTGGAAAGAAAAAAGCTCCATTTTATCATATAGTAGTTGCAGATTCAAGAAGCCCAAGAGATGGTAAAATAATTGAGCAAGTAGGAACATACAATCCTATGACAGATCCAGCAACAATCGTAGTTGACAAAGAAAAAGTAGCTGAATGGATTAAAAACGGTGCAAAACCAACTGACACAGTAAAAAAATTAATCGACGTTGCTAGCAAATAATCATAACAAGTGAGGTGCATTTTATGGAAGGTATACTAGAAGTAGTTATCAAAAATTTAGTAGATAATAAAGACGAAGTATCTATTGAAGAAAAAACAAATGATGGTAAATCTATTTGTTATGAAGTTAAAGTTGCAAGAAACGATATGGGAAAAATAATTGGTAAACAAGGCAAAATGGCTAAATCAATTAGAACTATTATGAAAGCTATCGCTGGAAAAGAACATAAGAGAGTAACAATCGAGTTCTTAGATTAATGAAGGATTACTTAGAATTAGGTCAAATTGTAAATGTCAAAGGATTAAAAGGTGAGGTTAAAGTAAATTCTTTTGCAGAAAAAATTGATAGGTTTGAAACTTTAGACGAAGTTTTTATCAAGAGCAAAGGAGATATGCAGAAATATAAAATCGAAAAAGTAGGATATGCTAAAAATCAAGTTATATTAAAATTTGAAGGTATAGATACTATTGAACAGGCGGAAGTTTTAAGAAATTCATATATTTTAGTAGATAGGAAGGACTTAGGAGATTTACCTGAAGGAGAGTATTATATAGTAGATTTAATAGGTTTAAAAGTATATACTGAAGATGGTGAATATTTAGGCATAGTAGATGATATTTTCCAAACTGGAAGCAATGATGTTTATGATGTAAAAAATGACTTAGGTCAAAGTCGATTATTACCTGGTATTAAAGAGGTAATAAAAGAGATTAATTTACCAGATGGCAAAATAATAGTAAATTTAATAGAAGGACTTTAATTTATGAAGTTTGATATATTAACACTTTTTCCTGAAATGTTTGAACCAATTAAACAAAGTATAATTGGTAGGGCAACCAAAGAAAACATAATAGAAATTAATTTGGTGAACATTAGAGATTTTTCTAAGGACAAACATAAAAAAGTAGATGATACACCTTATGGTGGAGGAGCAGGAATGCTTATGAGAGCCGATGTTGTGTATGACTGCTATAGTTCAGTAAAAAGTGAAGAGTCTAAAGTGATTTATTTGTCACCAAAAGGAAATCGTCTAAACCAAGCTAAAGTTGAAGAATTAGCAAAAGAGGAGCACATTATTGTACTTTGTGGGCACTATGAAGGAATTGATCAAAGAGTAATAGATAAAATCGTAGATGAAGAAATTTCAATAGGAGATTATGTATTAACTGGTGGAGAGCTACCAGCAATGGTGCTTGTAGATAGTGTTTCAAGGTATGTGGATGGAGTTCTTGCACAAGATTCAAGATTAGAAGAATCTTTCTCAAATGGATTACTTGAATATCCACAATATACAAGACCAGAAGTTTTTGACGGAATGGAAGTTCCAGAAGTTTTAAAAAGTGGTCATCATCAAAATATTGATAAATGGAGAAGAGAGCAATCTTTGAAAGTAACTTTTGAAAAAAGACCAGAGCTTTTAGAAAAAGTAGATTTGACTGAAGATGAACAGAAATTTATAAAGAGTTTAAATAAAGATTTTAAAAAGAAGGAGGAAAATTAAAAATGGATATTTTAAAATCTATCGAGCATGAACAATTAAAAACTAAAGTTCCAGAATTGAAAATTGGTAACACAGTTAGAGTTCACGTTAGAATTAAAGAAGGAAACAAAGAAAGAATCCAAGTTTTCGAAGGTATTATAATTAAAAAACAAGGTGGAGGAGTTAACGAAACATTTACAGTAAGAAGAATCTCTTATGGTGTTGGTGTTGAAAAAACATTCTTAGTTCATTCACCAAGAATTGAAAAAATCGAGGTTGTTAGAGTAGGTAAAGCTAGACGTGCTAGATTATACTACTTAAGAGACAGAGTAGGTAAAGCTGCTAAGACTAAAGAGAAAGTTGGAGCAAGAATTGAAACTAAAGAAATAGTTATCAAAGAAGAAGTTGTTCCAGGTGAAGCTGAAGTTGTTGAAACAGTTGAAGATGCTCCAGTAGCAGAACCAGTTGTTGAAGAAGTAGAAAAAACTGAAGAACCAAAAGCAGAGGTAAAAGAGGAAGTAAAAGCTGAAGAGGCTAAAGCAGAAGAAACAACTGAAGAAAACAAATAATTAAAGTTATTTATAAAAAAGATGATTTCGATCGAAGTCATCTTTTTTGTTTTCACTAAACTTAGTAATTTTGAATAAATTATTAAAGAGGTGAAATATGAAAAATATTTTAATAATAGGCGTTGCATTGATTGTAGTAATTGCAAGTATATTGGGTGGTATTTGGTACTTAGATTATATGTCAGTTAATGATATGAATATACTTTGCTTAAATATGAAGATAGAAGATGTAACGGAAAATAAAGATAGTTCTTTTGTAAGAAAGATTAAAGCCTGCAAGAAAACGGATTTGGAGGATGAAAAGGCACAAGAGGATGATGAACTTAAGCTTGAACCAGAAGGATTTGAGTTGCAAGGAGATATTTCATATGATGGTGACGAAGCTAAAACTTGGGATATTGAAGTTGGAGATTACAAGGGGCTTACATACTATTCACAGTTAGATAGTAGGTGGAAAGATAAACTTTATACTGTAACAGGAAATAGCTCACAAACAATAGGTAGTTCAGGCTGTGGACCTACAGTAGCTGCAATGATAGTAAGTTCTATAAGAGGAGAAATAACACCTGATGAAATGGCTGAGGTATTTTTGAAATATGGTTATCGTTCGCCTAATAATGGGACTTATTGGAGTGCTTTTAGGGCTGTAGCAGATGAATTTAATATTGATTATGAAGAAACAGCTAACTTAGGTAAAGCCATAGAATTGCTTAAAAACAACTATTATATAGTAGTATCTTGTGGAAATGGATTATTCACAACTGGTGGTCATTATATTGTATTAGTTGGAATTGAAGGAGATATTATACAAATATATGATCCTTATTTGTATAATGGGAAATTTAGAACTTCGACTAGAAGAGGGAAGGTTGTAGTGGAAGGAAATACCGTTTATTGCACAATAGATAATTTTAGAAAGTACGCTAATTATAAGAATTTCTTTTGCTATAAAAATGAAGTGAGAAATATAAGCTATAATCAGGGACAAAGAGTTTTAATTAGTGTACCTGTTGGAATTGCATATATAGACGGGAATAGGGCGATAGTAGATGATGGTACAAGACAGTTTTGGATAGAAAATTCATATATTAGAGATAATCGAATTTATGGAGAAGCCATAATAGCATACAATGGCGGAGATAAATATATTGTACAACTAGGACCAGACCAGTTTTGGTGTAATATAAATGATATAGTAAAAACGATTACGCAAGTTGACATAAAATTATAACTATGCTATAATTTAATTAGCAATACCCTATTATTTATTTTGCTCGCCTGCGAGCAGAGGAGGTAATTGTATGAACATCACTATGGAACTTGTCATGCCCGTTCAGGAGTTGAATCCGCAAATGATTCTGGACATCTTCAAACTTGTCGGCGCCACGCCGGCAGGAGGATATGTCGTTTTTGACGGACAGTATGGCAAGGGCAGCAAGTACATGGGTCCGTTGGTCAAAATCCGGAACGACCTGTTTACATGGTCCTGGGACGGCGTCAACAACAAGCTGAAGGTGGAGCCCTACATTAAGGACGCGAAGCATGCTATGGTGGACGACTTCGAGATCACTGTCAGAGGTTCGACCAGTGGCGATACGGTTATGTTCAAGACAGAGTATGATGCCAAGGATTGGCTCAAGACTTTGAGTTCTATTGAACAGCTGAAGCTGAACGTTCAGACCGAGGATTACACCGGCTCTGCCATCATGTATATGGCAAATTCAACGGATAAACCAATCCAGAGTGACAACAAAAACCAACACACCCCATTCCTTTTGCGGAAGATTTCCGTTAGGGAATGGGGTGTGTCTTACTTATATATTATTCTCCGAATACAGCGATATAGTCTTTTTTGAATTTTTCTATACCTGCATCTGTTAATGGATGTTTAATACATTGTTCAATTACTTTATATGGAACAGTTGCAATATCTGCACCAGCTAAAGCACAGTCTACTATATGAATAGGATTTCTAATACTAGCACAGATGATTTCTGTTTCTATTCCGTGGATATGGAATATGTCTGATATTGTTCTTATCAAGTCGATTCCTGGTGTTGAGATATCATCTAGTCTGCCTAAGAATGGTGATACATAAGTTGCTCCTGCTTTTGCTGCAAATAATGCTTGTGTTGCGTTAAAAACAAGAGTTACATTTGTTTTTATTCCATCTCTAGATAGAACTTTTACTGCTTTTAAACCTTCATCTGTCATTGGTATTTTTACTACCATATTAGGATGTATTTGAGCGATTTCTCTAGCTTCTCTAATAATTCCTTCGGCATCTGTTGTAGTAGCTTTTACTTCACCACTTATTGCACCATCAACAATTGATGTAATTTCTCTTATTACTTCATTAAAATTTCTACCTTCTTTTGCTATTAATGATGGATTTGTAGTAACACCACATATAATACCCATATCATTAGCCTTTCTTATTTCGTCTACGTTTGCTGTATCAATAAAAAATTTCATAATAACCTCCTTAAAATATTTGATATCTTAAATTAATCATAGAAATGTGAAATTTTTGTAGCTTTTTTGTGAAAATTTGTCATTAAATTATTAGAAAATTTTTCTCAATATATTGACAAATTGAAGAAAATGTTTTATAATCAATACTTGTTAAGGGGAAATAATTTTAATAGTGCAGGTGTAGTTCAATGGTAGAATTCCAGCCTTCCAAGCTGGCTATGCGGGTTCGATTCCCGCTACCTGCTC